>CAYQEN010000021.1:0-33024 GCA_964416545.1 uncultured Bacteroides sp. | reverse complement strand
CCACATTCCACTGAAAAGTATTTTTGTTAAAAAGGGTGGCAGGAGTGTCGATTAATCAAGCGGATTAGCTATCTTTGCGTGTTATTATGCGGCGATATGCGCCGTCGTTTTTAATCGACAGACCAAAATGACAGGCAACATAAAAAAAGTACGTGAAAAATCTCATCGAAACATCATCACTACACTATGGTGCTGTTTCGTGACGTTGATAGTGGTCATCATCCTATTCTTCGTCCTCATCTACAATGGAGTCATCGGATACATGCCTCCTGTAGAAGAGCTTAAAAATCCACGCGACAATTTCGCCTCGATTCTTTATTCGTCCGATGGCAAAGAAATCGGTCGATATTTTCGCAATACCGGCAACCGAATCTACGCCGAATACGACGAAATTTCACCAAATGTCATTGATGCTCTGATTGCCACCGAAGACGTCCGCTACGAAGAGCATTCGGGCATCGACTTCCGTGCACTCATGCGCGTAGCGTTTAAGACCCTCCTCATGGGTCGCAAAAATGCTGGCGGTGGCTCAACAATCACTCAGCAGCTGGCCAAGCAACTCTACTCTCCAGAAAGCGACGGTCTGATGAGTCGCGCCATGCAAAAGCCTATCGAATGGATGATAGCCGTAAAGCTTGAACGCTTCTATTCGAAAGACGAGATTGTAAAAATGTATCTCAACCAGTTCGACTTCCTCTACAACGCTGTTGGTATCAAATCGGCTGCTCACGTCTACTTCGGCAAAGCCCCGAAAGATCTCAACATACACGAAGCCGCTCTACTGGTAGGCATGGTTAAAAATCCCTCGATTTACAATCCTATCCGAAAGCCCGAGCGTGCTATCGAACGACGCAATGTTGTGTTCGAGCAGATGGTTAAGGCTGGTCGACTTTCTCAAGCCGAAGCCGACTCTCTCAAACTTCTACCTCTTGGCATTAACTTCCACAGAGTCAACCACAACGACGGTATCGCTCCCTACCTCCGCGAAGAAATTCGCCACATGATGCGCGCAAAGAAACCGGAACGAAAAAACTATCGCGGCTGGGAACGTCAGCGCTTCATCACCGACTCTATTTCTTGGGAACGAAATCCGCTATTCGGCTGGGTTGAAAAGAATCCAAAGCCCGACGGATCAAAATACGACATCTACAACGATGGGTTGCGCATCTATACCACCATCGACTCACGTATGCAGAAATACGCCGAAGAAGCTGTCGCCGAGCACCTCGGTGGATATCTCCAGCCCGCTTTCTTCAAAGAAAAGCGTGGCACAAAGGGAGCGCCATATTCCACCAACCGCACTGAAATTTCGGAAGTCCGCGTAAATCATCTCATCAAAAATGCCATAAAGCAGACCGACCGCTACCGCACGATGACAAAAGCCGGTGCGTCAAAACAAGAAATCGACAAGGCCTTCAACACCCCACGCGAAATGAAGGTATTCAGCTACGCAGGCCCGGTAGACACCGTTATGACTCCGCGCGATTCTCTGCTTTATCACAAACACTTCCTCCTCACCGGATTCATGGCTATGGATCCCGTTACCGGCTATGTTAAAGCCTACGTTGGCGGGCCCAACTTCACTTTCTTCAAATACGATATGGTGTCCACAGGTCGCCGTCAGATTGGTTCTACGGTCAAGCCGTTCCTCTACACCTACGCCATGGAAGAAGGCTTCACCCCTTGCGACATGATGTCAAACACTCAGCCCGTCATCGTCGATCCGTTTGCACCTGATCAGAAATGGATGCCTCGTAATGCCGGTAGTGCGCGCATCGGACAGATGGTTGACCTTCGTTGGGCACTGACCAACTCAAACAACTGGATTTCAGCGCGACTCATCTCACAGCTCTCCCCCGCTGCATTTGTCCGCACAATCCACAATTTTGGCGTCACCACCGAAATGCAGCCGGTCATGTCGCTCTGTCTCGGACCTATCGACATTTCTGTCCTTGAAATGGTAGCTGCCTATTCGGCGTTTGCAAATCAGGGCATGAGAGTTGAGCCTCTGTTTGTATCACATATCGCCGACAATAGTGGCAATATCATTGCCGACTTCACTCCGAAGCACACTGAAGTAATCAGCGAGACTGCATACTACCGCATTCTTTCAATGTTACTCAACGTAGTCGACAACGGTACGGGTCGCCGTCTGCGCGGAGGTGCTTACAACATCACTGCACAAATGGGTGGCAAAACCGGTACTACCAACTACAATGCCGACGGTTGGTTCATGGGATTCACTCCTCAACTCGTCGCCGGTGCATGGGTTGGTGGCGATGAACGATTCATCCACTTCAACGGCATGACCTATGGTCAGGGTGCAGCTATGGCACTTCCTATTTACGCCCGATTCTTCAAGAAGGTATACGCCGATTCAAAACTACCTTACTCACAGTCTGCCAAATTCGAGTTCCCGGCCGACATCAACCTCTGCCTCGACGAACTCTCTCAATACGATGCCGACGAAAACCCGGACGGATACGCCGAAGAATCGTCTATGGACGACGTATTCTATTAATTTCTCCTCCCCTCTTTAATAATTGACAATAATAAAAAAAACAGCATACCGAAATGAAATTCAATGTATCGAGCCACGCACTTTATAGCGTCACCTCAGCAGTGAGCAAAATCATCAGTGCAAAGAACACTCTACTGATTCTCAACAATTTCCTCTTCACCCTCAAAGACAACACCCTCACCGTCAAAGCTGCCGATATGGAAAACTCTCTCGTCGGACGCCTTGAAGTGACTGAAGCCGAGGGCGAAGGCTCGTTCTGCCTTGATGCACGTCGCATTGTGGAACTGCTCAAGCTCATGCCCGATCAGGGTTTGACCATAAATGTCGCCGACAATCTTGACGTCACTATTGATTACAGCAACGGTTGTTACAACACTATGGCTATCGAAGGCAGCCAGTATCCCGACGCTATGCAAAATCAAGCCGCCGGCACTGCCACCGAATCTTTCGACGCGCCGGCCGACGTTGTACTCAAAGGTATTGAAAATACCATTTTCGCTGTCAGCAACGAAGAACTGCGTCCCCAGCTCACCGGTATCCTTTGGGATATCAAGCCCGATCGCATCGTATTCGTTTCAACCGACACTCGCAAGCTCGTGCGCTTCACCAACGCTACCATCAAGCCCGACGTGCAGTGCTCGTTCATCCTACCCCTCAAAGGTGCCACAATCCTTAAAAACGTATTCAGCAAGGAAGAAAACATCCGTATTACAGTCAGCGGTGTAAATGTCGTTTTCGAATCCGACCGCTACACTTTCGACTGCCGACTCATCAAGGGAGTTTTCCCCGACTACAACCGCGTTATCCCCACCGACAACCCCTACCTGCTCACCGTCGACCGTCAGTCACTCCTCCACGCCGTACGACGCGTTTCTGTTGGTGGCGACGAAGGCATCAACCTCATAAAATTTAAATTCAACAACGGCTCGCTAACTCTTCAGGCTTGCGACCAGGGCTACGGTACTTCTGGTTGGGAATCTGTTGCCTGCGACTATCAAGGCGTAGATATGCTCATGGGATTCGGTAGCCTCTATCTGCTTGAAATCTTATCTACATTCTCTGCCACCGACATCGTAGTGAAGCTCGCCGACCCGAGCCGACCCGCCATCTGTCTGCCAACCGAAAACGACCCCGATACAGAGCTTCTCATGCTCCTAATGCCAATGACTATCGTTGAATAAAGTTATGATATTAAAGCTAAACAAGCCCCTCATATTCTTCGATCTCGAAACTACCGGCACAAACATCACCAACGACCGTATAGTTGAGATTTCGGTTATCAAAATCACTCCCGAAGGCGAAGAAACTGAACGCACTCGTCGCATCAACCCTGGGATGCCAATTCCGGCTGAAGCGACAGCCATTCATCATATCTCCGACGACGACGTCAAAGACGCTCCCCGCTTCGAGCAGGTGGCGCGTAGCCTTGCCACCCTGTTTGAAGGATGCGACATCGCCGGTTTCAACTCCAACCGATTCGACATTCCTATGCTTAAGCAGGAGTTCGACCGCGCCGGAGTTGAGTTCGACCTCTCCGATGCGAAGTTTATCGACGTTCAGACCATTTTTCACAAGCGCGAACCGCGAAATCTCGTCGCTGCCTACCGCTTCTACTGCAACAAAGACCTCGACCAGGCTCACTCGGCAAGTGCCGACACTCGCGCTACTTTCGAAGTCCTAAAAGCTCAGCTTGAACGCTACGACGACCTTCCCCACGACATCGCCACGCTATCCGAATACACCTCCTACAATCGCAACGTCGATTTAATGGGACGACTCGTATTCGACGAACAGAATCGCGAAGTCATCAACTTTGGTAAGCATAAGGGGAAACTCGCCGAAACAGTACTCCGCAGTGAGCCAGGCTACTTCGGATGGATTATGCAAGGCGATTTCACCGACGACACCAAAAAGGCTTTCCAGCGCGTTTACGACCGCGTTAAAAATCTCAACAATAAATCTACTCGCCACTGATTATGCTCAAAGGCAAGCACATTATACTCGGAATTTGCGGCGGAATCGCGGCTTACAAGTCAGCGGCTTTAGTACGTCTGCTCGTCAAAAAAGGAGCGGAAGTACAAGTCGTCATTACTCCTGCCGGACGTGAATTTATTACTCCTGTCACACTCTCAACCCTGAGCGGCAAACCCGTCATTAGCGAATTTTTCACTGCCAACACCGGTCAGTGGAATAGTCACGTCGATCTCGGACTTTGGGCTGATGCAATGATTATTGCACCGGCCACAGCTTCCACTATCGCTAAGATGGCCAACGGAGTCGCCGACAATATGCTTGTCACCACCTATCTCTCTGCCAAAGCACCGGTATTCGTAGCTCCGGCTATGGATCTCGACATGATGGCTCACCCTTCCACTGTTCGCAATTTGGAAATGTTGCGTAGCTACGGAAACATCATCATCGAGCCGGCAATTGGCGAACTTGCCAGCCACCTCGTTGGTAAAGGTCGTATGGAAGAGCCCGAAGAGATTGTCAAAGTTCTTGAACGCCATTTCTCCAACAGCCAGAGGCTGAAAGGTAAAAAAGTCATCATCACCGCCGGTCCCACCCACGAGAAAATCGACCCTGTGCGATTCATTGGCAACTATTCGAGTGGCAAAATGGGCTACGCTATAGCCGATGCTGCCGCTGCGCAAGGCGCCGATGTCACCATCGTGAGTGGTCCCGTAAGCATCAAGCCGAAAAATTCCTCTGTCAAGGTCATTAACGTCGAATCTGCACGTCAGATGTGCGCATCTTGCCAAGAGCTGTTCCCATCTGCCGACATTGCTGTTATGTGTGCTGCCGTTGCCGACTATGCTCCAGCACACCCCGTCGACCATAAAATCAAACGCGAGCATCAAGACGTTCCCGTAATCGAATTGGTCAAAAATCCTGACATTGCCGCCACACTCGGAGCCATGAAACGCCCCGAACAGACTCTCGTAGGTTTTGCACTCGAAACCGACAACGAGCAAGCCAACGCCATCGAAAAGATTCGTCGCAAAAATCTTGATATGATTGTGCTCAATTCTCTGCGCAATCCCGGCACTTGCTTTGGTTCCGACAGCAATCAGATTTCCATCATCCTTGCCGACGGCACTACGACCGAATATCCGGCCAAACCGAAAACTGAAGTAGCCATCGACATTATCGAAGCAATTGCCGGAATATGAATCGACAATTGTCTATACTCCGCAGTATTATTGTGGGGGTGCTTATTTACGCACACTCCGCTCTATCGGCACAAGAACTCAACTGCACGGTAGAGCTTAATACTGACCGTATAGACGCTTCTTCGCGCGACGTATTCAACACTCTGCGTGAATCAATGTCCGACTACCTCAACACCACGGCCTTCACACGAGCTCGATACAGTGCTACCGAAAAAATCGACTGCCGAATCTACTTCACCGTCACGGGATACTCGCGCGACAAAGTTAAGGGTACTTTCCAAGTTCAATCCACACGTCCTGTATTCGATTCGTCATACAATACCACTCTCCTAAACATCAAGGATTCAGACATCGAATTCGAATACCGACAGCACGAGCAACTCACATTCTCTACCACCTCTGTCGAAAGCGACCTCACAGCTCTGCTCGACTTCTACGCCTACTTGATTATTGCCGTTGATGCCGATTCGTTTGCTCCTCGTGGCGGACAAGATTGCTTCGATCGTCTATCTGCAATTGTACAGCAATCTCAAGGCTCCACCACTCCAGGATGGCGTTCCTACGATGATTCGCGCAACCGTGCCTCAATTCTTGAATCGTTCACTTCGTCGGCCACCACTCCGATTCGCAGTCTCATTTACTCCTACCATCGACAGGGGCTCGACCGTATGTCGGTTAGTCCCGACCGCGGACGCGCTTCGATTTCCGCCACCCTCCTCTCCGAACTCAAAAGTATTGGCGAAGCCGCACCTATGTCGGTTGCGCTCCCCCTTTTCCGCGACTCCAAACTCGATGAAATAATCAACGTCTATAGCAAAGCCTCCGCATCCGAACGCAAGGAAATCGCCGACCTTCTCGACGCGATTTACCCAACAGAGAAGCAACGCATAGAGAAAATCCGTCAATAGCCATGTTAAAGGAACTACACGTAAGCAATTACGCTCTCATCGACAATATAGACGTAAATTTCTACCCTGGACTCAACATCATCACAGGCGAGACCGGTGCTGGTAAATCAATAATGCTTGGTGCGTTGTCGCTCATTCTTGGTGCACGTGCCGATAGTCGCACGGTGAAAAAGACCGAAAAGAAGTCGATTATCGAAACCGTTTTCGACGTCACCGACAACGATTCTTTACGTCTGCTCCTCTCCGAAGCCGACATTGACACAGACGATTCTGTCTGCATTCTCCGTCGTGAGATTTCTCCGGGTGGACGTTCTCGAGCGTTCGTCAACGATACCCCTGTCACCCTTTCTCAGCTTCACGACATCGCGCTCCGTCTCATCGATTTGCACTCGCAACATCAAAATCAGTTGCTCACGCAGCCCGACTTTCAACGCTCCATCATCGATGCTTTGGCCGACAATTCCGACCGTCTTCTTAAATACGAAAAGCTGTTCAACGACTACCGTCTCGCGCTTCGTCGTCTCAAAGTTGCCAAAGCCTCGCTTCGCCACACCGACGAAAATGCCGACTTTATTCGCTATCAACTGCAACAACTCGATGAATTCGACCCGCAACCTGGCGAACAAGCCGAGCTCGAAGCCGAGCGAAATGCTCTGACTAAAGCCAACGAACTGAAAAGCTCTCTGATCGAAGCCATCGATATTCTTTCGCAGGGTACTGCAAATATTCTCAGTGGAATTGACACTCTCGCCGGTGCCTGCTCTGAATTTGACGAACTTCTGAATCCTGACGACGATATTCCCTCTCGCCTCGACCGCATTCGCATAGACCTCGCAGACATTGCCAACTCTCTCGAATCGGCAAACGAAAAGCTCTACGCCGACCCGGCCGAATTAGAACGTATCGAAACGCGACTCTCCGAGCTATACTCTCTGCAACAACGTTATAAAGCAGAATCCGAAGCCGATCTTATTGAAATGCGCCAACGTTTGCGTTCGTCGCTTGATGCTCTCGAAGAAGGTCCCGAAGCTATCAACCGACTTGAAAACGAAGCGCGAAAAGCACGTGCTGCCGCTAAAGCTACCGCTGCTGAAATCACCGAAGCTCGTCAAAAAGCCGCCTCTCGCTTTGCCGACGAACTTCGCAATCGCGCTATGCCATTAGGCATGAAAAACCTTTGTTGCGAAGTTGCCGTTGAGCCGACCGACATGAACATTACGGGTGCCGACAACGTCGAATTTAGATTTGCCTTCAATAAAAATCAGCCACTCATGCCAGTTGCAGGAGTAGCTTCCGGAGGCGAAATTTCGCGTCTTATGCTATCCATAAAAGCCATCGTAGCCGATAAAATGCAGCTCCCTTCAATCGTTTTCGATGAAGTCGACACCGGCGTTTCTGGCGAAGTAGCTGCTCGCATGGGCAACATGATGCGCGACATTGCCGACAATTTACAAGTTATCGTCATCACCCACCTGCCCCAAGTGGCTGCAAAAGGCGCCCATCACTTCAAAGTATACAAGGAAGACGACGAACACGCCACCCACACTCGCATCGCCGAACTATCTTCCGAACAGCGCGTCGACGAACTCGCGCTCATGCTCGGTGGCGAACAAGCATCCGAAGCCGCACGCGAAAATGCGCTCACTCTGTTAAAAATAAATCATAACATTTGAGAATTATATGGAACGTAACGAATATATCTTTGGTATCCGCGCCGTGATGGAAGCCATCGAAGCCGGAAAGCAAATCGACAAAATTTTAGTCAAAAAAGACCTCTCTGGCGACCTCGCCACAGAGTTGTTTGAACTTTTACGTGAACGCCACATTTACGCTCAGCGCGTACCGGTTCAGCGCATCGACAAGATTACTCGCAAAAACCATCAGGGCGTCGTTGCAATTCTCTCTGCCGTAGCATATAGTCGCCTCGACAACGTTGTACCATCTCTCTACGAAGAAGGTTTGATGCCGTTCCTCGTTCTTCTCGACGGCATTACGGATGTACGCAACTTCGGTGCCATTGCTCGTACCTGCGAGTGCGCCGGTGTCGACGCTATTGTCATTCCGGAGCGTGGCAGTGTCAGCGTTCAAGGCGATGCCATCAAAACTTCCGCCGGCGCACTCCATCATCTCCCCGTCTGCCGAGAGCGTTCAATCCTCTCCGCTGTAAAATTTCTCAAACAGAGCGGATTCAAAGTTGTTGCCGTTACTGAAAAAGCCGACATCAACTATACGCAAGCATCCTACACCGAACCGGTAGCCCTCGTTATGGGTGCTGAAGACACCGGAATCTCAGACGAAGTGCTTCGCCAGTGCGACACTTTCGTTTCCATTCCTATGTTCGGGCACATTGGCTCGCTCAACGTATCTGTTGCTGCGGGTGTCTTGATGTACGAAGTTGTGCGCCAGCGTCTGCAAGCCAACCTCGAAGTCATCTGATAGACTACATACGAATTTCCATGCTAATCGGCACGGCTGCTACTGCGGTCGCGCTGATTCTACATCTGCGTACATTGCCATTCGCAAGCTTTTCGCTACATTTGCAAGAATACCCACCACTATCGTAAGGATATTTGTTATACTTAAATGAACAAAACCATAACGCACATACTCACTCTCTGCACTCTGATTATCGCCGGACTTCTCCCCTGCGAAGCGCAAACACCGCTCACCATGCCGGTCATTAGTCCTGCCATTCCATCGCAAATCAAATTTGCCGGACAGACAATAGATCTTGATCCCGTCGACCGATTTGAACGCTTCGACCGTGAACTTACCGCCATGATGTTCACCCACGGCACCACTCTGCTCACCCTCAAGCGTGCCAACAAGCTCTTCCCCGTCATGGCTCCGATTCTCAAGCAAGAGGGAGTACCAACCGATCTTCTCTACTTGGCCTGCGTCGAAAGCCATCTCGACCCGACAGCTGTATCTCCCGCACGTGCTGCCGGTCTATGGCAATTCATGCCGGCATCAGCACGCGAATACGGTCTTGAAGTCAGCGATGACGTCGACGAACGCTTCGATGTTGAAAAGTCCACTCGTGCGGCTTGCCGATTTCTGAAAAGCCTATACCGACGCTACGGAAAATGGGAATCAGTTGCCGCCGCCTACAATGGTGGCCCGGCTCGCATCACCACCGAACTCGACTCTCAAATGGTCGACACTGCATTCGACCTATACCTCACGCAAGAAACATCGCGCTACATATTTCGAGTAATCGCCATGAAGGAGATTCTCGAAAACCCACGTCGTTATGGCTACATTATCCCCGAGGGCAGCCTGTATCAGCCTGTTGAATACCGAAAAGTCACTGTCGACACCCCAATCTCAAGCTGGGCGAAATGGGCTAAGGAAAATGGCACCACATACCTCACTCTCCGACGACACAACCCATGGATTCGCTCTCGCTCGATGAAAAACAAACGTGGCAAAACATATACCGTACTCATTCCCACGCAAAAGTCAGGACTCCGCTCCACAGGTCTGACCGACGTATATACGATTGACTGACATTTCTTATGGATACCGACTACGAATACAATGATTCGCTTGAAGTCATGGGCGCTCGCGTCCACAACCTCAAAAACATCGACGTCACAATTCCCCACGGAAGCCTGACGGTCGTTACCGGACTTAGTGGCAGTGGCAAGTCAAGCCTCGCTTTCGATACTATCTATGCTGAAGGACAGCGTCGCTATATCGAAACTTTCTCTGCCTACGCTCGAAATATGCTCGGAAATCTTGAACGTCCCGATGTCGACAAGATTACCGGACTTAGCCCTGTTATTGCAATCGAGCAAAAAACTGTCAATCGCAACCCTCGAAGCACAATCGGCACTACCACAGAGATTTACGACTTTTTCCGCCTCCTCTTCGCCCGTATTGGCGAAGCTCGTAGCTATATTTCAGGCGAACCGATGATTAAATACACCGAAGAACGCATTGTCAATCTGATACTTGAACGATTCGACGGCAAAAAAATTTACATCCTCGCCCCTCTCGTCAAAAATCGTAAAGGTCACTATAAGGAACTTTTTGAAACCCTTCGCAAAAAGGGCTATCTCACTGTACGCGTCGATGGCGAGCTACGCGAAATTTCTGTCGGAATGAAGCTCGACCGATACAAGAACCACTCTGTCGAACTGGTTGTCGACCGGCTGAAAGTAGCGGCTAAAGACTCGGCACGTCTCACCGAAAGCGTCCACGAATCTCTCCGACAGGGCGACAAGCAATTGATGATTTACGATGCCGACAACGACCGTGCCTACCACTACAGTCAGCACCTTATGGACCCTGTTTCAGGTATTTCGTATCGCGAACCGGCTCCACACAATTTTTCTTTCAACTCTCCGCAGGGTGCTTGCCCATGTTGTAAAGGTCTTGGTAACGTAAATATCGTCGATCGCGCCAAAATTATCCCTAACGAAGATTTGTCCATTCGAGCAGGAGCCATACTCCCTCTCGGGAAATACCGCAATTCGATGGTATTCTGGCAGATATCTGCCATTTGCGAAAAATACGGACACACTATCGACACTCCTGTCAAAGATTTATGCGAAGAAGCTCTCAACGATATTCTAAACGGCACCAATGAGCACCTCGCCATAAAAAACGAAACGATGTCCACCTCCGGCTACATAGTACCCTACGAAGGTCTCGTAAAATACATCGAACTTCAACAGGACGACGACGCATCAAGCGCAGCTAAAAAATGGAGTGGACAGTGGTTCTCTCGTGCCGTATGCCCCGAATGTCAAGGACAGCGACTCAATAAAGAAGCTCTTCACTTTTTCATCGACGGAAAAAATATCGCCGAACTAAGCCGACTCGACATTGCCGATCTCCACAAGTGGGTCAGTGAAGTTGAAAGCCACCTATCGCCTACCCAAGCTATCATTGCTCATGAAATAGTCAAGGAAATCCGCACTCGTTTAGGTTTTCTCATCGACGTAGGTCTTGATTATCTTTCACTCGACCGTCGTTCAGCCACCCTTTCAGGTGGTGAGAGCCAGCGCATCCGTTTAGCGACTCAAATCGGCTCCGAACTTGTCAACGTCCTTTATATCCTCGACGAACCAAGCATTGGCTTGCACCAGCGCGACAATCGTCGACTCATCGACTCGCTAAAAAAACTACGCGACGCTTCAAATACCGTCATCGTGGTCGAACACGACCGCGACATCATGGTCGAAGCCGACTACGTTGTCGACATCGGTCCCAAAGCCGGACGCAAAGGTGGAGAAGTTGTATTTCAGGGCACTCCGAAAGAGATGCTCGCCACCGACACTCTCACTGCCGCCTATCTCAACGGGCAGAAAGATATACCTGTTTCGGCCGACAATCGTCGCAAAGGTTCCGGCAAAGAGATTGTACTAAAAGGAGCCACAGGCAACAACTTGCGCAATGTCGATCTACGCATACCCCTCGGCACACTCACCGTCGTAGCCGGTGTCTCCGGAAGTGGAAAATCAAGTATCGTCAACGCTACTCTTCAGCCTATTCTCAGCAAACACTTCTACCGTTCACTGCAAGAACCACTCCCTTACAACGACATTGAAGGTATCGAGCACATCGACAAGGTTGTAACGGTCGACCAAACCCCTCTCGGACGATCTCCACGTTCAAATCCCGCCACCTACACAGGCGTTTTCGCCGACATTCGCAGCCTTTTCGTCAACCTTCCGGAAGCCAAAATACGCGGATATAAACCTGGACGTTTCTCTTTCAACGTTTCTGGTGGTCGCTGCGATGCCTGCTCTGGAAATGGCTACCGCACCATCGAAATGAACTTTCTTCCCGATGTCCTCGTTCCTTGTGAAGTATGTGGAGGCAAACGATACAACCGCGAAACTCTCGAAGTTCGTTTCAAAGGTAAGTCCATTGCCGACGTCCTCGACATGACCATAAATCAAGCTGTCGAATTTTTTGCTTCCGTTCCCAACATTCTCAATAAGATTAAAGTTCTGCAAGAAATCGGACTCGGATACATAAAACTCGGACAACCATCAAGCACTCTCTCCGGTGGCGAAAATCAGCGCGTAAAGCTCGCCACCGAACTGGCAAAACGCGACACCGGTAAAACGTTATTCATCCTCGACGAGCCCACTACCGGACTCCATTTCGAAGACATCAGCGTACTTATGAGCGTGTTCAACCGTCTTGTCGACAAAGGCAACACCGTTCTTGTCATCGAGCACAATCTCGACGTCATCAAATGCGCCGACCACGTCATCGACATGGGTCCCGGAGGAGGAAGAAATGGCGGTAGCATAATAGCCGAAGGAACACCTGAAGAAATTGCCGCTGGCTCATCACCAACATCACAATTTCTCCGCGAAGAACTTGACCGCAGCAAAGCATAAACTCACGCCTGCACCATATCAAAAGAAACAACTATCCCGGAACAATTCGGCCACAGCCTAATTCGTTCCGGGATTACTTATTCTTATATTTTTTGCCGTCACACTATCGTCTAAACGGAGCCACCAATCTCCGAAGCGAAGCCCGAGTCAGTATTCTGGTATTCAAAAATGTAACTATAAATCCGGTCACCGAAGCTGCTATAACCGACCCTTCTCTCACCCCCTCCACACGGTGCATCATAATGAGTGACAGCGCAATCGCCATACACACCAGAGTCACATCAAAGCCAACCTTTACACGACCGAAATCCTTATTATAACGCACTGATACATACTTTACAAAAGCCTCAGCACTCATCATTACCACACGCGGCTTCAACTCAAGCACTACACCAAAAGCCTGAATCACACACCCGATAGCCAATAATACCAACGACATCACATAACTTGTCGGTATAACATTGGCAGTCAGAGCCATATTAAAATCTATACACACTGAAAACACAAATGAAAACGGCAACTGAAGCATTATCTCCATAATTTCGCGACGCGTCCCCCCTCTGCCAACAAGCCATAACTCACTCGCGATAAGAAGTATATTAAATATCAGCGTACAAGTTCCAAGCGACAACGGTGTAAAAAGACTTATCACATAATTTACACTTGTTACAGGTGTCGAACCAAGAGCCGAGCGCACTATCAGTACTATTCCCAACGAAAGGAAATAAAGTCCTACGATAAACACAGCATAGCGATTCACAATATTCTTCATAATCAAGCTTTCCTTATCTTAGAAAATCTGTGCCGTTCTCACGACCGACACTACTACTGAAAAACACTCGCAAAATTACCAAATTTCCTCTATACCCCACCTTTTACTGATCGATAAATATGTAAAATCGACCTCTAACAACCTTTTAATTCAACAAAAAGCAAAAAAGGTTTGGCTATTACCCAATTTTTTTGTTACTTTGCGCTCTGTTTCGTGGCTCATCCTTGAAAGCCGTTAAAAATGATGCGTTTAACGGTGATATGAGAACTGAGATGGCGGCCACGGAGCGCACGACTAAGTAAAAAGTAACAATAGAGCTAAGTAACAAAGTAACAGCCATGTCAAAGATTTGTCAAATTACAGGCAAGAAAGCGATGACGGGTAACAACGTATCCCACTCGAAGCGTCGCACAAAGCGCAAATTCAACGTGAACCTGTTCACCAAGAAATTCTTCTGGGTTGAAGAGCAGGCTTGGATTCTGCTTACCCTCTCGGCTAACGGTCTGCGTACCATCAACAAAAACGGTCTCGATGCCGCTATCAAAGAAGCTGTCAGAAAGGGTTATTTAACTGAAATCACATATTTAGAATTCTAAAGAAGATGGCAAAGAAAGCTAAAGGTAATCGCGTTCAGGTTATCCTCGAATGCACTGAACATAAAGCAAGTGGAATGCCCGGAACTTCTCGCTATATCACTACCAAAAACCGCAAGAACACAACCGGTCGTCTGGAGTTGAAAAAGTACAACCCCATTCTCAAGAAAGTAACAGTTCACAAAGAAATAAAATAACACTCCTAAGATATGGCAAAGAAAACCGTCGCAACTCTTCAGAAAGGTGAAGGACGTACATACAGCAAGGTCATCAAAGTGGTGAAGTCACCCAAGACCGGTGCTTACACATTCCAGGAGCAGATGGTGCCCAACGACGCTGTCAAGGACATCCTCAAATAAGTAAAAAATCCCTGTAAAATATACTCGGGGCGCATGTCTTTTCTGACACTGCGCCCCGATTTTTATTTCTATATTACTCCTTATTTTTATCGACCGACACACGTATTTCACACATAAACAGCACTTTTTCATATACCAAGCGACTTGGTCACCCCGTCGTTTTTTCATACCTTTGCAGCCTAATTAATCGAAGTATGAAACGTATTGTAACATTCGTGGCAGCCGCTGCCACCTCCCTCTCACTCATGGCAGAGGGTTACCAAATCAACACTCTTAGCACCAAGCAGTTAGGTATGGGTCACGCAGGAGTAGCAATGAAACTCGGATCTGAAAGCATGATTTTCAACCCTGCCGGACTTGCATTCTCAAGCAAAACAATCGACATCTCAGGTGCTATCACAGGTATTAAAGCAACAGCCAAAGCCACTATCGACGGTAAACAATATGAAACCGACAACGGCATGAGCACCCCCCTGTCCATAAACGCTGCTTTCAAAATCTACGACAATCTTCAGGCTGGTATTGCTCTCTACACCCCCTATGGCTCAGCTATTAACTGGGGCGACAACTGGGCTGGCGCCATCCTTAACCAGAAAGTTACACTCAAGACTTACACCATCCAACCCACATTTTCTTGGCGCATCACACCGAAATTCTCAATCGGCGCAGGCCTTATGATGACTTGGGGCTCTGTTGATCTTAATAAAGGTCTCGTCACCGGTTCTTCTTTCGATGCAATGCTCGGACAGCAAGTATTCGGCAATATCACTCCCGCCTCTGTAAATCTTAAAGGCACTGCCGAAGTTGTATGTGGCGTAAATATCGGTGCAATGTACGAAATCAACGATAAAATCACCGTTGGTGCAAGCTGGCGCTCAAAAATGATGGCTAAAGTAAATACAGGCGACGCATATGTAAATTATGCAAACGACGAAATCGCGAAAAAACATCTTGAGCCAACACTTAAACTCATCAACGAAGCCAACTTCAAAGCAGAAATGCCTCTTCCCCAGGTTATCTCATTCGGTATTGCCTACAAACCCATCGACCGACTCACCATCGCCCTCGATGCTCAGTTCACTGGATGGAGCACATACAAAAGCCTTGATTTCGACTTCCTCCTCGACGAACAGTTCGACCGTTTCGACCAGCACATCGAAAAAGAATACGAAGACGCTTGGTGCTTCAAGGCTGGTGCTCAGTTTGCCCTCACCAACCGCTTTGATGTTCGCGCAGGTCTTATGTTCGACACCACTCCCGTCAACGACCAATATTACAACCCCGAAACTCCCGGTATGACCAAAATTGAGCCCACCGTTGGCTTCTCTTTCCGTCCTACCGACAGCTTCTCTGTCGACTTCGCTTTCATGTATGTTGCCGGCCTCGGAAAAGACAATACTCGCGGCATCTACAACGATTTCCTCACCCAGCAGCAACGCGAAATCATCGCCGACTACAAAGTTCACGCCTTCGCCCCCTCTCTTGGCGTAAGCTACTCATTCTAAACAACTTTACAATTCATAACAAAATCCTGTCAGCTCATTGCCGGCAGGATTTTTTTCATTTCCACATCTCACTATCAAAAGCATCCCACGCATTTTTTCGTATCTTTGCGACTCGCTAACAATACACTGATTCTCATCAAATGCAAAATCTATCTGCAATACCGACCCGTCAAGGATTATGGGCACTATCGCCCGTCGCTGTATTCATGCTCTTATATCTGGTTGTTTCGCTATGTATTGGCGACTTCTACAAAGTTCCCGTCTCTGTAGCCATGACAGCAGCATCGATATGGAGCATTCTAATTTTCAGAGGCAAACCTCTTGCCGGACGCATAGAGATTTTCTCACGTGCCGCAGGCCACACCGACATTCTCTATATGATATGGATTTTCATTCTTGCCGGTTCGTTTGCCTCTCTTGCCAAAGGCATTGGCTGTATTGACGCTACTGTTACGCTGACGCTCCGAATATTCCCTCCCGAATTCATCGTTCCGGGCATATTTATTGCAGCCTGTCTCATTTCTTTATCCATAGGCACATCTGTCGGAACCGTCGTGGCACTCACACCTCTCGTCGTCGAACTTGCTGACACTGCCGGTGGCAATGTCGCCTTCTATACAGCCGTAGTTCTTGGTGGTGCTTTTTTTGGCGACAATCTTTCATTCATTTCCGACACCACTATTGCTGCCACGCGCACTCAAGGCTGCAACATGTCCGATAAATTCCGCGCTAACCTTTGGATCGCACTTCCGGCCGCTACTATTACGCTACTACTTTACATCTTATTAGGACAAAATTCCACAATCACAACCGTCAGCAATCAATACCCGTGGTGGCTCGTAATGCCCTACGTCATCATTATTGCTATGGCTGTCTGCGGCATCAACGTCACCATCGTTCTCTCCTGTGGCATAGCATCAGCGCTCTTACTCGGATTGGGAGGGGGCGTAGACCCCATTCAAGCCTGTCAACTTATAGGCGATGGCATCGACTCCATGGGCGACCTTATCATCATCACTCTCCTTGCTGCCGGCATGCTCGGCATTGTCAAAGCATCGGGAGGCATCAACTTCCTTCTCCGCGCCCTCACTGCCGGCATTTCCGGACAGCGCGGTGCCCAATGGTGCATTGCGGCTCTGGTTAGCATCATCAACCTCTGTACAGCCAACAACACTATAGCCATTATCACCGCTGGCTCCATAAGTCGCGAAATTGCCGAACGCTTCAATATCGACCCTCGCAAAACGGCATCGCTTCTCGACTCTTGTTCGTGCATCACACAAAGCCTCATCCCCTATGGCGCACAGACTCTGCTTGCCACCGGACTTGCTGGAATATCCCCTGCCGCTCCGTGGCCATACCTCTTCTATCCGTGGGTGCTTGCCATCATGGTTGCACTCTCCATCACATTCCGCTTCCCTCGTCGACACAACCGACCTAATAATTTTTAATGTCACGCGTGTGACATTTCATCACTTTCATCGTCTAACGATAAAGAAATAAAATCACTAATTTAATACTTTCAGACATGAAAAAAACGTTTAGATTCATGTCGGCTCTGATTCTGGCACTCCTGCTGCTGCCGACTAATGTCGTTGCCCAACAGCTCCCGCAACTCGGAGTCGATAAAGAAGTCAGAATAGGCAAGCTCCCCAACGGCCTTACCTACTACATCCGTCACAACAACTATCCAAAAGGACAAGTCGATTTCTACATTGCCCAAAAAGTCGGTTCTGTTCTTGAAAACGACGACCAGCGCGGTTTGGCTCACTTCCTCGAACACATGTGTTTCAACGGCACAACCCACTTCCCTGGCAAGTCGCTCATCAGCTGGCTTGAGAGCGTTGGCGTGAAATTTGGCGTCAACCTCAACGCCGTCACTGGTGCCGATTATACAATCTACAACATCAACAACGTCCCAGCCGCTCGTGTCGGTGTTCAAGACTCTTGTCTGCTTATCCTCCACGACTGGGCCAACGATCTGCTCCTACTCCCTGAAGAAATCGATGCCGAGCGTGCCGTAATCCACGAAGAGTGGCGCCGTAGCAATGTCGGCCAGATGCGCATTCTCGAAGGCAAGCTTCCGGAACTATTCCCCGGTTCGCCATATGGACACCGACTTCCGATTGGAACGATGGATGTCATCGATAATTTCAAGCCACAATCGCTACGCGACTACTATGAAAAGTGGTATCGTCCCGACTTACAGGGAGTAATCGTCGTTGGCGACATTGATGTTGACCGCGTTGAGGCGAAAATCAAAGAACTTTTCACCGATATCGAAATGCCCGAAAATCCGGCTGAACGCACATACTTCCCCGTACCCGATACCGAAAAGACCATCTACGCCATCGGTCACGACAAGGAAATCACCAACACTGTTGCTCAATTAATGATTAAGAGCGATGTTCTCCCTCGCGAAGCTCGCAACACAGTAGCCTACTACGCTCAGAACTACGTAATCAGTTGCATCACCCACATGCTCTCGCAGCGTCTCAACGATATTTCCGAAAAGCCCGACGCGCCATTTGCTGCCGCCAGCGTTTCATACGGCAACTACATCCTTGCGCAAACCAAAAATGCCCTCACTCTCGGTGTAATGCCTAAGGACAATAATGCTCCGGCTGCTATGGCCGCCGCCTACCGCGAACTGCTCCGCGCCTCACGCAACGGATTTACCGTTACCGAATACGAGCGCACTCGCGATGAAATCATCTCGCAAGCCGAGCGTAGCTACAACAACCGCGATAATCGCGAAAACGCCTCTTTCGTTAAGCAATATGTCGACAATTTCATCGACAACGCTCCTATTCCTTCTATCGAAGAGGAATACAATACCGTAAAAATGATTGCACAGAATGTTCCGGTTGAAGCTGTAAATGCCGCAATCAAAGAATTAGTCACCGACAACAATCGTGCTCTCATATGCATTTGCCCCGACAACGAAAGCAACGAATATCCCACCGAAGCCCAATTTGAAGCTGCACTCAAAGCTGTTGACGCTGAAAGCATCGAAGCATTCAAAGAAGAACTTAAAAGCGAGCCCCTGATTCCCCAGCTCCCTGCCAAAGGCAAAGTCGTTAAAGAAACATCGCTCGACCAATGGGGTGCCAAAGAATGGACTCTAAGCAATGGTGTCAAGGTTATCCTCAAACACACCGACTTCAAAAAAGACGAAATTAGCCTGATGGCAATTGCTCTAAACGGCACTGCCGATATCCCCGATAGCAACGCTTCCGAACTCCGCTTCATGTCGACAGCCCTCGCCAACTGCGCCGGTCTCGGCACCTACACCGCTTCAGACCTCCGCAAATACCTTTCCGGTAAGCAGGCAGGTGTAACGCCACAATTTTCATCCAATACGCGTACTATTTCTGGACACACTACGCCTAAGGATATTCAGACCATGATGGAACTGCTCTACATGAATTTCACGGCTCTGACAATCCCCGAAAAGGAATACCAGGCTACTCAAAACAGCTACATCACCATGCTGAAGAATCAGGCCGCTGAACCGACATTCATTTGGCAGTCAAAGGTTCTGGAAACTCTTTACAAAAATTCACCTCGCTCGCGCATGCTTGATGCCGAAACTGTAGAAAAAGCCAGTCGCACTGAAATTGAGCGCATAGCTCATCAAATGACAGCAAACGCTACTGAATACACTTTCATATTCGTCGGCAATTTCGACGACACCACCCTCCGTCCACTCGTTGAGCAATATATCGCAACTCTTCCGGCCAATGCCAAAGCAGCGACAGCCAATAAGAAAGTTCGTCTCAATCCATCGCTCGAATTGATTAGTGGCTCAGGTGTTTCTGAGTTCTCCGCTCCGATGGAAACACCGCAGACTTGGGCATACATCACATGCTACGGTAGCATTCCTTTCACCACTAAGGATTCTCAGATTGCCAACATTTCCGGACAGATTCTGTCGAAACGCCTCATCGACATCGTGCGCGAAAAGGAAGGTGCGGTCTACTCCATAAGTGCACAAAACGGCTTCGACCGAATTAGCAAAATGAATACTCAGATTCTTACCGCATTTCCCATGAAGCCGGAAATGAAGGAAAAAGTGCTCAACATCATCAAGGAGCAGTTCAACGACATGACTTCAAACATCAAGCCTGAAGAGCTCAGCACAGTCAAGGAATATATGGTTAAATCGCAAACCGAAGCCAAAGAGCGCAACGAATCATGGCTCAACGCTATGGCTGCTTGGACGCTCAACGGTGTTGACTCTTTCAATGGCAATACCGATGTTCTCAACTCCATTACCGTTGCCGATGTTCAGAATTTCATGAAGCGACTGCTCGATCAGGGCAATTATCGCGCTATTATTCTCAATCCTGAAATCAAGTAACCAATTCTCCCCATCTATTCAATATCTACGAGCATCCGCGCAGGCGGATGCTCGTTTTTTTTATTACATTTGCAATACGAATTGATTCATTCCTCATCTAATGAAAAAGCTCATCTCACTGCCGCCTCATTTGGCCAATGATTTCAACTCTCTCACCGGTCTGAATTCCGACGAATGGTTTAGCGCATCCGACCCTGTAGGCAAACGCGTAGGCTCAGGTGGAGGCACAGCTTGGCTGCTTCAACAGTGGGAAGAGCGCGGAGGTTACAAAAATGGCGACCGTTGCATCATGGTTCATGCCTGTGGTCAAAGCCGACGTCTTCCCTCATATGCAGCTCTCAGCAAAGCCCTGACTCCGGTTCCCGTTTTCCGATGGGCGCTTGGTCAGAGCGTAGCGCAGACTCTGCTTTCTCTTCAGATGCCGCTCTACGAAGAAATCATGGATAAAGCTCCGAACCGGCTCAAGGCTCTCATCGCAAGTGGCGACGTCTACATACACACCAACACCCCTGTCGAAGCCGTACCCGATGCCGATGTCGTTTGCTTCGGACTATGGGCTGATGCCACTCTTGCAAGCCACCACGGTGTCTTTGTCATAGACCGCAACAATACCGATGCTCTCGATTTCATGCTTCAAAAGCCTTCTGTCGAGCAGTTGTCACAACTTGCCGAAACCCACTATTTCCTTATGGATATCGGCCTGTGGCTCCTCAGTGAGAAAGCCATAAATCTTCTAAAAAAACGCTCTCACACACCCGATGGCGAAATCTGTTACTACGACCTCTATTCCGACTTTGGATGTGCCTTAGGTAAGAATCCATCCTCTCTCGACGACGAAATTAATTCGCTCTCTGTGGCTATACAACCGCTGAAAGGAGGCGAATTTTACCACTTCGGCACGTCTGCCGAACTTATTTCTTCCACGCTCGCATTGCAATCTAAGGTTGCCGACCAACGACACATTCTCCATCGCAAAATCAAGCCAAGCCCCGCTCTGTTCACCCAAAACAGCATCATGGGCTACCGACTCACTGCTGCCAACGAAAATGTATGGGTCGAAAACTCTTTCATTCCATCAACCTGGACTCTCAATTCGCGCCACGTCATCACAGGCGTACCCGAAAACGACTGGTCGCTCGAAATTCCATCCGATATATGCCTTGACATCGTTCCCATAAGCGACTCGCAATACGCTGTACGCCCCTATGGCTACACCGATGCCATGCGTGGCGACATTAACGCCGAATCTACTACTTGGATGGGCATACCTTCACCCGAATGGCTCCGACTTCGAGGTATTTCCATTCCATCGTCCGATATCCAAAACGCCCCTATATTCCCCATCGTATCCGCTGGTCAAAACATGGCCGATGTTATCCGATGGATGATTTCCGACCCTAAAAACCTGCAAGGCAAAGAAATTTGGCAAAACGCTCAACGCATTTCGGCCGACGAAATTACCGCTTCAGCAAATCTGAAACGACTCCTCTCTCAGCGCGAACGCTTTCAAGCTGCCAACATCGAAGGTATGGGTTCCAACTACGAAAAGAGCGTATTCTATCAGCTCGACTTAGCCGACCTATCCGAGCGAATGAACCGAATTGGAGTTCCGGCACCATCACCCGTAGCCGACACTGCCGACCCCATTACTCGCATGCGCTCATTCATGTTGCGCTCTCGCCTCACCGGCAACACTGACGAAGAAAAGAAAGCTTTCTACGTACTGCGCTCAAGCATCCTTGCCGAAACGAACCAAACTAAAAGCTCGCCTCGCATGGGTGTCCATTCCGACCAAATAGTTTGGGCTCGCACACCGTTGCGCATCGACCTCGCCGGAGGATGGACCGACACACCGCCCTACTCTATCTCTACCGGTGGCAACGTTGTCAACCTCGCCGTCGAGCTTAACGGACAGCCGCCGATTCAGACATTTGTCAAACCTTGTCGAGAGCCGCACATCGTCATACGCTCCATCGACATGGGCGCATCAGAAATCATCACCGACTACGACGAACTCACGCAGTTCCACCGTGTCGGCTCCCCCTTCTCAATACCCAAAGCAGCACTTGCTCTTGCCGGCTTCGCCCCCGGATTCTCCGAACACAACTACCCCACTCTTCGCCAACAACTCCAAGACTTTGGCTCTGGCATTGAGATTACGCTTCTATCAGCCGTACCGGCCGGATCCGGACTCGGCACAAGCTCTATTCTTGCTGCCACAGTTCTCGGTGCACTCAGCGACTTCTGCTCTCTCGCGTGGGACGCCACCGAAACATGCAACAAAACCCTCGCTCTCGAACAGCTCCTCACCACTGGCGGAGGATGGCAAGACCAATATGGAGGCGTTCTGCGTGGTGTAAAATTACTCCAGACCGCACCGGGACTCAATCAGACTCCACTCTCCCGTTGGCTTCCCGGCGACATTTTCACCGACACCGAAACGCAACGATGCCACCTGCTATACTACACAGGCATTACGCGCACTGCCAAAAACATCCTGTCCGAAATCGTTCGCGGCATGTTCCTCAACTCCGGGGCACATCTCCGACTGCTTGACGACATGAAATACCACGCTATCGATATGAACGATGCCATACAGCGTGGCGACTTCACTCGATTTGGACACCTCGTTGGCCGCTCTTGGATGCTCAACAAAAAGCTCGACGCCGGTACAAATCCGCCTGCTGTCGAAGCCATCATCCGACAAATCGAAGACTATACCCTCGGTCTCAAACTTCCCGGAGCCGGAGGGGGAGGATTCCTCTATATGGTTGCCAAAGACCCCGAAGCTGCCGCACGCATTCGCGAAACTCTCTCTGCTAATACACCCAATCCGCGTGCACGATTCGTCGAAATGAACCTTTCTTCTGCAGGTCTACGCATCTCCCGTTCATAATCTGATTATCACATATCATCCTCATTCACACCTTTATAAGACGTCGGTTCACCTCCGGCGTCTTTTTTCTATACTTTTTTTCGAAAAAAACATTTGGATATATAAAATATGTATCATACATTTGCAGTATACTATTATACTAATACACTATGCTAAGTATTCAACATCTCAAATTTGCCTACGCAAAACATCAGGTCTATACCGACTTGAATCTTTCCCTTGATGCCGGAGCCATCTATGGACTCCTCGGACCCAACGGTGCCGGCAAATCCACGCTACTCTACCTCATTGCTGGCCTTCTCACTCCGCAAGCAGGTAAAATCACATTCAACGGTGTCGATACAGTGAAGCGTCGACCTTCAACGCTCGAAGAAATCTTCATTCTCCCCGAAGAATTTTCATTGCCCGACATCACGCTCGAAAAATACCTCAAAGTCAACTCACGCATGTACCCTCGATTCAGCGCCGACGACCTCAAGAGCCATCTCGCCACATTCGACATGACTACCGACATTCACCTCGGCGAGCTCTCGATGGGACAAAAGAAAAAAGCATTCATGTGCTTTGCCCTTGCATGCAA
This sequence comes from uncultured Bacteroides sp., assembly GCA_964416545.1. Lineage (GTDB taxonomy): Bacteria > Bacteroidota > Bacteroidia > Bacteroidales > Muribaculaceae > Paramuribaculum. Next base: position 8,992 of record CAYQEN010000021.1, on the reverse strand, counting down.
CACATCACTGCTACTAATGGACGAACCTACAAACGGGCTCGACATTCCGGCAAAGAGCCGATTCCGCAAATTCATTGCCTCAACCATGAACGACGAGCGCACAATTATTATTTCCACCCACCAAGTGCGCGACATAGACCGTCTTCTCGACCACATCATCATGACTGGCAACGGCAATATTATTCTCAACAACTCTATCAGCGAAATATCCTCACGACTCTCCTTCCACAACGTCTCCGGCTCAACACCTCCGGCCGACGCTCTATTTGCTCAGCCATCGCTCGGCGGCTACAACGTCATCCTACGCAACACCGACGACATCGATACCGCAATCAATCTCGAAAGCCTGTTCGAATTTGCGCAGACCCAACCCGAGCTCATCAACTCTATTCTTCAACCTTCCACCATACTGTCATGAACAAGTCCGATTCTTTCTCCATCGCCAGACTCTGGCGAATGATTATACTCACTATCACCGAAAATCGCCGTTCCATCCTGCTACAACTCGGTGTTATGATTGGCATCACTGCTGTTATCATAGCATTTTTCACTGTTGCTGATAGTCCGGACAGATACGTCCAGCGAGCACAAAACGAATTCAGCACAGACACCGACTTGCTATGGAGCAATCTATGGGGATTATACTGCTTAACACTCACGGGTTTCAGCTGCATCAGCGCATCATTCACGGCCGGATTCATGAGTTCCAAAGAGAAGCGACTCAACACTCTCATGATTCCTGCCACAGCAGCCGAAAAATTCCTCGCACGCTGGATCATCTACACCCTGTCGGTCTATGTCCTGTTTTCTCTCACCTACATATGTATCGACTACATCCGCGTCCTCATTCTCAATTACATTTATGCCGATGTCAACCATACCCCCATACTCCCGCTTGTTCAAAGCATCCCATACTACTACAATCATTACTCGGATTTCAATCCGTTCCACGTCATTCCGTCTATCATCTTCGCCTTTCAGTCATTCTTCGTTCTCGGTAGCACGATATGGCCTAAAAACTCTTTCATCAAGACTTTTGTCATCGGCGGTGCTACTACATTGTGTATTATTTTCATCACCGTTGCCTACGTTCACGAGCTGACATTCGGTTATTTCGACATCCACGAGCACACCTCTCCCACCCTGTTCGTCAATCTGCTTGCAGCTTTCACCTACCTATACACCACCATCTTAGCCTACTTCCGATTCCGCAGTTCCGAAATCATCTTAAAATGGTAAACATATGAACTTCGACAACAAAGGCACTGCCATATACCTCCAGATTGCAGAGCGCATCATGGACGAAATTTCCAACGGCACATACCCTCCTGAAGCACGCATTCCATCGGTCAGAGAATACGCTGCTACAGTCGAAGTCAATGCCAACACAGTCATGCGCTCTTTCGACTTCCTTGTCCGCGAAGAGATCATCTACAATCGCCGTGGCATCGGGTTCTTCGTATGCTCCGAAGCTCAAGATAAGATTATAGAAATGCGAAAACGCCACTTTTTCGACAACGAAATGAGTCGCACATTTGCGCTTCTAAAATCAATTGGAGTTTCGCCCGACGAACTCCGCAATCTATACCAAACATTTCTCACCAACTCCAAATTCTCTCAGCAATGAAACGTTCTTCCTACTTCATCATAGCCATTCCATTCATCGCATTGGCCATCATACTGACTATACTTACCGTCTTAAGCCATATCTCCGCTGACGACTCTTTCTACCGACTGATTACGCTCTCAGGCAACAACGTCAGTCGCCCGATAAACGGAGTCGACCATCTCATCATCCGCAGTCTCAAGCCCGATGAAAACACCAACCGCTACATCAACGACCCCGACATTTCGGTTATCATCACCAAGTCCGACTCCACTCCGACCATCAGCGGTCCCGAAGAACTCATAAAGCTCATTTCCATCGAGCAGACATCCGACACTACTATTATTTCAATCGACCTAAAGCCCACCGTTGCCGATGTCAAACCATCAGCCCTATGTCGTTGGTTCAGCATTCGCTCATCAGAGCCGCTCACCATTGCCCTCCCATCGATTCCAAAATCATTCTACGATCCATCAAACCACCTCAAACTCGAAATTGCCAAATTCAACCACGGAGCCATTACCCTCGCCTACACCGACTCCATCCGTTTCTCCGATTGCAGTCTCGACTCTGTTCGATTCTCCATCGACAACCCCGACAACGTTGCCTACAAGTATCGCAACAGAAATGGCTACGTCAATATGAACATCGACTGCATTAACTCCCACATACACACTCTCGAATCCATCAACTACCATATCAACTACAACTTCTCACATAGCGTCAACTCATCGATCGACATATTTAATTACACTCTCCCCGACTCCACCGTTGCCAACCTCAATTGCGGCAACGTCAACATCAAGTCTTTCAACTGTCCACCAAACGGTGGTGCCGTAAATATCAGAATCTGCAATGGTGCTAAAAATCTAACTATTAACTGATACCCTTACTACTATTAACTAATACTGTTTTTCTCCTTGACTTAATTACCATGCTACTATCATTTCTCCTCTCCATCAAAACAACGTAAAATACATCGACTACTAACCACTACATAACTGTATGCGCCCCGACAATAGGATAATCCTTTGTCGGGGCGCATCTATTTTTTATAATATCGTTTGTCGCTACTTCATTGCCAATAGCTCGGCGGGCGTAAGCTCAGCTATTGCCGACACCACTCTGTCCGACAGGGGCGACACCTCGGCTGCTGAATAAGTCGTGGCAACCCCTATCACCGTTGCTCCAGATGCTCGACCGGCACGAAGACCCTGAAGCGAATCCTCAAACACAAAGCAATCCTCAGGCTTACACCCTATCGCCGCCGCTGCCGTCAGATATCCCTCCGGATCTGGCTTCGAACGCTCCACCTTACGGCCATCTATCACCTCACCGAAAAAGCGACGTAGCTCAGGTACACTGGCCCACAGTCGCTCCATTTTTGTGGGGTCGCTACTTGTCACGACTGCCATACGGAATCCGGCTTCTTCAAGCGACTCCAAAAATTCTATCACTCCCGGATACACCGGAAACGACATCTTATCTTGAAACTCGCGCAGACGCGACTTAATATCCTCCCAAACCACCGGATCGGGAAAATATTGCGAAATCGACGCCAGCGTCGTTCCTTTTATTGCTATCGCAAAATTCTCCACTCCCGTAGGATACAGGCGGTCGATATCTCTCCAAAATTCAGTATATATGGTTTCGCTGTCTATCAGCACTCCATCGAGGTCGAAAAGGGCTCCGAATCTGTTCATTGATTAAATTTTTTCACAAAATTAATACTTGCGGCTCTTATTGTTGTTCTAACAATAGTTAATTTTGCATTATATCTAACACGTGTATATATGTCTACAGCAGCCAAAGCCAACTCTCCGATGACACTCGGCTCGCAGCCTATTGGAAAATTGCTGATACAATATTCCGTTCCGGCCATTATTGCCAGTGTTGCGACTTCGCTCTACAATATCATCGACAGCATTTTCATTGGACGTGGCGTCGGGCCTATGGCTATCGCCGGACTCGCCATCACATTCCCTCTGATGAACCTCGTCATCGCCTTCTGTACACTAATCTCCGTCGGCGGTGCCACCATCTCTTCTATTTTCCTCGGTCAGAAAAACATTGAGCGAGCCACCGATGTAGTCAATAATGTCGCTCTGCTCTGCTTACTCCACTCGCTCTTCTTTGGTGGGCTCACGCTCATTTTCCTCGATGATATCCTGCTATTCTTCGGAGCGACACCCGAAACTCTCCCATACGCACGCGAGTTCATGCGGGTCATCCTATACGGCACACCAATTTCCTACCTCTTCATTGGTCTCAACAACATCATGCGTGCCACAGGCTACCCCAAAAAAGCCATGATTTCTGCGCTTCTATCTGTAGGCGTAAACATAATTTTCGCACCTCTCTTCATATTTGCTTTCGAATGGGGCATCCGAGGAGCTGCGCTCGCCACAATCGTCGGTCAGAGTGCCGGATGCGCTTGGGTTCTTTACCACTTTCTCTCTCGCAAAAGCTTCGTCCACTTCAAGTGGCACGCTCGTTGGTTCACGCCGGCCATCGCCCGTCGTGCCTACTCCATCGGGCTATCACCGTTCCTCATGAATATATGCGCCTGCATAGTCGTCATATTCATCAATAAAGCACTACTCGACTACGGTGGTGCCGACGGCAATCTTGCGGTCGGAGCCTACGGAATACTCAACCGCACCACGATGTTTTTCGTCATGATTGTCTTCGGAGTCACTCAAGGCATGCAGCCCATCCTCGGCTTCAACTACGGTGCCGGACACATGCAGCGCGTCCGACGCACCCTCTCCATCGGCATATGCCTCGGAGTCACCATCACCACCGTCGGATGGATTATCACCGAGCTCTTCCCCGAACAAATCAGTTCGCTCTTCACCACCGACCGCGCACTTATCGACATTGCCAACCACGGCGCACGCATCTACTTCTTCTTCTACCCTATGGTAGGATGCCAGATTATCATTCAGAATTTCTTTCAGAGTGTAGGCAAGCCAAAAATCTCTATCTTCCTGTCACTCACCCGACAACTACTTTTTCTCATCCCCTTCCTCATCATACTCCCCCGCTTCTTTGCCATCGACGGTGTATGGGCTTCAATGGCAGCCTCCGACTGCATTGCATTCATCTTTGCGATAGTCACTCTGATAGTAATTTCTCATAAAGAAAAATCCAAAATATCTACAAACAACATTTCTCAAACTACCAAACCAATCAACCAATGAAAAAACGTCTTACTATAGCTCTCGTTGCCCACGACCAGCGCAAAGCCGACATGGTTTCTTGGGCGCAATACAACGCTTCTCTCCTCTCTGCCCACCACATCGTATGCACAGGCACTACAGGAGGACTTATCCGTAAAGCTTTCGAAGACATGGGCATCAAAGCCGACGTCACCTGCATGAACTCCGGACCTATGGGGGGTGATGCTGAAATTGCGGCTATGGTTGTTCGCCACGAAATCGACCTTGCCGTATTCCTCATTGACGACCTCAACGCTCAGCCCCACGAAGCCGACATCCAGATGTTGTTGCGCCAGTGCCGTCTCCACAACGTTCCCATTGCGTGCAACCGCATCAGCGCCGACCTCATGATTTCTTCCTCTCTGTGGGACGACGAAACATACAATCCTCAACCGCAGACCTACGTTAAATACAACCGCGAATAATCACCCCTCCGCCAATCATGACCCACGACCTTCAGCTACGTTTAGATCCGCGCACTGCCGCAACCGACATGCTGCTCACCGCCGAAGTGAGTCGCATTATCGACATAGATGCAAACCGCATCAAATCTATACAGACCCTCAAAAGATCTATCGACGCACGACAGAAAAAGGTCATGGTCATGCTCACGGTTCGAGTCTGGGTCGACGAGCAACCGCCAACACGGATTTACGACGCCGAAACATCCTACTCCCCCATCCCCGACAATGCTCCGACATGTATTATTGTCGGAGCCGGGCCCGCGGGGCTTTTCGCCGCGCTTCGTCTCATTGAGCGAAAAATAAAGCCCATCATTCTCGAACGTGGCAAAGACGTCGACTCTCGACGCCTCGACATGGCTGCAATTGCCCGACGTGCCGAAGTAAACCCCGACTCCAACTACTGCTTCGGCGAAGGTGGCGCTGGAGCATACTCCGATGGTAAACTTTTCACTCGTAGCAAAAAACGCGGATCCGTCGACCACATCCTCGAAATCCTACACATGCACGGAGCTAAAGCCGAAATCCTCTCCGACGCCCACCCACACATCGGCACCGACCGGCTCCCCGAAGTCATCAAAGCCATCCGCAAAACCATCATTCGATGCGGTGGCGAAGTCCACTTCTCTACAAAAGTTACCGACCTCATCATCGACGGCGGAAATGCCACGGGAGCCATCACTGCCGACGGAAAAACATTCCTCGGACCCGTCATACTCGCCACAGGCCACTCCGCACGCGACGTCTACAAAATGCTCGTCGCCAAAAGCATTTCGCTACAGCCCAAAGGCATCGCCGTTGGCGTTCGACTCGAACATCCTCAAGCTCTTATCGACCGTATCCGCTACCACAATCCGCAAGGGCGCGGAAAATTCCTCCCCCCTGCCGAATACACCATGCTCACACGTGTCGAAAATCGCGCTGTCTACTCATTCTGCATGTGCCCCGGAGGAGTCATCATTCCCGCGGCAAGCTCTCCCGGCGAAATGGTTGTCAACGGAATGTCATCCTCAAGTCGTGGGGGCCGATGGGCTAATTCTGGAATGGTCGTCGAAGTCCTTCCGGAAGACATCCCCGACCGTCCCGACGGCGACCCGCTAAAAATGATGTACTTCCAGCAGCAAATCGAACAAACATTCTTTGCCGACCGTGGCGATGGATCGCAAAACGCTCCTGCTCAGCGCATGACCGACTTCGTCACCGGTCGTCCGTCCACTTCTCTCCCCCCCACATCCTACGCACCGGGCATCCACCCCGCACGCATCGACCTCCTTCTCCCGTCCTCAATTGCCCAACGACTGCAAAAAGGATTTGAAGAATTCGGGCGCAAAAATCGCGGATTCCTCACCGACCAAGCCATCCTCCTCGGCGACGAAACCCGCACCTCAGCACCAGTCCGCATACCGCGCGATGCTGAATCCCTGCAACACATCGAAATTGCAGGCCTATACCCATGCGGTGAAGGCGCTGGCTATGCCGGTGGCATAGTTTCTGCGGCCGTCGACGGCGAGCGATGCGCCGAAGCTGCAAACACCTACATCAAGCAATCGGCACAATGAAAACATCCATCACCTACAAATTACGCAGTGGGAAAAACTCAAAACTGCTCTACTTTTTGCGCGGATATAGTCGCCTGCTCATACCTGCCACGATTCTCCGCTTCCACCGTAAGCAGCTCATCAATAAAGCTCGCTCACGCAGCGATTTCGACTACATCCAACAACGTGTCGACTACTACTGCAAGCTGAACACAACCATCAATCTTCATGCCGCAGCCGAGCGAATCACCGACAATAAGATTCCTAAGCATCAGACCGTCTACTTCTTCGACACCGACCAATACCTGCGTTGCTTTCCTGGACACTTGAAATGGAATTTCTGCCCCGGCGACGTCACCTACGTCCCGCCATGCCCATCCATTGTCAAAAGCCGTCCGCTGAATTGCATCAACGACTTCTCCGTTGTCATGAAGCTCGACAAAGTCCGTCACTTCATTTTCGTCAACGACCGCAAATCTTTTGCCGACAAACTCCCCTCTGCTATTTTCCGAGGAAAAATCAGTGGTAAAGAATCCAGAGCCACATTCATGGAAATGTATTTCGGTAGTAACATTTGCAACTGTGGCGACGTCAGTCGCCATCCCCATCGTCCCGAATGGATTACTCCAAAACTGACCATTAATCAGCACCTCGACTACCGCTACATTATGGCTCTCGAAGGCAACGACGTAGCAAGCAATCTCAAGTGGATTATGTCATCAAACTCAATTGCCGTAATGCCACGACCCACCTGCGAAACGTGGTTCATGGAAGGCACACTTATCCCCGACTACCACTACATCGAAATCAAACCCGACTTTTCCGACCTCAAAGAAAAGCTCGACTACTACAACAGCCACCCTCTCGAAGCACAAGCCATCATCGACAACGCCCACAAATTCGTCGAGCCGTTCCGCGACAACCAACGCGAGCACATCATATCCCTACTCGTTCTCGACAAATATTTTCGTATGACTGGACAGAGACTATAACCCGTCCTTCACCCCTTCGAGCGTCTGCATCATCAATTCGCGAAACTCCGACGCATAAACGCGCTCACTATCCATCGCGCCTACAGCCTTTTCCATACGCTTCAGAGCGAAATCATCCTCCGCAATCAGTAGCGTATCTGCCATCAGCTTGGCGAAAGCCTGTTGGGTCGAATCCTTTATCCACATCCTATTCCCGACACTGCAAGCCGTTTCAACGGCATAAGTCATTATTTCCACCACAGGCTCCACCCCGGGATTTAGCGATGATATATCCTTTATATAGCGACGAACTCTACTGATACGAGCCTTATTGCGCCCCTTCGACGATCGCATCAACTCCTTCTTTATACCGACGCGAGCCTTATCGAGTCTGCCATCTATATCGGGATTCACAAAAAAGTCCAAATAATCCTTCGCCTCCCGACGGGCATCATAAAGCTCCACCATCAGCTCCACTATCTGCTCTCGCGACATCTGAGCAAGCTGCTTTCTCAATCCGCTCTTCGACATAATCCTCCGTCAACACATATTATTTTCTACCGCATTCAAAAAAATTATAAGACAAATTAATTCCATTAATACCGGTAATTCATTTTCAACTTTGCAATTCATCAGCCAAGTCTTGCAACTCAATTGCTATAGTATGAAGAGCTATGCTTAGCGTCTTCAATTCTTCTTGCGAGAACTCACACGGTTTCCCATTTTTGATATTATTATTCAGCTTTTGGCTAAACCAACAACTGGACTTTCCAAAGAATCTCTGAGCTATATACGCCCCATTAAGCACTCTCGATAAATCCTCTTGCTTCATGAATTTTATCTTTGAAAGCACTTGATTTTTCGTGTCTATTGTGTTTTTTCCCATTTCCATCTTATTTAATTCTTCTGATTTCATTAATATCCCAAATATACCGATATTATTTTGAATTGCCCCTACAATTTCATAACTTCATGGCGATATGTTTCATCAGAGCTGGTGGGCGTGTCGCTCAAACGGCTTTACAACCTCCGCGTATCGGACGGCACGGCATATTCGGGCAAACGCTGCATCATTCGTCGCGAAAAGGTCTACTCTAAGAAACAACAATCGTTGAACAATGAAGCGAGTTAAACTATCAAAAGCCGCCAAATTAACTCCGTTAGGTCGGCAATATTTAGCCGAATATCCTCGACT
>CAYQEN010000020.1:0-33262 GCA_964416545.1 uncultured Bacteroides sp. | reverse complement strand
AGAGAAGATGAATAGAATAAGACCAAATTCGCGACCAAAATGGAGAACTTCTGCATTTACGATGTAGCCGAAGTGACCCATGATGATGCCTACAAAGAGCACAAATGTAACGCCAAGCGATACACCCGCGAGCTTGAGCTTGCCGCGGAACACGCCAGCAGCAATGACGAAAGAGAAAAGGACAATCGTGCTTGCCAACGATGTGCTACCCGGACCGATTAGGTTAGTTAACCATGTAAAGTCCATAGCCTTTGTTATAATTGATAGTTAGATGATTATGTGCTTAGTTTTGGCGCATAACGCTTTGGAGATGCAAAGTTAACCCTTTTTCACAATATGGCAATGATGGTTAAGCAATCTTTTTGGTCGCTTGATGAAAAAAAAGGAGGGGTTTGGGGGGATGAGAGTGCGGATTGGTATTTGGGGTGTGGGTGGAATGTTGTAATTTTGCGTTAGTATGATGAATTTAGGTAAGTTGAGCGCGGCGTTGGATAAGTTGCCGCCGTATGTTGTTTCAGGTGTGGTAGTTGTGGCAATCATGTTGCTGACATTGCTACCGGATGTGTCGGCTCCGGAGAATTTTCCTCTGTTTGAAAATGCTGACAAGGTGGTTCACGCATTGATGTTTGGCGGATTGTCAACAGCGTTGTGGTGGGATGAGTCGCGGCGACGTGGCGAGCGTCCTGCGCGTTATGGAGTGTGGGTTGTGGCGTGTATAGTCAGTGTGCTGTTTGGCGGGCTGATAGAGGTGGCGCAGAGTGTAATGGGACTCGGACGGTCGGGTGATGAGCTTGATCTCGTGGCCGATGCTGTGGGTGCCGTGTTGTTGCCACTGTTGTTTAGACCGATAGTGAATTTGTTGATACCAAAGGATATGATACGACTTGTTGATGGAAAACGTGTGCCTGATGAAATGCTGGCGATGGAGAGGATATATCTTGAATCGTTTCCGCCAGAGGAGCGTCGCGAGTGGTCGGATATAGTGCGTAAGGCTGAAGAAGAGAGTCATCCGCTGACGTTTAACGTGGTGCGTAGAAATGGCAAGGGTGTTGGATTTATTACAGCCTGGAGCCTGCCGGAGGTGACGTATGTAGAGCATTTTGCGATTAATGCTGCAGAGCGTGGTGGCGGAATTGGCTCAAAGGCTATCGCGGCGTTGGTGGGCAAGAGCGACCGTCCTGTGGTATTGGAAGTGGAACTTCCGTCGGTGGGTGAAGATGCTCGCAGGCGTATAGAATTTTACAAGCGTTGCGGATTTGTGGCTCATGAAGCGTTTGAATATGTACAGCCACCATACGCTCCCGGATTGTCGGAGGTGCCACTAATGCTGATGACGAGTGAGGCCGGGGTGAATCTTGAGGCTGCTGCCGAATCGATGAAACGAGTAGTGTACGGAGTATGAAGAAGATATTGATGATATTGATGTCGACAATGATGATGTTGTCGTGTGGTCGCAGTAAGGAAAGTGATAAGGATGTGCTTGTGGTGAGTATCGAGCCGCAACGATATCTGTTGGAGCAAATAGTTGGTGACAAGATGGATGTGGTGAGTATCGTAGGCAAAGGAGCGGATCCGGAGAGTTTTGATCCATCGGTGTCGACGTTGGGATTGTTGGAGCGCAGTAAGGTGTTTTTCACAATCGGTTCGGGTGCGTTTGAGGATAATCTTATAGCGCGGCTTAAGGAGTCGGGCGCGGATATTCGGACGGTGGATTGCAGGAATGGGATAACGATGATAGCCGGCGGTGCACATGCCGGCGGTGATTGCACTCATAATCACGAACATGAATATGATCCGCATGTGTGGACTTCGCCTGCAAATATGCGTGTGGTGGCCAAAAATATGTATGACGCATTGGTGGAAATGGAGGGGGGAGAATGCCATAAAGAGCGGTATGATAGTCTGATAGCGCGAATTGATGCCGTGGCGGAGCAGATGGACTCAATATTGCGTCCGATGAAGGGGACTTCGTTTTTGGTGTGGCATCCGTCGCTGAGTTATCTTGCTCGCGATTATGATCTGAACCAAATAGCAATCGGAGCAGAGAATAAGGAGCTGTCGGCGGCAGCGTTTAAGCAAAAGATAGATGAGGCACGGCAGCATGGTGGTGCGGTGTTTTTCATTCAGCCTGATTCGGATGCAGGACGGTCGGAGTCGGTGGCAAAGCAGACGGGAAGTCGTATGGTAGAGATAAATCCACTGTCGTATGACTGGTCGGGAGAAATGATAAAGATAGCAACTGCGGTAGCTCAAACGAAGTAATGGATAGGAATACGATAATAAGTCTTGACGGAGTGTCGATGGTGCGCGACGAGCGTGTGGTGCTCCACGATATAAATCTGAAAGTGAATCGTGGCGATTTTATCGCTATCACTGGTCCAAACGGAGGCGGTAAGACAACTCTGCTACGCATAATATTGAAACTATTGATGCCTACGAGCGGACGAGTGGCGTATTATGCCGATGGAAATCCTGTGGACCGACTCGGGGTGGGATATCTGCCACAAAAAAATATGATAGATTCGCGATTTCCGATAACGGTGCGCGAGGTGGTGGCATCGGGATTACTGTCGGAAAAGGGTTTGAGCCGAGCTGAAGTGGCGCAGCGTGTGGACGAAATGCTTGACCTGATGGGGATGAGCGCATATGGTGCGAGCGGACTCGGACGGCTGTCGGGCGGTCAGCTACAACGTGCGTTGCTCGGACGAGCATTGGTATCGTGGCCAGAAGTTCTGGTGCTCGATGAACCATTGAGCTACGTGGATAAGCGATTCGAACACCACATATATGATTTGATGAAGGATATAGCCGGACGGACAACGGTGTTGCTTGTGTCGCATGAGGTGTCGGAGATAGCAGCCATGGCATCGCGCCATATAGTAGTGGACAGAACATTGCATTTCTGTCATTCCGGGTCGCATTTCGTGCATTACGATTGTGACTGCGATTGTGACGACTGACAATCAGAAGGTACGAGTAGTGCGCCAATCTCCCAAAGGGCATAAATGGGGAGAAATACAATAAAGAGAGTAAAAGGGTCGCCAGTGGGGGTGATAATAGCGGCGAGGATAAGCAATGCAACTATGGCGTGGCGACGATAGCGTCGGAATGTGGCGCGAGTGAGGAGTCCGAATTGTCCCAATATCCATGTTACGACAGGGAGCTCGAAAAGGAGCCCCATTATGAGAATCAGCATCATGAAATTGTCGATGTAGGAGTCGAGCGAAATCTGATTGACCACCATTGAGCTGATTTGATATTCGGCCAAGAAGCGTAGAGTGATGGGGAAAACGATAAAATATCCGGTCGCCATGCCGAGGTAGAAGAGTAGAGCTCCGCCGGTAAAAGCTCTGCCAACGGCACGACGTTCATGGACGTAAAGCGCGGGGGCAATGAATTGCCACAAGAAGTAGAGAATAATCGGGGTGGAAACAATAGCGGCGAGCCATAGCGAAACGGATACGTGGGTGAGAAATTGCGAGGCAAGCCTGATGTTGATGAGTTCGACATGGAAATCCGAAGTCGAAAAATCGGGAGTCATAAAACCGCCATTCATACCATTGAGAAGATGGTAGAGCGGGAAGTCGCAACGACAAGGAGCGAGGATGAATCGGTCAAAAAGATGAGGTATAGTCACCAATACGACGATAAAAATCGCGGCAATGACCGCAGTGGAGCGGAGTAGTACACTGCGCAGCGCGTCGACGTGTTCCCAAAAGTCCATTTCGCCGCCGGTCGACGAAGAAGAGTCCATCAGTCTTTCTTTTTCGATGGGTCGGTGTTGATTTCGTCGGAAATGTCGTTTATACCTTCGCGAAACGAGCGAATGCCCTTGCCAAGTCCGCGCATGAGTTCCGGAATCTTCCGTCCGCCGAATAGGAGAAGCACGACGAGGACGATGACAATGAGTTCGGCCGAACCGAGTCCCAAGAAAGCATGTATCATAGACAAGAAAATGAGGATTTTTATTATGAGTATAATAGAATATCGAAAAGCGAAGATAGTGATTTGTCGGATAAGAATCCAATGGTTTATGGAAATTTTGTAAATTTGCGGTCTGAATAAGTGAAAACTAAGAAAATAAATTTATGAAAGCATTTGTATTTCCCGGTCAGGGAGCCCAGTTCGTAGGAATGGGTAAAGACCTCTATGATACCAACGAAGAGGCACGCGCAATGTTTGAAAAAGCAAACGAGATACTCGGCTTCCGCATTACCGATATAATGTTTGAAGGCACAGATGAAGAGTTGAAGCAGACAAAGGTGACACAGCCTGCTATATTCCTTCACTCGGTGATACTCGCAAAGACTATGGGTGAAGAATTTGCACCCGATATGGTGGCCGGTCACTCACTCGGTGAATTTTCGGCACTTGTAGCAGCCGGAGCATTGTCGTTTGAAGACGGACTTCGCCTTGTTGCCGCCCGTGCTCGCGCAATGCAGAAGGCTTGTGAACTGAAGCCGTCGACTATGGCCGCTGTACTCGCACTTCCTGACGAAACAGTTGAAGAAATCTGCTCGTCGATAGAAGGAGTGGTAGTTTGCGCAAACTATAACTGCCCGGGTCAGATTGTGATTTCAGGCGAAATCGAAGCTATCGATGCTGCTTGTGAAAAACTTCTTGCCGCCGGTGCAAAGCGTGCACTCAAGCTGAAGGTTGGCGGTGCGTTCCATTCGCCCTGCATGGAACCTGCTCGCGCCGAACTCGCAGAAGCTATCGAAAATACAGAAGTTAGGGCACCTCGTTGCCCGGTTTATCAGAATGTAGACGCAAAAGCTCATACTTGCCCCAATGAAATCAAGGCAAATCTCGTGGCTCAGCTTACAGCTCCGGTGCGCTGGACTCAGTCGGTGAAGAATATGATAGCCGACGGAGCAACCGAATTTGTAGAACTCGGCCCGGGTAAGGTGCTTCAGGGTCTTGTGAGCAAGATTGACCGTTCGGTGGCAACTTCCGGCCGTCAGTAATATCAGAAGAAAACAAACCAATATATTCCCCGCTGCTGCCGTAACCCGACAGTGGCGGGTATTTGTATGAAGACAAACGTATATAGCTCATTTGTATTGCCAAACGGACTGCGCTGTGTGTGTTGCAATATTGATACGGCAGCAGAATATTGCGGACTTGTGGTAGATACCGGAAGTCGCGATGAAACGTCGGAGCAGGAAGGATTGGCTCACTTTGTGGAGCATACCATTTTCAAAGGAACAGATCGTAGACGCTCGTGGCATATAATAAACAGGATGGAATCTGTGGGTGGCGAGCTAAATGCTTATACTACGAAAGAGGCCACTGCGGTCTATTCTATATTCCCAGGCGGAAATCTCGGCAGAGCATTGGATCTGATAGCCGATTTGGTGTGTGGCTCGCGATTTCCGCAATCGGAGATAGATAAGGAACGCGATGTAGTGGCCGATGAGATAAATTCGTATCTCGATATGCCGTCGGAGGCTGTGTTTGACGATTTTGATGATCTGATATTTGCAGGTAGCAGTCTTGGACATAATATATTGGGCAGACTCGATACGCTGCGTGGTTTCAGTTCGGAGGTGTGCAGGGAGTATCTGTCGTCGCGCTATACGCCAGGACGGATGGTGCTGTTCTATCTCGGTCGCGAATCTGTTGGTCGGTTTGAACGATATGCCATGCGCTATTTCGGGCATATGCATCATGCCGACGGATTGACGGAAAGGCGCGTGCCTGTGACGGTGGATCCATTTATCCGTCGTTGCGATGTGGGCAGCCATCAGGCGCATACGGTGGTAGGCGGTAGAATCGGGTCGATGTATAGTGAAGATAGATTTGCTACGGCGTTGCTGACCAATATAATCGGAGGGCCGGGAATGAATTCGATGCTTAATGTGGAGATGCGCGAGCGTAGAGGATTGGTGTATTCTGTCGAGGCATCGCCGACGCTGTATACGGACTGCGGATTGCTGTCGATATATTATGGGTGTGACCCTGAAGATGTTGATCGCTGTCGTCGAATTATAGACAGCACGTTGACGAGACTTGCAACGGATAAGTTGACACCGCGACGTCTTGAAGCGGCTAAACGGCAATATATAGGTCAGCTGTCGGTTGCAGCCGATAGTCGTGAGAGTATAGCGCTGGGGATGGCGCGTGCAATGCTATATCACAATGAACTTCCTAATCGTGAACTTACAAATCGTAGAATCTCAGACGTGACAGCCGAGGAATTGCGCGATGCAGCCCAGCAACTTGCTCCCATAGGATTGTCGCAGCTGACTCTCGGCTAAGTGGAATTTTTTTTTGTTTGTGTGTGAAAAATGGGTTAACTTTGTCGAAGAGCGCGTTGGCGCTTAGAGCATAGTTGTAATGCGGCAGTAGCTCAGTCGGTAGAGCATCAGCTTCCCAAGCTGAGGGTCGCGGGTTCGAACCCCGTTTGCCGCTCAAAAAGAAAGCGTTGGTTATCCATAGTGTAACCAACGCTTTTTTATGCTTTTTAATCTCTGCTACGGTGTGTTGGGGGGAGTTTAGATTTTTTGACTCCAGGTGTAGTTTTCGTTGCGTGTGCGACGGTGTCGGAGTCGGTAGCGGAGGTTGTAGATGGGATGCCAGAGTGTGAGGAACGGTTGTGTGGTGAAGAGGGGACGGAGTCCGAGAGCGCGAGCTGTGCGTCGCCAAGATATCATAACGGGAATGCAGATGGTGGGGAGCAGTATGAGCATGGCTGCGGCTATGATGAGGGAGGGGAGGGCAAGTAGCGATGCCGCTATGGCACTGAGGAGCATGCACCATGAGAGGACGGAGATAAGTCCCATCATGAGGTAGGGGGAGCGAGGGAGGAATGTGGAGGTAAAGAGGCGGCGCTGCTTGAGTACGGTATGGATGTATCTGATGTTTGGGTCGAGGGATTCAACTCGTGAGTCGGGTGATAGCTCGACGGCAGTGTTGTGGCGGTCGGTGATTTCGTTGATGAAGATGTCGTCATCGCCGTAAATGAGGTTGAGAGTTTTCGAAAAACCTTTGTTCTCAAAGAATAGACGTCGCGAATAAGCGATGTTGCAAGCGTCGCCCATGAAGGGGTGACCGGCAATGGCCGCGGAGAGTGCTCGTGTGGCACTCCATTGAGCGTCGAAGGATGCGGTGCGACTAAGTTGTCGTGTTTTTGCATCTTCGGTGGGGCGCAAAGTGGAGTGTCCGATTACGATTTCTTTGCCGTCGATGAAGTGGCGCATCATCAGGCGGAGCCAAAGGGGAGATGGAATATTGCAGTTGCCACAAGTGAGAATGACATTGTCGTAGCGAGCGGCTTTGAGTCCGAGCGTAATGCTGAGCTTTTTGCGACTGAGATTGCGCGACTGCTCAGGTGCAAACGTCATGTATAGGTTGCGGTATTTGAGTTCGAGTTCGCTAACAACATCTTCGGTGGAGTCGGCGTTTTCGTCGTTGACAACGATGACTTCCATCGGAGAGGGATAGTCTTGCTCAAGGATTTGCACGAGCAGGTTGCGTAGGTTCCATCCATCGCCTTGAGAGTAGACGATGACTGACACAGAAGGGTAGCCGTCGGTGGGTATGGGAGCTTCGTCGTCGTGGTTAGCTTTGTTGGCTACACGTCGGATGCGAGGAATGAATAGACATATAATAAGTATGCCGCAAAGTAGTGCGGTGCCGGCGAGAGCCCATACAAGAGGGCTGAAGTCGAAAGTAAGAAATTGCTGAATTGTCATATCGGATACAAAATTACAAAAACCGCTCTTAACGACGGCAGGCGTACAACACTATTTAACCACGATTTATTAACATGAAGGGGAGAATGAGTTTGTAAAACGCGGATTTTGAGGTAAATTTGCATTCTCAAAAGTGAATTATAACGCGAGTGCTTGAAACCTCGGGAGGCGTCGAGACTGACGTAGCTCCAAAAAAACAAGGATTATGAAACGTACATCTTTTTCCCCTATTTTTGTGGTGTTGGCCGTGCTTTTTTGCGTGTGCCTGATAGTGTCAAATCTGATGGAAATCAAAACGGTGGCATTGGGGCCATTGACTATTACGGCAGGTGTGGTAGTGTTTCCGATTTCGTATATCATCAGTGATTGTATTGTCGAAATTTATGGTTTTCGTCGTGCCAGATTTGTGATATGGCTTGGCTTTGCGATGAATCTGATGGTGACGCTATTGCTTCAAGCCGGCATATTGCTTCCAGGAGCGGATTCGTGGGACGGGCAGTCGGCAATGGAGCGCGTGTATGGCGCAGTGCCGCGAATTTTCTTTGCCAGTTTTATGGCTTTTTTGTGTGGCTCGATGGTGAATGCGTATGTGATGAGCCGAATGAAGCGTAATCATATGGGTGGTAAGGGCTTTTCGGTTCGAGCAATAGTGAGTACGCTGTGGGGCGAGTCGGTGGATACGACTATATTTTTTCCTGTGGCATTTGCCGGAGTGCTGTCGTGGGATGAGATATTGACGCTGATATTGACACAGACGTTGCTTAAAACGGCTTATGAGGTGCTAATCTTACCGGTGACATTAAGGGTTGTGAGCCGCCTTCGCGCTGTTGAGGGAGAGGTGACGGATCATGATATATCGTATAAATGGTGGAAGGTAAATGAGATATAACGGAAAGAATATAGAAGTGGCGTGGGTGGATCTTGACGACACGCTGATAGATTTTAAGGCCAATTCGCGAAGCGCGTTGGTGAATACGTTTGTGGCGCAGAGGCTTGACCGTGTGTTTGCTGATGTGGATACGTGGATAGAGCGATATGAGTATTTCAATCATGGGCTTTGGGAACAGTATAGCCGTGCGGAAATCGAGCGCGACTATTTGCGTATGGAGCGTTTTCGTCGTCCGCTGACAGAGGCCGGTATGGCTGATGATGAGGCTCGCAAGCTTTCGACGGTGCTTGATCCGTTGTATCTCGATTTGCTTGCCGAAGAGCATCGGTTGGTAGACGGAGCGGTGGAACTGCTTGTAAGGATTCGAGAACTTGGTGCGCGAGTGGGTGTGCTTAGTAACGGATTTAAGGAGGTACAACATCGTAAGATATCGTCGGCAGGTCTTGCTCCTTATATTGATATGGTGGTATTGAGCGATGATATCGGAGTCAATAAGCCTGATGTGAGATTGTATCGTCATGCGATGCAGATTAGCGGATGTATGGATGCTGAGTCGCATCTAATGGTCGGCGATAATCCGGCAACTGATATTGCCGGGGCGATAAGTGCCGGTTGGAGTGCGATATTGCTTGGCGAAGATACGTTTCGTGGCAATGGCTATGCGGTGGCCTCAAGATTGTCTGATGTAGGCGCGATGTTTGAGTGACGCGAACTTCTAAAATAGTGCAAATGTGAGATTTATTTCAAAAAAATCGGGTACTATGGTATCTAATTGAAAAAAAAATACGATATTTGCACTTGCTAAAACGGGCAGAAAGCCGTAAAATTACGCGTAAATGCGTATCAATCAAAGCATTTAATTCATATTAAAGTAAAAATAAAATGACAAAAGCTGACATCGTTAACGAAATTGCCAAGACCACCGGCATTGAAAAAGCTAATGTATTGGCCACTATCGAAAAATTCATGGAAGTGGTTAAGGATTCGCTTGCTCACGGCGAAAACGTGTATCTGCGTGGCTTCGGTAGCTTCATTGTGAAGACTCGTTCTGAAAAGACTGCACGCAATATATCTAAGAACACTACTATCATCATCCCCGAACACAAGATTCCGGCATTCAAGCCTGCTAAGGTGTTTATGGAAGAGGTGAAGTAATTAAAGGATATTCGCACAAACCATAAATAAAAAAATATGCCTGTAACCGTCAGGCTGCAGGTGAGAAAATATAACATATTCATCAACCCCTTAAATTTCAGCGTACAATGCCTAGCGGAAAGAAAAGAAAAGGCCACAAGATGGCTACCCACAAGCGCAAAAAACGTCTCAGAAAGAATCGTCACAAGAAGAAGTAAGATGCTGAGTCGCTGAAAGGCGACGTGGTATGCTTGCCACTCTTGTGGTCAGTATTCTCTGAACCGAAACCCAATACGGAGAACAAACATGATGCGGCACATTTCCGTATGTATTCCGCATCGCGTTTGTTCTTTGTGTTTTTATTCCCCTAACCAGATTAGATTCCTAACTTAAGGAAATGCAAAGCGAACTGATAGTAGACGTGCAGCCAAAAGAGGTGTCGATAGCTCTTCTTGAGGATTCACGTCTGGTAAGTCTCCAAAAGGAGGCTCGCGATATAGCCTATGCCGTTGGCGACATTTATCTGGCAAAAGTGAAGAAACTTATGCCAGGTCTGAATGCCGCTTTTGTCAATGTTGGCTATGAGAAGGACGCTTTCCTTCATTATCTGGATCTTGGCTCGCAATTTTCTTCCTATTCGTCGTTTCTGACGCAGGTGCTCGACAAGAAGCAGCGTACACTGCCGTCGATACCAAAAATGACTCTGCAACCCGAAATAGACAAGCACGGCTCGATAAGCGAAGTGCTAACACCGGGACAAGAATTGATGGTGCAGATAGTCAAGGAGCCTATTTCGTCGAAAGGCCCTCGACTGACAACCGAAATAACGCTTACGGGTCGGTATATGGTGCTAATCCCGTTTGGCGATAAGGTGTCGATATCGCAGAAGATAAAGACGACAGAAGAAAAGGTGAGACTCAGGCAGCTCGTAATGAGCATTAAGCCTAAGAATTTCGGCGTGATAGTCCGTACCTCGGCCGAGGGTAAGCGGGTAGCCGAGCTTAATCACGAGATGAAGACGCTCGTGAAGTATTGGGAAGATACAGTGGCAAAGGCACGCACGGTGCAAGCTCCGGCATTGGTGTTCCAAGAGGAGAGTCGCATAGTGAGTGTGCTGCGCGATGTGTTTAATCCCAATTTTGAAAGTATCTGGGTGAACGATGAAGATACCTATCGTCAGATTTCGCAGTATGTGGAACTGATAGCTCCAGAGAGCAAGGATATTGTGAAGCTCTATTCAAAGGAGGAGCCAATCTTCGATCACTTCAATATTACGAAGCAGATAAAGTCGTCGTTTGGAAAGACCGTTTCGTTTAAGAGCGGTGCATATATTATTATCGAGCATACTGAGGCTCTCCATGTAATCGACGTCAATTCGGGCAATCGCAGTAAGGCAACGAGTGACCAAGAGAGTAATGCTCTGGAGGTGAATATGCGTGCCGCCGATGAAATAGCCCGTCAGTTGCGCCTTCGCGATATGGGCGGCATCATAGTAATCGACTTTATCGATATGGCCAAGGCGGAGCATCGCCAGAAGCTTTATGAACATATGCGCGAGATAATGGTAAATGATAAGGCCAGACATAATATCTTGCCATTGAGTAAGTTCGGCTTGATGCAAATTACGCGCCAGCGTGTTCGCCCGGCTTTGGATATTGTGACAACAGAAACTTGTCCGTCGTGCTATGGCAAAGGTCAGGTGCAGCCGTCGTTGCTGTTTACCGATAAGCTACGCGAGAAGTTGGATTATCTCGTGAATGATTTGAATGAGACGGGCTTTGTGATGTATGTTCATCCGTATGTAGATGCGTTTATCAAGAAAGGTATCGTGTCGATTTATCGTAAGTGGCGAATGGACTTAGGACGAAAGTTTAAGGTTCTCCCCGATCAGAGTCTTGCTTATTTGCAGTATCGTGTGATAGGCAAGGATAAAAATGAGATAGATCTCAAAGAAGAAAAAGACATAGAGTCATCGGCCTCTAAAAACAAAGCGAAAGCCAAGAATCGCAATAAGGAGGATTGAAGCGTAGGAAGCGCACTCCATGATGCCGGATAATATATTTCCGGAACGAAATGATAAGCAAAGCCCCGAAGCATATCGTCTATGCTTCGGGGCTTTTGCTGTATGAGTTTGAGGGACGTTATTTTTTTGTAGGGAAGTAGTGGCGCACCCAGTCGATTTCCATAGTGACAGGAAGGTCGGCCGGATCGACTTTGCCTACCCAATTGCCTCCGAGCTGCATGTCAAGGAGCAGGTACATGGGGATGTAGTAGGGGTATTGTCCGTCGGCACCACCGTTGACTTTGGGGTATGTGAATGTGAGCTTATCGTTGATGAAGAATCGCAGACTGTCGGCTCCAATTTCGACAGCGTAGACGTTGAAGTCGTCGCGGTCGATTACACCTATTCCACCGTGGGGGGGATTTTCAGATTGTTTGAGGGTGTATGTGTAGTGGCTGTGGACAGTCTGGTAGGCTTTGTGGTTGTTGTTTAGGCGTTCCATGATGTCGATTTCGCCACCGTTTGGCCATTGGTTGTTTTTTGTGTCGAATGGAAGCATCCATATAGCAGGCCATGCACCTTTGGCTCCGTGGAGTCGAGCGCGAACTTCAATGCGTCCTCCGGGTTGGAAGCTTTTGCGGTTTTTTGTCCATACGCCACCGGTGAGGAATGGTGATTTGTCGGTGGTGGTGTCGGTGTTGACACGTCCTTTGAGTATGAGTAGTCCGTCGCGTACTTCTACGAGGTCGGGAGCGTCGGACATGGTATTGCACCAGTCGGCTTTGCCACGGTCGCACAGACTCCATACGGTAGTGTCGAGTTCGGCTCCGTGGAATTCTTCAGCCCAATCGAGAGTCCAGCCTTCGGGAGGTGTGGCTTGGGCAGCGAAGCAGCTAATAAGTGCAACTGCAACAGGTAGTAGGAGGTGTTTCATAAGGTATACGTTTTGATGAGTTTGGTAGCTTTGAAAAGTGTTGCTTCGTGCGGAGAATCAGGCAGCGAGGTTCATGAGCAGCATTGTGCTAATCGACATGTATATCACCATGCCGATGATGTCGTTGGTGATTGATATGAACGGGCCTGTGGCCAAAGCGGGGTCGATTTTCAGGCGTTCGAGGGTGAGAGGAACAAATGTTCCGAAAACGGACGCGAAAAGGACTACGGCGAGGAGTGAGAGGGATACGGCAATCGTGGTGACTTGCGCTCCACCGAGTTTGAAAAAGTTGTAGGTGAAGACCAGGAGCGATATGATGCATCCGTTGATGAGTCCGACTCCGAGTTCTTTTAGGAGTTGGGAGAATGAGTTTCGGATGTCCATCGATCCGTTTGCCAGACCTTGTACGACTATGGCACTCGACTGTGTGCCGACGTTTCCGCCTGTGCCACCGATGAGCGGAATAAAGAGTGCTAATGTGGGGTCGGCAGAGATGCCTGATTCAAAATTGCCGAGGATTAGGGAGTTGCAGATGCCGCCAATCATGCCAATTAGAAGCCACGGGAGTCGAGCTTTGGTCTGAGTGAAGAGCGTGTCGTCGGATTCGACGTCGCTGGAAAGACCAGATGCCAACTGGTAGTCTCGCTCGGTAGATTCGCGGACTTTGTCCATTACGTCATCGACGGTGATTCGTCCGAGCAGTCGTCCGATGGAGTCGACTACAGGCATGGCTACGAGGTTGTATTTTTCAAAGTCGAGTGCGACTTCGTCGATAGGAGTGTCGTCTTTTACCACCACGGGGTCTTCTTCAATGACGTGCTTGATTTTAGAGACTGATGGGTGGGTGATGAGTTCTTTGAGTGGGAGCACGCCGCGAAGTCGATAGTCGTTGTCGACGACGTAGACGTTGTAGATTTCGTCCATGTCCTCGGCTTGCATGCGCATCTGTTTGATACATTCGGGCATGCTCCAATTTTCGTTTACGACAATCATTTCGGTGCCCATAAGACCACCGGCAGTGTCTTCGTCGTATTTTAGGAGGTCGATGATGTCGCCAGCTTGCTCGACGTCGTCGATGTGAGAGAGGATTTTGTCGCGGTCTTCTTCGTCGAGCTCTTGTATGATGTCGACGGCATCGTCGGTTTCGAGGTGGTCGATGAATTGCCGTGCAATCTTCTCTGCGGGCATGTTGCTGAGGAGCTTTCGACGGTCGTCTTCGTCAAGCTCCATAAGAACATCGGCAGCAGTGTCGTCGTCAAGTAGCTGGTAGAGGTATTCGGCTTCTTCGATGTCGAGGCTCTGGTAAAGCTCGGCAATGTCTGCTGGGTGCAGGTCGGCTAATTCGGCGTGTGCTGCATCGTTGTCGCGACGAATAATTATGTCGCGAATTTTTTCGAGGTATTCTTCGCTGAACTCTTTCATCATAACCGGTTGAGATGTTAACGGTGTGAGGTAACTAAGTTGGTGAGTTCAACGAACTGTGCTACGGAAAGCTGCTCGGGTCGCAACGCCAACAGAGGCGATTCGGGCATTGGCGCTCCCGGAGCAAGAAGTCCACGCAGGGAGTTTCGGATTGTTTTGCGTCGCTGTCCGAATGTTGTTTTTACGACAGTGCGGAATGTCCGCCAGTCGCAACCGAGGTCGGTCACGTTATTTCGTGTGAGTCGAATGACACCGCTCTTGACTTTTGGTGGTGGGTTGAATACGTGCTCGCTGACAGTGAAAAGGTATTCGACATCGTACCATGCTTGCAGGAGTACGCTCAGGATGCCTCTTGTCTTAGTTCCTTCCGGAGCTGCGATGCGCTCGGCTACTTCGCGCTGGAGCATTCCGGAGCAACAAGTGACGAGGTCGCGGCTTTCGAGGACGTGAAAGAAAATTTGCGATGAGATGTTGTAAGGGTAGTTGCCGATTACGCAAATTTTGTCAGCGTCGGGAAATATCTTAGAAAGCTCGGTTTTCAGAAAGTCGCATTCCATGATGTTGTCGGCAGGGAGATCGTCGAAATTGTTGTGTAGATATTCGATACTCTCGCTGTCGATTTCGGCTACTTTGACGTTGTGGCCTGCGTCGAGCAGAAAACGGGTGAGAACCCCCATGCCGGGACCAACTTCGAGAACAGGGGTGCCACGATAGTCGTCGAGTGTTGCGGCTATGCGGTGAGCGATGTCGAGGTCGATAAGGAAGTGCTGTCCCAGCGCTTTTTTAGGCTTTACTTTCTGCATGATGACACGGAATACTATTTTCGATAACTACAAATGTAGTTAAAATAATCAAATTTCTCGGCCTCTTAAAATAACTTTTTCGATAAAGGGCGTATTATAAGCGTAGGGTATGAAGTCGAATGATGGGATGGGGCGCGTAATTATGATGTTGGCGAGCTTGCCGGCAGATATTGAGCCAACGCGGTCGGACAGCCCCATGGCATAGGCCCCGTTGATGGTGGTTGCAGCAAGCGATTCGCCGGGGAGAAGCTTCATTTTAATACATCCGAGAGCCATGACGAAACGCATATCGCCAGATGGTGAGGAGCCCGGATTGTAGTCGGATGCGAGTGTTACGATGGCGTTGGCATCGACGGCACGTCGAGCCGGAGCGTAGGGCATTCCGAGAAAGAATGATGCTCCAGGGAGCATGGTGGCAGAAGTGGTCGATTCGGCGAGGAGTGAAATCTCTTCATCGCCGGCTTCTTCGAGGTGGTCGACTGATAGCGCATTGCGAGAAACACCGACTTGAACGCCTCCGGAGGGGGCGAGTTCGTTGGCATGAATTTTGGGACGAATACCGTAGTGTGCGGCAGTGTCGATGATGCGTAGGGTCTCGTCGGGAGTGAAGAAGCCACGGTCGCAGAAGACGTCGACAAAATCGGCCAAGCCTTCGGCTGCGACTGCAGGAATCATGTCGCGGCAAATGTGGTCGACGTATTCGCTTTGGCGTCCGGCAAATGCGCGTCCTACGGCGTGAGCACCGAGGAATGTAGCTCTGACTTCCATTGGAAGGGTTTCGGCAATGCGGGCGATGACGCGTAGTATTTTCAGTTCGCCTTCGAGAGTGAGCGCGTAGCCACTCTTGATTTCGATGGCTCCGGTGCCTTTTGCCATAACTTCGCGAGCGCGTAGAAGCGACTGCTCATAAAGTTCGGATTCGGAGGTGGCGAGCAGTCGGTCGGCGGAGTTTAGAATGCCACCACCTCGGCGTGCGATGTCTTCGTAGCTTAGTCCGCGAATCTTATCGATGAACTCTTGTTCGCGCGAACCGGCGTAGACGATATGGGTGTGGGAGTCGCAAAATGCGGGTAGTACGGTGCCACCTTTGGCATCGATGATGTGTTCGCTGACATAGGCGGTGGGGAGCTCGTCCATAGCTCCCCATGCCTTAATGCAGTCTCCGTCGATGTGTAGCCAGGCGTTTTCGATGGATTTTAGTGAATCCATTTGCCGGCCACGCATGTATGGACGGTGTTCGGCATCGATGCCGGCAAGAATGCCTATATTGGTGATAATCATATATCAGTGTGTACGCAAAAATTGGATGGACTTTTCGATGAGGGGTGACATTACGGTGTCGACATCGATGTATGGCACAGTTTGACGGTATTGTGTGTGCCATTCTTCAAGCTCGGGCGAAGAGTGAAGCGGACGTCGCAAGTCGAGCGCTTGTGCAGCGTTGAACAACTCGATGGCAAGGACACGTTCGGTATTGTCGACCACTCGACAGAGTTTTGTGGCCGAGTTGCCACCCATCGATACATGGTCTTCTTGACCTTGCGACGATGGAATAGAGTCGCAGCTTGTCGGCCAACAGAGACCTTTCGACTGATTGACAATAGAGGCTGCGGCGTATTGAGGAATCATGAAACCGCTATTGAGTCCGGGCTTGGCAACGAGGAATGAAGGGAGTCCGCGACTACCAGATATGAGTCGGAAGATACGGCGCTCGGATATGCTTGAAAGTTCGGAAATGGCGATGGTGAGGAAGTCCATTGCGAGAGCTATTGGTTCGCCGTGGAAATTTCCAGCTGAAACTATGATATCTTCGTCGGGGAATATCGTAGGATTGTCGGTGGGAGAGTTGATTTCTGTTTCGATGACTTGACCGACGTAGGCGAGAGTGTCCTTTACCGCGCCATGAACTTGCGGCATGCAACGGAATGAGTATGGGTCTTGAACGTGCTCCTTGTGGCGGCATATCATTTCGCTCCCTTCGAGAATGGCTCTGACAGCGCGAGCTGTAGCAAGTTGTCCGGGGTGGGGACGTACGGCATTTACCTCATCTCCAAACGGTTCGATTCGACCGTCGAAGACGTCGAGTGATAGCGCACCGATTTTGTCGGCCTGACGAACTATGCGTCGGGCGCGTAGGATGGCAAAAACGGCGTGGGACGACATGAATTGAGTGCCGTTGAGCAGAGCCAATCCTTCTTTCGAAACGAGATTGAGAGGCTCCCAACCCATTTCGGCAAGAATTTCAGCACCGGTGCAACGATGACCTTTGTAGAATACTTCTCCAAGACCTAACAGAGGTAGGCACATATTTGCCAAAGGAGCGAGGTCGCCCGAAGCTCCAAGTGAGCCTTGACAATATACGACTGGTATTATGTCGTGGTTGAAGAAGTCAATCATGCGACGCACGGTAGAGAGTTGTACCCCCGAATTGCCAAACGAGAGCGACATAATCTTGGTGAGAAGCATGATTTTGACAATCTGAGGGTCGACGAGTTCGCCACATCCACATGCATGGCTCATAACGAGGTTGCGCTGTAGAGTGGATAGGTCGTTGCTGCCAATCGAAATGTTGCAAAGCGAGCCGAAGCCAGTGGTTATGCCGTAGAGCGGACGGTCGCAAGAATCAATCTTATCGTCAAGGTATTTGCGACATTTTTCGATGCGGCGCACAGCTTCTTCACTTAGGTCGAGCTTGATGCCACGGTCAAGAATTTCGCCTACGCGCTCAATAGTGAGATGTTCGGGGCTTATATAGTGTATCATGGAGAAAATATTCAGAGGTCTAAAACTTTAGATGCGATGCTGTCGACAAGAGAGTCGTCGGCAATGGAGGGGAGGGTGACTTTGAGTCCAGGAGTACGCTGCATTTCGCGACGGATAGCGTTGATGGCACCTTTATTGCGCGCCCAACTGCGACGAGCAATGCCATTGTTTACGTCCCAAAGGAGCATTTCGTCAATGTGGCGAGCTGCAGCTTCAGAGCCGTCGATAACCATGCCGAAACCACCGTTGATGACTTCGCCCCAACCTACGCCACCGCCGTTGTGGATGGAAACCCACGTAGCTCCTCTGAAAGAGTCGCCTATTACGTTGTGGACAGCCATGTCGGCAGTGTATTGTGAACCATCGTAGATGTTAGACGTTTCGCGGTATGGAGAGTCGGTGCCTGAAACATCGTGGTGGTCACGTCCGAGAACTATGGGGCCACTGATTTCGCCAGAAGCGATGGCCTTGTTGAAAGCTTGAGCTATGCGAGTGCGCCCTTCGGAGTCGGCATACAGAATGCGTGCTTGCGAGCCAACAACGAGGTGATTGCGTCCGGCTTCCTTAATCCAATGTATATTGTCGAGAAGTTGTCCGTGGATTTCTTCGGGTGCTTCAGCGAGAATGTCGGTGAGAACTTTTGCAGCAATTTCGTCGGTCTTAGCCAAGTCTTCGGGACGACCAGAAGCGCAGACCCATCGGAAGGGACCGAATCCGTAGTCGAAGAAGCCGGGTCCCATGATGTCCTGCACATAGGATGGGTAGCGGAAAGTACCGTCGGTATTCATGATGTCGGCACCGGCACGTGAAGATTCGAGCAAAAAGGCATTGCCATAGTCGAAGAAGTACATTCCATTGTCGGCAAGGCGATTGATGGCTGCAACTTGTCGGCGCAGCGACTCTTGAACGCGACGACGGAACTCGTCGGGATTTTCGGCCATCATGGTCTTTGCTTCATCAAACGACAGCCCGACAGGGTAGTAACCTCCTGCCCACGGATTGTGGAGCGAAGTCTGGTCTGATCCAAGGTCGACTTTAATGCCTTCGTCGGCAAGGCGCTCCCAAAGGTCGACTACGTTGCCGAGGTAGGCCAGCGAAATGGCTTCTTTGTTTTTACGAGCTTCGGCGGCGCGAGCCAAGAGGAGGTCGAGAGAGGAGTAAACTTCGTCGACCCATCCTTGATTGTGGCGCGTTTCGACAGCTTTCGGATTGACTTCGGCGATGATACTTACGACTCCAGCAATGTTGCCTGCTTTGGGCTGTGCGCCTGACATGCCGCCGAGACCAGCCGAGACGAAGAGCATTCCGCCGAGGTCGTTGCAGCCTTCAGGGAGTCGCTTGCGTCCGGCATTGAGGACGGTGATTGTGGTGCCGTGGACGATACCTTGCGGACCGATGTACATATATGAGCCGGCAGTCATTTGTCCATATTGCGAAACACCGAGAGCATTCATGCGCTCCCAATCGTCGGGTTTGGAATAGTTAGGAATAACCATGCCATTAGTAACAATGACGCGGGGAGCATCGGGGTGAGAGGGGAAGAGTCCGAGCGGGTGTCCGGAGTACATGACCAAAGTCTGCGAGTCGGTCATTTCCGACAGATACTTCATAGCCAATCGATATTGCGCCCAATTTTGGAATACAGCTCCGTTGCCACCGTAGGTGATGAGTTCGTGAGGGTGTTGAGCCACGCGGGGGTCGAGGTTGTTTTGAATCATCATCATTATGGCTGCTGCCTGATGAGAGTTGGCGGGATATTCGTCGACCGGACGAGCGTACATATCATAATGAGGACGCAGACGGTACATGTAGATGCGTCCGTAGTCGCGCAGTTCGCGAGCAAATTCCTCGACCAGTTCGGCGTGTTGGGATTCGGGGAAATATCGGAGCGCATTTTTCAGAGCAAGTCGGGTTTCGGCCGGCGTCAAGATGCGCTTGCGTCGAGGAGCATGGTTGACATTGGGGTCGTAAGGACGAGGTTGAGGCAGAACGGCAGGGATGCCACCTCTTATATCGGCTTGAAATTCTTCGCGAGTCATAATTATTTCATGATTTTAGATTCGATTTGAGAGAGGAGTTGTTGTTCATCAGAGGTAGCTTTTTCGGCAATTTTGTCGGCTTCGGCAATTAGTTCGGCGGCTTTTTGTCGGTCGTTGAGTCCAGTAGCATTTATAAGAACGTTAAGGCGAGCACCAAGAACAGCAGCGCGTGCAGCAAGAGCTCCAACGCCTACATCGCTAAGAGATGCCGGATTGCCATTTTTAGCCATGGCATCGAGTAGTGAGAAGGTGTCTGCGGCGACTTTCATGGTGCGGAGCGGAACAAGTGTGGCAACAAGCGTGGCCGCTTCCATAGCTTCAGCGCGTGCAGCCTTTTCTTCGTCGGTAGACTTGGGCATCTTGAATACATCCATGATGCCATTGAATGCGCGAGTGTCTTCGTCGACAAGCTCCATCATGTGGTCGACAAGCTCTTGTCCACGGTCGGCGTAGTCGGAAAATTCTTTCCAACGGTCGTCCCATCCGGCCTTGTGTGCGGAAAGGTTGGCAACCATAGTGCCGAGAGCAGCAGCGAGAGAACCCATGTATGCCGAAACCGAGCCACCGCCAGGAGCTGGCGATTCGGATGCCGTTTCGTAGGCGAAACCACGGCAAGTGAGGTCGGTGAGGTGTTTGGTTTTCGGCTCTTCAATCATGTATTCAATAACCTTTTCACTCGGATTGAATTCAGAAAGGTCGGAAAGTCCCATCGACTTGATGGCAATGCGCAGGATTTCGCTTTCGGGAATGCCCGAAGATCTTTGTTGGAGGTGGAGAAAGTGCTTACCGGCCTCAATAAGAGTGCGTTTCGGAACAAGGCCGACAATTTCGGTTCCGGTGACGCGCACACCGCGTGCGGCCGCGGCGCGACAAACTTCTTCGAA
Source organism: uncultured Bacteroides sp. (assembly GCA_964416545.1). GTDB lineage: Bacteria > Bacteroidota > Bacteroidia > Bacteroidales > Muribaculaceae > Paramuribaculum. Next base: position 12,695 of record CAYQEN010000020.1, on the reverse strand, counting down.
TGCTTTGTGAAGAGGAGTGGCGTTGATGTCGGTTATGTTCATCGAAACTTGAGCAATGCCGTATTCATCGATGTACCATCCGATGGCTTTTGTGCCTTTTAGAGTGCCCGGGAGCATTATGATTTTTCCGTCGGCATCAGTGAGTGGCTTTCCATTTGGTTTGCCACCTTCGCGTTTTGGACGTCCCTTTTCGCGAACGTCGAATGCAATGGCGTTGGCACGTCGGGTGGAGGTGGTATTGAGGTTGAAATTGACGGCAATGAGGAAATCGCGAGCGCCGACAGTGGTAGCACCCGTTCGAGCAACATCTTCATCGAAAGGCCGGTCGCCGAAGTCGGGACCTTTGCCTTCGTGGTTCATCTTTTCCGGTAGAGCTTCGTATTCTCCTTTGCGACATACGGCGAGATTCTTACGCTCAGGTGTGAATGCCGCCGCTTCGTAGCAGTAGGTGGGAATGGCGAGTTCATCGGCAATGCGTTTAGCAAGGGTGCGTGACAATGCAGCGCATTCTTCGAGAGTGATGCCACTGACCGGAATAAGCGGAAGGACGTCGGTAGCCCCCATGCGAGGGTGGGCACCGTGGTGTTTTCGCATGTCAATGAGTTCAGCAGCTCTTTTAACGCCACGGAAAGCAGCTTCGACAACGTCGTCGGGCGCTCCGACAAAGGTGACAACAGTGCGATTTGTGGCTTCTCCGGGGTCGACGTCAAGAAGTCGGATACCTTCGACGCTTTCGATGGCATCGGTAATGGATTTGATAACTTGCGCATCACGCCCTTCGCTGAAGTTGGGCACGCATTCTATAAGTTGTTTTTTCATGGGTGTCGGTGTATTGAGTTTTCGCAAATATAGCGAAAAAAACGGGTAAGAAGAGTAGGATGTGTTATAAAACATAAAGAAGAGACCAATGGCCTCTTCTTTGTGTTGAAATATGTGATATTGTGGATTAGTCCTTGTTGACAGTCTTAAGTGAAGTGCAGATAGCCTGGAAGATGTCGTCGACTGAGCCAACACCGGGAATGTTGTGGTATTTGCCTTCGTTTTCGTAGAAAGCGCGGAGGGGCTTGGTGACAGAGTGGTATACCTTCAGACGGTTGTTGATGGTATCGATGTTGTCGTCGGAACGACCGCTCTCTTCACCGCGCTTGAGGAGACGGCGAACGAGTTCTTCGTCGTCGACTTCAAGGCCTACTACGGCATGAACTTTTGAACCACGACGCTCAAGCATTTCGTTGAGAGCTTTAGCCTGGTCGATGGTGCGGGGGAATCCGTCGTAGATTACGCCGTTGCGAGTTTCTTCGTTAGAATCGAGTTCGTGTTCAAGGATTTCAATCATCAGAGAGTCGGGGATGAGCTGACCTTTGGTGATGTATTCGTTAGCAATCCGGCCCAGTTCGGTGTCACGGCTGATGTGACCACGGAGTAGGTCGCCGGTCGATATGTGGTAAAGACCGTATTCTTCAATGAGTCGGGCGCTCTGAGTGCCTTTTCCGCTACCGGGCGCGCCGAAAACTACTAAATTGAACATTTGTTTATTTTATTTGAAAATTGGATGTTCTGGAATGTGGAATTATTTGTTGTCGTTGTTTTTCTCGTCGAGAATCCAGATATCGGGGAGGTTGCGTGCCATTCCGTCGAGGTCGAGGCCGAAGCCGATGATGAATTTCGAGGGTATTTCAAAACCAACGTAGTCGGGAGTGACAGGCTGTTGTACGGATTGCGGTTTGAAGAGTAGGGTGGCAATTTTAACTTCAGCCGGATTTTTGGCTTTGAGGTCGCTGACGAGTTTTGCAATAGTATTGCCAGTGTCGACGATATCTTCGATGACAATAACTGTGCGGCCTTCAATGTTGTCGGTCAGACCGAGTACCTGCTTGATATTGCCAGTGGTGTCTGTTCCTTCGTAGCTTTTGAGGCGAATGAAGGCAATTTCAGCGTCGGCATCAAATGCGCGGAAGAGGTCGGAAGCAAAAGGGAATGCACCGTTGAGAACGCATAAAAATAGAGGACATTTGTCTTTGTATTCAGCCGTCAGCTGAGAGGCGATTTCTTTGATTCGCGCCTGAATCTGCGCGTTTTCTATGTATGGAACAAAGTTCAGACCTTTGTATGTAACTTGTCGCATTGTTGAAAATCTTTATTATAATGATGCAAAATTACTAAAAATCTCTACAGAGAGAAAAGAATTTCGTAATTTTGTAGACGCCTCGCAATTATGAGTCGAGGTGATGATAAATATGAAGATATTTACAATCGACGACATACGTGCCATAGAACGTATTACAGCCGAAGTACAGGCTATAAATGAGTATGATCTTGTGGTTCGCGTGGCCGAAGGCGTTGCGGGCGAAATAGCCTCGCGATGGCGTGCGTCGCGTCCGACCGTTGTGTTTGCCGGTCCCGGAAATAATGGAGCAGATGCGCTTGTGTCAGCTCGAATGCTTGCAGATCAAGGATTTCGACCGTCAGTGTTTTTGTTTAATATCAAGGGTCATAAGATAAATGATTTATGCCGTCGCTGTCGCGATGAACTACTCGTGGCGTATCCGGAAACGGACTTCACAGAGGTGGTAGAGAGCTTTCGGATGCCGGAACTTTCGGATTCGTCGCTCGTGGTAGACGGACTATTTGGTTCGGGCCTTCGTGAGCCTCTCGAAGGCGGATTTCAGGCGTTGGTGAGATATATCAACGAATCAGGAGCCGCAGTGGTGTCGATAGATGTCCCGTCGGGAATGTTTGCTGACTGGAATCCTCATTCGATAGCCCGAAATATTATACATGCGACATTGACACTTTCGGTACAGTTTCCTCATCCGGCATTTTTCTTCAAAGAGAATGCAGAATTGGTGGGTGAGTGGAAGGTGCTCGATATAGGACTGAGTGCGGAGGCTATACATCGTACTCATACTCGCTATCATTTGGTTGAATTTCAGGAGGTAAAGCGTCTGTTGAAGCCGCGTCAGGAGTTCTGCTCAAAAGCTGATTTCGGTCATGCCGCGATAATAGCCGGTAGCGAGGGTATGATGGGTGCAGCGATGTTTGCTGCTTCGGCCGCTGTGAGAGCCGGTGCCGGAAAGGTGACACTGCATGGTCCGCAGTGTGGTTGCATGATAGCTCAGCTGCGAGTGCCTGAAGTGATGTATCATTCGGACTCGGGAAGAAACGAGATTGTGGAGATGTCGCTCGACCGTCAGTTTGACGCTGTGGCCGTAGGTCCCGGAATAGGGGAAGATATGGCAACGGTGTCGGCACTCGAAAAGATGCTCAAAAGTGCATCGCAACCACTTGTGCTTGATGCGGACGCTCTCAACTGTATAGCGCAACGTCCGACTCTGCTGAGCAACATTCCGCCACTTTCGGTACTAACACCTCATGCCGGAGAGTTTGACCGCCTGTTTGGTAAGCATCCGACAGATGAGGCTCGATTGTTTAAAGCTATAGAAATGAGTCGCCACTACAATCTGCTGATTGTGTTGAAAGGACGTTTCACGGCATTGGTGCGTCCGGATGGGAAAATATACTTCAATTCGTCGGGTACACCGGCTCTTGCCACACCCGGAAGTGGCGATGTGCTTACCGGTATCATTGCCGGTCTGATGGCTCAGAAGTATAAGCCCGAGGTGAGCGCTTTGATGGGAATATTTATTCATGGTCGTGCCGGCGAAATAGCAGCTCGTACCCATGGTCAGTATGGCGTGACAGCTACGGATGTGGTGGAAGCAACAGGTATGGCCATAAAAGAAATAATGCAACTGTAAATGAAGAAATATATCACTGCCTTAGCAACAGCGTTGGCATTTTTTATGCCGACAGTCGCGCAGACAACACAAAAACTATCGGCAAATAAGACCAATGAGTATGGATTGATGTATACTCTGCCATTGACAGCCATTGATGTGACTGTGGAGGTGGAGCGTACGGTGAAGACTCCGGGCGAATATTTCAGATATGCCAAGAAATATTTGTCGCTTAATCCGATAACTGAGCACTCGGACGAGTGGAAGCTAAAAAGCGTGGTGATAAATGCGTCGGCTGTAGCAGACCCATCGCAACGCTATTTGGTTCAGTTTAAGGCCGGATCGACACCATATATCGTATTAGACGGTAAGAACTTTCCTCTGTCGATAAATACTGAGAGTGTGTTTAATCCTGAGAAAAACGAAATTCCTGAGGCCGAGGATGCCGAGCCGACCATTCTGGAAACGGCGGCCGCCACACAAGCTATGACTGAGGAAATGCTCCGCAGTCAGTCGTCGGCCAAGAGGGCAGAGCTTGCTGCAGCGCGTATATTCGAACTTCGTCAGAATAGAACGGAGGTGGTGTCCGGTCAGGCAGATCAGATGCCTTCGGACGGAACTGCCATGCAGTTGGCTCTGAATACGCTGAATGCGCAGGAGGAAGCTCTGACAGCAATGTTTAAGGGAACGGTACAGACTTCGACCGAGGTAGCAACTTATACGATAGTGCCAGATAGTACAGACCGTCAGCGCGTGGTGGTGTGCCGACTCTCACCGGCAGATGGATTGGTATCCGCTGATGATCTTTCGGGAGAACCTATATACCTGGAGCTGAACGTGACCGAACGAGGAGTGCTTCCCATAAATGAGAAGGGAATAACAAAGCAATTCCCGAAGGGCGGTTTTGCGTATCGCATACCTGGAAGGGCGAAAGCCACGGTGATATACGACGGAACAGATGTGGCTTCGGCTTCATTGTCAATGGCGCAGGCAGGAATTGTGTTCGGTCTTGATCCGAATCTGTTTACAAACAAAAAAGCTCCGGCATCGGCAGTGTTGAATCCGCTTACCGGAGCAATAGTAGAAATGGGCACGGCTGAGACGGTGCAGTAATAACCGGAAAATATATTAACCCGATAATCAATGTTCGGAATAAAGAGACTCTATCTATTCATGCTACGGAGCTTTGTGCCTCTGTTTGCCATGACCTTTTTTATCTGTCTCTTCATAGTGCTGATGCAGTTTTTGTGGCGCTATATCAATACGCTTGTAGGTAAGGGTCTTGGTGTTGATGTCATAGCAGAACTGTTTTTCTATGCCGCTCTCACGATGATACCGATGGCTTTGCCGCTGGCAATATTGCTGGCGTCGCTGATGACATTCGGAAATCTTGGAGAGCGATTTGAATTAACGGCTATGAAGGCCAGCGGTGTGTCGCTCCTCAAGTGTATGCGTCCGCTGATTGTGCTGATAGCGATAATAGCTGTCGGCGCATTCTTCTTTCAGAATAATGTGCTTCCAGAGGCGCAAGCTAAGATGTGGACATTGCTATATTCTGTGAAGCAGAAGTCGCCTGAGTTGGAGATTCCTGAAGGGGTGTTTTATGACCAAATACCGGGATATAATCTGTATGTGCAGGAGAAAAATCGCGATACGGGTACGCTGTATGATTTGATGATTTACGACTTGTCGCGCGGATTTGACAATGCAAGCATTATTCTTGCCGATTCCGGGCGAATGGCCATGGCAGAGGATAAGCAGCATCTGTTTTTGAAACTGTGGCAAGGGGAGTCGTTTGAGAATATTCGCGATGCTGCTTCAAACATGAAGAATGTGCCGTACCGACGCGAGAGCTTCGAACTCAAGGAGATACTGCTGACTTTTGATGCCAATTTCAACCGAATGGATGAAGGGGGGATGAGAAATCAGTATGTAGGTAAGAATATAGCTCAGCTTCAGGCAACTATCGACTCTGTGGGTGCGCGTGTGGATTCTGTGGGCAATTCGTATGCCCGCGATGTGCTTGAGCAGAGGATGCTCGGCATTGAGTATTACACGTTGCAACCGCCACATCCCGGACAGGCCGGAGGGCGTGAACATATAGCCGATAAGCCTGTTAGTAATCCGATAGATGTGGATTCGCTCTTCAGAGGGTCGAATTCATCGGTGGCACTTAACTATCTTAATATGGCACTTAACAAGGCTCGGAGGCAGAGGTCGGACTATGAGTTTAAGGGCTTGACTATTAAGGAAGAGCGGAAAAATATTCGTCGCCATGAGATAGAGCTTCAAAAGAAGTTTACATTGTCGTTTGCGTGTCTTATTTTCTTCTTTATCGGCGCTCCGCTTGGTGCGATAATACGTAAAGGAGGTCTCGGAATGCCACTCGTAATATCGGTGTTGCTCTTTATATTCTACTATATAATCGACAACTCAGGAATGAAGATGGCTCGTGATGGTAAGATTGCGGTCACTGAGGGAATCTGGTTGAGTTCGGCTGTGTTGTTGCCTCTTGGAATCTTCTTTACATATAAGGCTATGCGCGACTCGGCTGTATTCAATCGCGATGCTTACATGAATTTTATTCATCGTCTGTTTGGAACGCACACTGTGAGACACGTGGAAATGAAGGAGCTTGTGATGGACGATGTAGAGCCGCGAGAAGCAATAGAGATGCTCGGAAGATTGAAAGAGGAGGCATCGGAATATTTGGCATGCAACAAGAAGCAAACGTTTGTGGCTTATTGGCTCAACGGCTATGATCGTCATGCACTGAAAAATCTGTCGCTGACGCTTGAATCTTGTGTGGCTTATTTGGCCAATTCGCGCGAGAAACTTGTTATAAATAAATTGTCGGACTATCCGGTGTTGCGCAGTTTGTGGCTATACAGCCCGATAAACAGTAATCGAAAAGCTGCTTGGGTGGCAATGATGCTATTGCCCTTATCGTTTCCGATATATTTAGTGGGACGTAAGCAACAGTCAAATCTTCGCGACGAGATAGGCAAAATCATAAAGGTGAGCGATGAACTCACTGCACTTGAAAATGAAATAATAGAAAAACGAAAAAATAATGGAGCAGAATATTAAAATCGATACTATCGAGGAAGCTATCGAGGCTTTCCGCAATGGTGAGTTTGTGATAGTGGTAGATGATGAGGATCGTGAAAATGAAGGCGATCTGATAATCGCTGCTGAAAAAGTGACCCCCGAGCATGTTAACTTTATGGTGACAAACGCTCGTGGCGAACTTTGCGCACCACTGACCATATCGCGCTGTCGCGAGCTTGAAATAGAGCATCAAGTGACAGACAATACTTCGATGCTTGGCACACCGTTTACAGTGACAGTGGATAAGCTCGAGGGTTGCTCTACAGGAGTGTCGGTGCATGACCGTGCCGCAACGATACGTGCGCTTGCCGATCCGACATCGAAGCCCTCGACATTCGGTCGTCCGGGTCATGTGCATCCGCTGTATGCGCAGGATGAGGGCGTGCTTCGCCGTCCCGGTCATACGGAAGCAGGTGTAGACCTCGCTCGCCTTGCCGGACTTTATCCTGCAGCCGCCCTTATTGAAATATTGAATGAAGATGGCACGATGGCACGTCTGCCTCAGCTTCGTGAAAAAGCAGATAAGTGGGGTCTGAAACTTGTGTCGATACGTGATTTGATAGCATACCGCCTGCGCAATGAGTCGCTCGTTGAGGAGGGCGTGAAAGTGGATATGCCTACAGAACATGGACATTTCAAACTGATACCTTTCCGCCAGTTGAGCAACGGATTGGAACATATAGCTCTGATAAAGGGAGATGTGTCGACTTCGGAGCCTGTGCTTGTGAGAGTGCATTCGTCGTGTGCAACAGGCGATATATTCGGTTCGCGTCGTTGCGATTGTGGCGCACAGCTGCATAAGTCGATGGAAATGATCGAAAAGGAAGGTCGCGGAGTGGTGCTCTATCTCAGTCAGGAGGGTCGCGGTATAGGATTGATGGATAAAATCAAGGCTTATAAGCTGCAAGAAGAGGGTCTCGATACGGTAGATGCGAATCTGAAGCTCGGTCATAAGGCTGATGAGCGTGACTATGGCGTTGGTGCACAGATATTACATAAACTCGGTGTGGAGAAGATGCGTCTGCTTACCAATAATCCTGTGAAGCGTATCGGACTGGAAGGTTACGGTCTGACAGTGGTGGAGAATGTGGCTATTGAGGTGGAACCCAATGATTATAATCGCCACTATATGCATACAAAGAAAGAGCGTATGGGGCATGAATTGAAAAATGTGGACTGACCATACGATTCGGATATAAAATAAAATCGAGCTTCAGACAAGGTCTGAGGCTCGATTTATTTTTGTAGAGAAACTGTACGGATTAGAGGTTGATGAGCTTCTCTATGCGTTCTGCAATGTCGGCTTTTGACTGAGCACCTGCCATGCGGAGGTCGCGAACCATTTCTCCGTTTTTGAAGAAGAGGAGGGTGGGGATGGACATGATGCGGTATTCGGTGCTGAGGTCAGACTGTTCGTCGACGTTGTATTTTCCAATCAGTACGCGGTCAGCGTATTCTTCGGCAAGTTCGTCGATGGTTGGAGCAAGTCGCATACAGGGACCACACCAAGTGGCCCAGAAATCAATCACGATGGGCTTGCCTGAGGCGATTGCCTCGCGGACGTTTTCGTCGGTAAATGTAAAAGCCATTTTTAGTATTTATTGATTAGTAGTATTAATAACAATTACGAGCGACAAATGTACTTAAAATTTTTCATTTGTGTATATCGAACTCAACTTCCATGTCTTCAAGTTTTTCGACAAGCTCCTTGTTGACGGGAATTTTTGTCGTTGCATTTAGCGTTACGGCGCGTCCGAGATCGGTGTCGATGATGCGGAAGCTAAGAGTGCCGAGGTCTTTGTCGGAAGAATTGATGTGTTCGGATAGTAGTTCAAACAGTGTTTCGGTACAGTCTTGCGCCGGCATAGTGATGGTTATGCCGGAGCATACGGTTCCTTTGATTTCGTCGAGAAGCTGCATGTCGGTAATGCGGAACCGGATTTCTGTTTGCGACTGGAAACGTCGGCCGAATGAGCCTCTGATGAGAATGGGAGTGCCTGGGACACCAAAATTGTGGTATGTAATGTAGTCTTTACCAAATACCATGAATTCATGGCTTCCGGTGTAGTCTTGAATCTTGAAGATGCCGAAGTTGCCACCATTTTTTGCCGGTCGAGAAGTGAATTCAGTAACCATACCTCCAAGAGTTACTTCCATGCCGTCGGTGGGAGTGAGTTCTGCAAAAGTTTTTAGAGAAGTAGTTCCGAAACGCAACTCCATGAAGAAGGGGTCGAGAGGATTCGCAGAGTGGTATGTACCAACGAGTTCGCGCTCTTTTTCGAGACGAACAGCATCGACCCATCGCATAGCGGGGACGATTTGAGGACGTCCGCCAGTAGCCATAGCTTCATCATCGAAACCGAAGAGCGACATACTGCGGTTTTGTTGGTCGTTTTGATAGAGCTGTCCGTAACGGATGAGAGCTTCCGATAGTGTTTCGCCCTTAGAGTTCAGTTCGAAGAAGTCTTCGCGTTGGACGGAGTCCTTGAAGCAGTCGAAGGCTCCTGCCATAGCCAGATTGTCGATCAGGCGACGGTTGAGGGCACCATAAGGAACACGCTCAACAAAATCGTAAATCGATTCGAAGGGACCTCCCTTTTTGCGTGCAGCGATGATTTCGTTGACAACGTTTTCGCCAATGCCTTTGATTGCAGCAAGTCCGAAGCGAATGTCGCCACGAGAATTGACACCGAATTGAAGGAAACTTTCGTTGACGTCGGGACCTTTAACAAGAATGTGCATTTTCTTGCACTCGTCGATGAAGCCACTGAGTTTTTCCATGTCGGCACTATTGCGCGAGAGGACAGCAGCCATATATTCAGCAGGGTAGTTGGCTTTGAGGTAGGCAGTCTGGAATGCAACCCAGCTGTAGCATGTGGCGTGACTCTTATTGAAGGCGTAGGACGCAAATTTCTCCCAGTCAGCCCAAATTTTTTCGAGCACTTCGGGGTTGTGGCCATTAGCTTGTCCACCTTCAAGGAATAGCGCCTTAAGGTCTTTCATCTTGTCGATGAGCTTTTTGCCCATAGCTTTGCGGAGGGTGTCGGACTGACCGCGCGTGAAGTTGGCCAACAGACGCGAGAGGAGCATGACCTGTTCCTGATATACGGTGACGCCGTAGGTGTCTTTGAGGTATTTCTCCATGATGGGGATATCGTAGACGATGGGCGATTTACCGTGTTTGCGTGCGATAAATTCAGGAATATAGTCCATAGGCCCCGGACGATATAGGGCGTTCATGGCTATGAGGTCTTCGAATGTGGATGGCTGAAGCTCGCGTAGGTATTTCTGCATGCCTGCCGACTCGAACTGGAAAGTACCGGCTGTGCGACCATCGCAGTAGAGCTGATATGTCTTGGGATCGTCGATGGGTATATTGTCCATGTCGATATCGATGCCACGCGTCTGCTTGATGTTTGCTACAGCTTCTTTAATGATAGAGAGCGTTTTCAGTCCGAGGAAGTCCATCTTGATGAGTCCGGTTTCCTCGATGACGCGACCTTCGTATTGGGTGACAATGATTTTCTCCTTTGAGTTGGAAGCCTTGTCGATGGCAGTGCTGACGGGAACCCAGTCGGTAATCTTATCGCGGCAAATGATGACGCCGCAAGCGTGGACACCTGTGTTTCGCACAGTGCCTTCGAGAGCTTTGGCGTATTGCAGAGTTTCGCGGATAAGTTCGTTGGGACTGTTGAGCTCGGGCTTGAATTCGGGTACGTGCTCGTAGCAGTTGGAAAGCGTCGGTTTGAGCTCTTTGCCGTTGACCGTAGGCATTCGCTTTGGAATGAGCTTCGAGAGTCGGTCGCTCTCGCTCAATGGGAGTTGTTCGATTCGAGCGACGTCTTTGATGGCAGATTTGGCCGCCATAGTGCCGTAGGTGATGATGTGAGCTACGTTTTCTTCGCCATATTTATTGGTAACGTATCGGAGTACGTCGGCGCGACCATCGTCGTCGAAGTCGATATCAATATCAGGGAGCGAAATACGGTCGGGGTTGAGGAAGCGTTCGAAAAGAAGGTCGTATTTAATCGGGTCGATCTGTGTGATGCCGAGGCAGTAGGCTACGCAGCTGCCAGCGGCCGATCCACGTCCGGGACCTACGCTTACGCCAAGTTCTTCGCGAGCAGCACGGATGAAGTCTTGCACAATGAGGAAGTAGCCCGGGAAACCCATTGTCTTCATGATGTGAAGTTCGAACTTAATCAGCTCGTCGACATCCTTATCGCGGTCTTTGCCATAACGTCGGTCGGCACCTTCGTAAGCGAGCTTTTTCAGGTAGTCGGCTTCAAGCTTGATACGATAAAGTTTTTCGTAGCCACCGAGTTTTTTGATTTTGGCTTCGGCTGCTTCCTGGCTGAGCACAACGTTGCCATTTTCGTCGCGAGTAAATTCGTCGAATAGGTCTTGCTCGGTGATGCGCTGTCGATATTCCGCTTCAGTGCCAAAGTCTTCGGGGATGGCAAATGTAGGCATGATTGGCCCGTGGTCGAGCGAATATGTTTCAACTTTATCGAGAATTTCGAGAGTGTTTGAGAGAGCTTCGGGAATGTCGCTGAAAATATCGTTCATCTCCGCTTGCGTTTTCATCCACTCTTGCTTGGTGTAGTGCATGCGGTTGGGGTCGTTTAGATTACTGTTTGTAATCAGACAGATGAGACGGTCGTGGGCTTCGGCATCTTCAGCGTTGACGAAGTGGATGTCGTTTGTGGCGATGAGTTTGATGTCGAATTTGCGAGCAATGCGAATCAGCTCGGGGTTGACGCGCTGTTGCAATTCATATGTGTCGCGATTGCCACCCGGCACGTTGGTGCGATGGCGTTGCAGTTCGATGTAGTAGTCGTCGCCGAATATTGATTTCCACCATTGTACTTGTTTTTCGGCTTCGTCGATTTGACCCGATAGAATGAGTTTTGGTATTTCTCCACCCAGACAAGCAGAAGCGATGATGAGCCCCTCGCGATGTGCGGCAAGTTCGTTCTTGTCGGTTCGGGGGTGGGAGTAGAATCCTTCAGTCCATGCTTTGGAAACGAGTTTGATGAGGTTGTGGTAGCCCGTTTCGTTTTTTGCCAGGACGATGAGGTGGCGACCAGTGTCGCGCTTGTCGGTCTGTTCGTGAAGCGACTTGTTTGCCACATACATTTCGCAACCGAATATGGGCTTGATGAATTTCTTTTTCAGCGCTTCGACGGCATCAGTGTCGCCGGCTTCTTCGGCTTCTTTGATTTTCTTTTTGTTTGAGCCGTTGACTTTGTTGACATAGTTGAAAAATTCTTTTGCGCCAAACATGTTGCCGTGGTCGGTGATGGCGATGCCAGGCATGCCGTCGGCAATGGCTTTGTCGACCAGTGCTTTTACAGAAGCCTGGCCGTCGAGCAGCGAAAACTGCGTGTGGACGTGGAGATGAATGAATGGGGTCATAATACAAAGATATGAATTTTTTGGGATTTAAGCAGCTGAGAAATTTTGGGAGTGGTGCTTGCCTCGTTGATGGGGCGTTTTCGGAAGCAAAGCTATCATATCGGTGTATCAGACTTCGGAACAGCGCAAAAAAAACGCGCCTGATGGTGTTGGGTGATACCACCAGGCGCGTCGGACTGAATATATAATCTAATCTGTTATCTCATTAGAGAGGGTGTTATTACCATGAGAACGATACAGTGGTGTAGCCTTGTCCGTCATACCAAAATTTAGTGGGAAGGTTGTTGGCGTTGAAAGTCCAACGGTAAATTTCAGTATATGTGTCAGAATAATCGCCTTCATAGTATTTTTCGATGCAACTCATAGGGAGATTCTTGGTGGATTTTCCAAGAAGTCCGGCGAAGTATGCAATGCCCATTTCGTCCATGT
>CAYQEN010000019.1:0-36411 GCA_964416545.1 uncultured Bacteroides sp. | reverse complement strand
CACCAACAGAGCGTTCGTAGATGTCGAAAACATCGTCGGCACTGCGGCTCTTCTGATGCTCCTCATCGCGATAGAACCAACCCTCGCGGATAGACGTGTCGGTTTCGGGCTGAAGGTAATGAATGAAGCGCGCACCTTTGAGCATGTCAATACTTCCGATATCTTTCTTCTGTGCATGAGAAAATCCAGAAGAGTCGGGGTGCTGGTAGAAAGGAACAACATTCCATTCGGTGTCGCGAGTGGCACCGGCCTCATTGCCACACCAGCGGACATCGCCACGGCCGAATACTACGGCTTCGGGAGCGAGAGTACGAATCATGGTGAGCCACGCCTCGTAGTTGTAAGTCTGTCCGCCCTTGTCCTTCGGCTTGGCACCGTCGAACCACACTTCGTGGATGGGTCCGTATTCGGTGAGCAGTTCGAAGAGCTGATTGAGGAAATATTCGTTGTAGTCGTCGACCACGAATTTGAATTTGTGATTGTCGGCAAACGGACGACCGGGAATATCGCGCGGAATGACGCGCTCAGTCTTTGCGCTGAGGTTGCCGTAAAGACCTGTGGGGCTTTCAATCTGGAAAAGGTCGGCCGGCGAGAGGTAGACGCCGAGCTTCATGCCGTATTTGTGGCACGAAGCCGAGAGGTTTTTGAGGACGTCGGCCTTGCCGTTCATAAACGGCGACTGCATGATACCGTGGTCGGTGTATCGGCTTTGGTAGATGACGTAGCCATCGTGGTGCTTGACGGTGAGGACAACCATCTTCATGCCAGCATCCTTCATAGCCTTTACCCATTGGTCGGTGTCGAGTCCGGAAGGGTTGAACAGCTTGGGGTCTTCCATGCCAGTTCCCCATTCGCGACGCGAGAACGTGTTAGGTCCGAAATGCACGAAAGCGATGAACTCATTTTCGAGTCCACCCATCTGATTCGGCTTAGGAACGACGTGAGCCGCCTTAGCAATAATCGTTTCTTCGGAGTCGCCCGGAAGAATCTCGATGGTGTTGGCAAACGGAATAGAATCGGAGGGATTGGCCGCAGCAACGCCGAGCGAAGCACAGGCCGCCAATATCGAAAGAAATAGTTTCTTCATGATGCCGAGTGTTAAGTATGCGGTATTAAGTAGTGAAATTCAGAATACTATTTGACAAAGATAGGGAATAAAGTCGGCGAGCGAGAGCGGGTGTGACTTAAAATAACTTAATCCGCAAGATTAAAATCGGACGAGCGAGAACGGGCGGATTGTGTATGACGGTATCTTTTATTAATTTTACGAATTGAAAAAAATTCCTGCTGATGAAAAAACTTCTTGCCATAATTTCAGTCGGTGCGGCATTGCTGGGTCTTTGCGGCTGTGGCAGCGAGCGCGCCAGATTGGAAGAGAAGCTGATACAGCTCGATATGCGCGATACGACATCGCGCTACAGTACCTGCCTCGAAGAGATGCCCGGAGGGACAATCAAGCTTAAGACCCGCTTTGTGGGACGATGCGAAGATATATTCAACGACAGTAACTACGTGCATTGGAATGCAGCCGTGAAAATCGGCATCGAGCCATTGTCGGATATACGCTCGCATTGGCAACTGCGCAGACCGCTGGTGAAAATTGTGTCGTGTGAGGACTTTTATGTTGAGAAACTGACACATTCCAAGCCATTTTTGGTGCCAGAGGGCGCGGATATGGTGCATGAAATAGGACGCCGATTCCGCGATTCGCTACAGGCTCGTGGCGGCGGCGACTATCGTATCCGCATAACCAGTGTGCTCAGGACGCCAGAGGGTGTGCGTAAATTGCGCCGAAGGAACAGTAATGCCGTAGATTCGTCAGTGCATCAGCTTGGTACGACGGTGGATATAAGCTATAACTTCTTTGCCGCCGATAGTCGCGACGTGCCACGCTCGGTGATAGACCTGAAGGCACTGTTGACCGAGGTGCTCTATGCGATGCGCAACGAAGGGAAGTGCTATGTGAAATACGAAAGGAAACAGCCGTGCTTCCACGTGACCGCCATCAAACCACGAAAACAGGCTGACTGAAGAATATGAAAGAGACTGTGGAAAAACATACGAAGATATGGCGACGAGTGGCAAAAGTGCTACTCGCGGTAGTGATTGCGCTTCTGTTGTTGGTTGTAATAGTGCCCGGTGCAGTTGTGTGGATTCTTGCCCCCGAAAGATTGACCCCGATGGTGGCCGAAGCCGGCACGGAGTACCTTGACGCCGAAGTGAAGGTGGAAAGGGTGGAATTGTCGTTTTGGAGTACGTTTCCGCGCTTGACGGTGGCGGTGGACGACCTGTCGGTAGTGAGTAACTCGCTCCGCCACGTGTCGGAAGAGGTGCGCGCAACGTTGCCGCAGGGAGCAGATACGCTACTGTCCATAGGGAGATTCAGCGGCGGCGTGAACCTGATGGCGCTGATGAAAGGCAGTGTGGCACTATATGATGTGGAAATTCATAATCCGCAAGTGACCATAGTGCAGACGGATTCGCTAACGGCAAACTACGACATATTCCCGACCTCAGAATCGGAAGAAGAGCAGAGCGGGGCAACGTTTGTGCCACAGATAAGCATAGATAGATTTGAAATATTGCGTGGCTTTCCGATACGCTATGTGTCGGTAGCAGACTCGATAGACGTGACCGCCCAAGTGACAGTCACAAAAGTGACAGGGAGCGAGATGCCGGTGTATGCCGTGAGCGTAGCCGGAAACAGCTCAATAGACGTCGGAGCACTGCAGCTGCCGACAATGCCCTTCGGAGTGAATGGCGGAATCCGCTGGAGTGCCGATGCACCGATGGCAGTCGGTTTTGAAGAGTTTACGGTGTCGGCAGGAGATGTGTCTGTAAATGTGAATGCGAAGCTGAACTTTGCGGACTCGCTCGTAGTGGAGGCGTTCGACATGGAAGCTCGCGAAGCATCGGTGGTCAAGATGATAGCGATGTTGCCCCAGAGTCTGCGCGAGAGTGTGGCAGGATTGGAAACCGACCTGACAGCAACGCTTCGCGCTCAGCTGACCAAACAATATACGATGACAGCGGAGACAATGCCGTCGGTAAAGGCCGAGCTGAATGTTGCCGGAGATAAATTGCGCTACGGAACACTCAACCTATCGCGCATAGCCGCCGATGTGGCCGTGGAATTTGATGGCGCAAATCCCGACAATACGGTGATAGAGCTTAAAAAGATAGCCGCCAAAGGAAATGCGATGGACTTTTCGGCGAAAGGCGTGGTGAGAAATCCGCTGTCGGATGCGCGTGTAGACGGACAGTTTGACGGAAATTTGAACTTCTCCATGTTGCCGAAAGTGCTGCTTAATAAGTTGCCGTTTACGATAGAAGGACAGCTACACGGCAAAGCCGATGCACGAGTGCGAATGAGCTGGTTGGCAAAGAATCAGTTTCATAAGATGAACATCAATGGCAATGTGACGCTGAAACGGTTTAAGATGGCGATGCGCGACAGCAGCATGACCATGTATTCACGCTATGCAGAATTGAAGCTCGGTTCGAGTAACTCAGTGACGGTGAATGGTCAGCGCGTGGATTCACTACTGACCGCATCGCTCAAAGTGGATACGCTCAGCTTCGGTATTCCGGGAATGACCCTTGCCGGCTCAGAAATGTCGATAGGTATGGGCACAAGAAACGTGGCATCGTCGACAGACTCCACAAAAATCAATCCCATCGGGGCTAATGTCAAGGCACGAATGCTGTCGATGTATTCGGATAGCGATTCGGTGAGATTGAGATTTCACGATGCGCACCTCGGGGTGACATTGCAACGCTATAACAGCGATGCTCGAAGTCCACTGATGAAAGTGGATGCCGACCTCGGCTCATTGCGATTTGCAGACCGCTACAACAGATTTACGCTACGCAAGGCGAATGCCATGATGATGCTACACCCGAAAAAGCGTCCGCCGATGTCGCGAAGGATGCAGATGGCGTATGACTCGATAGCGGCACTTCATCCGGGATTGTCGTCGGACTCGATAATGGGATTGACACATCGCCACATGCGTGCAGTGAGAGTGGATAATGCGCAGTCGGAGAAATCGGATAGAGAAAATATAGATTTCAATATCGACAACTCGGTGGCATCGTGGCTGCGCCTATGGCAATTGTCGGGCGAGCTGACCGCAGAACGTGCGCGACTGTTTACGCCGTATTTTCCTGTGCGCAATACGCTGTCGGACGTGGATGTGAGCTTCTCAACCGACAGCGTGGTCGTGAGCGATACGAAATTTCGCATGGGACACAGCGACTTCCTGATAAACGGCACAATATTGAACATATCGCGAGCCTTGACCTCGCGTCGCGGAGCACCGCTGAAGATGGACTTCAATGTAGAGTCGGACTCACTCGATATAAACGACATAACGCTTGCCGTGATGAAGGGAGCGACGTTTGCCGAAAAGATAGCGCAAGGGGAGGTTAAAATAGCAGACTCGGATAATGATGAGGTGATAAATGCCTCGATAGCAGCGCAGGTGAGCGACACGATAAGTACGGCATTTGTGGTGCCGTCGAATGTAGAAGCAATGCTTCGCGTCAAGGCTTCTAATGTGAAATACAGCGATGTGATGTTTCATCGACTTGCCGGCAATATGGAAGTGAGAGACGGCGCAATCCATCTGAACCGCTTCGGCGCGAATACGCAGATGGGCAGTCTCGCGATGTCGGCACTATATTCGGCACCGACGAAGCATGATGTGCGGTTTGCCGGCGGATTCCTTGTCAAGAAACTCGATCTGCATCAGTTCTTGAATGTACTGCCCGAGGTAGATACCATATTGCCGATGCTCAGCTCGATGGAGGGAATCATAACAGCGGACTGTGCGCTGACTGCCGACCTCGACTCGCTGATGAACTTCAAATTGAACACCGTGGATATGGTGCTGAAAATGTCGGGCGACTCACTCGTGCTACTTGATAACGAGACATTCCGCACGATGGCGAAGTGGCTGATGTTTAAGAACAAGAAGCGCAATATGATAGACAGCATGGCAGTGGAAATGATGGTGCGCGACTCACGACTGTCGGTATATCCGTTTGTGGTAGACATGGATAGATACAGATTCGGCGTGAGCGGCTCGAATGACGTTGCGATGAATCTGAACTATCATGTGGCCGTGCTAAAATCGCCGTTGCCATTCAAATTCGGTGTAAATATCAAGGGAACGCCAGAGGATATGAAAATACGTGTAGGTAAGGCACGATTTAATGAAAAAGAAGTAGCCTCGTCGCGTCAGATATCGGATACGGTGCGCGTGAACCTTGTGAACGAAATACAGCGAATATTTAAAATCGGAGCCAAAAACGACCGTCGCGTCAAGCTCAATGTGGCAGAGGGAACCTCGTCGCAGCAGAACGCTGCGGAGCGAGATACATTGTCGGCTTCGGATTCGCTATTCTTTATACGTCAGGGACTGATAGACGCACCAAAAGGGTGGGTCGATCCCGACAGTGTGAAGACCGTTGATAAAACAGAACATAAGAAAACAAAAAAGCGCAAATAATGTACGGAAAGTATATACAGCAATTTTTGCAGCGTCACGGATATGTGAAAGTATTGCCGAAAGCCGCGCTGATAGATATGGACGGGACACTCTATGACTCGATGCCGAATCACGCCTACGCATGGTGTGAAATGCTGGCAGAGATAGGTATAGAGAGCCGAAAAGAAGAATTTTTCAGATTCGAAGGGCGTACCGGCGCGTCGACAATCAATATAATCTTCAATCGCGAGTTTGGCAGAGATGCCACGGAAGAGGAAGTGGAGCGATTGTATCGAAGGAAAACGGAAATATTTGCGTCGCTACCACCGGTGGAGCCAATGCCCGGCGCCGACCGCATGCTTGCTTTCCTGCGCGAAATCGGAGTGGAGTGTGTGCTTGTGACCGGTTCGGGTCAGAATACGCTACTCAACAGAATAGAGAGCGACTATCCGGGCGTGTTTGCTCCCGGCAGACGTATTACTTCGCGCGATGTGAAACGCGGGAAGCCAGATCCGGAGCCATTTCAGAAAGCAATGGAACTCGTGGGGAGAAAGCCCGATGAGTGTATGGTAATCGAGAATGCTCCGTTGGGCGTGATGGCCGGCGATAGTGCCGGAGTGTTTACGATAGGTGTAAATACGGGTCCGCTTGAAGCGATAGAGCTTGAAGAGGCCGGAGCGGCAATGGTGTTTGACTCAATGAACGATTGCGCCGATACCATGCCATTGTTGATATATTCGTTGATAACCACATCACGCAATCTTAACTGATGCAGAAACTTATATTTGCCAATACCCCCGGACGAGAGCTTGATGCGTTGGTTCCGGAAGAGAAAAGAAGCAGCCTGTTTGTGCTGGTGGACAGCAATACACGTCGCGATGTGCTACCACGCCTGCTCGAAGAGTCGGAAGCGGCAAAAAGAGCCCATGTGATAGAAATAGAGCCGGGTGAAGACCACAAAAGTGTGGAAACACTCGTAAAAGTATGGACAGAGCTTGAAAATGGAGGAGCAACCCGACGTTCGACGTTGGTGAATCTGGGCGGAGGATTGGTGACCGACCTCGGTGGATTTGCGGCAGCGACATTTAAGCGCGGAATGCAATTCATAAATATGCCGACAACTCTGCTCGGAGCTGTAGATGCCGCCGTCGGCGGAAAAACAGGCGTGAACTTCCGCGGACTCAAGAACGAGATCGGAGTGTTTCGCGAGGCAGAGGCTGTGGTGATATCGACGTGCTATTTCAGTACGCTAAGCGATGAGGAATTGGCCTCCGGATATGCCGAAATGATAAAACACGCATTTCTGAAGGGAGGTGACGCACCTTCGCGAGTGCTCGACTATGGGATAGAGGAGCGCGATTATGAGCGACTATTGCCATTACTGCAAGAGAGCGTGAATGTGAAGCGCGATATAGTGGCGCAAGACCCCCAGGAGCGCGGACTTCGAAAGGCGTTGAATCTCGGACATACGGCAGGTCATGCTTTTGAAGCATTTGCAATGAAACATGGCGTGCATCTGCCTCATGGGCATGCCGTTGCTGCGGGACTTGTTGTGGCTCTCGTGCTTTCGCATACGAAGGAGGGAATGCCAACGGCAGATTTGTATAGGTTGACCGACTATGTGAGAAGTCGCTACATTATGCCTCGTATAGGTTGTAACGACTATGATGAGCTAATCGGAATAATGGGTCACGATAAGAAGAATGCCGTGGAGGGCGAAGTGCTGTTTACGTTGCTAAAAAATCCGGGAGAGTTGAGGCTCGATTGCCGGGTGGACGCCGAGGAGATAGCCGCGGCATTTGACCTGACTCGCGATTTGCTGAAAATCTAAGTCAGCAGAAGTTGCGTAAAATCCACCAAAGCATGATGGCGGAGAGCCAAACGTAGATGGCTGCCGAAGAATTTAACGCGGCATCGAATCGCGGATGTCGATGCCGAAGGGTGTGTGCCACAACGGTGGCTGCCAAGAACGGAATGGCGACAAGCAAAAGCGCGTTTGAGTGCCATGCCGCGCGAAAGTCGGCGTTGAGAAGTGCGTGTATGGCTCGCTGAGACCCGCATCCAGGGCATTCCAGACCAGTGAGCATTAGAAACGGACAGCGCGGAAAGAAGTGCTCAGCCGGATCGAACAAGGCATATATAACAACTATAGCCGCCAAAAAGAATATGGCGGCTATAGCGATATATTTGCGCAAATCAAACACCTGCTGCTAAGAAGTAGAAGAACTGGAACGGGATGGAGATAAGTCCGGCAATGACCGAAATAATAATCCACATCTGAGCCGATTCAGAGGCCTTGCGTGCTCCGATATAGTCGCCACTGTTGTAGCGAGGTTCGACTCTTGCCGAGTATATAAGAGCAATGACACCCGGAATGAGGCAACAGAGTAGCAGGGCAATGATGCTCCATGCGAGGTAGGTGGGTGGCATTGGGGGGCGGAACGGTTTAGGCTCCGACGACTGAACAGACGGCTGAAAAAAAGCCGGCGTAGAAACCGCGCTGTGCGACGGCCGGGCAGGGAGTCGCAGAGTGTCGGCAATAGCGGCCACATCGGCGGCCTTGACCCAGGCCGGTAGCCCGGTGTGCCACACCGGAGTGTCGGCCGGAAGCCTCATCGCCCGAATTTGTTCGAGCGACATAGGCCCCAGCTTAATTCCGTTGTATATGACCCAGTAGTTCATGACGTTATCAGAAGAATTTCACTTCTTCGCCAGTGATGGCAGAGAGGAGGTTGTTGGCCAGACGGCTTGCACCGATGCGGAAGTAGCGATTGTCGAGCCACTGCTCGCCGAGGACTTCCTTGACAATGGTGTAGTAGCCGAGAGCTTCATCGACGGTAGAAACACCACCGGCGGGCTTCAGACCAATCATGTTGCCAGTCTGTTCGTGGTATTCCTTGATGCAGCAGGCCATGACGTAGGCGGCTTCGAGCGAAGCTCCGGGGTAGCCCTTGCCAGTAGAAGTCTTGATGAAGTCGGCACCTGAATACATGGCGAGAATGGATGCTGCGCGAATCTTTTCGGCGGTTTGCAGTGCGCCTGTTTCGAGGATGACCTTCAACTGAGCGTCGCGACAAGAGTGTTTGATTTCAGTGATTTCGTCGCATACGTCTTCCCAGTTGTCTTCGAGGAAATTGCCGAGGTTGAGCACGATGTCGATTTCGTCGGCACCACCTTCGACCGCCAGGGCAGTTTCGGCAACTTTGACTTCGGGGAAAGTCTGAGACGAGGGGAATCCTCCGGATACGCAGGCTATGTCGACACTGCTGACTTCGAGAACCGAGCGAACAATCTGTGCGAAGCAGGGGTAAACACAGATGGCTGCAACGTTGGGCAGGTCGCCATGCTCGTTTTCAAAAGCGTTGACGCGCTCGGTAAATGCGGCTACCGATGCGGGAGAATCGGTGGAATTGAGCGTTGTGAGGTCGATGCAATTGAAAATCTTTTTGAGGACTTCGGGATTGCGGTTTTCTTCGAGGTGCTCGTTGATGATGCGGGCAACTTCGGATTTAACTTTTTCGTCGTCGATTGTTACGTGGCTTTTTGCCACTGTGTCATGATATTTGTCTGCCATTTTGTATGATGTTTTTTATTTGTTGTCGGATAGTTTGGGGTTGAGTTTGTGGCGGTCTTTATCTCTTACGTTTTTCTTGTTGAGATTGTTCAGGAAGGCATCGGTGAGGTCAATGCCTTCTTGATTGGCAATAGCAGCCACAACCCATAAAATGTCGGCGAGTTCGTCGGCAAGGTCGGGATTTTCACCCGGTTTGAAAGACTGGTCGCCGTGACGCCGAGCCATTATTCGAGCCACTTCGCCGGTTTCTTCAGCGAGGATTGCCATGTTGGTCAGGGGCGAAAAATAGCGCACGCCGGTGGTAGTAATCCAATGGTCGACGGTGTGCTGAACGTCGCGTATCGATATGTCGGAAGGGTCGGTCATTCGCGTAAACGAGAGTCAATAATGATAGTTACGGGTCCGTCGTTAATCAGCTCGACCTTCATGTCGGCCCCAAAGCGGCCGCGAGCCGTTGGGCGTCCAAGAGATTCTTCGAGTCGGTTGCAGTATGCTTCGTAGAGAGGAATAGCGACGTCGTGGCCTGCGGCACGGATGTAGCTTGGGCGGTTGCCCTTGCGCGTCGAGGCTGTGAGCGTGAACTGACTGACGGCGAGGATTTCGCCTCCGCAGTCGGCAATCGAACGGTTCATAACACCGTTTTCGTCGTCGAAAATGCGCAGAGCGGCGGTTTTGTCGGCGAGCCAACGGGCGTCGTCGGGGGTGTCGCCGTTTTCCACGCCGACGAGTACCATCATGCCGTGGCCGATGGAAGAAAACAGCTGCCCGTCGATGGTGACGGATGCTTTTGCGGCGCGCTGTATAATGATTCTCATAGGAGTTGCAGTCTTATTGAGGGTTGGAGTTGCGTTTGGCACCGGCGAGCATGCCGCAGGCAGCCATGATGTCTTCGCCACGCGATGCGCGGATGGTGGCGGTGATGCCGAGGTCGTTGAGTCGGTCGCGGAAAGCAACCATGCGTCGCTCATCGCTCGTTTTTAGCGGTGAGTCGGGGATGGCGTGGAAGCGAATGAGGTTTACACGGCAGTTGAGCCCTTTGAGCAGTCGCGCGAGAGCATCGGCATGTCGCAGATCGTCGTTGAGACCACTCCACATGATGTATTCGACGGAAAGACGTCGCTGGTGGGCGAAGTCGTATTCGCGCAACATATCCATGACTTGGGTGACCGGATATGCCTTTTCGACGGGCATTAGCTCGGCTCGCTCCTGTGGGTATGGCGAGTGGACGCTGATGGCGATGTGGACAGATGTTTCGTTGAGAAGACGTCGCAGTTCTCCGATTTTGCCAATGGAAGAAACCGTGATTCGCTTCGGACTCCAAGCGAGTCCCCACGGGGCGGTGAGGATTTCGATGGCTCGTAGCACGGCGTCAAGGTTGTCCATCGGTTCGCCCATGCCCATGAAAACGATGTTTGTAAGGTCGCGACTTTCGGGAATAGAGAGGACTTGGTTGATGATGGCTCCGGCGGAGAGATTGCCGTGGAATCCTTGTCGTCCGGTCATGCAGAAAGAGCAGTTCATGCGACATCCGGCCTGCGAACTGACACAGATAGTTGCGCGGTCGCGGTCGGGAATCATAACGCTCTCAATGTCGCGTCCGCCAACGCCGTCGAAGAGGTATTTTGCTGTACCGTCGATGGAGCGGCTCTCCATTTTTGGCGCAGTGCGCCCAACGCAGAATCGCGCTGCGAGGGCTTCGCGTCCGCGCTTTGAAATGTCGGTCATTTGGTCGAAAGAGTCGACGCGACGTTCGTATATCCATCGTGCGAGTTGGCCTGCTGCGAATTTAGGAAGACCGCATTCGGCGGCCACCTCACGAAGGTTGTCGAGCGAGAGTCCGATTAGCGGACTAATATTTGATTCGGAGTTTGTCATATCAAGGTGTAAATTTATACAATCTCGTTTGATTGATGAAATTTAGATTATTGATTTTTGAGAATTGTTTTAAAAGAGTATTGCAAATTGATGTATTATGTTTAAATTTGCGGTGAAAATACCGGAAAACTACTCGAAGCCTCTACTTCTGTGGCTTCGTTCTCACATGAAACTTAAACAAAAGAGGAATGTATTTCCGGGCAAGTCGTATCCCTGCCCGGCCAATTCCGGTTGCTCGCACGCGGTGCATACCGGCGTGGTCGTGTAGTATGGAATTGTTTGGTTAGACAATATATACTTGAATTTTGGTTATGTGGAAAGTGTGCTTTCGTGAGAATGTGCACTTTCTTGTTTTTAAAAAGGATGAATTGCACTATAAATCCCGATAAATCATTAAATTTGTGTGCAAATACTTATCCAATCAGAATATGTTTACCCTGAAAAAATCGTTTGGCGCTGTTGTGATGATTGCTGCGACAGCGTTGGCCATGAAAGCTCAGACAGGCAATGAATGGCAGACCATCGACAGCTATCGCGACGGTCAAATCGATTCGCATGCGCTCGTTGTGCCATATCGTGCCGGCGATGTTAAGGCGATATCGGAAATGCAGTATGATAAATCGCCCTACTATCTCGACTTGAACGGCAAGTGGAAGTTTAAGTGGACAAAGAATCCGGCTAATCGTCCTGTTGGATTTCAGAATCCAACGTTTGACGTGTCGGGCTGGGATGATATAACTGTGCCCGGCAACTGGGAACGTCAGGGCTATGGCACAACAGTATATACCAACACTACTTATGAATTTGATTCGGAGTGGGCCGGCTTTAAGAAGGATTGGCCTACTGTGCCTACCGCAACGAATGAAGTCGGCTCGTATCGTCGTTCGTTTACCGTTCCGGCAAATTGGGAAGGACGTCGCGTGGTGCTCTGTCTTGAGGGCGCGATATCGTTCTATTATGCTTGGGTGAACGGAGAGTATCTCGGCTGTAATATGGGTTCTAAGACTGCTGCCGAATGGGATATCACCGACAAGCTTCGCGATGGTGAAAACACGGTGTCAATCGAAGTGTATCGCTGGAGCTCGGGTGCATATTATGAGTGTCAGGACTTCTGGCGTCTAAGCGGAATAGAGCGCGATGTATATCTGTACAGTACTCCGACGACATATATCAGCGATTTCACCGTGCGAACTCCGCTTGACGCTACCTATACGGACGGAAAGCTCGATATGGACGTGAATGTGGCCGGTCTGCCCGAAGTGAAGACAGAAAAGCGCAAGGGCGCGAAGAAGGAGCAGGTTGCGGAGACTTATACCGTGGACTATACTCTGTTTGATGCCAAAGGCGTAGAGGTGCTCAGCGGAAGCGCAAAGGCGAAGGATGATACCCGCTTTACCGCAACTTTGAAGAATGCTGAGAAGTGGAATGCCGAACATCCGTATCTCTACACTATGGAAGTGAATCTGCGCGATGCCGCCGGCAAAGTGACACATACGGTGGGCTGCAACGTCGGATTCAAGACTTCGGAGGTGAAGGATGGCCTGTTTATGGTGAACGGTCATCCTATCAAGATAAAGGGCGTGAACCGTCACGCACACTCGCAGATGGGTCGCACCGTGCCTCGCGAATTGGCCTTGAAGGATATCGAACTTTTGAAGACCAACAATATCAATACAGTGAGAAACTGCCACTATCCGCAGGATCGCTATTGGTATTATCTGTGTGATAAGTATGGTATCTATCTGATAGATGAAGCTAATGCAGAATCGCACGGTTACGGCTATGGCAAGGAGTCGCTCGCGAAACGCAATGAATGGACCAACGCAGTGAAAGACCGCTGTCTGCGCATGTGGATGAAGTCGAAGAATAATCCTTCGGTGACATTCTATTCGCTCGGTAACGAGTGTGGCAACGGAGTGGTGTTTGAAGAGGCTTACAAGATGATGAAGCGTCTGGAAGGAAACCGTCCGGTTCAGTATGAACGCACTCTGAATGACTATAACAGCGATATCTTTGCAGAAATGTATCGTGACCCGTGGTTTGTGAAGCACTATGTGACCAATCCGAAGACTCCGAACAAGCGTCCGTATATTCTCTGCGAATATTCTCACGCGATGGGTAACAGTGTCGGTGGTCTCGTGGACTACTGGAATGTGTTTGAGGCTTATCCTTCGGCTCAGGGTGCTTGCATCTGGGACTGGGTAGACCAGGCATTTATAGAAACAGATGCCGATGGCAATGAGTATTATGCTTATGGTGGTGACTATGGTCCTGCAAATGTGCCTTCGGATAATTCGTTCCTCTGTAACGGTCTTATTTCTGCTGACCGTAAGCCGCATCCGCATCTTGCCGAGGTGAAGAAGGTATATCAGTATATCAAAAGCTCGCTCGTGGATCCTACCAAGTTGGCTGTGAAGGTGAAGAACTGGAATGACTTTACCGATCTGTCGGCATTCAACCTTAACTGGAAGGTTGTGACTCCCGAAGGTGCTGTTCTGGCATCGGGTAAGAAGAATGTGAATTGTGCTCCATACGACACTGTAGTGGTAGAACTCGGTCAGTGCCCCGAAATAGTAACTCCTGAGGCTTATCTTGATCTGAGCTGGTCGCCTGTGGCTGATGCTCCGTTTATTCCCGCGGGCACAGAAGTGGCTTATGATCAGTTTGTGATAGCCGGTACTCCTGCTGCCGCAGCCGACGCTCGCTTGGCCAAGATGAAGCGTAAAGGAAATAAATTTACTGCCGGAAAAGTGACATTTGAAGTGTCGGAAGAAACCGGCGAAATATACTCTCTCAACGGAGGAAATCGCCAACTTCTGTCGACTCCGATTCAGCTTAGCCTTTATCGTCCGCTCACCGAAAATGATGCAGCATGGGACGGCAAGGGTCGCCAGTGGCGCAAGGAGAGCCTCGACAGTATCAGCCAGAAGCTCGTGTCGCTGACTTCGAAGGATAATGTGGTGACTGCAACTACGACAATCACCGGACGTGAAGGCGTGAGCGTTGGAACAGCCGTTTATAGCTATTCAGTGAGCCGCGAAGGAGTGCTTGCAATCAATTGTAACTTTACTCCCGATACAGCAACTATCTCGAATATGCCGCGTGTGGGTCTGACATTCCGTATGCCTGAAGCCGATGTGCCTACCGTTACATATCTCGGTCGTAGCGGTGAAACTTACGTAGACCGTAAACAGGCCGGCCGTATCGGACAGTATACAGTGACTCCGAAAGAAGACTTCTTCATTTACAATGTGCCTTCGACTGCCGGAAACCATACCGACGTGCGTTGGGTGAAGCTTGACGGTGCCGACGTATTTGTTAAGTCGACTACTCCGTTCCAGTTTAGTGCATACCCCTATTCGGATGAATTGCTCGAAAAGGCTACTCATGTTAATGAAGTTAAGTCGGACGGAATGCTTACAGTGCATCTTGATGCCGCTCAGACCGGTGTCGGAACAGCAACTTGTGGCCCTGACGTGTATGCACACTATCAGCTCCCGATTAAGCCTTACGACTTTACATTCTATCTCCAGATAGGTGGAGCAAAGAAGTAATTGCGTAATCTCATAAAGTCAGGGGTGCGGAATAGTCTGCATCCCTGACCTTTTTCTTAGCGAATATGGAAAGAAAAGATTTTGAAATAATGGCTCCTGTGGGGAGCTACGAGTCGCTCCATGCGGCAATAGATGCCGGTGCGGATGCAGTGTATTTCGGCGTAGTGGGTCTGAATATGCGCTCTCGCTCGTCGGTGAACTTTACCGTGGATGATTTACGTCAGATAGCCGCGACCTGTAATGAAGCCGGCGTGAAGACATATCTGACGGTGAATACTGTAATCTATGATTCGGATTTCGAGGCACTTCATGCTACGATAGATGCCGCCGCAGAAGCCGGAATCACGGCTATTATAGCAGCCGATATGGCGGCTATAATGTATGCCCGTAGCCGCGGTGTTGAGGTGCATATGTCGACGCAGGTCAACATTACCAATATCGAGGCTGTGAAATTTTTTGCACAGTGGGCAGATGTGATGGTGCTTGCGCGAGAACTGAATCTCGACCAGGTAGCAGCAATACATCGCGCTATCGAAGAACAGAATATATGCGGCCCTCATGGTAAGAAAATACGTATAGAAATGTTCTGTCACGGCGCATTGTGTATGGCTGTGTCGGGCAAGTGCTATCTAAGTCTGCATGAGTTGAATTCGAGCGCAAATCGCGGTGCTTGCACCCAAATATGCCGTCGCAGCTATACTGTGACCGATCGCGAAACCGGAGAGCAGCTCGATGTGGAGAACAAGTATATCATGTCGCCGAAGGATTTGAAAACCATTCATTTCCTTAATAAGATGGCAGATGCGGGCGTGAGAGTGCTTAAAATCGAAGGTCGTGCACGCGGACCGGAATATGTGCGCACTGCCGTGGAATGCTATAGCGAGGCTCTGAATGCCATCTGTTCAGGTGAATTTACCGAGGAGCGCATAGCTGATTGGGATGAGCGACTTGGCAAGATATTCAATCGAGGATTCTGGAACGGTTATTATCTCGGTCAGCGACTCGGAGAATGGTCGTCGAAGTATGGATCGAGTGCTACACGCGTGAAGCGGTATGCCGCCAAAGGAGTGAGATATTTCTCAAATATCGGTGTCGCTGAATTTCTGATGGAGAGCGGCGAAGTGTCAGTTGGCGATGAAATCGTTATCACAGGCCCGACAACAGGGGCTATAATAATGAAGGTCGACGAACTTCGCGTCGACCTCCAAAAGGTAGATAAGGCCATAAAAGGCCAAAGTTTTTCGATAAAAGTACCGACCAAGATTCGTCCGTCAGACCGTTTGTATGTCTGGGAACCGACGAATCAATAAAGGTCGCCTTCCACTAAATCACGTATAAGCTCGGCATAACGTCCTGCTACTGCTTTGGCGAATTTCTCGCCTTTTTCGGCAGTGGCAAGGGCGGGCGAGCCAATACCCGTATCGGAGCTTACTTTGCTCCAATTGCGAGGAATCCAAGCAATGCCATCGCGTAGCGACTGCGGCTTGAACGTGGTGAAATCGCCATTGCCGGCGTCGTCGAGGTTGACCAATTCGGGATGGTAATACATCATTACCGAGGTTTCCAACTCGTCGGCGTGGTCGCCGGGATTGTCGAAGTATTCTTTGGCAGGGCACACCTTAAACCATTCGCTCGTGGCTATCAGCATGTCGGGCATATCGACAGCGAGGTCGCGAATCATGTTTTTGAAGATGTTGCCGCCGTGTCCGTTGACAATTAGCAGCTTCTTGATGCCTTGATGGTACAGAGAAGCAGCAATGTCGGTGAGCACGGCTTTTTGCGTTTCGTAGCGAGCGTGGACGCAGAACTTCAACTCGCGCTGTCCGGGATTTTGCGAGCCGAGCGCAACAGGAGCCAATACCATAGCACGGATACCGAACTGCTTGAGAGCCAACAGAGCCGAGTCGACGGCAATGTCGTGGCTTGCAATGGCATCGGTCAGGTATGGCAGGTGGAGATTGTGAGGCTCAGTGGCACCCCACGGCAGAATCGCCATGTCGTAGTCGAGGGGGCGGGTTGTGCCGAAGTTGCTGACCGACAGGTCAATGTCTTTATGCAATTCCATATCGGTTTATTTCAAAGAAATGTGGATGGTTTCTGTGGTGCGGATGCGAGGTTTGAGTTCGCCTCCGGTGAGGAAGAAATCGATATCAGAGCCTGCTGCAATGGCAGCACCGGCACGAGCGGTAGAGGCATCGCGGTCGGCTTCCGTCCACGCTTCGGTAGTGGGGTGGAAGAGGAGAACGCGGTCGTTAAAACGGTACCACTCAATAGGATGCTGAAGATAATCGGGGGCTTGATTGCGGAGCGCTTCGAGGAAAACATCTTTGTTGACACCGCCGCATGCTACGATAGTGCCATCGGACAGAGTGCAAGCAGCACCTCCGCCGAGAGATACGGTTTCGCCATCGGCACTTGTGGGAGCGGCAATCTTAGTCCAGCGGTCTTTTTCGGGTGAGTAGCGTAGTCCTTCGAGTTCGAGAGTAGCTTCCTTACCATCGTGTTTACCGGCAAATCCGCCCCAAAGATAGATGACGTCGTTGCCTTCGGCATCTTTAGAGGCAGCCATAACAGGCTGTACGCGCGGATTGCCGGGCATAGAGCGGAGTTTCTTCCACTTGGCGTTTTCGTCGGCAGTGTCGAGCATGTATATCTCGCGAGATGGCTTGCCGTCGATGTTTCCGCCGGCAACATATACCTTGCTGCCGATGGCAGTGGCGTAAGAATTGTCGAGTTGGAAGGGGAGATTTTTGAGGTTTTTGATTTCCGGGCGTCCTTCGCTATTGATAGTCAATAGCATAACCGATGTGAGCGATGCTGATTCGGTAGTGCCTCCGATGAGTACGAGTCCGGCAGGAGTAGCGGCTGTCGCACCGTATGCCATCGGTTCCGGAAGAGAACCTATGCGCTGCCATTGCATGGTGGCAGGATCGGCGGCGTAGATGCCTTTATAGAACTTCTTTTGAGCTCCCGGAGCCATTGGGTCGGCGCAGGGGAAGTTGCATCCTCCGGCGGTGATGAAACGGCCGTTGAGCATGCCGGCAAATGGAGCAGAAATTCCAAACTCCATGCCTTGTTCGATATCGTAGTCGGCAGCGTTGTCAACTTCCATCTTGAAAGTTGAGGAGGGGAGACCCTCGCCGTTCACTACGTTGGCACGTGTGAACGGTTGCCAGCCGTAGCGCACGTGGCGCGGTTGCTTTACGTTCATGTTTGTGAGAATGATTTTGTTTCCGTCTGTAATTTTTGCTTCTGCGGGGTAGTATATACCTTCGATTTCAGCAATTTCGAATGTTGCCGGGGTGCGACCGTCGGATGTGGTGAGCCCGTCGGCTGATTTCATAGTCAGAGTGACAGTGCCGTAGTCGGCGATGGCTGAAGCTACGGAGGGCCCTTGATCGACGATGTTGTCGAAACCGTAAGTGCGATGGAGTGCTATGCGTCCGAGACGTTCTCCGATGGGGCGTTTGTTGCGCGGATGTACGTCAAGAGAATCACCGTGGTCGGAACTTACAGCCATGGCTGTGCCGGGAATAGCTTCTGCCAGTCGGCGTTGGCTGTCGCGGAATTGAGGCCATGAGGGGCGATTGATGGAGCTGAGCTGTACGAAATAGAATGGCATTTGGGGGTTGCCAAACCAACGACGCCAACTATCGACGAGCATGGGGAAGAGGGCTTCGTGGACTTCGATATTGTGGGCGTTTGATTCGCCTTGATACCATATGGCACCTGCTACGCTGAAAGATTCGAGCGGGCGGATACCAGATGAGAAAAGGTAGCTCGGCTCATAGGGGTGGCGTCCGTTTTTGCGCTTGCCGATGTTTTCGCCAACGCGCTGTTGTACCCACTTCTGGAGGTAGTCGTTGCGGCGCCAGTTGACAAGAATTTCGGGCATTTCAGCTTCAAGTGTGTTGATGTCGATCCACGATTCGGCGGGAGCTCCACCAACGGCATTGCAGATAATGCCTACGGGCACGTCGAGGCTGTCGCGGAGCTGTCGGGCGAAGTAGTATGCCACGGCAGAGAAATGTCCGGCATTTTCGGGCGAAATGGGCTGCCAATGAGTAGGAGTGAAGTGCTTGAGAGCATCGATAGAATCGAGGACTTCCGGGCTCCAAAGGACTTTGTCGGTGCGCGCAATGGGCTTCATGTCGAAGATACGCAACTTGTTGTCGGCAGATTTTGCTACGGCGTCTTTGCCACCGATTGAAGGTCCAAGCATAAATTCCATGTTGGACTGTCCGCTTGCCACCCATACTTCGCCGGCTAAGATGTCGGTAAGGCGTATGGTCTTATTGCCGTCGGTGACGCTCATGGTATATGTCGGCCCGGAGGGGAGGGGGGAGGCGAGAATATGCCAATTGCCTTGGTTATTGGTAGTTGTGGAATATGTACGGCCGTCGAGAGTAAGTTTGATTTTGCTGCCGGCATTGGCGCGTCCTTTGATGGTCAGAGGGGTGTTGCGCTGCAGAATCATGCCCGACTGGTAGATCTCGGGAAGGCTGAGTCCGCCATAATTGCCCGTGAGGGCAGAGTGTACGGTTTCGGCTAAAACTGTGGCTCCGGCGGCGTCGGGGTGGATGCCATCGCAGAGCAGATTTTGACGATCGCGCAGGGGGGTGTCGAAATCGATGAGTTCGGAACCTGTAACGCGAGCGATGTCGCGAATGGCTTTCTGAATTTCGAGTCGCCAGTCGCGAGTGCCGGTGCGGAATCGGTAGTGAGTGGCCGAGAGCGGCGAAAGTTCAGCTATGAGAATGCGCACTTTGGGATTGACTTCTTTGAAGGAGTCGATCAGTCGGATGTAGTCGGTGACAAATTCCGAATTGTAGTTCGGCCAGTCGCGAGGGTCAGTGTCGTTGACACCGAGGTGAATCACAACGATGTCGGGGTTGAAAGCAAGAGCAGCTTTGTATTCGGTCAGTTTGGTATAAGGACGGTGGCCACGCTCAAGGAGCGTGGCACCGGAAAAGCCGAAATTACCCACTTCGTAGTCGTCGCCGAGCATACGTTGCAGTTGTGAGGGGTAGCAGTTGACCTCGCGGTTTTCAAGCAGATAGCCGAAGGTGATGCTATTGCCAACACATGCAACTTTAGTTTTTGCTCCGGCTATGAGAGTGGCTGCAAGTAGTAATAAAGAAAACAGACGTTTCATTTACATCTTTTTTGAGATTTCGTCGATAAGCATCTGGCTCTTTATGAGCATGCGAGGGATGTGGAATGGTCCTTTGAAGATGTTGCCTTTGGCTGGCTGAGCCACAGAGCCATCGCGATGCAGGTATCCAAACCATTCGCCGTGTGCGGGGTCGGGTAGGTGCTTGTAAGTCCAGTCGCTTGCAAGCTGGTGCATGGCGAGGTAGCGGTCGTCGCCGGTGGCTTCGTAGGCGTAGAGTGTGGCGATAACAGCTTCAGTCTGCGGCCACCAGAACTTCATGTCCTGCGAGTAGTCTTGCGGGGGGAAGTTTTTGCAGTCGCGGAAGTTTATGATGCCACCAAATTCGTCGTCCCATCCCCATTTCCAGCTCCAGTCGAGAATTGTGAGAGCCATGTCGGTAAGTTCTTTTTCCCAACCGCGGTGTTTTGCTTCTTCGAGGAGGAACCAAGCGGTCTCGATGCAGTGTCCGGGGTTGATTACACGACCGTTAAGGGTGTCGATGAGTTCGCCGTTGGGACCAACCATTTCGAGCAGCGCCTTGTATTCGGGGTGCATGAAGTAGTCGCGGATAGTTTTGATAGACTCTTCAATCTGCTGGTCGAGAACGGGGTCGCTGATGACTTCGCGGATGCGTGAGGCGGTGTTGATGAGAATCATTGTCACCGAGTGTCCTTGCGCTTGCAGAGTGGGGAGGTATTTTGGTTCGAGAACGCCGGGAGTGGCGATGAATCGACGGATGTTTTTGAACATTTCGAGGGCTTTGCGAGCATACTCCTTGTCGCCTGTGGCGAGGGAGTATTCGCTCATGGCGATTGCAGCAAAGCATTCTGAGAATACGTAGCGACGTTTGCGTAGCGGACGACCGTCGGCGGTGACTTCGAAGTACATGCGACCGTCGGTGTCGATGCAGTGATTTTCGATGAAGTCGATGCAGCTACGAGAAAATTCGAGGTATTCTTCGCGACGCTCGATGTTGTTGTAGGCGAATGCGTAGATGAAGCCACAGCGACCCTGGAACCATACGGACTTTGTGGAGTCCATCAGGTTGCCGTCGCGGTCGAGGCAGGTGTAGACGCCGCCGTTTTCGCGGTCGAAACCGTGTTCGAGCCAGAATGGGAGAATGTCGTTGAGGAGGTCGCGACGGTAGCGTTCATGCCATTCGGCAAGATATGCTTTAGAGTTTGTTTTCCACATGGCTTAAAACTTGTTGCAGCGTTCAAAGAATCCGATTTCTTCAAGCTCTTTTTTCATAGCCGCTTCTTCTTCGTCGGTGATGTTGCGGAACGGAGTGCGGTTGGGACCGAGGTCGAGTCCGATGAGCTTCATGATGCGCTTACCGCCAACGATGTTGCCACGGAAATGGCAGATGACGTTGATGACTTCCTGTGAGAAGTTCTGGTGGTCGCGAGCGGCTTCGATGTCGCCTTTCTTCCAAGCGTCGATGATGGCAACGAGTTCGCGACCGTTGTAGTTTGTAGTGCCACCGATACCACCGCGAGCGCCACCCATGGCGAGGCAGGGGAGAATTGTTTCGTCCTGTCCGTGGAGCATGTCAAACTTGCCGTTTTTGTAGAGTCGGCACTGGTTGTATTCGTAGATGCTTTCGAAGGTGTATTTGATACCTGCGAAGTTGGGTACGCGACCGTCGACAGCGGCGAGGAGTTCGGTCATGGGAAGGAACGCGCCGTTGAAAGCGGGGATGTGGTAGTAGTAGAAGGGAAGAGAGGGAGCGCCGGCAGCGATTTCTTCGATGTATTTCACGAGTTCTTCAACGCGTCCGATTTTGGGGAAGGGAGGTGCCATGGCACCGATGCCCCAAGCACCGATTTCGGCGGCGTGGCGAGCGAGTTCGCGGCTGTCGCGAACGCAGCAGCTACCAACGTGAACGATGACTTTGAAGTCGGCGGGAGCGGCTTTAATCCATGCTTCAGCCAGGCGTTTGCGTTCGTCGGTGGTGAGCATGTAGCCTTCGCCAGAAGAACCATTGATGAAAACGCCTTTGAGGCCATTCTTTTTGAGCATTGCCGCGTAGGCGGGTATGGGTTCGAGGTTTACATTTCCCTCTGCATCAAACGGAGTAAATGGGGCGTCGATGAGCCCTTCGATTTTTTCAAATTCCATAGGTTATGTAGTTTAATGGTTTGTTGGTATTCGTTATTTTGATTCGGCGGCAAGGATTTCCTGGTCTTTGTCGTCGTATTTTGGACGTAGGACTGTGAGCTGAAGCACGAGTGCGATTACGAGAATGACACCCATCAGGGCGAAGCACATGCCGAGACCGACTGATTCGGCGAGACCGCCGAGGAGCTGAGTGGTGATGGCGCCCATGATGACTCCGAGAGAGTTCATGAATCCGTAGGCCATGGCGCGCTGACGTGATGAAACGAATTGGCAGAGAATGGGCATGTTGTTGGCATCGAACATACCGTAGCCAACGCCGAAGAATAGTCCGGCGAGCACTGAGAGCCATGCGTTGTGAGCGAGTCCGATGAGGACGAGGGCGGGAATCATCATTGCGAGTCCGATGGCTGATGTGAATATGCGTCCGCGGACGTTGGTCTTAACCCAGCGGTCGCTGATGGGGCCGCCAATCATTACACCGATGAAGCTCGAAACGGCGATTGTGAGAGTGGCCATCGGGCCAGCCCATTCCATGCTCATGCCGAGGTTGTCGCGGAAGAGGGTGGGGAGCCAGTTTTTAGTAGCCCATCCGGGGATAGAGCTTGTGGCGAAGAAGAAGAGGATGACCCAGAAAGCTACGCTTGTGAATACGACGGCCAAAGATTGGAACATCGATTCGGAGTTGACGCGCTTTGAGGTGGTGTTTTGCGCTTTGACGGCAACGTGTCCTTCTTTTTCGTGGAGGAGGAAGATGAGTATGACGGCGTAGGCTACACCGATGATGCCGAACCAATGGAAGGTGGATTGCCACGACCAAGTGGAGGCAACGAGAGATCCGAATCCACCCAAAGCTTGTCCGCAGTAAAGACCGGTCATGTGAAGGCCGATGGCGAGCGAGCGACCCTTGCCGGTGAAGTAGTCGGCGATGAGGGAGAGGGCGGAAGGTATGTAAAGCGCTTCGCTAATGCCCATTACGCCACGCAGCCACATGAGCTGATTGAAGCTGTCGCAGTAGCCCATGGCGTAGGTGACGCCTGACCATACGCCGAGTGAACCGACGATGAGCCATTTGCGGCTAATACGGTCGGCAACGGCGCCGGAGAATGGGCTTGCAATGCCGTAGACCCAAAGGAAAATAGCCATTAGGGCACCGAAGGCTTCAGCGTTTTGAAGAGCGGGGATGTCGAGTGCGATGTTGCTCTGCATAGTTGATAACATCTGTCGGTCCATGTAGTTGAGCAGAGCTACAACCCATAGCAATGCAACGACGATCCAGGGGTAGATTTTAGATTTGCCGGTAGTCATGTTGGTGAGTTAAGGTTTGGTTGTTTAGATAGTGTTTGAAAATGGAGGATGAGTTGTGTACAAAGGTAGCAAAATATTTTGTAGGTTGCGCACCTTTTTGTCGTGAGAGTGAGGGTATTTGGATATGAGTGGAAAAAAGCCCCTCCAGCGGGAGCTGAAGGGGCTTAAATGGGTGATATTAAGATTGTTTAATATCCGGGGTTCTGAACGATAGTGTCGTCGGAATCAAGGAGAGTCTGGTTGATCGGCCAGAGAAGTTTGTGCTCTTCGGCTGTGGTGAGCACGGGAGTGTTTGTAGCGATAGTCTGACCGTCGCCATTTACCAACCAGGGATTAGCTACGGGGTCGAGACCGAATCCCGGGCAGCTCTCGGCTGTGAATACGAAGTGGTCGGTCTGCTTGCCACCTTTGACAGAAGTCAGGCGACGGAGGTCCCACCAGCGCTGTCCTTCCATGATGAACTCTTTGTCCTTTTCACGGAGGATTGCGTTTTCGTTTTCGCGGAAAGAGCCGGCTTTGTATCCGTGGATTTCAGCGTTCCAGTTGTTGCCGAATGCGCGTTTGCGAACCATGTTGATGTACTTTTCAACGTCGGCATTGTTGCCTTCGTAGTTGGCGATTTCAGCGAGGTACATATAGGCGAGCGGCAGACGGTAGATGGCCTGGTCGTTGTTCCATACGTAGCTTGTGGCACTCCAAGTTTCGATGAATGAAGGCTTGAACTTGAGAACGAATGTTCCGAAGAGGGTGTGTTCTTTCGGGTCGAAGTTGGCAATGTACTGGAGGTTCTTTTCTTCGTCCTTGATGACCCACTGGGGGAAGAACATGGTCTTACGGATGTCCTGATCGTCGAACTGGAAGTAAACCGCGTTGTAGTACATGTAGCGGTTGGGCGATGGGTTCATCTTAATCCATTCGGTGTATTCAGCCGGGGTGTCGGTGGGCGACGAGGTGAAGTACTGGAAACGGCTAACGGCACCGTCGGTACGCAGACCGAGACCGGAAGCGTCCTGCATAGACCAAGCGTTTGTGCCTGCACCTGCAGCTTTAGACCAAAGGAGCTGACCCTGATAGCCGTTGCTCTCAACCTGGTCGTCGGTGCTTGAGTAGCAGATGCTATAGATGGTTTCAGAGTTTTGCGGAGTAGTCCAAATGCTGAAGTAGTCGTCGAGCATACGGAATCCGTAGTTGTTGACAACGTTTTCAAAGTACTGTTTTGCTTTAGAAACGTCCTGCGGGTTTGCTTCGTGGTCGGCGGTAGCAACTTTGCCGCTCCAGAGGTAAACTTCGCCGGCGAGCATTTCGGTAGCAGCCTTGCTCCAATAGTATTTTGAAGTAGCTTTGTCGACAGTCCAAGTGCTTGTTTCGAAGTATTTGAGCGATTCTTCGATGTCTTTCTTGATCTGAGTCAGAGTTTCTTCGGCTGTGGCACGGGGCTGACGAAGAGTGATGGGGTCTGTTTCGCCGAGCTGTACGTCGGGAGTGAGACGCAGGGGCACACCGCCATACATGCGATACATCTGGAAGTAGCAGTAGGCTCTCCAGCCATGAGCGATGCCGAGCAGACCTTCCTTGACGTTTGTGTCGAGGATGTCTTCAGAAACGTTATCACACTGGTAGATGAGCTCGTTGAGGTTGGCGATGAAGCCGTAGTAACCACCGAAAGTGGAGAACTGTGAGTGAGCTGCATCGTAGTTGTTCTGAATGGGGTCGACATTTACCGCACCTGAGCCATTGATGAGGTCGATGTTGAATACGCCCGAGCGAAGCTCGCCAGCCCAGAAGAGGATGTTGGCGGCATAGTTGGCACGGAACATATTAGACATGGCGTAGATGTTGCTGGTAAATTCAGTCTGGCTGCGCCAGAAGCTACCTGCGCCGGGGTAGTCAATCGGAGCTTGGTCGAGAAGGTCGGTACAACCTGTGTTACCGAGCGAAATCGCAGCCGCCGATGCAACAATTGCGAATTTTGTAAATATTTTATTCATAATTGTTTTCGTCTTAAGAGGAAGTTTTTAGAAAGATACGTTGAGTCCGAAGATAATCGAGCGGGGGATGTTGTAAGTACCGCCTGCACCGGCTGTGTTGCCCGACCAGTAAGTGGTGTTGTCGGGGAGAGGAATGGTGCAGCTCTTGAGGTAACCGAGGTTCTGACCGGTCACGCTAACCGAGAGACCCTGGCTGCGGAACTTCTTGCAGATAGACTGCGGGAGTTCGTAGCTGAGAGAGAGTTCGCGGAATGCGAGGTAGCTACCGTTCTGAGCGAAGAACGAGTTGGTACGGATGTAGCTGTCAGAGCCATACTGGTCGGCCCAAACCACGCGAGGATATTTAGCGTTGGGGTTGTCAGGAGTCCAGGTGTCGCGTACTTCAGTGGGGAATGCCATGGCACCCTGTCCTTCAGCAAGCCAGAACGAGATGTTTGAGTCGTAGACCTGGAAGTCGAAGCCCATGTCGAAGCGAGCGTAGAGCGAGAGACCCTTCCAAGAGAAAGTGGTGTTGAAACCACCAGTCCAGTGGGGATCGGAGTGACCGATGATGTCGCGGTCGTAAGTGTCGATCATGTTGTCGCCGTTGATGTCCTGGTAAACGAAGCTACCGGGCATGAGTCGAATCATGTTTGACGAAGAGATACCCATGTTGATGAGACGCTGACGACCAGCTTCAGTAGCATAAACTTTCTGACCGTTAACAACGTCGATGTAGTCGCCGAGAGCATCGATGTCAGCCTGGTTGCGAACCATGTGAGAAACTACATAACCAACAGCCTGGTAGGGGTTCTGACCTTCCTGATAGCCGCCGATGTATTTGGTGGCGTAAGAACCGTCGGCGTTGAGCTTGTTGCCGTCGTAAACCTGATAAGCAGACTGGCGGTTGTTGCTCAGACCGTTGTAGGGGAGGTCGACGATTTCGTTCTTGTTGTAGGTGATGTTGGCACCAACGTTCCAGCGGAAGTCGCGGGTGTTGATGATGTTAGCATTGATGTCGATTTCAAGACCCTGGTTGCGATAAGAACCGTTGTTGTCGATAATCGAAGAGAAACCGGTGGTCTGGGGAAGAGTCTTGGCAGCATACTTGTCCATAGTAAGACGGTTGTAGTATGTAAGACCGAGGTTGAAGCGGTTATGGAAGAAACCGAGGTCAAGACCTACTTCGGCAGTGCGAGTGCGTTCCCATTTGAGGTTGGGGTTGGGGAGTGAGCCCATGCGATAACCAACGTTGCCGTTGTATTTCGAAGAGGCGTAGCTGCCACGGAGCGAGTAGTAGCCGAGGTAAGAAGAGTTGATGGTGGCGTTCATACCGTAAGAAGCGCGGAGCTTACCGTAGGAGATGATGTCGGCCACGGGGAGGCTTTTCCAGAATTCTTCGTTGTAGAAGTTCCAACCAGCTGAAACACCGGGGAAGAAGCCCCAACGGTTGTTGATAAGACGAGAGTAGCCGTCTTCACGGAATGTTGCAGCAAGGATGTAGCGGTTGTCGTAGATGTATTCGGCACGACCGAAGTATGAGATGAGAGCTTCCTTAGCGTGGCTTGAGTCGATGTCGCGAGTGTCCTGTTCGGTGAGCACGAGGTCGGGATAGCCGGGGAGGGGAGCGCCTTCGCCGTAAGCACTAAATGAGAGGTATTTGCGCTTGTAGAGCTCGGTACCAGCCATAACGGTAAGCTGATGCTTGTCGGCAAATGTGCGGTTGAAGTTGGCTACAATGTTGTAGGTCTGGTCGAGGTAGCGAGAGAAGTCATTGCCAGTTCCGTTGGTAGTTACGATGCCTGAAGTTCCGGTGCCGTAGTATTTGTTGTAGGCGCCGGTGTTGTTGGTGGCGTAAGAACCGTACTGGTAGTCGGAAGAAGACTCGGTGTAGCGCCAGCTCATAGAAGCCTTAACGTTGAGGCCTTTGATGATGTTGGCGGTGAAGCTCTGAGTCATCTGGAACTTGTCGCTCTGGTCTTTGAGGTCCCAAGCGTCGCGGTTTACGTTGATGTTGACCGGACCGTTGTTGCCGTACATGGGAGCACCGTTGAGGTCTTCAAAGTTGACGAATTTCCAGAAGCGACCGCGGTTCATCATGTAGGCGGTGTTCTGAAGGGGGTTGTTGGTGTTCCAGTTTGCACGAGTGTAGTTGAAAACAGAGTTAGAAGTCAACCAGTCGTTGAGCTTGTATTCGCCGGTGAAAGCGAAGTTGTAGCGAGTGTAGTAAGTGTCCTTAACAGCACCGTCGGCGTTGTAGTAGCCGAGAGAAGCGTAGTATTTGCCGCGTTCGTTACCGCCAGAGAAGCTGAGGTTGTAGTCCTCGGTGTAAGCGGGGCTGTTGAGGTTGTAGTCGAGGATGTCGGTATCCTTATAAAGGATGTAGCTGTCGGTGTAAGATCCGTCGCTGTTCCATTCGCGCAGCGGGTCGAGCATTTCCGACCAACCGTGTTCGAGGAGGTAGGCGTTGTCGGCAGTCTTGCGAAGGATGTTGTAGTTCTGAGTGGGCGAATACTGTGTACGTCCTGTTTCGCCGGGAGCGTTAGAGCCGGTGAAAAGGTTGCCAACCTGGCTTGAGTAGCCGCCGCCGGGGAGAGCCCATTGCGAAGCCCACTTACCGGTACGGAAGTAGTAGAGGTAGTCTTCGCCG
The DNA here is from genome assembly GCA_964416545.1 of uncultured Bacteroides sp. GTDB lineage: Bacteria > Bacteroidota > Bacteroidia > Bacteroidales > Muribaculaceae > Paramuribaculum. The sequence goes on along the minus strand of CAYQEN010000019.1, from coordinate 8,718 downwards.
GAGCAGACGTCGTAGCCCTGATTGTTGTAGTCGTTGACACCGAATTTGGCGCTGAAAGTAACTTTGCCAGTACCTACTTTGCCTTTCTTGGTAGAGATGAGGACAACACCATTACCTGCGCGAGCACCGTAAAGGGCGGTAGCACCGGCGTCTTTGAGGATTTCCATCGATTCGATGTCGTTGGGGTTGATGTCGGCAAGGCTGCTTGCGATATTACCATCGACAACGATGAGAGGTTCGTTAGAACCGCCGTTGAAGTTAGAACCACCACGGATAGTGATGCTCGGAGTAGCACCCGGGTCGCCCGAAGTGACAGATACCTTCACACCGGAAACGGCACCTACGAGAGCCTGAGCGGGGTTGGCGTTAGTACCTACGGTGAGGGTCTTTTCGCTAACTTTTGCGATAGAGTTTGTTACGTTTGCGCGTTTCTGTTCAACACCGTAACCCATCACAACGACTTCGTTGAGGAGGTTGGCACTTTCTTTGAGTGTGATGTTGAGCGGTTCGCCCTTCCAAGTGACGGTGACGGGGTCGCAACCGATGTAAGAGATGGTGATTTTCGAACCGATGGTAATGCCCTTAATAGAGAAGTTACCATTGATGTCGGTGGCAGCACCAAGAGTTTTGCCATGTACTTTTACCGAAGCACCGAGGAGGGGTTCGCCCTCGGCATCGGTGACAACACCGGAGCAAGTGCCGGTCTGAGGAGCGGCAGCTTCGGGAGTCTGACTATCTGTTGAAGATGCAAAAGCCACAGCAGGTGCTGCCGTAGCGAGTGCCAATGCGAGGCACCAATTCTTCAAGTTATCTGTATTCATGAGAGAATGTGTTTTTTAAGGTTGAACAGAGTCTCAGATTTCAGGAGCAGTGACCCAATCTGAGTAAGAGTATTCACCGTTTTTATACCAGCAAGCGTTGCTCGGATTAGCAATTACAGCAGCGATGTAGTCGTATCCGGGGCGGATGATGCCGTCGATGGTGATAGAACCTGTGTCAATGCTGCTGACAGCCTTGTTTGCCACAACGGTGTAGCCGTCGTTCCATTCATATACGATCACGTTGTAAGAGCCGGCGTTGTCGGTGAGTGTAGTCCAAGATACAGTGGCCGAACCTTTAGCAGCACCTTCGGGGTAGGTGATGTTGTCCAAAACGATGCCTTTTACGAGGGGCGCGGTCTTGAATGCCATTTCATAGGTGTCGGCACCGCTATATCCGTAGTCTTTGTTGGGAATAGCTTTGGTGGTGACAACGTAGGCGGTGTTTTCTTTCAGACCGTCGAAGGTGTGATAAGCTGTGCGCGCGTCGAAAGTTTCGTCGATAACGACTTCGCCTTTGTTGTCGCGAGTGCCTTCGCAGATGGTGATTTGATAACCGTCGCACGAACCGTTGGACACGATAGTCCAGTAGAGCGTGACTTTCGAAGAGGTTGCTTGCAGTGAGTTGATGCCGATAGCGCCGAAGTTTACGGCGTCGTCGTCACTACAAGAAACGAGCGCAGATGACGCAGCGAACAGAATTGCCGCCAAGGCCATCAATTTTCTGAGTTTGCTCATAACTAATGATGAAATAGTGAATAATAAGGTTAACTAAATTAGGTGATTTAAGATCGCAAAGTCTTTCTTGATGGTGAAAGGATTTTTGATTCCGCAAAAATAAGGAAATTGTAGTTAATGTACACTAAAACGGGGCTGTTTTTTTTATCGGAAATTGCGTTTTTTTTGGATTTTCGTAATCGGTCGAAACATTGTGTTGATGCGGATTTGTGAGGAATTATGAATTGTGGAAGAGAAAACTTATCTTTGCGGTATTATGGAAAATTTTACATATACGGCTCCGACACAATACGTGTTCGGTCGCGACGCCGAGCTACAAGCCGGCGATCAGCTTAAAAGACTTGGTCTTGAAAATGTGATGGTTGTGTATGGCGGCGGCTCGGCCGTGCGCAGCGGACTGCTCGGCAGAGTGCTCGCAACGCTCGATGCTGCGGGCGTGGCGCACACGGAACTCGGCGGCATTCGCCCGAACCCGACCGACGCAAAAGTGCGCGAGGGAATCAGGATTTGTCGTGAACAGGGTATCGCCGGTCTGCTTGCTGTAGGTGGCGGTTCGGTAATCGATACGGCAAAAGCTATTGCCGCCGGAGTGCCGTATGATGGCGACTTCTGGGATTTCTGGGCAGGAAAGTCGGTGATAACCAATGCGCTTCCCGTGGGCGTGGTGCTTACGATACCTGCAGCCGGAAGCGAGGGTTCGGGCAATTCGGTGATAACGCTCGAAGATGGAATGCACAAAATCAGCTTGCGTACCGAATATTGGCTGCGTCCGAAGTTTGCATTGATGAATCCGGTGCTGACCGAAACACTGCCACCGTATCAGACAGCCGCCGGCGTGGTGGATATGATGGCGCATATATTAGAGCGTTATTTCTCGCCCTCGCAGGATGTGGAAGTGACCGACCGTGTGGCCGAAGGAGTGCTGACGGCAATAATGGGCGAAGCGCGCAAGGTGATGGCCGACCCGCATGACTATCAGGCACGCGCAAACATAATGTGGAGCGGAACACTGGCTCATAATGGTGTGTGCGGTACAGGACGAATAGAAGACTGGGCGTGTCATGCCATCGAGCATGAACTGTCGGCACTCTATGGGGTGACTCACGGCGCCGGCTTGGCAGTTGTGAATCCGGCATGGATGATATTCATGGCACACCATCGCCCTGAAAAGGTGGCGCAACTGGCACGTCGTGTGCTCGGCGTGACCACGGAAGGGAGCGACGCGGAGGTGGCACTCGAAGGAGTGAAGCGTCTGAAAGAGTTTTACACGTCAATCGGAATGCCCGTGACATTGTCGGAACTCGGAGTGGAGAATCCTGATATACCTCTGCTTGTTGAGAAACTGCATCAGAACAAGGGCGCGGTGATAGGTGGCTATTATAAGTTGTCGGCCGCGGAAACCACCGAAATATATAAGCTGATGCTATGACGATAGGCCGCTATTGTCGCTCGACAGACCGCGAGGAGTGGGACGCATTTGTGCGGAGGTCGAAAAATGCTACATTCCTGCATCTGCGCGACTATATGGACTATCATTCCGACAGATTTGACGACTGTTCGCTTGTGGCGCGCGACAGGCGTGGGCGCATCGTTGCTCTCCTCCCTGCCAATCGCGTGGGAACAACCCTCAATTCACACGGCGGACTTACTTATGGCGGCTGGCTGATGGATTCGCATACCGCCGCGCCCGATGCGATGGCGTGGATGACGGAGCTGACCGGCTTTTGCCATGATGAAGGGATAGATACGTTGGTGTATAAGGCGATACCGCATATTTATCATCAGCTTCCGGCCGAGGAAGATTTGTATGCGCTATGGCGCGCCGGCGCACAGCTGACAACGCGCAATGTGTCGACTGCCATAGCTATGGACTCGCCATCGTTGTCGCGGAGATTGTCGCGCCGAGCCGTGCTACGCAAGCAACGGTTTGACATCGCGGTGCGCGAGACGGACGATGCCGATGAATTTTGGGATATCGTGGTGCGCGACCGTCGAGAGCGTCACAATGTCAAGCCCGTGCATACGGCCGAAGAGCTGAATCGCCTGCATGGTGCGTTGCCCGAATATATACGAATGTATGTGGCGGAAGCGGGCGGAAAAGTATTGGCCGGAGCAGTGATTTATGATGCCGCGCCGGTGCTCCACTTGCAGTATGCCGCAGCGACGGATGAGGGTAAGCGACTGTATGCCACCGATGTGATATATCGTGAAGTGATAGACGCATTTGCCTCCCGACGCCGGTATTTCGACTTCGGAATATCGAATGAGGATGCCGGGAGGTATCTGAATACCGGAATGACGGCTCACAAGGAAGAGCTCGGAGGGCGAACGGTGGTGTATGATATATATACAATGAGCATTAAGCCTTGAGGTCTAATGCTCATTCGTTTTTTTTGAAGAGATGATATTAAAAATCGGATGCGCGGAATATAGTTGGTGGTTATCGCGATGCGAAATTCGACATCTGTGAGTATAGGTTGAGAATGTGTTCGCAGTATTTGGGGTTTGCCGCCCACTTGTTGCTCAGTCCCTGCCATGTCGGCGCGACGCCTCGGCTGACGAGGTTGAAGCGCGGGTCGATGAGCTTTTCGCCCGATGGGAGCTTGCCGGTACAGGCGTAGGCGTAAAGGTGTTGAATCTGAGCGGTGACGCCAAGTTCTACGGAGTCGAAAGAGTGGCCTTTGTTGCCACGTTTGATTACTCCAAGTCCGCAATAGTTGTGCTGCTCAGGGCGCACAGCCGTTCCATTGGAAAACTTAAACCAACCGGTTTCGAGAATGGCTTGGCATAAGGCGATGTCGCCACGGATGCCGTAGCGGAGACCGACGTTGTAGAATGCGTCGGCAATCTCACGGTCGAAATCGGCGTTTTGCGCTCTAACAAATTCGTACATGATGTCGGCGCTGATGGCGGAAGTGCCTAAAATCGATGTTTCGCCATCGATGTCAGAGCCAATTGATTCGACAGCCGGAGCTATGGCGGTCGGCATAGACTCTTCGGGGCAAACTTCGGGAATGGGAATCGTGTCGACCGGAGATTCGGAGATGGTGTCGACGCCAAAAGCGTTTGCTACGACGTGCTTGATGGTTTTAGGCTTTTTGACCTCTGCCGATTCGACACGTGCAGGCTTGGGGACTCGCCGCTTTGCCACACGAGTGCGCTTGCCCGCCGAGCATGGGAGCGCGGCAGTAATGAGCATGGCGGAGATGAAGAATAGAAGCAGTCGAGTCATATCAATGCAAAATTATACAATTAAATTTTTATATCGGTCACCGAAGAGCGGATTATTGAGACTTTGCCGACGAAATAATGCTAAAAATAATGTGAAGATAGGGGGCGTTTTTTTGCCTTTAATTTTTGTTGACACGGTTAATTTAGATTAATTTTGCAGATATAACTTGCCTCCGTCAATATTTTTTCTTCAAATAATTAACTAAAATCCCTAACATCTATGTGGTTAACTAACTCATCGATAGGACGCAAGCTGGTGATGGCTGTCACTGGCGTATGTCTTGTCCTTTTTGTCACATTCCACTGTCTGATGAACGCCGTGGCACTTTTGTGGCCCGACGCTTACAATGCAGTGTGCGCTTTCCTTGGAGCTAACTGGTATGCCCTCGTAGCCTCGATGGGTCTTGCTGCGCTCTTCGTAATCCACATTCTTTACGCTCTGTGGCTTACCCTTCAGAACCGTAAGGCTCGCGGTAACGACCGCTACAACGTGGTGAAGAAGCCTGCACAGGTAGAGTGGTCGAGCCAGAATATGCTCGTGCTCGGTGTAGTAGTGGTGGCATTCCTCGTTGTACACCTTATCCAGTTCTGGGCTCGTATGCAGCTCCGCGAAATCATTGCGACTTCGCCCGCAGACTGGTATCAGGTGAACGGTGCATCAGTACCTCCCCACGCCGGCACATTGTTCCTCCATATCGCATTCCAGAGCTGGTGGACTCCGGTGGTTTACATCATCGGTTTCGTAGCTCTCTGGTTCCACATGAACCACGGTTTCTGGTCGATGTTCCAGAGCATCGGTTGGAATGGTCAGAACTGGATCGAGCGTCTTAAGAAGGTGAGCTGCTGGTGGACAACCATCGTAATCGCTCTCTTCGTGGCTCAGGTGGCTGTGTTTACCTATCAGGCACACAACGAAGAATATGTGAAAAACGAAGATCTCAAGGTGCAGTATACCGAAGCATGGCAGCATGAAGCCGAAGGCGCCCGCAGCCAGGAATCAATGCAGGTAATCACCGAACAGTACTTCAACTTCCTTAAGGAATTTGACAACGAAAGCTATCAGGCTATCGAACAGCAGCGTCAGGCTCAGATGCAGTATCAGCAGTCGATGATGCAGACAACTGAAACAGAAGAAGAAACAACCGTTGAATAATAACCCAACTCGAAACATGGAACATAATATTAAGAATCTTGAGGGTATGATTGATTCAACCCCGATCATGAAGGATTATGCCGACATGGAGTCGGGTAAGCGTCCTGAGTACACCATCGACTCAAAAATACCCGAAGGTCCTCTTGCAGAAAAGTGGACCAACTATAAGGCTCATCAGAAGCTGGTGAACCCTGCCAACAAGCGTAATCTCGACGTAATCGTAGTCGGAACAGGTCTTGCCGGTGCTTCAGCCGCTTCAACACTTGCCGAACTCGGCTTCAACGTGCTGAACTTCTGCATCCAGGATAGCCCCCGTCGCGCACACTCAATCGCAGCGCAGGGTGGTATCAATGCCGCAAAGGATTATCAGAACGACGGTGACTCAGTATATCGTCTTTTCTACGATACAGTAAAGGGTGGTGACTTCCGTTCACGCGAAGCTAACGTATATCGTCTGGCTGAAGTGTCGAACAACATCATCGACCAGTGTGTGCAGCAGGGTGTTCCTTTTGCACGTGAATACGGCGGTCTGCTTGCCAACCGTTCATTCGGTGGTGCGCAGGTATCACGTACATTCTACGCTAAGGGTCAGACCGGTCAGCAGCTCCTGCTCGGTGCATACGCATCGCTCAACCGTCAGATCAAGAAGGGTCAGGTGCGCTCGTACAACCGTCGCGAAATGCTCGACGTTGTAATTATCGACGGTCGCGCTCGCGGTATCATCGTCCGCAACCTTATCACCGGTGAAATCGAACGCTATGCCGCTCACGCAGTGGTATTGGCAACCGGCGGTTACGGTCGTACATTCTTCCTGTCGACCAACGCTATGGGCTGCAACGGCTCAGCTGCCATCCAGGCCTTCAAGAAGGGTGCATACCTGTCGAACCTTGCGTTTACTCAGATTCACCCCACTTGTATCCCCGTTCACGGTGAAGACCAGTCGAAGCTGACTCTTATGAGCGAATCGCTCCGTAACGACGGTCGTATCTGGGTTCCGAAAAAGAAAGAAGATGCCGAAGCAATCCGCGCCGGCAAGAAGCGTCCGACCGATATCCCCGACGAAGACCGCGACTTCTATCTGGAACGCCGCTATCCCGCATTCGGTAACCTCTGTCCTCGTGACATCGCCAGCCGTGCAGCTAAGGAACGTTGCGACGCAGGCTTTGGTGTAGGTACCGGCAATGCTGTGTATCTCGACTTCAAGTATGCTATCGAGCGTCTTGGTGAAGATGTTGTTCGTGACCGTTACGGCAACCTCTTCGATATGTATCAGATGATTTCTGATGACAATCCTTACGAAACACCGATGATGATCTTCCCTGCATCTCACTACACAATGGGTGGTATCTGGGTAGACTACGAACTCCAGACTTCAATCAAGGGTCTGTTTGCAATCGGTGAATGTAACTTCTCTGACCACGGTGCAAACCGTCTCGGTGCATCTGCGCTGATGCAGGGTCTGGCTGACGGATACTTCGTTCTGCCCTACACTATGCAGAACTATCTGAGCGACCAGATCAAGGTGCCTCACTTCACTACTGATACTCCCGAATTTGAAGAAGCTGAAAAGGGTGTACGCGATCGTATCGCCAAGCTCATGGCTATCAAGGGAACAAAGAGCCCCGACGAAATCCACAAGCGTCTCGGTCATGTGATGTGGAACCTCGTAGGTATGGGTCGTACACTCCAGAGCCTCGTGAAGGCTATCGACGAACTCGAAGAAGTGCGTAAGGAATTCTACAGCGATCTTCGTATCGTAGGTAGCGCCGATGACCTCAACACCGAGCTCGAAAAGGCACTCCGTCTGGAAGACTTCCTCGTTATGGCCAAGATGATGGCTCTCGACGCACTGCATCGTAACGAATCTTGCGGCGCACACTTCCGTGAAGAGTATCAGACTGCCGACGGCGAAGCAGCTCGTAACGACGAAGACTACATGTATGTAAGCTGCTGGAAGTACACCGGCGACAACGAGAAGCCTATCCTCATCCGCGAACCGCTCAAGTATGAGGCAATCAAGGTTCAGACACGTAACTACAAGTCCTAATCATTTTGTATCACCGCGTGAAAATTTGAAACTACAATGGAAACAACAATAAGCGTAAACCTCAAAATTTGGCGTCAACGTGGTCCTAAAGAAAAAGGACAGTTCGTCAACTATCATCTCGACAATGTGTCGACCGGCAGCAGCTTCCTTGAAATGCTCGATATGCTCAATCAGAAGTTGGTAGAGCAGAACGAGGAGCCTGTAGTGTTCGACAGCGACTGTCGCGAAGGCATCTGCGGCATGTGCTCACTCTATATCAATGGTCATCCCCACGGTCCCGTGCAGGGAATCACCACTTGCCAGCTCCACATGCGTAAGTTTAACGACGGCGACACCATCACTATCGAGCCGTGGCGCTCGGCAGCGTTCCCCGTTGTTCGCGACCTTATGGTAAACCGTAACGCATTCGACCAGATTCAGCAGGCCGGCGGCTATGTATCGTTTAACTGTGGCGGTGCTCCCGATGCTAACGCTACTCCTATCTCGAAGGAAGTGGCTGACATCGCTATGGACTCAGCTACCTGTATCGGTTGCGGTGCATGTGTTGCAGCATGTAAGAACGGTTCGGCTATGCTCTTCGTATCGGCTAAGGTAAGCCAGTTTGCTCTTCTTCCTCAGGGTCAGGTGGAACGCGCACGTCGCGCCCGCGCTATGGTTGCCAAGATGGACGAACTCGGCTTCGGTAACTGTACCAACACCGGTGCATGTGCCGCTGAATGTCCGAAGAACAT
>CAYQEN010000018.1:0-36747 GCA_964416545.1 uncultured Bacteroides sp. | reverse complement strand
GCTTCGGTAACTGTACCAACACCGGTGCATGTGCCGCTGAATGTCCGAAGAACATTTCGCTGAGCAACATCGCTCGTCTCAATCGCGAATTTATCAGCGCCAAGTGCAAGGAATAATACCAGGCACGGACTGATTTCCGATATTACCAAGGGGTGTTCCCGAAAGCCGGGAGCACCCTTTTTTTGTGAAAAGTTTGTGAGATGGGAGTAAATGATGTAATTTAGCGTTGGTAAAACCGATTAATGAAATTAATAACAAAAACATCAATAATATACAAATGGCAAAAGTCATCATTATCGGAGCCGGAGGCGTAGGAACGGTCGTGGCTCACAAGTGCGCTCAGAATCCTGAGGTGTTTAGTGAAATCGTGCTCGCATCGCGTACTCGCTCGAAGTGCGATGCCATCGCTGCAAAAATCGGCTCGGATCGCATTACAACCGACAGCGTAGACGCCGATAGCGTGGAACAGCTTGTTGAACTCTTCAAGCGTCATCGTCCGGAGTTGGTGATAAATGTGGCTCTTCCGTATCAGGATCTTACCATTATGGATGCCTGTCTGGAGTGTGGCGTGAACTATCTCGACACAGCCAACTACGAGCCGAAAGATGAAGCTCATTTCGAGTATTCATGGCAGTGGGCTTATAAGGAGAAGTTTGAGAAGGCCGGTCTGACGGCTATTCTCGGTTGCGGATTTGACCCCGGAGTATCGGGCGTGTTTACCGCATACGCTGCCAAGCATCATTTCAGCAGCATGGAATATCTTGATATTGTAGACTGCAACGCCGGAGACCACGGCAAGGCTTTTGCTACAAACTTCAACCCCGAAATCAATATCCGCGAGATAACTCAGAACGGTCGTTATTGGCAGGATGGCAAGTGGGTGACTACGGGTCCGCTTGAAATCCACCGTCCGCTTACCTATCCGAATATCGGCCCGCGCGAATCATATCTGCTCTATCATGAAGAGCTTGAAAGCCTCGTGAAGAACTATCCCACTATTAAGCGCGCACGTTTCTGGATGACTTTCGGTCAGGAGTATCTGACACACCTGCGTGTGATACAGAATATTGGTATGGCTCGTATCGATGAAGTGGAATACAATGGCACTAAGATTGTTCCGTTGCAGTTCCTCAAGGCTGTGCTCCCCAATCCTCAGGATCTTGGCGAAAACTATCACGGCGAAACGTCAATCGGTTGCCGCATATCGGGTAAGGGCAAGGATGGTCAGCCTCTGACTTACTACGTGTATAACAACTGTAGCCATGAAGAGGCTTATCGTGAAACCGGAATGCAGGCAGTGAGCTACACTACCGGCGTGCCCGCTATGCTCGGCGCAATGATGTTCTTGACCGGCAAGTGGCAGAAACCGGGTGTGTGGAACGTTGAAGACTTCGATCCGGATCCCTTCATGGAGCAGTTGTCGAAGCAGGGTCTGCCTTGGCACGAAGTGCTGAATTCTGACCTTGAAGTAGAAGATTGAAGGCCATGTTTTCAGGAATAGTTGAAGAGTGCGGCGTTGTGACCGCTGTGACCGATGATGGCGGCAATCGCCACCTGCGCGTACGATGCTCATTTGCCAATGAGCTGAGTATCGACCAGTCGGTGAGTCACAACGGCGTATGCCTCACAGTCGTGGCACTTCACGACGACGGTACATACACGGTGACGGCAATTCAGGAGACGCTCGACCGTAGCAACCTCGGACTGCTTACCGTCGGCTCGAAGGTGAATCTCGAACGCAGTATGCTGATGAACGGTCGTCTTGACGGACATATTGTTCAGGGTCATGTGGACTGTACGGCTGTCTGCGAGAGCGTAGAAGAAGTGGACGGAAGCCGCTACTACAAATTCTGCTACGATGTGCCTCGCGAAATGGCCGCCCGAGGCTATGTGACGGTGGAGAAGGGGTCGGTGACGGTAAACGGTGTGAGCCTTACCGTATGCGATAGCGAAACCGATTCATTCCGAGTGGCAATCATACCCTATACTTACGAACATACAAACTTTCACTGCATAGAGCCCGGAACGAGAGTTAACCTTGAGTTTGACATCATAGGCAAGTATCTCGCCCGACTCAGCGAAATGAAATAGATATCCCGAGAATACGATGGCAAAGAAGGTGGTAGAAACTCCGCTCATGAAGCAATATTTCGAGATGAAAACCAAACATCCCGATGCTGTGTTGCTGTTTAGAGTGGGAGACTTTTACGAAACTTTCAGCGACGATGCCATTGTGGCCTCAGAAATACTCGGCATCACACTCACTCGCCGTGCAAATGGCGCGGCGAGCAGTGTGGAGCTTGCCGGCTTTCCGCATCATGCCCTCGATACGTATCTTCCCAAACTCGTGAGAGCGGGAAAGCGTGTGGCGATATGCGAACAGCTTGAAGATCCGAAGCTTGCCAAAAAATTGGTGAAGCGCGGCATAACGGAGCTTGTAACCCCCGGCGTATTGATAAATGACAGTGTTCTCGATCATCGCGAGAACAACTTCTTGGCCGCTGTGCATACGGGTAAACATCTTACCGGTGTGGCTTTCCTTGATATATCGACGGGAGAGTTTCTCGTGGCTGAGGGTAAGCAGGATTATATAGATAAGCTATTGGCCAATTTTGCGGCTAAGGAAGTGCTTGTGGAGCGTGGCTGTCGTCGCGACTTCGACGAGTGGACCACGAGCCGCTATCTCGTGTTTGAACTTGACGACTGGGTGTTTACCGAGCCAACGGCACGAGAGCGATTGCATAAGCAGTTTGAGACCTCGTCGTTGAAGGGCTTCGGCGTAAATTCGATGACCGAAGCAATCATAGCTGCCGGGGCAATTCTGCATTATCTCGATACGACAAATCATACCCATATAGAGCATATCTCTACGCTTCGCAGAATAGAGGAGGATAGATATGTGCGTCTCGATGCCTTCACGGTGAGAAATTTGGAGCTTGTGCAGGCAATGAGCGAGGATGGAAAGAGTCTGCTCAATGTGCTCGACCGTACCGTCACTCCGATGGGTGCGCGAATGATGCGCCGATGGGTTCTGTTTCCGCTTAAGGATGTGTCGGCCATAAATAAGCGTCTTGATGTTGTGGAATACTTTTTCCGCGACTCTCAGCGCCGCGAGGAGATAAAGAATCTGCTCGAACAGGTGGGCGACATGGAACGTCTGGTTTCGAAGGTGGCAGTTGCAAGGGTAAGCCCCCGCGAGTTGCTTCAGCTTCGGCGTGCGCTTGCCGCCGTTGAGCCTATAGCGTCGCTATGTTCGTCGACCGGCGAGGAGGCGCTTGAAGCAATCGGTACGCAACTCAATCCGTGTGTGCCGATACGAGAGCGAATAGCACGTGAGGTGTCGGAAGATGCACCGGTGGCATTGAGCCGCGGACAGGTGATAAAGAGCGGTGTCAATGCCGAGCTTGACGAGCTGCGCGACATAGCATTCAGCGGAAAAGACTATCTGATGAAATTGCAGGCACGCGAGAGTCAGGAAACCGGCATAACGAGCTTAAAAATAGGATATAATAACGTATTCGGCTACTATATCGAAGTGACCAATACTCACCGCGATAAAGTGCCGCAGGAGTGGATACGCAAGCAGACGTTGGTCAATGCCGAGCGTTATATCACTCCCGAGCTGAAAGAGTATGAAGAGAAGATACTCGGCGCACAGGAGAAGATAGCGTCGCTTGAACAGCGACTTTTCAATGATCTTGTGGCCGCTGTGGCCGACTATATAAAGGCTATTCAGCTCGACGCATCGTTGCTGGCGCGACTCGATTGTCTTACAGCGTTTACGCGCGTGGCGATGGAAAATAAGTATAATCGTCCGGTGGTCGACGATTCGCTCGATGTGGAAATCGTCGAGGGACGTCATCCCGTGATAGAGCGCGAATTGCCACCCGGCGAGCCGTATATCACCAATTCGGTGCATTTGTCGAGCGACGAAAGCCAGATTATGATGATTACGGGTCCGAATATGTCGGGCAAGTCGGCACTGCTTCGCCAGACTGCGCTGAATGTGCTGATGGCTCAAATCGGATGTTTCGTGGCGGCCGATAGCGCGCATATAGGCGTGGTCGACAAGATATTTACCCGTGTAGGTGCGAGCGACAATATTTCGCATGGCGAATCGACATTCATGGTCGAGATGAATGAGGCGGCGTCGATACTCAACAATATGAGCGAGCGTTCGCTTGTGCTGTTCGATGAACTCGGTCGAGGAACATCGACCTACGATGGCATCTCGATAGCGTGGGCTATTGTGGAGTATATCCACGATAACAAGCGCGCTCGTGCCAAAACTCTTTTTGCCACTCACTACCATGAGCTCAACGATATGGAGGCTCAATTTCCGCGAGTGGTAAACTACAATGTGTCGGTGAAAGAAATAGCCGGTAAGGTGGTATTTCTGCGCAAACTCGCTCGTGGAGGTAGCGAACATAGTTTCGGTATCCATGTGGCCAAACTTGCCGGAATGCCGCGAGCAATAGTCGACCGTGCTTCGCAGGTGCTTCATCAGCTTGAAGAATCGAGCCGCAGGGCGCAGGGCGACGCAGTCGTAACGTCGGTGGATGCGTCGACAACCGATAAAGGCGAAGCCGGAGTGCAGTTGTCGTTCTTTCAACTCGACGACCCGGTGCTGTCGCAAATACGCGATGAAATATTGCATACCGATATCAACAATCTGACTCCAATGGCAGCTTTGAATAAGCTGCACGATATAAAGAAAATTCTTACCGGACGTGAGGTTTAGACTTGCGTCGCAAAAAAACGAAAATACCAATATGCCTGAAGTATCAAACCGCATTCAGTCGCTGGCACAGTCGCAGACTCTTGCCATGTCGCAGAAAAGTAGTGAATTACGTGCTCAGGGAATCGATGTAATCAACCTCTCTGTTGGTGAACCCGATTTCCACACTCCCGACCATATCAAGGAGGCCGCCAAGCGCGCCATCGATGAAAACTTTACATTCTACACTCCCGTTCCGGGCTATATGAGCCTTCGCAAGGCGATTGCCGCCAATCTGAAGGAAACCAACGGAGTGGAATATGCTCCTGAGCAAATTGTGGTGTCGGGTGGTGCCAAGCAGTCGCTCTGCAACACGATACTTGCTTTGGTGAACCCCGGTGACGAAGTTGTGATTCCGACTCCGGCGTGGGTGAGCTACGTAGAGATGGTGAAGCTTGCCGAGGGTGTTACAGTGGAAGTGCCCGCTTCAATCGAGCAGAATTTCAAAATCACTCCCGAACAGCTCCGTGCCGCAATCACTCCGCGCACTCGTCTCGTGCTTCTCTGCTCGCCGTCGAATCCGACCGGCAGTGTGTATTCTTATGAAGAACTTCGCGGTCTTGTTGATGTGCTCAAAGACTATCCCGAAATCATGGTGCTCTCCGATGAAATCTATCAGCATATCAACTTTACCGGAGCTTACACTTCGATGGGCGCTTTCCCCGAACTTGAAGGTCGCGTGATAGTCGTAAACGGCGTGTCGAAGGCTTATGCCATGACCGGTTGGCGTATAGGTTATATCGCTGCACCGCAGTGGGTGGCTAAGGCAACTACCAAACTTCAAGGTCAATACACTTCGGGCGCATCATCGATAGCTCAAAAGGCTGCCGAAGCTGCTTATACCGGCCCTCAGCAGTGTGTGGCCGACATGTGTGCTGCATTCCGCCGTCGTCGTGACCTCGTGGTCGACCTTTGCTCTAAGATTCCCGGAATGAAGGTGAATTGCCCCGAAGGTGCTTTCTACCTCTTCCCTGAAGTGTCGAGCTATTTCGGTAAGCGTGCCGGTGATCGCGTGATAAACAATTCGGCCGACCTCGCGATGTATCTTCTCGAAGTGGCTCACGTGGCTACCGTGGACGGTGGTGCGTTCTGCCTGCCAGGCTACATACGTCTGAGCTATGCAACATCAGACGAAAATATCCGCGAAGCTTGCGCCCGTATGGCTAAAGCCCTCGCAGAATTGAAGTAAAGCACTCTTTTTTAGAATATTCATTCACTCGTGTAAGCGATAATGAGTCAACCCATCCCCATGATACAGCCGTCGGCACAGGAGGAAGACCGCATGATAGAAGCGGCCTTCCAAGATGTGCTGACCGGCTATCTTAACAGCAATCACCGCAAAAAAGTGGAGATTATAGAGCGTGCCTACCGATTTGCCAAAAAAGCCCATCATGGCATTCGGCGTCGGTCGGGCGAGCCGTATATTCTCCATCCAATCGCGGTGGCTCGCATAGCAAGTCGCGAGATGGGACTCGGCTCAACCTCGATATGCGCCGCTCTGCTACATGATGTCGTGGAGGATACGGAATATACCGTAGAGGATATAGAACAGCAATTCGGTCCTAAAATAGCACAACTCGTGGCCGGATTGACTAAAATATCGGGAGGCATATTCGGCGATAAGGCTTCGGCTCAGGCCGAAAATTTCCGTAAGCTTCTGCTTACGATGAGTGAGGATATACGAGTGGTGCTGATTAAGATGGCCGACCGTCTGCACAATATGCGCACTCTTGGGTCGATGGCCGTCAGCAAACAGTATAAAATAGCCGGCGAAACCCTTTATATCTACGCGCCCTTGGCTCATCGTCTCGGTTTGTATGCCATAAAAACCGAGCTTGAAGACCTGAGTTTCAAGTATGAGCATCCGGAGGCATACGATAGTATTGCCCGAAAGATAGCCGACAGCGAGGAGCATAGACAGAGGGTTTTTAAGGATTTTATAGCTCCGATAAAGGAGAAACTTGTAGAGCAAGGCATTCAGTATGAGGCTAAAGCGCGAGTGAAATCGGTGTATTCGATATGGCGCAAGATGGAGACAAAGCATATCCCGTTTGAGGAGGTGTATGATTTGTATGCCGTGCGTATAATATTCGAGTGCGATGACCCGAGTCGCGAAAAAGCTCTCTGTTGGGCTATCTATGGAGCGATAACCGATCTCTACAAGATGCATCCCGACCGTGTGCGCGACTGGGTGGTCAATCCGAAGGCTAATGGTTATCAGGCACTTCATGTGACCGTGATGGGCTCCGATGGCAATTGGGTTGAGGTACAGATACGCTCGCGCCGTATGGATGAAATAGCCGAAAAAGGCTTCGCCGCCCATTGGCGATATAAAATCGGGGAGGGGGATGAAGAGAGCGAACTCACCGTGTGGCTCCGCACGATTAAGGATATTCTCGACGACCCGAATCCGAATGCCATAGACTTTCTCGATACTCTGAAACTCAATCTCTTTGCGTCGGAAATTGTGGTGTTTACGCCGAAAGGAGAGTTAGTGACCCTGCCAAACGGAGCCACGGTGCTTGATATGGCTTATGAGTTGCACTCGCAAATCGGATCGAGCTGCATAGCCGGTAAGGTGAATCATAAGCTTGTTCCTCTTTCGCATAAACTTCAGAGTGGCGACCAAGTGGAGGTGCTTACTTCACAGACGCAGAAGCCTAAGGAAGAGTGGCTTGGAGTAGTGACTTCGGCAAAAGCTCTGACGGCTCTTCGCCAGGCTCTCCGCCGAGAGCAGCAGCCGTTTGTTGAGAAAGGGCGCGAGATATTCGCTAAATTCCTGAAGGATGGCGAAGTAGAGCTTAACAACGAAGCTATAACAAAAGCTACGGGGTATTTCAAACTTGCCAGTCCCGAACAGCTATATTTGAAGCTTGGAAAGGGGGAGGTGACGCTCGACAATTATGTGCTGAAAGACTCGCCGAAAACATCGCCCGGGTTGCTTAAAAAGATATTTCGTATAGGTACCGGTCGCAAAAATCAGGCGACAGCGGTGGCTCCCGAGAGTGTGACTCCTGTGAATATGAAGGAGGTGTATCAACTTCGATATTCTGCAACGGAGCGCAACTTCCTATTGTGTGATTGCTGCAATCCGATACCTGGCGACGATGTGATGGGATTTGTGAACGACGATGGTCGTGTAGAGGTACATGCTCTGTCGTGTCCGCGAGCATCGGTGCTGAAAGCAAGTTTCGGCTCGCGAATCGTGGCTACGCAGTGGGAGAAGATAGATACGAAATTTCAGGCAAAGGTGCTCGTGCGCGGTATTGACCGACACGGAATCTTGCAGGAACTTACTTATCAGATATCAACATTCCTTGATATCGATCTGCGCAGTCTGCATATCGATGCCGATAATGAGGTGTTTACTTGCAATATGTCGGTGCTTGTGAGCGATAATGATGCCGTCACCGAACTATGCTCGCGTATAAAGAGTATTAAGGGCGTGAAGAGTGCCGTAAGGGTAAAAGAGTAGTAACCTGAATTGTGTAATCAAGTATGAGAAACCCGTTTACAAAACGAGAGATATTCAGATATTTGTTTTTCGCCTGTGCGGTGGTGACGATATTTCTGTTGCTGCCGAAGGACGAGAGCGACAAGTATACTTATGAGGTAAATCGTCCGTGGAACGACCAGCTTCTCACAGCTCCGTTTGACATACCGGTGTATCTCGATACAATCAGGGCACAGCAGATAAAAGACAGTATTGATACGCATTTTGAGCCTGTGTTTGTGCGCGATGAGCGAGAGGAAAAGGCAAGGCTTGATACGTTTGCTTTGAAATTGCGTGGCGTGGAGCCGAAGCTCACACAGCGTGAGCGCAATCAGCTTGTGCAAGGCGTAAAAAACATTTATGCCTCCGGATTGGTGGACTCTGACATATATTCGGCTATCCGCCAGGGCGAAATAGGCAATGTGCGTATGCTTACGGGGAATACGGTGGTGTCGGTATCGGCGCGCAATTTCCTTTCGTCGCGAAGCGCGTATGTGCTGCTCGATTCTCTGATGAGGGTGGATAAATTCACTCATTCGCTTGCCTCGTCGCTAATTAGTGATGTTTTGCGTCCGAATATATTGCCTGATTCAGCCGAAACAGAGCGATTCCGCAAGGAGGCTTATCTGTCGGCACTCGCTCCGATAGGCGTGGTGCAACAAGGGGAGCGAATTATAGACCGCGGCGATATTGTGACGCCGCAACTTTACACGATATTACGTACTTACGAGCGGATTGCCGCCGACCGAGGTGCGCAGGTCGACACCGACCGATTTATTCCCGATGCCGGTCGTCTGCTCTTCATTACGCTTCTTTTTGCCGCCCTCTACGTCTATCTCTTGTTTTTCCGCTTGGATTATTGGGAAGACCTACGCAAGGTGCTGTTCTTGCTCGTCGTTGTGACGGTATTTGCGGCAACGGCGATGCTCATGTCGTCGGCAATGTCGTCGGGGCTTTATGTTGTGCCGTTTACGATAGTGCCAATCATGGTGTTGGTGTTTCTTGACTCGCGCACGGCATTCTTCTCGTTTATGGTGACGATAATGCTGTCGGCTATCGTTTCGCGCTTCCCACTTGAATTTGTGCTCATCGAATTTGTGGCAGGACTGACGGCTGTGGTATCGATAAAAGACCTTACAAAGCGCTCGCAGTTGCTCCTGTCGGCGGTATTGGTATTTGTAGTAAGTTCGCTTAGCTATGTGGCTATCGAAACGATGCTTACCGGGTCGACAGGCCGTATATCGGGTAGTATGTTTGGCAGCTTTGCCATCAACTCCGTGCTGATATCGTTTGCCTACATTCTGATATTTATATTCGAGAAAGTGTTTGGCTTCACGTCGCGAGTGACTATGGTCGAGCTTTCTGACATCAATAATCCGATGTTGCGCGAGCTGTCGGAAGAGTGTCCCGGCACGTTCCAGCATTCGATGGCAGTGAGCAATCTTGCTTCGGCGGCGGCTCGACGCATTGGCGCAAATGTGCAGCTTGTGCGTGCAGGTGCGTTGTATCACGACATAGGTAAGATAAGTAATCCCGCATTTTTTACTGAAAATCAGCATGGTGTCAATCCTCACGACGGCCTTGACCCGCGTCAGAGTGCGGCGATTGTGATAGGTCACGTGACCGAAGGACTTAAAATGGCCGAGCGAGCCAAACTCCCCATGCGTCTGCGCGACTTTATCGTCGAACATCACGGAGCCGGCAAGGCAAAGTATTTCTACACGACCTATTGTAATGCTCACCCCGATGAGGAGGTTGATCCTGCGCCGTTTACGTATCCGGGGCCCAATCCGCAGTCGCGAGAAACGTCGATACTCATGATGGCCGATGCTGTTGAGGCGGCGTCGCGCTCGCTTGCCGACCATTCGCCGGAGTCGATACGCACACTCGTCGACCGTATTATCGATTCGCAGATAGCCGACGGACTGCACAACGACTCGTCGCTGTCGTTTCGCGATGTGCGCGAGATAAAAGACACGTTTGCCAACCGTCTGCGCACGGTGTATCACTCGCGTATTTCCTACCCCGAAGATATGCGCTCTAAGGCATAGTGATAGGGGTGCGTAATGTTACTTTCAGATTGAACGCTTTATGAAAATTCTTACCACAATAGCATTTTTAGCGCTGTCATTGCTTCAGATGGCGGCTCAGGATATTCTCCCTCAGTTGAAACGAGAACGCCCCGATATGGAGCTTATACGACGTGAGGTGACCGACCGCAATTCGCAGTACTATTATCCGAAGTTGATGGCAGAGTTTGAGCGCAACGATACGCTGATGTCGCTCGACAAATACCGTCGACTCTATCTCGGCTATATGTTTCAGGAGGATTATTATCCTTATCGTCCGTCAAACATGGCCGACAAGGTGGAGCGCGTATATTCGAAGTCGGATTTGACTCGTCAGGAGTGTGACTCGGTGATAAAATATGCCGAAATCACGCTTGCCGACAATCCGTTTGAGTTGACGCAGATGATGGGACTAATCAATGCACTGCGCATAAAAGGAAAGAAAAATCTGGCCGATATATGGCAGTATAAGCTCAATCATCTGCTGATGGCTATCGTGTCGACTGGTACGGGCATCGACGAAGAGAATGCGTGGTATGTGATAGAGCCGGCACATGAGTATGTGTTGCTCAACATGATGGGGTATACCGTGACCAACCATCTGTTTTACGATCCGTACTATGAATTTCTGAAAGTGCTGACGCCTACCGGCGATAATTCGGGCGGTTTCTACTTTAATATCAAGACGATACTCGACGAATACTATCGCAAATTCCCCGATGATAAGGACGCAGACGATGAATAAACCGTGCTGACGTAGGGGTACAAAAAAAGGGTAAGCTGACTACATCGCACCGCTCAACCCGGTACCGCTGCTTCGGTCAAGATCTGACGGAGTTCCCGGGGAGCTGGTCGTGTAGGACTTACCCGGCTGCAAAGGTAGTAAAAAATCCTTACCCTCCAAAATTTCGCGCTACAAACCTGGCGGTCTCAGTGTCGTCGTAAAAGTCGTAGACTTATTTTGCGAAATATTCAGTTTTTAGCCAGTAGGCATAAATCGGGTCCTGAAACGAAATTTCTCCGGCCTTGTTATCTAAAATATCATTCTTGATTAGAGCCGCTTTTGAGCGTGCTATTGCGGTTGTAGAAGATATTTGGTAGCGGTGCATTACCTCTGTAGAACTAATTGCCTTTTCGCCGGCAATAAGGGCTTTGAGGTAGTTGAGCTGTTGTGTTTTTAGAGTCTCTGTAATTGTTGCAAACAGTAGACTCAATTGTTCCACTAATGCGGTGTGTGCGTCGCGTACGATTTCAACTGTACATACGTCTTTTGTTCTCAGCCATGATTGCTGTGCAAGTTGCTGTGCATAGTATGGATGGTTGTCAACGAGTTCTACAATCAAATTTGCAGCATCATCGGTTATGCTTTTTCCGGTATCGGAGAATCTACTGTTAAAGAATTCAATAAGATAAGGTGTGCTAATCTTATTAAGGAACATCAGATTCCCAAACTTGTAGAATGGTTTTGATGAGTATGTAAACACCTCCATCATCATGTGGCGTTTGCTGCCATACAAGCAATAGGCAACATTTTGGTGTTGTTGCCAATGCGAACGCAATTTCTTCTGAAAATAATCAGGGTCTGTAAATTCTGCAATATTCTGAAATTCATCAACGCAAACGACTATTTTCAAGCCCATTTTCTTTGCTATCTTTTCGGCAAGGTCAAGTACCTCATCAGGATTTTGTTTTACGGATTCCCAATCAAAATCGATTGAAATCTCATTTGTAGGATCTGTGCCAATAGATATTTTTGGTACGAGGTGTGAAAAGAAACTCTTTGCACTCTCTACTGCCTCTTCCCATTTGGTTGATGTCGCGGCGATAATCTTCTGAGCAAGCAACGAATAAAAGTGCTCCTCATTACGCACATTGAATAAGTCGATATGGCAGATTCGCAAATTTCTATCTTGCTCCATTGCCAATTTTGCAGCCTTGTTAACAAGCGAACTCTTACCCCAACGTCGAGGAGAGATGATGATTGTGTTGATTAGAGATGTGAAGTTTTGAACCAAGTTAGCAGTTTCTACTTCTCGGTCTGTAAAATTCTTATCGGTTGCAATCTTACCAAAGATAAAAGGAGTCTCCATAATCGTGCGTCTATTATTACCTTTGCAAATATAGCACAAAAAATGTAACTACATAAATCGTACTACATAAAATGTGATAACAATGTTTGTGTACTCTTTTTGTTTCTATTGGCAAAGAAAGCAATCTTTTTAGCACGAAAAAAACCAGACAGCACCGAACCGGTGCTGTCTGGTTTTTTCGTGGATATATGAGTGGATGGAGATTATTTCACTTCCCAAGTTTCGCCGGCGAGTATCATGTCGCGGAGCGATGAGAAGCCTTTTGCGGCTTTGACATCAGCTACCTGGCGGTGTACTTCGTCGTTGTATGTGAGCGATTCCACGTCGCGTATCACGCCTATTGCAAGGGGTAGATCGTGACCGTCCATCATAGCGAGCTGCTGGTGGAGGAAGTTGGACTGGCTGTGTGCATCGTGAACGAGGATGTCGTCGATGGTGTATCCGTCTTCTCCGATCGTAACGGCTTTGATGAGGAATCCGTCGCGCACGAGTCCGCGGTTGAGGTCTTTGCCGAATAGCATTTTTTCGCCGTGGCGGAGGTGGATGGTGCGCTCAGCGCGGAATTCGCGGTCGGTGATGTGGTTGTGGATACCGTTGTTGTAAATCATGCAGTTTTGCAGGATTTCTACGACGGATGCTCCTTTGTGGCGAGCGGCGGCGAGGAGAACTTCCTGAGAGGTCTTCAATTCTACGTCGATACTGCGGGCAAAGAAGTTGCCACGTGCGCCAAACACGAGCTCTGCGGGGATGAAGGGGTCTTCGGTAGTGCCATAGGGCGATGACTTCGACACGAATCCGCGGTCGGATGTGGGAGAGTATTGTCCTTTGGTGAGGCCGTAGATTTTGTTGTTGAACAGGAGCATGTTGATGTCTACGTTTCGGCGTACGGCGTGTATGAAGTGGTTGCCGCCGATGGCGAGGCCGTCGCCGTCGCCCGAAATCTGCCAAACGGTCATTTCGGGGTTGGCTACTTTGAATCCTGTTGCTATGGCGGCTGCACGTCCGTGGATGGTGTGGAAGCCATAGGTGTTCATGTAGTAGGGGAGTCGCGAAGAGCATCCGATGCCTGAGATTACGGCAGTGCGGTGGGGAGGCACGCCGAGTTCGGCCATTGCTTTGTGCAGGCAGTTGAGTATGGCGTGGTCGCCGCAACCGGCGCACCAACGTACTGATTGATCGCTCTTATAGTTTGCGGGGGTATATTTTAACTCTTCCATATCAGGCTTTCTCAATTATGTTGTTGACGGCATCTACCACTTCCTGAACGAGGAATGGCTGACCCTGAACTTTGTTGATGCGCTGTATGTTGACAGCTGGGTATTTGCTTTGCAGATAGTCGGCAAATTGACCGGTGTTGAGCTCGGCAACGATTACTCGCTTGTAGCGCGAGAGGATTTCGCCGGTGTTGGCAGGGAGAGGATTGATGTAACGGAAGTGGGTGAATGCCACTTTTTGTCCGTTGCGGCATAGTTCGGTGGCCGCAGTGCGGAGATGTCCGTATGTGCCGCCCCAACCTACAAGGATGGTATCTGCGTCGTCAGGACCGATTACTTCGAGTCCGGGGATGCTGTCGGCTATGCGAGCCACTTTTTCGCGACGGGTGTACACCATACGCTCGTGATTGGCAGGGTCGTTGCTGATAGCGCCGGTGACGTAGTCTTTTTCAAGACCGCCAAGACGGTGCATAAGACCTTCGGTGCCGGGAATTGCCCAATAGCGCACTTTGTTGTCTTCGCGTCGGTCGTAAGGACGCCAGTTGCCTTCTGCAATCTTTTCTGCAGGCACATATGGGGGATTGATGGCGGGATATTCTTCGGCTTCGGGGATGCGCCAAGCCGAAGAACCATTGCCGATAAAGGCATCGGTGAGGAGTATGACGGGGGTCATGTGCTCGATGGCTATGCGCGATGCTTCAAATGCCATGGTGAAGCAGTCGGTGGGCGACGATGCTGCCATTACGGCTACAGGGCTTTCACCGTTGCGGCCGTAGAGTGCTTGCATAAGGTCGGTCTGTTCGGTTTTGGTGGGAAGACCTGTTGAAGGGCCTCCGCGCTGAACGTCGATTACCACCAAGGGGAGTTCGGCCATAACGGCAAGTCCGATAGCTTCGCTTTTGAGTGCCAGTCCGGGACCTGAAGTGGAAGTGACGGCAAGGTGTCCGGCAAATGATGCACCGATTGCTGAGCAGATGCCGGCAATTTCGTCTTCCATCTGTATGGCTTTTACGCCGAGGTCGCGACGTTTGGCGAGCTCGTGGAGTATGTCGGTGGCGGGAGTGATGGGATAGCTGCCGAGGAAGAGCGGACGTCCGCTCTTTTCAGAGGCCATAATCAAGCCCCATGCGGTAGCTGTGTTGCCGTTGATGTCGGTGTAGACACCCGGCTGTGCGGCAGGCGATTCGATGCGATATGTCGAAACGGATGCGTGTATGTTGTTGCCGTAGTTGTAGCCTGCATTGATGACTTTGGCATTTGCTTCGTAGATAGCGGGCTTTTTGGCAAATTTATTGCGGATGAAGTGGATGGCATTTTCGAGAGGACGGTCGAAGAGCCAGCATACGAGTCCGAGTGCAAAGAAGTTGCGGCATTTGAGGATGCCTTTGTTGTCGAGACCGGAGTCGGCGAGTGCGGCTTTGGTCATCGAGGTGATGGGCACTTCCAGAATTTGTGCTTTGAGGTCGAGCTCTGTAAACGGATCGAGTGTTTTGAAGAGTGCTTTTTGAAGGTCAGCTTCTTTGAATGAGTCGATGTCGACAATGATGACACCGCCATGCTTTATGTTGCGAGCATTCTGTTTGAGTGCGGCGGGGTTCATGGCTACGAGCACATCACAGCGGTCGCCGGGAGTGTGAACGTCATTGCCGATGCTGACTTGGAATCCTGAAACGCCTCCCAGAGTGCCTTGCGGAGCGCGAATTTCGGCGGGGTAGTCGGGGAAGGTTGATACCTGATTGCCCAAGCCCGCTGATACGTTGGTGAAGATGTTTCCCACGAGTTGCATGCCGTCGCCGGAGTCACCGGAAAATCGCACAACAACCTTTTCGAGGGTTTTGACCTTGGTTTCTTCTAACATATTGGTTTTAGCTTATTACACTAATGTGTTTGAGTTATATCTATGGTATTGTCGCGCAGTTAAGGTGTTGTTGCCCTTGCGTGCGTGGCAAAGGTATTTAATATTTATGAAAGGGCAATATGTTTATTTGAATGTTTTCTGTATAAACTTCAATGGCAGGCCTCTTACGGCAGAAAATACTACTCCATGGCGATAAGCTATGCGTCCGTTTACCCACGTCATGTCTACGCGGTTGTTGATTGTAAGGCCGCTGAATGGAGTCCAGCCGCATCGGCTCACTGCCCATGAGTCGGTTATGGTATAGGGATCGCAGTCGTCGTCGAGAAGCACAAGGTCGGCGTAGTAGCCGGGGCGGATGAATCCGCGACGCTCGATGCCAAACACTTTGGCCGGATTGTGGGCGGTCTTTTCTACCACCTGTTCTACGGTAAAAATGCCTTCGCTTACGAGTTCCATCAGCACGGGGAGCGAGAATTGGATGAGGGGCATTCCCGAAACGGCTGTCAGTGCCGTACCGCGCTTCTCTTCGAGCAGATGCGGTGCATGGTCGGTGCCGATGGTGTCGATACGTCCGTCGACAACAGCGCGACGCAAGGCTTCGCGGTCGGCTGGACGCTTAATGGCGGGGTTGCACTTGATGCGTGCGCCAAACATGGGGTATTGCTCGTCGCTGAACACGAGGTATTGGGGGCCGGTTTCGGCGGTGATACGTTTTGAGTCGACATCGCCGGGGGTGAATAGCTCAAGTTCGTCAGCTGTCGACACGTGGCACACGTGGAGTCGGGTGCCGTGGCGCTGTGCCATCTCTACGGCACGGCTTGTGGCGCGGTAGCATACGTCGTGGTTGCGAATGACGGGGTGAAACTCGATGTCAAGCTCTTCGCCATAGCGGTCGATAATAGCTTTACGTCGCTCGGCTATGAGCTGCTCATCTTCGGCATGGACTGCAACGAGAGCAGGCACCTCAGAGAATATGCGGGCAATAGTATTGTTGTCGTCTACGAGCATATTGCCGGTCGATGAACCCATAAAGAGCTTCACACCTGCCACGCGAGTATAGTCGGCGTTCAATAGCTCGTCGATATTGGAGTTGGTAGCTCCGATAAAGAAACCATAGTTGGCTACCGAGCTGTCGGCGGCGCGACGCATCTTGGCGTCGACCTCCGCCATAGAAGTGGTGGCCGGCTTGGTGTTGGGCATATCGATAAACGATGTTACGCCGCCCACGACTGATGCCTGGCTTTCGGTGGCCATGTCGGCTTTGTGGGTCAGACCGGGATCGCGGAAATGCACGTGTCCGTCGATGCAGCCCGGAAGTAGGAGTCGCTCGCGAGCGTCGACAATTTCGGTGGCGCGGTCGCGAATTTCCGCAACTGGCTCACCTTCACTCACTTCAGCTATTTTCTCCCCCTCCACCACAACATAGCCTAATATTATTTTGCCTTCGTTGACGATACGGGCATTATGTATGAGGAGAATGTTTTCAGAATTGCTTGTTGTTGCCATAGCAAGGGTATTTTTTGAACCAACTGGCTACTTTGAGCTGTATCACGCCGAATACGGCTTCGCTAAATATGCCACTCGACATTTTGCTTGTGCCGAGAACGCGGTTGACGAAGATGATAGGCACTTCCTTGATGCTGAATCCGTATTTGTAGGCGGTGAATTTCATTTCGATTTGGAATGCGTAGCCTTTGAATTGAATATTGTCGAGCGGAAGGGCGGCGAGCACACGGCGAGTGTAGCAGACAAATCCGGCGGTGGTGTCGCGCACGGGCATACCTGTGATGAAGCGCACATAGGCTGACGCATAATACGACATCAAGACTCGTCCCATAGGCCAGTTGACCACATTGACGCCGGTAAGATAGCGCGAACCAATCGACATATCTGCTCCTTCGTCGGCGCAAGCACGGCGTAAGGCGATGAGGTCGTCGGGGTTGTGGGAGAAGTCAGCATCCATCTCGAAGATGTATTCGTACTGCTTGTGTTCGAGAGCCCATTTGAAGCCGGTGATGTAGGCTGTGCCAAGACCGAGTTTGCCGGAGCGTTCAATCATGTGGACGCGACCGGGATATTGCTTCATTTTCGAGCGCACGATGTCGGCAGTGCCGTCGGGCGAACCGTCGTCGATAATCAGCACGTCGAACCGGCAAGACTGTCCGATAACGGCATCGATGATGGCGGATGCGTTTTCGCACTCGTTGTATGTCGGGATGATGACTACGCTGTCGGACTGAACGGCCGTTGATATGTCGGTGATGTGTTCCATTTCAGGAATATTAGAACTTATAAGTGGCTCCGACAAGGCCGCTGATGCCTTGAGCCGGCACTCCACCTATCAGAGAGTATTTGCTGTTGAGAAGGTTAGTGACGTTGATGAATGCACTCCATTGAGAGTCGATGCGATAGAGGGCACCGGCGCGAAGGTCGCGCATGCATCCGAGCGATTGGGTAAAGTTGTAAGAGCTGATGGCGGGGTCGGCACTACGGCTGAAGTCGATAACCTTGCGGCCTGTACGGAGGGTGTAGCCGATGTTGATGTCGAGCGGAGAGATGGGGGTGACACGCAGGTCGGCTGTTACGATGCTCTTGGCACGGTCGCGCCACAGATAGTAGCCTTTGTTGTAGTCCTGCTGAGCGCCTTCGTAGGTAAGGTCGAGTTTGGCTATTCCGCGGTAATCGTAGCCGGCTGCTATACGCCAGTGGAATCCCTTTAGATCGAAGGGCTTGAAAATCGTGCTTTTTACGGCTGGTGCCAAAGTGAGATTGTTGTCGTAGACGGGCATTAGCCAATCGTTGGCGCGAGTGTAGCCACCCGAAACTTCTGCATACATACCTTGCCATGTTCCGATGGTGAATCCGGCATTGAAGTCGTAGGGTATGTTGGAGTTTTCGTAGGCCATCATCGGTGCGATATATGGCGAAACATTGTAGAGCGAGCGGAGGGTGTTTTGATGTTCGCCACCTTCGGCCTTGACAAAGGCTGTGAATACGGCACCCGGTTTCCATGCCGCTGAAATAGCAGGAGCTATGTGAAGAGTTTTGCCCGAATTAATCGAAAAATCGACCTGTGCGCCGAGGTTGATGTTGAAATCACCGGAGCGGAAGCGGTAATACGGTTGGAAACCTGCGAGAGCATGAGAGTAAGAGCCGTAGTCGCTGAAGATGTATCGCTGCTGAGAGTCGGAGAATGCGGCGTCGGTGCGTCGGTTGTTGCGCAGTACGCTGAAATCTACGTCAAGACCTATCGATGAATATGTGTCGATGTCGGTACGGATGAAACCATTGAGCTTAAAGGCATTTTCATTTACCGGCTCAAAAAGCTCGGTGGAGCTTGTCGAAGCGACAGGGTATCCGATGTTGATGCTGTTGGAGTAGCCAAAGTGGCTGATGTCGGCGCTTGCGCGGTAGACAAACTTGGGTGTGCTTGACGACCATGCTACCGATAAGTCGATGTTGCGCATGTTTTGGGGCGAAGTGATTTCGGCACTCGGCATGTCGTAGCGCGAGAAGATACCGTCGATACCGGCATCGAGGAACGACTTGTTGCCGACAGCTTGATGGATAGTGAGTCCAATAAGCCCTGTGTGGGTGTCAAACGTAGCCTTGTCGGAGTTTTCAAAGGGGAAGCGCTTCTTGTAGGAAGTACCATTGTATTGCATATATCCGGTAAGGCGAGTGCAGTCGTTGTCGATAAATTTGTAGCCAGCCACGGCTCCGAGATTGTATGTCGGCAGGTAGCCAAGTCCGGCATATCCGCGCCAAGAGGCTGTGGGGATGGTGTCGGCGTAGGCGGCAGGATCAAGAGTAGGTATCGAACCCGGCACTCGGATGCTGACGCCCGAAGTGTTGTAGCTCATACGCTTGGCCTTGATGGTCGGGAGCGTTGTTGAGGGGGTGAAATATCTGCGAGTCACGTCACGGTGTTCGGGTACAACGTCGTGGTCAACGGTAATTTCCTGTTCGAGTGTCTGGGCGCCGACTATTGGAGCGGCAGCCATAGCGAGCAGAACGGGTATGAGGCGAAATTTAGAGGTCATCTTGTATTACTTATTTGAGTCGCTGGTCGATGAGTTGGAAAATGTCGGCTTCCGTACCGGGGTAGTTGGAGCGGAGGCTGCGGAGGTATTCGTTGGCTTCAAATTCGTTGCCTTGCTTGCGGAGCACATCGCTGAGTACGATGAATCCGCGTGCCAGCCAGTATTGATGGGGACTGTTGGCATTGATGAATTTGTCGATGGTCTTCTGCGCTTCGTCGGTATGACCGTGGTCGAGCTGCGACTGGGCGAGATATACGGCACTCTGCGAACCGTAGATGTCGGTGATGTTCGGGGCGAGTTCGCTCCAAATGGCGCGAGCTTCGACGTCGCGTCCGAGACGCTCAAGGGCAAGAGCTTCGCTGAATTTCACTTCAGAACTTGATTCGACACCGGATGCTGTTGTGGCTTTCATCTTGTCGATAGCTGTAAGAGCTTCAGCGTAGCGTCCGAGTTCGAGAGCGGTGCGCATAATGCCAAGACGAGCATTATTTATGAGTCGGCTTCCGGATGCTCGTTCTTCGAGTTTGCGATACGATTCGAGAGCAATTTCCTTTTTGCCGGCTGCTGATTCGCAACGAGCTTTGATGAGCATGGCGTCTTCGGCAACTTCCGAGTCAGGATGGTTGAGGATAATCTCTGAAGCGTATTCTTCGGCAGTGGAATATTTACCTTCAGCTTCCGATGATTCAGCCATATAGTAGAGTGCTTGCGCTTCAAATGCTCCGTGAGGATAGTCGCGCAAGTATTCTTCAACACCTACCACCGAACCATTGTTGACGTAGCGATTTTCTGCACTTTGGAATGCCGATGCGTCGAGCTCGGAGGCATCTACCTGCGGAGCGTTGGGTATCGACGAGAGGAATGCGCTGAAGTTGCCGAGATTGCCCTCATCGGCGTAGATGCGCTTGAGGTCGTCGACGGCTATTTTGGCTTCGTCGCTGGTGGGATAGGTATAGATGAGTTTCTTATACGTTTCGATGGAGTTGTTGCGCTCGCCCATGCTCATGTAGGTGATGGCGAGCTGGAGGTATCCCTGTCGGCCATATGGACTGCTGCTGTAGTCGCGTACAAGAGTTTGATAAGTGGCAACTGCGTTTTTGTTGTCGCCAAGCGATGAGAATGCTCCGGCTTTGTCGAGCAGAGCTTCAGGCACGAGCGACGACGACGGATAGCGTGCTATCAAGTCGTTCAGGCCGTCGATTTTTCCTTTGTAGTCTTGTTGGAGTCCGTGCATTTCTGCCAACTGATATAGCGCATAGTCGCCAGCCGAGGGGTTGAGGTCGTAAGCCTTGCGATAGTCGTTGGCGGCAGCAGCAAATTCCTGCTGTTGGTAGTGGCAGTCGCCGGCGCGATTGTAGGCATCGGCAAGCATGCCGTCGTCCGGACGTGCATCGATTACGCGATTGAAGTCGGTGAGTGCGTCGGCATAGCGATTCTGTTTGTAGCGGGCGTAGCCGAGATTGTAGTATGCAAGAGTGCGGTTGGGGTCGGAGGCCTGTGCCGTTGACGCATATTGCAAATACTGTTTGGCTGCCTCATCAAACTTACCGGCGTTGTAGTTGCAGTCGCCCAGCCATAGGAGGCTCTGGCGAGAAATTTGTGATGACGGGCCAGTCGTGGCTTCGGAGAGGTAGCCGAGTGCCTTATCGGTGTGGCCGGCCGAGAATTCGCGAGTGCCGAGCTCAAACAGCACACGCTGTTTGGCTGATAAAACGCTTGCCGACGGATTTTGCATGCGTCGGATGCTCGAAAGGGCACTTTCGTAGTCGTTGTCGGTCATATAGCCGGTGACGATGCTTTCCTGCACGTTGGCGGCATAGCGCGAGTTCGGGAAGCGGGTGAGGAAGTCTTCGAGCATAGCCACTGTGTTGCCAAACGGGACACGTCCGCCGTCCATACGTGCCACGATGTAGTTGTAGAATGCTGTTTCGGTAGTGGCCGGGTCTTCGTTGATGGTATACGATTTTTCGAATGCGAGAAGAGCACCGTCGTGGTTGCCGAGCTTCACATACGATTGTCCGAGGTAGAGGTATGCGCTCTGTGATAGGCGACCGGTGCGACCTACGGCTTTCTGGAGGAGCTTAACGGCATTTTCCCAGTTGCCACTGTTGTATTCGCTTACGCCGAGCATGTAGAAAGCCGACGGTTGTGGTTCGGCTGCTTCGGCTGCGTATTTCCAAAGATAGGGGAGTGCTTCGTCGATGCTGCCGAGATTGTAGAGCGATTCGCCGGCTATGCGGTTGACTTCGGGAGCGAATTGCGGTACTTCATTGGAATCAATCATTTTACGAGCCAAAGTCAAAGCCTGCTCGTAATCCTCGTATAGGAAGTAAATCTGGCAGATGTAATAGTTGGCCGCCGTACCCGGTTCTTTGGAGGTATCAACGGTCTTAAACATGCTGAGCGCGTTGGTATAGTCTTTTTCGGTGTACGACATGTATGCCTGATAGAAGCGAGAGGCATTGCCGTAGCGCGAGTTGTAGCTGAGTTTATTGAATAGCGGACGAGCCTTGATGTTTTCGCCGGTCATCATGTAAGAGTATGCCAGACGGTAGATGAGGTCTTCGCTACGGTTGGCTGCCAATGCATCGGGGCTGACTTTGACGTATTCGGCAATGGCATCTTCGTAGTTGCCTCGCGTAAACTGGTAGTCGCCTACACTCATCATTGCATCCTGATAGCGATGCGACTGCGGATATTTCGACAAAAAGTTGAGCAGCAGGTCAAGAGCTTCGTCGTCGCCACTGTGCAACGTGGCCATCGCCATGTAGTATGCCGCCTCTTCCGCTTCTTGCGGAGTAAGGTCGAAGTGACGTAGTTGAACAAGCTGGTCGATACAGCCGTTGTAGTTGCAGTCGTGGTACATTTCGATGCCACGGGCGAAATACCCTTCAGCACGCGGTGAATTGATTCCGGCGCCGGCCTCTGGCGCAGACAAAATCATGCCTGCCGCCGCTATGGAGATGAGTGTTGTTCGTTTCATTTGAGTATTTGCGGTAATTCCGTAATTACGGCAAATTTATACAAAAACGTCGAGATATCATCTTTCGACTTTAAAAAGAATGACTAAGGACTAAAAATTATTGAAAAAATTCCATAATTCGTGGGTATCGCTTAACTTTGCAATTGATGAAAACTACCCGGACAACAGGCTGGATGCGCTGTCTGCTCGGCCTCGGAGCCGTGTGGGCGCTTGCAGCATGCGCTAATATGGGACGCCCCGGTGGCGGTGAGCGCGATGTAGACCCCCCAGTGTTTATTGGAAGTAATCCTGCACCAGGAGCTTTGAACGTTAATCGTGAAAAAATCACGATTACATTTGACGAAAATGTGCAGATAAAAGATGCAATGTCGAAAGTGGTGGTGTCGCCGGCGCAGCAGACTCCGCCGACGGTGATGGCTGTAGGTCGTAATGTGACTGTGACGCTTCGCGATACGTTGGTTTCGAACACTACCTATACCATCGACTTTGCCGACGGCATCAGCGACCTTAACGAGGGTAACGAACTCGACGGATTTTCGTTTGCGTTTTCGACAGGACCGTCTATCGATACGTTGCAAATATCGGGAATGGTGTTTCAGGCATCCAATCTCGAACCGGCGCAGGGTATGATGGTAGGCGTGTACAGCAATCTTAGCGACACTGCCGTGACCACGCTTAAGATGGAGCGTATCACCAAGACAAATCAGCTCGGCCAGTTCACGATAAGAAATCTGAAAGAAGGCTCTTATCGTATATTTGCCATTAATGACATGAATCGCGACTATCACTGGGATCGCAGTGAAGATGTGGCTTTTTATGATGCTGTCATCACACCTACGGCTCAGAATGTGATGGTGAATGATACGCTGAAAAATCAAGCCGGCGAGGATTCGATTGTCGTTCGTCAGGCTACTCAGTATCTGCCAAACGATATTTTGCTGACTTGGTTTAATGAAGGGTATAAAGCACAGTATCTTGCTAAGTACGAGCGTCCTATGAGAAATCGCGTCACCTTCGAAATGGGGGCGCCTGCCGATTCGCTACCTCATATAGCTCTGCTTAATGATCCTCGCGGCGAACGTCGCGAAATTAATCGCTGGAGTGTGTTGAAGGCATCGCCTACGCTCGATTCGCTCGAATATTGGATAGCCGACCCCGAGATTGTTGCTATGGATTCGTTGAAGCTTGAAACACGCTATCGTAGAACCGATTCGCTCGACAGAATAGTGTGGTATACGG
The DNA here is from genome assembly GCA_964416545.1 of uncultured Bacteroides sp. Classification (GTDB taxonomy): domain Bacteria; phylum Bacteroidota; class Bacteroidia; order Bacteroidales; family Muribaculaceae; genus Paramuribaculum. Next base: position 12,981 of record CAYQEN010000018.1, on the reverse strand, counting down.
ATACGTTGATGCTCAACGTGCGCGGTGAGAAGAAAAAGAAAGAGGAAAAGAAGAAGAAAAACGAAGAGGAGGATACGACGGAGGTGAAAATTCCGCTCATATCGTTCTCGGTAAGTTCGGGTACGTCGCAGGAGCTTAACCGTCCGATGATATTCTCATCGGCAAGTCCGATAGTCGATTTCAATCAAAACGGTGTCCATTTTCAGAAGATGGTAGATACGCTCTGGGTGGAAGTTGAAGCTCCGCGCATATATTTTCCTGATTCGCTCAATCCGATGCTGATGCGTGCAGATGTAAAATGGGAGCCTAAATCGCAGTATAAACTTGTGATAGATTCTCTTGCGATAACCGATGTCAACGGTTTGCACAATAAGAGTTTGGAGCATAAACTGACTACGAAAGCAGAAGAGGACTATTCATCGTTGTCGTTCAGGATATCTAATCTGCCCGGACCGGCTATGGTAGAGTTGCTGTCGGCTCAGGACGCTCCGGTGGCACGAGTAAAGGCAGTAGGCGGAAAGGCTACGTTTAAGTATTTGCAACCCGGAACGTTTTATGCACGTCTGTGGATAGACAGAAATGAAAACGGCATTTGGGATACCGGCAGTTTGCTTGACTCTGTGCAGCCCGAAGAGGTGTATTACTACCCAAATAAGATAACCTTGAAAAAGAATTGGGATATAGCCGATCAGGAGTGGGATATTTATGCCAATCCGGTAGATCGTCAGAAGCCCGATGCGATAAAGAAAAACAAGCCGAAAAAGAAGGCCGGAGAGATGCCTGAGGCGAATAAGGACGAAGACGAAGAAGAGTTTGGCTCGAACTACAATCCTGCCGACCCGTTCAATTCGCGTAATCGCAACAATCGTGGCAATCTTCGCAACAATAATGGCGGCGCGTTTAATACCAATAATATGTTCCGATAAAAGAGAGGAACTGTCTATGAGATAACTGTATGAGCAATATCATAAACCGACCGACTGTAAAAGAAGTGCCTGAACCTACCATCAGACGTATGCCGTGGTATCTGGCATATATCAGTCTTTTGCGTAAGGCCGGGGTAGACTATGTTTCGTCGACCTCGATGGCCAAAGAGATTTGCGTAGATGCTTCGCAAATAGCCAAAGACCTTTCGGCGCTCGGCATCAAGGGGAAAACCCGCATAGGTTACGAAGTGGCAGCGCTTGAGAAGGCATTGAACGATTTTCTTGGATTTAGTCATTCACACAAGGCAGTGATGGTTGGCGTCGGTTCGCTCGGTGCCGCATTGATGTCGGACTGCGGATTGCAGCGTTACGGCCTTGATATTGTGGCCGGATTTGATACCGACCCTGAGAAAGTGGGGCGGCAGATAGGTTCTGCACCTGTATTCGACATGAGCAGACTTGAAGAAATGTGTGCTGCCTATGAAGCCGGTATTGGTATTATCGCTGTGCCTGTCGAAGTGGCTCAAGAAGTGGCCGACCTCTTGGTGGTTGCCGGAGTGAAGGCTCTGTGGAATTTTACTCCCGTCCGAATCCGAACGGCTTCGGATATTGTAATTTCGAATACATCTATTTATGCTCATTTGGCGGTGATGTACAACCGCTTAAATACAATATCGACCGATGAAAGCGATAGCATTTAATCGTGAACCCGGAGCTGAGTTTGTGCGTCCGGCAGCAGTGTCTTTGATAGCCGATTCGGCGATAGTGATACCCGGGCGACCGGTGTTTCTTCCGGACTTCGCTTCGGAATGGAAAGCTCGTATTTTTCCCGCATTTCGAATGTCGAGATTGGGGAAAGGGGTGGGAGAAAAATTCGCCCATCGTTACTATGAGTCTGTTACACTTGCTCTTAAGCTCGAACCAAAGGATGCGGAATCAACTCTTGCAATGTCGGGTAGCCCGATGGGTCTTTCGGGGCTTTTTGATAGCGCTCTGATGCTTGGAACGTGGGAGCCTGTGTCGGCCGACGGATGCTATTCGATAGAATCGGGTGAGCTGAAAGTGGAAGCTGATGCTACAGCTATGGGAATAGATTCGGCTGTGGCAATAGTGAGCAGCTACGCGACAATCAAAATAGGCGACATCATCATGCCATGGTCGGTGCCGATGGAAGGTGAGGTGAAAGTGGGCGACCACATCGTTGCTTCTCTGAATGGTAAGGTGTGTCTTGATGTAAAAATCAAGTGAATACACAATAATTCGCCGTTTTGGGAGTTGTATTAATATGAAAAATTTTATCAGAAATATCATTTCGGTAGTGCTGATAGTCGTGGGTGGTCTTACGGCTGATGCTCAGAAGGAAGATTTTAATCCGATACAGACCGGAGTAACCTCGTTGAGCATAGCTCCCGATGCACGAGGTGCATCGCTCGGCGATTTGGGGGCAGCTACTGATCCGGATGTCAATTCTCAGTATTGGAATCCGTCGAAATATGCTTTTGCCTATAGCAGAGCCGGAGTGGCATTGAACTATACGCCATGGCTCCGTAGTATTGTAGACGATATATTTTTGGCCAATGTCACCGGATATATGAAAATCGGTCAGGCTGACAATCAGACGTTGAGCGCATCGTTGCGATATTTCTCGCTCGGCGAGGTAAATACCGGCAATGAATATACCGGCGAAAACGTGCAGACATTGAACCCTTACGAATTGTCGGTCGATGTGGGCTATTCGCGTAAGTTGTCGGAGAGCTACTCGATGGGTGTGGTGCTACGCTACATCTATTCCGACCTCGGCTTTGCTGAAACATATGCCGGCGACCGCAGTACAGGAGCATCAGCGTTTTCAGCTGACGTATCAGGCTATTATACAAGCTATCCAATGGTGGGTCGCAGTGAGTGTCAGTTTTCGTGGGGATGGAATATCTCCAATATAGGTACAAAAGTGTCGTATAATCACGGAGAAAACCCGGCATTTCTGCCGACAAATCTGCGATTAGGTACGTCTTTTATGTTCCCGCTTGCTGATTATCACAATCTTGCAGTGTCGGTTGATGCTAATAAGCTGCTTGTGCCTTCGCGTCCGCGAGAGAAAGACTATGATATGACAACCACAGAGGGGCAGAATGAATATAACAATGCTCTTGCCGACTGGGAAAATATGTCGTCGATAACCGGTATATTCAAATCGTTTAGCGATGCTCCAGGCGGATTTTCGGAAGAATTGAAAGAGATACGATGGTCGATAGGTGCCGAATATAGCTACAACGACCAGTTTTTTGCCCGTATGGGGTATAATTACGAAAATGCCATGAAGGGCAATCATAAGTATTTCAGTGTTGGTGCGGGATTTGCGCTCAAGACACTACGTCTGGATGCCGCCTATATGATAGCTACGGCTCAGACTTCGCCGCTTGATCAGACTCTGCGATTCACGCTGTCGATGGATATGGATGGCCTTCGTGAATTATTTAATTGACTATGAACGGATATCCTGATTTTAGAACCGGTCTCGGCTACGACGTGCATAAACTCGTGGAGGGGCGCCCTTTGATAGTGTGTGGTGTGGAAATCCCTTACGAACTTGGACTGTTGGGACATAGCGATGCTGATGTTGCACTCCATGCTCTTAGCGATGCTCTGCTCGGAGCGGTAGCTCTTCGAGATATAGGTTATCATTTTCCGGATACGGCGGCGGAATATGCCGGCGCTGATTCGCGCGTATTGCTACGTCGCGTAGTGGAAATTATAGCTGAGAAAGGATTCCGTCCGGTGAATGTAGATGTGATAATTGTGGCTCAACGCCCTAAAATGTCGCCATTTATAGAAGAAATGCGTGCTAATGTAGCTGCCGACTTAGGCATCGAAGTGGAACGTGTGTCAGTAAAAGCAACAACTACCGAACGTCTTGGATTTGAGGGACGCGGAGAGGGTATCTCAGCAATGGCTACCGCACTTATAGTGCGTTAGTTGGGGAGGAATTTTGAGATGTCGGTGTTGAGGCCGCGACGTTTGCTGTAATCGTTGCGCTGGTCGTCGGCAATGTGTCCGAGAACAAAATATTTTGAATCGGGGTGCGCGAAAATAAGCCCCGTAGTTGACGAAGCGGGGCTCATGGCTCCGTTTTCTGTTACGGTTATTCCTATTTCGTTGTAGTGCAGTAGCTTGTCGGTAATGAATATGACCGATTGGTCGGGGAGTGACGGGAATCCGATTGCAGGACGTATGCCGGGGTATTCGGCACGAAGAAGTCGTCGCGGTTCGTCGGGTTCGTCTGGGTTGTAACCCCACAGGCGAGTGCGGACGATGTAGTGCATTCTTTCGGTAGCTGCTTCCACAAGGCGGTCGGAAATGCTTTGTGCAAGTAGGGCATTGTAGTCATCCGAATCGCGCATGGCTGAAATATGCTTTTTAAGGCGTTCTCCGAGCGTTACGGCAAATAACCCAAGCCAGTCATTGCTTGAGTCGAGAAAGTCGGCGAGAGAGACGCAATTTGAGCCATCGTCGGTTTGGCGGCGCAGGGTTGGAATGGAAATTTCACCGATGCGAATGTTGTCGTCTTCGGAATATGCCTCGGTGAGCACGATTCGAGCCGTGATGGTCATCGTCTTGTCGGCCGCAAGAGCGGAAATTATACTTTCGGCATTTTTCCAAAGCGAAAACGCTTCAATGCCTTTTGCGCGACTGCTGTCGGGGAGAGATGCGAGCCATGTGGCGCGTGCCGATTCGCTATCTTCGATATCGACAACAGATGCGAGTGAAGCATCAAGTCCCCAGGCCTTTAGGAATGCTCTGATGTTTATCGATGCTATGACATCGGCAACTGGAATGTCGATTGTGTGAGTGCCGGGATGGAGGGGGGAGGGGGATTTTTTAGAAAAGTCGAGTAACACCTTGCGACTGCGGGCTTCAGCAAGTGGTAAAAGTGGTGCGGAAGCTGAGTGTTGCTCGCGCAGATGTTGCTGCTCTTTGTTGAGCTCTTCGATGGCTGCATCGTGGGTGGCGGGATCGGAAAAACGTCGCGCTACCGACGGCATGACTGCGGCATCGCGTGTGTATATGACCGGGCCGCTGTATAGCGGAGCTATCTTTACTGCCGTGTGTTCGGCGGATGCGGCGGCACCACCGACGAGGAGAGGGATAGAAAGTCCTCGGCTCTCCATGAGTCGTGCTACCGAGCGCATCTCCTCAAGGGAGGGTGTGATAAGTCCGCTAAGACCTACGAAGGCTGCGTTGGTGGCGATAGCGGTGTCGACGATGACATTGCCTTCAACCATTACGCCAAGATCGTGGACGTCGAAACCGTTGCATTGCATGACGATTCCGACGATATTTTTTCCTATGTCGTGAACATCGCCCTTAACAGTAGCGAGTACCATCGGTGGAGCCGACTGAACGGAAGAGTTGCGTCCGGCATTCTCTTTCTCGATTTCGGGAGCGAGAACAGCCACGGCCTGCTTCATGGCACGTGCGCTCTTGACCACTTGAGGGAGGAAGATTTCGCCTGCGCCGAATCGTTCTCCTACGCGATTCATGGCTTCCATCAGTGCGCCATCGATAACGCCGAGAGGCGAGCCTACTTCGGCAAGAGCCTGTAAGGTGAGAGATTTGATATTTTGAACATCGCCTACGGCCACCTGCTCAGTGAGTCGGGCAATGGGTGAAATGTCGGAAGAGGGTGTTTCGGCGGCTTTGGGTTTTACTGTTCCTTTAGCGGCTTCGGCTGCAGCTTTCATTTCGGCAGCTATAGCAACGAGTCGGTCGGTAGCCTCATCGTTGCGGTCGAGAAGAACATCGGTAAGAGCTTCGTGGAGCTCGGCCGAAATGGAATTTTGGTCGAGCATGGCTGCTGCGTTGACGATAGTCATGTCGAGGCCTGCCGGTACGGCGAGTTCGAGGAATACAGCGTGCATGGCTTCGCGGAGTGGGGTATTGCCACGGAAAGCAAACGAGAGATTGCTCAGACCTCCGCTTACGCGCGCGCCGGGTAAGTTTTCTTTAATCCATGAAGTGGCGCGAATGAAGTCGAGCGCATAGCGACGATGTTCGTCGATGCCTGTGGCAACGGTGAGAACATTCGGGTCGAAAATGATATCTTCGGGTGCGATTTCACCAGAGCCGGTAAGTAGTTGATAGGCTCGACTGCATATTTCGATGCGGCGTTCAAAAGTGTCGGCCTGGCCTTTTTCGTCAAACGCCATGACTACCATGGCTGCACCCATTTGAGATATATGACGCGCTCTTTCGAGGAATTCTTCCTCTCCACCCTTCAGGCTTATGGAGTTGACAATCGGACGTCCCTGTACGTGTTTCAATGCTTCCACGATGACAGGCCATGACGATGAGTCGATCATTACCGGAACACGGGCGAGGTCGGGCTCAGCACCCAGCCGAGCCAAAAACTGCGACATTTCTGTGCGGGCTTCGAGCATGGCATCGTCCATGTTGATGTCGATAATCTGCGCTCCGGCTTTCAGTTGGGCACGGGCAATGTCGAGTGCTTCAGCAAAATTGCGTTCCTTGATGAGGCGTAGGAATTTGCGACTGCCGGCAACGTTGCATCGCTCGCCGACTTTTATCAGTGGCGCACCGGGGGCGATATCGAGATTGTCGAGTCCAGCCAAGCGGAGATGTCCCGATGTGGGCTGTGGAACGCGACGCGGTTCGTGTCGGCGTGCTTCGTCGGCAATAGCAGAGATGTGAGCCGGGGTTGTGCCACAGCATCCGCCTATGATATTTACCAAACCATCATCCATGAAACGGGCAATCTGAGCTGCCATCTTCTCCGGCGACTCGTCGTATTGTCCCATAGCATTGGGGAGTCCGGCGTTGGGGTAGACGCTTACGTAAAATGGCAATTGCTTTAGGCGATGGAGAAACGGCGTCATGGCTTCTGCACCGAAGCCGCAGTTGAGACCTACGGCAAGCGGACGCGCGTGACTGACGGATGAGATAAATGCTTCGAGAGTCTGACCGGAAAGAGTTCGTCCGGATTCGGTGAGAGTGACTGAAAAGATTATGGGAACTTCTCGGTTTGCAGACTTCATGGCGCGACGAGCTGCAAAAGCGGCTGCACGTGCGTTTAGAGCGTCGAAAATGGTTTCGATAAGGAGAATATCCACCCCGCCATCAATAAGGGCTGAGATTTGCTTAAAATAGGTATTTTCGAGGTTATCGAAGGTGGTGGCATCCGGAGAGTTTAGAGCCATCTCCATTGAGAGTGACTTACCGGTGGGTCCGATGCTGCCGGCTACCCATATATTTCGATCGGCTTGGTCGGCAACTTCGCGCGCGATACGTGCGGCGGTAAGGTTGAGATCGGTGACGAGGTGTCCGAGGTTGTAGTCGGCCAGTGAAATGGCGTTGGAGTTGAACGAATTTGTCTCAATGATGTCTGCTCCGGCTTCGATATATGCTTTGTGTATATCCTTTATGACGTCCGGGCGAGTAAGGCAGAGCAGGTCGTTGCACCCTTGATAGCTACGTGGAGAGTCGGCTTGAGTGATACCCTCACGACGAAAGTCGGCTTCCGATAGTCCTTTCTGCTGTATCATGGTGCCCATGGCACCGTCGAGCACAAGGATTCGACGACTGAGAGTAGAGATTAGTTCTGAAGAACGTGGTGAGATGGTCGGGGTATCGGCGGTAGTCATAAGGGTTCTGGTTTGTTGAGCTCACAAGATGATACAAAAAAAAGAATGAGTAACGTAAACCGAAGTTTAACAATTACTCATTCTCCTCTCTCCTCTGCGGTATGGACGGGACTCGAACCCGCGACCCCCTGCGTGACAGGCAGGTATTCTAACCAGCTGAACTACCACACCATTTTGTTTTTCTGAGGTGCTGCGGTTATTACCGTTTTGCGAGTGCAAAGTTAATACAGGTTTTGCTTCCGTGCAAATTTTTTAGCAACTTTTTTTGAAGAAATTTTTACGATTTTTGCTAATTGGTTGATTTTAAGTGAAATAAAAATTGAAAATTTTTGAAGAAAAATTACTCGTCTATAGTGTAATTGAGGAAATCGACCAATGGTTTTAGTAATCGCATTAGTTCGGAAGCACGCTCCGGCCAGTCGTCTTTAAGGAAAAAATCGTTTGAGCAGGGGTGAAATCTTCCATAATCTTTTAGGCGGAGCAGTGGAGCAAGCGGATGATTTCGCTCCCAACCCTTAGGAACGGTCTTCAAAATATTGCCAACCCAACCGGGAAATTCGCGATTGAGGTCGGGATTATTGATGATTTCTGAAAATTCTTCGATGTTGTCAACAATGGCGTGTCGCATTTTGTTGAGCAGAGGCGTGTCGGGGCAATAAAGTCCGCCGTAGAATCCGCTCTGATGGGCATCTGATATGCCAAGCTCTATATAGTAGCTCGCGCGTGACGTCTTTCTGCCCCATGGTGAAAATGCTGCTGAGAAGTAATCTTTGAGCGGACGTTTGTCGGGTGAAAAGCGAGTGTCGCGGTAGATGCGGTAGACACTCGACTTGCCGGTTTGCCCGATGAGGCGCGGTTCCCATTCCGACATGTGTGCTATGAGGCGATCGAGGTCGTTGAGCCAAAGTGCGCGTAGATGGTCGTAGCGGTCGCGATTTTCGGCAAACCACTGGCGGTTGTTGTTGGCCGACAGTTCTTTCAGAAAGTCAAGAAGGTCGGCAATGTAATAATTGTTCATTGTTTGATGTCTTCCCATTCCGCGTCGACGATTTGCTGTTCGGATGCAAACGAGGTCGAAGAATGTGGTGTAGAATCGGGTGAGGAGGGTATTTCTTCCCAATCGATGTATTCGCCTTGATCAGATGTGATTTTCTTTTTCTTGGGGCGTTGTGTGGATTGCTGCGTTCCGCTCCAACCTCCGGGGCGATTGTAGCGTTGCTGCTCTTCGGCTTGACGCTGAGCTTGTCGGAATGCCTGCTTGGCGCCTTTGCGAAGGCGGTAGATGGCGAAAGCGGTGCGAATCAGTGGCCACAGGATGAAAACAACGAGGGCGAGTATGAGTAAAGACATGACAGGGGCGAAGGGGGGTAACGAGAGTTGTTTAGGATGCTATCAAGCAGCGTATTTGCGACCGGCGAGCGACATTGTGATGTATAGAATCACAGTCCAAGCAAAGCCTGCAACGCCTGCTGTTGTGATAAACATAACAGCTCCGGCCAGCAAAAAGTAGCGTCGGAAGTTTTCGCGGAAGCTGAAATTAGAAAATTTCAGTGAGAACATCTTTAGTTCGCTGACCATGAGCATCGGGAAGGCGATGAGAATAATCGCAGTGGCTACGTTGCCAATATACGAGTGCTCATGAATCCATGCGATAAATCCGATCCAGAAGAGGGCGTTGGAGGGAATTGGAAGTCCGATGAATGATGTGGTCTGACGTGTGTCGACGTTAAATTTGGCAAGGCGGAGAGCTCCGGCAACGACAATCCAAAGCGATGCTAATGACCACCAGCTGAAGCCGGGATTGAAATAGTTGACGGTGTTGAACATCAGCAGAGCCGGAGCGAGTCCGAAGCTTATTAGGTCGGCCAGCGAGTCGAGCTCTTTGCCCATATCAGAGTAGGCGTGGAGCAAACGTGCGGCAGCTCCGTCGCAGAAGTCAAATACTGCTGCTGCGGCTATGCAGATGAAAGCCCATTGGTAGCCGAGTAGCGCGCCTATTTGATAATCGTAGTTAAAGGCGAAAATACAGGCTAATGTTCCTGCCAATAAGTTGAGGCAGGTGATGGAGTTTGGAATGATTGAAATGATTTTTCTAAGCATTGGTCGTTGATGTTGAGCGAATCATTTGAGTCGGGCAACTTCGGTGACGCCGCCGACTGTCTTGTCGCCAATCTTGACGAGTATTTCGGCGTCGAGCGGTAGGTATAGGTCAATACGCGAGCCGAATTTGATGAAGCCCATGTGGTCTTCGATGTTGGCGGTTTCGCCGGGTTCGGCGTATGTGACTATGCGTCGTGCTACGGCGCCGGCAATCTGTCGCATTAGAATTTCCTGTCCGTTTTTGGCGCGAATCACCACGGTGGAGCGTTCGTTGTCGGTGCTCGCTTTGGGTAGGTATGCCGATAGGAAACGTCCGTTGTGATGGGCTACCGAAACGACTTCGCCGTCGACGGGAAACCAGTTGGCGTGGACGTTGACAACGTTCATGAATACGGATAATTGTATGACGTTGCGGTGCAGGACTTCGCTTTCGTAAGTTTCTTCAAGGGCTACGACCTTTCCATCGGCCGAGGACACTACAACATTGTGGCGATTGCCGTTGAAGTGGCGTCGCGGAGAACGGAAGAAGTTGAGTACCAGAAGGAAAATGATGAGCGAAATGGAGGAAAATACGACGGGGACGGCTATGGGACGTACAAACATCCACATAGGAATATTGATTACTGCCAAAATCAGTAGCAGTACTATTAGAATATTGGTGCCCTCCCGATGTATCTTTACTTTCATTTAGTGCCGGTTGTGTAGTATGAAATCGGTTATATAATTTGCAAATTTAGGGAATAAATCTTGAATCTTATATGATGCCGGTGTGAAAAAAGCCTATTTCTTGCGTTTGGATGTCGTCTTGGTTGCTTTTTCGGCTTTAGTCGCCTTAGAAGCAGCTTTTGTGGTGGCCTTAGATGTGGCTTTTCTTGTGGTTGTAGCGCGACGTCGACGTGCTTTGAGTACGATTGCCGAGCGTGCGGGTATGTAGAGTCGCAACCATTCTACGCCGTGGGGTGCGTAGAGAGGGTCGGGCTGGGTGAAATGGCTGACTGATTCGTCGATGTTGCCGTAGCCGCCGAAGGCAGGATTGTCAGTCGACAGTACGGTGTTGTATTCGCCGGGTGGGGTGAGGATGCCGTAGTTGTCGAATGATTTGACGGGATTGAAGTTGTAGACGAATATTAAGTCGCCACGGCGGTATGCGAGAATTTGGTCGTCGTCTTTTTCCCAAAGTTTTTCGACGGGTAGCGACTGGAAGTTGTAGACTCCGGAAATAAGATGGAGCATGGCGTTGTCGAAATCGTTGAGCTCATGATATTTCAGCTCTTTGCGGTCGACGAGGCTCCACTGGCGACGAGCGTATTTGTAGCTCCATCCGTTGCCTTCGCGGGGGAAGTCTATCCATTCAGGATGGCCGAATTCGTTGCCCATGAAGTTGAGGTAGCCACCGTTGATGGTTGAAGCGGTGACGAGTCGTATCATTTTGTGCATAGCCATGCCACGGTCGACGGTCATGTTTTCGTCGCCTTTCATCATGTGCCAGTACATGTCTTTGTCGATGAGTCGGAATATGACAGTTTTGTCGCCAACGAGTGCTTGGTCGTGGCTTTCGACGTAGGATATGGTCTTTTCATCGGCACGGCGGTTGGTGAGTTCCCAATATATAGATGTCGGGTGCCAGTCTTCGTCTTTCTTCTCTTTGAGCATCTTAATCCAGTAGTCGGGGATACCCATTGCCATGCGGTAGTCGAATCCGATGCCTCCATCTTTGAAAGGTATGGCGAGACCGGGCATGCCGCTCATTTCTTCTGCGATGGTGATGGCTGAGGGGTTGATGTCGTGGATGAGGATGTTTGCCAGAGTGAGATATGTTATAGCGTTTGGGTCTTCGTTGCCGTCGTAGTAGTCGGCGTAAGAACCGAATGCTTGTCCGAGTCCGTGGTTGTAGTATAACATTGATGTTACGCCATCAAATCGGAATCCATCGAAGTGGTATTCTTCAAGCCAATATTTGCAGTTGGAGAGGAGGAAGTGTAGAACTTCGGTTTTTCCGTAGTCGAAGCATAGCGAATCCCATGCCGGGTGCTCGCGTCGTCCGTCGCCGTAGAAGTATAGGTCGTGAGAGCCGTCGAGACGACCGAGTCCTTCAACTTCGTTTTTGACAGCGTGGGAGTGTACGATGTCCATTATGACGGCGATGCCAAGCTCGTGGGCACGGTCGATGAGACTTTTGAGGTCTTCGGGGGTGCCAAAGCGGCTTGATGCGGCGAAGAAGCTCGATACGTGGTAGCCGAAGGAGCCGTAGTAGGGGTGCTCCTGTATGGCCATAATCTGTATGGCATTGTAGCCGTCGGCGGCAATGCGGGGTAGTATACTGTCGCGGAATTCGATGTATGAGCCTACGTCTTCACGCTCTTGTGCCATGCCGATGTGGCATTCGTATATCATGAGCGGCTTGACGTCGGGTTTGAAACCTTCGGTGTGCTCCCATTTGAATGGGGTGGCGTCCCATACTTGTGCTGAGAATACGTGGGTTATGGGGTCTTGAACTACGCGGTTGGCGTAGGCAGGGATGCGCTCACCGCAACCGCCGTTCCAGTGGACGAGCATTTTGTAGTGTTGGCCGTGGGATATGGAAGATAGCGGTAGTTCGAGCTCCCAAACTCCGGAACCGTTATCTCGCTTTCGTAGAGCGAATTGAGGCTTTTCGCTCCACTCCGAAAAATCGCCGATTAGTGAGATGGCTGTGGCATTTGGCGCCCATTCTCTGAAAATCCAACCTGAGGCGGTGCGGTGCAACCCGAAGTAGCGGTGTGCGTTGGCAAAGTCGCTCAGTGATTTGCAATCATTGCCGAGGAGTCGCTTTTGTGTACGTATGACATCGGCATGTCGACCTTCTATGGCTTCGGAATATGGTTCAAGCCAGGGGTCGTTTTTTATCAGATTGAGGGTTTTGGGCTTTCGAGAGGAGCTCTTTTTCATGTTGCAATGGCTTTTATGGTATTATAACCTCTTGGTCGTGGCTGCATTTGCGCAGACGTTGCAGAGGATAAATATCAGTTTTGGTAGTTACAAACTTAATGAAAATACTTGATAACTGAGGATTTTTTATGTAAAAAAGCACGTCAATTGTGCGAAAGATTTGTTCAATAGCGAAAGTATCGTTATCTTTGCATCAAAATAAGCCCGGATGGCGGAATCGGTAGACGCGCCGGTCTCAAACACCGGTGGGGCGACCCATCCCGGTTCGATCCCGGGTCCGGGTACGAAGAGCTGAAAATCAGAAATGGTTTTCAGCTCTTTTTTTTGTAGCTAATTATTTTGAGGAGAAGCTGAGTCATAGTAGAAATTTC
>CAYQEN010000017.1:0-37438 GCA_964416545.1 uncultured Bacteroides sp. | reverse complement strand
TTGCGCTCATATTCCTGCTATCACTACTAGTCGCTTGTAGCAGTGGCGACAACGAGCCGATCCCCTCAAACAGACACGAATCCAAGCCCGAACTCCCGGCCGACATCTGCATCGACCTTCGCACACTAAGCGAAGATTACATCACTTTTCGCATCACAAACATTTCCATTAAATAAAACTCTCTGACGGCCAACCGTCAAATGTTGCATTCCACCGGAAATTTGCGTAAATTTGTAGCGTATAGACCTGTAAAAATCCGTCATTCATATATGATTCCCGAATATCAATATCTGAATCTGTCGCTACGCTACGCTCACGGCGGCAAATCGACTACTGTATTTTCATTCCCCTCCTCGATAAAAGCATCGAAATCGCCTTTCGATGCCACTTCTATTATCTCGCGTTTCATCAATCTCTCAGAGTTTTATGTAACTGGATGCCACGACGGCCGACGTTTCTTCTCTTTTGTCAGCGTCGACGATGCCGACAATAGTGGCGCACGCCTGGAGCTGACAATTTCTCTCGACTCCGACATTCTACTGCCGGGACGCACTGTGCTCAATCTCATCAACGCCATCAAGGAGATGCTCGAACACGACGAGCCTTTCAACGACGACACACTGACCAAAGCACTCTCCACTTCTGGCTTCCCCGAAACGCCCCTCAGAAGCGACGCTCGTCCTCAGGGAAATACCATCGAAGGCTCGCCATGCTACCGCACCTACATCTCCGGCACCGAGTTAGGCAACATCATGTCATTCCCTCGTCAGGCGGCATACGCTCCTTACAGCGAAGTAGCTCTGGTTCACGTAACTTCGGCGCCGGTGCCCGACGAACCGCTCCCTCAGATTACCGAACCTGTCACTCAGGCATTCACAGTTGTTTGCCCTTCCGACGTTACGCCTTCGGCCGAAAGCGTTGAAATCACCGACCACCTCGCACTGACATACACTCGCGCAGGTTTCGAACCGGCCACCGTAAGCTTTGAAGTCGGCACCACAAACCGCTACGTTCGCATCACTGGACCCGCCCTGACTGTTAACAGCGCCGAAAAAGCCGGCATCATTTTCACTCAACGCATTGCATACAACGTCATTTCTTCCAAAGGAAATGCCGTAAAAGCATACACTATCCTCATCAACGGCCGAACTGCCACTCGCGCCGACGGATCTTTCGAAGTATCGAGCACCGACTTCAACGCCGACGGAAAAGTCAACATCTCGGTTTCATCGACCAACTACTTCACCACATCGGTCGACATGACAAGCGAGCAACTGCTTGCCAATCAGCCGCTCGAACTCACTCTCGTCCCCGAAGAACTCCCCATCGTTCTCCGCATGGACTTCGGACAAGGACGCACCATGGAGCAGGAAATTCTCCTCGAAAAGAGTTCGCAGGAATACTGCCAGCTACGCGCCGGACGCTTCCACGGTTTCCGCGCCCATCGTCTTATGGGGCACGAACCTGAGTCTTACAACATCGACCTTACCGCAACCGCTGCTCCGCGACAGGAAATCCGAAAAGACACCCCCTCTCAGCAGCCCGCTCAAGTAGCACAGCCTACTCATCAGCCCGCCATTGCGCCCGAAACGCCAGCAGTCGAAGAGAAAAATGTCGAAGAACCGGCACCACAGCAGCCTGCCGCTATCGTCGACCGTCCCAAGAGTGCTGCCGAAATTCGCGCCGAACAGCTCCGACGCGACATCCCTGTCAAAAACGAACAAGAAAAATCCACCGCCGACAGCAAAACCGTAGAGCGCAAAAAGCATCTCCCATACGCCGACGACCGTCCAAAAAAGATCGACATCCTTCAGGACGACCCCGACGACGACGAAAGCTCCTCGCGCTCACTGTCGCCTATCATCATAGCCGTCGTTGCGGTGGCCGTCATCACCATCGGCATCGTGTGGTACCTCTTCAACCTTCTCCCATCCGACACTGCCGAAGAGCAACTCGACGAACAGACCTCTTCCGACACTCGCATCAACATCGTCAACGACGAATCTGAGCTTACTCACCCGCTCTCCGACTCCGTTGCCAACACCACAGAAGCTACTGCCGCTGCCGTTGCAACAACCCTCACGCCCGAAGAGCAAGCCGACATCCAATATCTCAATGCCAACAAAGTTTGGAATCTTGAAAAGCTCAAATCGCCCAAATATCGCGACTTCTTCACCTCGCTCGGCGAAGGAGACATCGACAAGATTGCCAATTCCGACTATTTCGCCGTCACAGGGCAAGCTACAAACAAGCAAGCACTCGAAGTTGTCGACATGATTTGGAAAGCTAAAGGCACTCACACTGAGCGAACAAACATACGCATCCTCGAAAAGCTCAAAGACAAAGAATCTATCGACGTCTACAAGCTCTACGAAGACCTTTCGCGTGCAAAAGACAAAGACCCGAACACCACTCCTCGCCCACAACGATAAATCAATAAACTCATGAAGCTAAACAAAATAAACCTCACCATTGCTTCGGCTGCCATATTCTTGACTTCAGCCGCATCTTTTGCTGCCAACCCCACTCAGGAAATCCGACAGACTGCAAGCAACTACTTTGCATACCCCTATCCCGAAAAGCCGCTGCCAAAACTCACAAAGGCTCCAAAAGGCTACGAACCGTTCCACATCGAACACTATGGCCGCCACGGTAGCCGCTGGCACATTGGCGATTGGATTTATCCTCAACCCATCAAACTGCTCGAACCCGCCGAGCGCGCCGGAAAGCTCACTCCGCGCGGCATTGAGATTTTGGCACAACTGCGTGCCACCGAAAAGGCTTCTCACGGGCGCGACGGTGAACTGACTCCACTCGGTGCTCGCCAGCACAGAGGCATTGCACAGCGCATGGTCAAAAACTTCCCGCAGATTTTCGCCAAAGGCACATACGTCGATGCTAAATCCACTCCCGTTGTTCGTTGCATCCTCTCGATGAGCAATGAATTGCAAGAAATGAAAGCTCTGCAGCCCGGGCTTATCGTCACTTGCGACGCATCCAAAGCCACTAAGCAGATTCTTAACTACGAACACGCATCGGCCTACAACTACTCGAAGGAAACTATCGACGCCATGAACCAGGAGCTCGCCAAAGTTCGAGAAGCCCACAAACCATCCTTCGACTTCCTCGACAAAATCGTCACCGACCGCAGTTGGGCGATGGACAGCCTCGATGTCAACGCTCTATTGGGTGCTCTATTCCGCATTGCCGCCAACACTCAGAGCCACGACGACCAGCCGTCTCTCTACGATATCTTCACCGAAAAGGAGCTTTACGACTACTGGGCGCGTAGCAATGCCGATTGGTTCATGCAATACGGCAACACCCCCATCACAAATGGCAACGGACCCATGCCGCAACGCTATCTCCTATCCGACATCATCGCCGGTGCCGACTCGGCCATGACTTCTAAAAACATCAGTGCCAACCTGCGTTTCGGTCACGAAGTCGCTCTAATGCCGCTGACCGTACTCCTCGAACTCGACCATTATGGAAAAGAATACACCGACATGACCACCCTCGAAAACGAATGGCACAACTACGAGATTTTCCCGATGGGCTCAAACATTCAGCTCATCTTCTATCGTCGACACGGTTCTACTGACCCCGACGACGTGCTCGTCAAAGCGCTCTTAAACGAACACGAGGCCACTCTCCCTGCCGGTGCTACAAAATATCCTAAATACTATCGCTGGACAGAATTGCGCCGTCACTATCTCGACCGCCTATCCTCTCAATCAAAATAATTATTCACCCTAACCTTACTTTACAATCATGAAATTTGCAGAACTTAGCGATAAAATATTCAACGAAGCTACCAACGCTTATCATATCACAAACCACGTCGACGCTCCGGAACCAAACCCCTATCCCGCCGGAACTGTCGAACACACTCTCTTCGCCAAAAACTGGATTGATGCCGTTCAGTGGCATCTCGAAGACATCATTCGCGACCCGCAAATCGACCCGGTTGCTGCTCTCGCTCTAAAGCGACGCATCGACAAGTCAAATCAGGATCGAACCGACATGGTTGAACAGCTCGACACATACTTCCTCGAGAAGAATGCCGACGTTAAAGTATCTCCCGATGCCACTATCAATACCGAAAGCCCCGCTTGGGCGCTCGACCGCCTGTCGATTCTCGCTCTTAAAATTTTCCACATGGTCGAAGAGAGCAGTCGCGAAGACGCTTCCGATGCCCACCGCGCCAAATGCGCTGCTAAGCTCGATGTCCTTCGCACTCAGCGCGTCGACCTTATCGACGCCATCGACACTCTCCTCGACGACATCGAAGCTGGTCGAAAGTACATGAAGGTATATCGCCAGATGAAAATGTACAACGACCCCGACACCAATCCGGTGCTCTATGGGCAGAAAAAATAATCAATATCCGAAAACTCTGCTCATCACCCGTTTTTCGGCGTTGGGCGATGTTTGCATGACCATACCTGTGGTCTATGGTGTCTGTCATGCCAACCCCGATATTCGCTTCGTTTTTCTCACAAAAAACGGCGTGACTTCGATGTTTGTCAACAAGCCCGACAATCTCGAAATTGAAGGAGTGGATTTGAAAAAGGACTACGATGGACTGCTCGGTGCCGTTAAGCTCTTCCGCTATATGCAAGGCAAATACGGTATCACCGACTTCGCCGATCTGCACTCCGTTTTGCGTACCCACGTTATGCGATTCGTCGCTCGTCGCTCGGGCATTCGCACAGCTGTAATCGACAAATGCCGCGCCGACCGTCGCCGACTTGTGACGGCCGGTGCTCACGCTACTCCCGCATTGCCGCAGATGGTTCAGCGATATGCCGATGTGTTCCGACAGCTCGGACTTTCTGTCCCCGATTCATCGACACTCACTCCTCCCGCAGCAGCCATGTCTGAGGAGATTTTTGCCGATGTCATTGCGCCAAAATCCGAAAATGCTGTTTGGATTGCAATTGCCCCATTCGCCGCTCACAACGGAAAAATATACCCCCCCGAACAGATGAAGCGCGTAGTCGACACTCTCGCTTCTCGACCTTCCACCACTATTTTCCTTTTTGGTGGAGGCGAAAACGAACGACGCATTCTCGGCTCGTGGGTCGAATCTGCCGACAATATCATATCAATGGCCGAAAAGCGTCACGGATTCACTAAGGAACTGGCTCTTTTCTCTCAAATGGACGTTGCCGTGACGATGGACTCGGCAAATATGCATTTGGCCTCGATTGCAGGTGTTCCGGTTGTCAGCATTTGGGGTGCTACACACCCGGCGGCTGGATTCTACGGATGGAAACAAAATCCTGACGATGCCGTTCAGGCTGACTTGCCCTGCCGTCCTTGCTCGATTTTCGGCAATAAGCCGTGTCGACGGGGCGACTACGCTTGCCTTCACGACATATCCCCGGAAATGATAATTTCTAAAATCGACAATATATTGAATCGCTCGCATGGCAATGAACCACGATGACAGCTTCGACATTCGTGAAGCGCGATCGGCTGAACGCTTCTCTGATAGCGAGCGCGATGTGGAAAAAGCATTGCGCCCGTCACACTTCGATGCGTTCAGCGGACAGGAAAAGATTGTTGAAAATCTCAAAATATTCGTTGCCGCGGCAAAAATGCGTGGTGAAGCTCTCGACCACCTTCTCCTTCACGGACCTCCTGGACTCGGCAAAACCACTCTTTCTGCCATCATTGCCAATGAACTTGGCGTTGGTTTCAAAGTTACTTCCGGACCTGTCCTCGACAAGCCGGGCGACCTTGCTGGCATTCTTACATCTCTCGAAGAAAACGACGTCTTGTTTATCGACGAGATTCACCGACTTAGCCCGATTGTCGAAGAGTATCTTTACTCGGCCATGGAGGACTATCGTATCGACATCATGATTGATAAAGGTCCAGGAGCACGATCCGTACAGCTGTCGCTCTCGCCTTTCACTCTCATCGGTGCCACAACTCGAAGCGGTCTTCTCACATCTCCTCTACGCGCACGTTTCGGTATTAATTGCCATCTCGAATACTACGACCACGAAGTGCTCGAACGCATCATTCTTCGATCGGCTGCTTTGCTCGGCGTAAAATGCACCGGTGCCGCGGCTCACGAAATCGCACTACGCAGTCGCGGTACGCCACGTATTGCCAATGCTCTGCTCCGACGTGTGCGCGACTTTGCACAAGTCAAGGGCAATGGCACCATCGAGCCGGAAATTGCCTGCTTCGCTCTCGAAGCTCTCAATATCGACAGATACGGACTCGACGAAATCGACAACAAAATTCTCACTACTATCATCACCAAATTCAACGGCGGGCCCGTTGGCCTCGGTACTATTGCCACTGCTCTCGGCGAAGATCCGGGCACTATCGAGGAGGTCTACGAACCGTTCCTTATCAAGGAAGGGTTCATCCGACGCACTCCCCGTGGTCGAGAAGTGACTCCCTTGGCATACTCTCATTTGGGTCACTCTCCCGCCTCATCGCAAAGCACACTCTTCTGAGATAATGGCATCGGTAAAAAGTTTAGCTAAAGATACGGCCATATACGGCCTGAGTAGCATCGTTGGACGATTCCTTAATTGGTGTCTTGTTCCGCTATACACAAACATGTTCTCTCAAGCGGAATTTGGCATGATTTCGCTCATTTACTCCGTTGTGGCTATGACTCTCATCATTCTCACATACGGCTTGGAAACCGGTTTTTTCCGATTCGCCAATCACGAACGTTTCGACAATCCGATGGAGGTCTACTCCACATGCCTTATTTCTTTGGCTGCGAGCAGCTCCATCTTTTTAGCTCTCCTTTTTGCACTGATTGCTCCTATTTCCGATGCTCTCGAATGCTCGGCTCATCCATCCTACGTTTGGTTGATGGGGGCGGCTGTTGCTATGGACGCTTTTACAGCCCTGCCATTCTCTTATTTGCGCTACAGGAATCGCGCTTTGAGATTCGCCACTCTGAAGTTTATTGGCATTGTGTTAAACATCGGTTTCAACCTGTTCTTTATTCTCCTATGCCCTATTATTTGGAAATCTCACCCCGCCTCGATTTCGTGGTTCTACAACCCCGAATTTGGCATTGGCTACGTTTTCCTCACCAATTTCATCACTTCGGCGGCGGCTCTCATTTTGCTCATCCCTGAGTTACGCGGATTCAAATGGAAATTCAACAACTCTCTGTGGCGCAGCATGATATCATATTCTCTCCCCCTCCTCATCCTCGGACTGGCAGGAATCATGAATCAAAACCTCGACAAGATTCTTCTTCCCAAATTACTCGGTGGCTCTGAGGAAGCTATGTCACAACTCGGCATATATAGTGCTAACTATAAGATTGCCATCATCATGGTTATGTTCATTCAGGCTTTTCGCTTTGCGTATGAGCCGTTTATATTCGCTCAAAACCGCGAGAAAGGAGCTGACAAATTACAATCCTACCGCGACGCTATGAAGTGGTTTGTAGTATTTGCCATGATTATTTTCCTCGGTGTAATGTTCTACATCGACATACTCAAATACTTCATCTCGCCTGCCTATTTCAGTGGTCTGAAAGTAGTACCGATAGTCATGATGGCCGAATTTTTCTTCGGCGTTTTCTTCAATCTGTCGCTATGGTATAAACTCACCGACCGCACCATCTGGGGCACTTGGTTCTCCCTGATAGGACTCGCCATCACCATCGGAATGAACATACTTCTCATTCCTCGTTTCGGATATATTGGATGCGCATGGACAGCATTCTGTTGCTACGGGGTCATGATGGTCAGCTCCTACTTTGTTGGTCGAGCGAAATACCCTATCGGATACAACGTTGGACGACTGTCGCTCTACACCTTGTCTGCTGTTGCTCTCTACGGTCTATCTATTCTGATTTCCACACAATGCGAATGGCTTGATATGGCTGTGCGCACAGTCCTTCTCATTCTCTATATCACCTTCGTCGTACGCCACGAAAAGATTTCTATCCGTCAACTCATTCCTCGCAAAATACGCTGATTATGATGAAAGTTGTGCTTGTGTCACACAGCGACCTCATTGGTGGTGCTTCAGTTGTCACATATCGCCTTATGCACGCTCTACGTAGCGAGGGTATCGATGCTCGGATGCTCGTTTTCAATAAAGTCTCCAACGACGAAAATGTCGTACAAGTTGGTTCAAACTACTCTCGCAAATTCCATTTTTTGGCAGAGCGCGCTCGAATAGCTGTGGCTAACGGTTTTTCGCGCAAAAATTTATTCAAGGTCTCGATTGCCAACTCCGGACTGAATCTTCACTCTCATCCCCTCATTCTCAAAGCTGATGTGATAGTCCTCAACTGGATTAATCAAGGTCTGCTTTCGCTCGACGGTATTGGCAAGCTCTGCCGGCTCAATAAACCTATCGTATGGACGATGCACGACATGTGGTGCTTGACCGGAATATGCCACCACGCCTACGAATGCACACGATACTCTCAGCAATGCGGCAAATGCCCATTCCTAATAGGAAATAATCCGTACGATTTGTCATACAAAACGTGGAAAAAGAAGAAAAAATTGTTCGACAACAATCGCATCACTTTTGTATCCGTAAGTCATTGGCTTGCTGAGTGTTCACGCATTTCCCCCCTCCTCTCCCCAAAATGCGATATCCGCGTGATTCACAACGCTTTCCCCGCTGATTCTTTCACCACACACCCCGATAAGACCATCACTGCTCTTCAGGCTGCTCCTGGCAAAAATCTTATAATTATGGGAGCGGCGCGACTCGACGATCCCATCAAGGGACTCGACTATGCCATCGACGCCCTCAACTATCTGAGCGACAACAACAAAGATATTTCCTCCTCCTCCCTCGCAATCTTTTTTGGTTCTATCCGCAATCGCGCCATCCTCGATCGCCTGCGCTTTCCACACGTATTTTTAGACCATGTTTCCGATCCCGAACTACTTCGCAACATATATGCCGGAAGCAAGGTTGTACTGTCAACTTCGCTCTACGAAACACTCCCCGGCACACTCATCGAGGGACAAGCCTCAGGTTGCCTGCCGGTTACATTCGGCCGTGGTGGTCAGTGCGACATCGTTACACACCTAAAAGACGGCTACATTGCTAAATACAAAGACTCGCGCGACATTGCCGAAGGCATAATTTGGGCTCTCAATCAGAACCCCGACCGAGAAAAACTACACGAAAGCGTTGTAAACAGATTCGCATCAAACCATATCGCCCGACAATACATCTCCTTATTCCACGAACTTCTTAACCGTTAACGTCGTTCCGACATCATTCTCGACGTAAAAGCACCGATTACATACCCCAGCACTACCGTAAGAATCGCTACTACAGCCAAATCTGCCATATCCAAGCGCACCGGATAAGCCGTAATAGACAGCTCTGCCGGATTTCCATTCAATTTTATTATCTCCCCATACTGCTGGGCAAGCACAAGCACCACACCCAAAACCAATCCGCAAATACCGCCGAGCAACGACACCATCCACCCCTCAAACATAAATATTCTGTCCACCATACTTCTCGTTGCTCCCATAGCAAACAACGTTGCTATATTTTCTCGCTTTTCAATTATAAGCATCGATAGTGTCGACACTACATTAAACGACGCTATCAGCAGTATAAACGCCAGCATTGCGAAAGAAATCCACTTCTCCACCTCTATCATTCTGAACGAATTTTCCTGCTGCATAAGGCGCGTTTTAGCCGTGTAAGCATCTCCTACTGCAGATGCCACCTTAGCTGCTCCGTCTGCTTCATCCACACCGTCAGCCAGCGTCACAGCCAGCGACGATGCCTCGGTTGTATAGTCAAACAGCTTGCGTGCCACATCTATTGGCACTATCGCTGTAGAAGCATCAAATGCTACATCGGCCACCTCATAAACTCCGCCAACAATCAGCGAATCACTTACAAAAGCTGCCATTGGATTTGCCGGATTGATGCGCCCTTTTCTTCGCGGTGCATACAGTGCAAACGCATCATAATACCCTGGTCGCGCACCGAGATTCAGAGCCACGCCCACGCTCACCACTATCTCTCGCCGATTCGTTCCATATTCCCCATCGAGAAGTGGTGGGCGAAGCGATAGTGTTGAATCGCTTGCAAGTGGCACTCCTATTAGTGTTATTGGACGCTGACGGCTATGATACATCGCCAAAGCCTGATCCTCTATACGAGCGTCCACAGTCGCCACCTCCGGTAGCATTGCCACAACGGTGGCAAGCGAATCGGCATTCTTGATCACCTTTCCGCTCACCGGCTCCACCTTCACATCAGGATCCACTATCGAAAGGCGCGACAGCGATAAGTCGGTAAAGCCGTTAAACACTGAAAGCACGCACACAATAGCAGCCGTGGCAACCGCCACCCCGATTGTCGAAACTATCGAGATGACATTCACCGCGTTATGGCTCTTTTTTGAAAAAAGATAGCGAAGAGCTATTCGCAATGCGAGCATAAGACTGGCAATAATGCTACAATGGAAAAACTATCCTACTATTCCTCCGACGACTGATGCTTATCGCCATCCCCTTTAAGAAGATTATCGATATTCTCGATATAGTCCAGCGAGTCATCGACGTGGAAGCTCAATTCGGGGGTACGGCGAAGCTGATAGCGCACGCGCTGAGCCAGCTCATAACGCACACTTTTCGTGCTCTTATTCACACTTTCTATCACTTCTCCGGCCTTATCCGACGGAAACACCGACAGATATGCGCGTGCCGAGCTCAAGTCTGGCGAAACTCTCACAGCACTTACCGATACCAATACACCTCGCATTTTTGCGGTCTGCATTCTAAATATTTCGCTAAGTTCCTTCTGGAGCAGTCGCGATATTTTTGCTTGACGGGTCGATTCCATAATTTCTTTTTTCTTTTAACTACAATGTGGCTAAATACCATCAGTCCCGCCGCACCGACACATTTTGGATGTCAGCGACACGGCGGGTCTGATTATATTTCTGCCTCGTTTATTATACAGTGAGGATTTCCTTTTCCTTAGCGGCGAAGAGATCGTCGATTTTCTTCAAATATTTGTCGTGAAGCTTCTGTGCCGATGCCTCTGCATCTTTTTCTACATCCTCAGGCATTCCCTGCTTCACGGCCTTCTTCAATCCGTCGATAGCCTCGCGACGAGCATTGCGCACCGACACCTTTGCTGTTTCAGCCTCAGCCTTCGACTGCTTTACGAGCTGTTTACGACGGTCTTCTGTCAACGGCGGAATAGTCAGACGGATTATTTCGCCATTATTTTCGGGTGTGATACCAAGCTCCGAATTGATAATAGCCTTTTCAATCTCCTTAAACATAGCCTTTTCCCACGGAGTGATGGCTATTGTGCGAGCGTCGGGCACCGATACATTAGCAACATTGCTGATAGGAACAGCACTGCCGTAATATTCCACGCGAATACCGTCTATGATTTTGGCATTTGCTTTTCCTGCACGGATATGAGCGAGTGCTTCATCCAGATATGCCACTGCGAGCTCCATTTTCTCCTCTGCCGGATTCAGATAGTCTTTTGCGTCCATTGTATTGTTATTTTTCAAATTAATATACGAGTGTGCCGATAGCTTCGCCGGATATCACCTTTGCAAGGTTGCCGGGTGTGTCCATATCAAACACCACTATCGGAAGTCCATTCTCCTTACAGAGTGCCGTTGCAGTAAGGTCCATCACCTTCAATCCGCGATTGTACACCTCATCGTAAGTAATTTCACTAAATTTAGTTGCCGTCGGATCTTTCTCAGGGTCGGCTGTGTAAACGCCATCCACGCGTGTTCCCTTGAGCATCACTTCCGCTTCCACCTCTATACCGCGAAGCGCACTGCCGGTATCGGTTGTAAAGAACGGATTGCCGGTGCCTCCCGAAATTATGGCAACTGCACCTGCATTGAGTGCTTCAATTGCACGCCACTTGCTGTAATGCTCTCCGATAGGAAACATATTGATTGCCGTAAACACCTTGGCTGGCTGGCCTACAGCTTCGAGAGCCGAACTCAGAGCAAGCGAATTGATTACGGTTGCAAGCATTCCCATCTGGTCGCCCTTCACTCGGTCAAAACCGCGCGACGCCCCCTGCAGACCGCGGAAGATATTTCCACCGCCTATCACAATGGCTACCTGCACGCCCTGTTTCACTATTTCGGCTATCTGCTCTGCATACTGATTGAGGCGCACGGTATCTATTCCGTGACCGCTACCTCCACTCAGCGATTCGCCACTGAGTTTCAGGAGTACTCTCTTATATTTCGATCTCATTACTGTATAGTATTTTCGGATTTTCTACAAAAATAAAGTATTATGCAAAAATACCCAAATTTACAGACCGTTTTAATTCTCGCATTTTCTCTGCTTCGTTTACGCGCTATTTCAAAATCGAATTTTAAAAACTAATTTTGTGCTTATGCAGACAGTAATGTTTCATTCCACTATTTTCGGCCCGATTCACTCTCGGCGTCTGGGCACATCGCTCGGTGTCAATCTCTCACCCTGCGATGGCAAAGTTTGCTCTTTCGACTGCCTTTACTGCGAGGCTGGTTTCAATGCTCAAGGAACAGGTCGTTCCGGACTCCCATCGCGAGCCGACGTTGCATCGCTTCTCGAAGAAAAACTTCGCGCCATGTCCGATGCCGGAGAGCCTCTCGACGTAATCACTTTTTCGGGAAACGGAGAACCTACTTTACACCCTGATTTCGAAGGCGTTATTGACGATACATTACGCCTTCGCGACACCTTCTTCCCAAACGTCAAAGTCAGTGTCCTCAGCAATTCAACTCGCCTTGACCGCCCGGACATTTGCCGTGCCCTGAGCCGTGTCGACAACAATATTCTCAAACTCGACTCTGCAATAGACGCCACTGTTGACGCCATCGACCGACCAACGAGCCACTACAATCTCTCTGACGTCATCGACCGCATAGCATCTTTCGGCAACCGTTGCATCGTACAGACCATGATGCTCCGAGGCGAATACGAAGGAACTGTCATCGACAACACTACCGACGCCGAAGTCGAAGCGCTTATCCAAGCCTACCGACGCATCTCGCCGAAGGAAGTAATGCTCTACTCAATCGACCGACCCACACCGGCTCGACAACTCAAAAAAGTGGAGCGACACGAACTTGATGCAATTGCCGATCGCATACGCGAAAATGGCATAAAAGTACAGGTCAACTAATCATCCATCTGCGTATGACACCGCAAACCGACATTATCACTCCTCCACCCCTTCATATTGGCGACCGAATTGTCATACTCTCGCCCTCAGGCATCGTAAAACCACAAAACGTCTACGGTGCTGTTGAAGTTCTTCAAGACTTGGGGTGGCGACCTTATGTTGCCGAGCATGCTCTATGTCGATTTGGCACGTATGCCGGCACCGACGAGCAGCGATACGCCGACCTCGAAAAAGCCATTCTCGACAAAGACACAAAAGCCATCCTATGCTCTCGCGGTGGTTATGGTGCCGTACACCTCCTCGACCGACTCAGCCGACTTCCGCTCCGCGAAAATCCGAAATGGATTATCGGTTTCAGCGACATCTCTGCCCTCCACGCACTTATGTCTGTCAACGGAATTCAGAGCATACACGCCCCCATGACATCTCACCTCGCATCAAAAGGTCTTGACGACGACGATTCGAGAGCTCTCGTCGATATGTTGAGCGGTAGGCGCGTAGCCTACGACTTCCCTGCCCACAGCTTCAACCGTCAGGGCGATGTTGAAGGAAAACTCCTCGGTGGCAACCTTGCCGTAATAGCTGGACTTATTGGCACACCATACAACGTTATTGAGCCCGACACAATACTCTTCATTGAAGACGTTTCAGAGCCGGTCTACAAAATAGAGCGCATAATGTATCAGCTGCAACTCAGTGGCATTCTCGCCAAGTTGCGCGGACTCATTGTCGGACGATTTACCGAATACTCTCCCGATGCCGACTTCTCTTCAATGGAATCTATGATACATACTATGGTCGAACCATACGACTACCCCGTAGCATTCCAAGCCCCGGTAGGCCACGTGAGCCACAACATACCACTAAAAGTCAGTGGTCACACACGCCTCATCGTAACCCCAACCACCGCCACAATCGAACAATAATCAGAGCGATGCGAGTGCGCGGAGATGTTCTATCACATCGTTGCGCGTCATGCGACGCACGCGCTTGAGTGTATCGGCAAAGTCATGTGCCACCGACTGCACTCCCTGATGATTGAATATGCGGTAGAGATAAGTGTAATTTTTATCAAACAATCGCTCGGTTTCGTCTGAGTCAAGCGAACATATTTCGATACCTTCTCTTACCATCACGTCGCGTAGCGCACGCTTCATGCCGGCAGACACTTGCGAACGTTCGAGCACCATTGTTCTACACATCACATTTGCTATCGCAAGTGCCATGTGTAGATTGAAATTTTTCAATATCTGGTTCCAGGCATTTTTGACAGAAAAGTTTGGATTTCCTGCAAAATAGAAATCTTCCACAAATTCCATGATACTATCGGCCGTAGCATCCAGCGACACTGCCGACAGCTTGTCCTCACCGTCAAATATCACTAAGCCGATAGCCATGCCGGTGGCTCCGTAGCATTTATCGTCTTCGTTTGTATAGCTGAGTTGTGGAGTATTTGCCATGATTGTATGCGCATTTATTTTCACAACAAATTTACATACAATTTTGCTTTCTTGGTCAATTAATCACCATTATTTTGGTTGTGGCGGTAGCTGTGCCTTTCCTGTCGGATGCCACGATATAGTAAACTCCGCTTTTTGCCTTTCGCCCCGACATGTCATGCACATCCCAGGCATACTCACCGCCTTCCGCCTGTCCTTGTGCCACGAGTCTGCCGGCGCTGTCGGTCACTTTTACCACAGCTCCGTCTGTCAGCCCCTTAACCTGCACTCGCCCCATATATTCAGGACGTACTGGATTGGGATAGGCATATATACCGCCAAGCTCGGTGGCAGGCACAGCTCCTTCAACACCGAGTATGTAAAGCCCATAACCGGTTCCCGCATATAAGTCTTTTCCATCTGGCGACAATAGAACCGAAAACACATTATCCGATGGCAATTCCGAATTTTCCGACGTATAGTGGCGCACTATCTCCGCCCCGTCGGCACTGACGAGATACAGACCCGATTTCTGTGTGGCGAGCCACTTTCTATTGGCTGCATCTACGGCTATGCTCTGCACTCCCTCTCCGGGCAACAAATAGTCGGCTTCACCTGTCCCATCTCCGCGCGGTACCTTCACTCTCACCACTCTGCCTGAGTATATCAAATCATCGGCCGACTTGATAGACAGAACTCCGGCATCAGTACCTATCCACACTGATCCGTTTCGGTCTTCTGTCATGCAATACACTTGATTTACCGTCACATCCCTACCGTCTTGGTCGGTAAGCGAAGTTATCGGATAAAACGTATCATCATCCGTATTTTCGGGTGTTCCATTTGTATGGCAAGCAAGCAGAATATGATATGGAGAATGGTCGGAAATATATATCATATCCGTATTTTTGCAAGCTAAAAATCCTATATCTTGCCCCGAATTGTACGACGATATTTCCACCGTCTTCCAATCGGAAACGCTCACCTGCTCCGGATTCAATCCCCTTTTATCGGCTGGAAGTATCTGAATACCGCTATGCGAATCCGACGGCTCTGACATTACCCACAAATTACCGCCGCGGTCTATTCCTGCTCCATACACTCTGCACCCCCACGGTTCGGGTATCGTTGAATTCGACTTGTCAAATCGTCCCTCCACCGTTCTGTTTCTCACTTTATAGAGTCCGTCATGTGCTGTAGGAAGATAATATACCCCCTTATCATCAGGATCTACTACAGGACGCATAGCTCCAAGCGGATAGTCGCCTACTGATAGTTGTGCCTTTCGAGCAAGCGAATTTACAGCTGTCACAGGATAAGCTGTAACGTTTTCCACTCGGCCGGTCGAAAAATCTATCACCGAAGATGTCTGTGGCTGATACATTCTACTCTCGTCGAGACCGTCAAAACAGAAAATCGACACTCCGCTATTCGATGCCATCACTCCGCCACCATCCGCCGTCGGTACAAGATACGACACTCTGCCTACGGTCATTTCGGATGGCAAAAATCTTTCTGACAACACTGTCACACCGCCGCCGTCACTTAAAGCCACGTTGGTTATTCCTTCCTGCGAGGCAAACCATGTCGATGCCATTCCTTCATAGCACGCCATTATGTCGCGTTCATATTCTTCTGGAATATTCGCTTCGATCGACACATTCATCGACGTATCTATCTTCTTTATCGAGCCACTGCTCACAAAGTAAATTCCGTCTTTTCCTACCGATACAGAAGTTCCGCTTACACCTAAGTTGCGAGTTTCACCATCTGGCATGATAGCCATCATCGTCTTCGCACCCGACAATATCAACGAATCGCCGAAACGTATCATTTTATCTGCACCTGCAGCTTTGGCGACCAATCTGAATTTATCAAAATTCCTTATGCTCGACGACAATGGAGCTGAATACACCCCACCATCACAAAGCACAAACAAATTTACGCCGTCCGATGCCAACGCCGAGATTTTTTTCCCGTAAATGCCCGATTCACGTACCTCGCCTCGATTTATGTCAAAACACAACAAGCCAAACGAAGTAGCAGCATAAAGATTTTTGCCTACTATTATAGCATCGTTTATCGTCCTGTCTTCTAAGTCCGCAACTTCCGCTAAATCAGGCAAATAAATATCTTTCCCCACCTCCATCCCACCGTTTTCGTAAGCTATTATTACCGTTTCAGAAGCTGAATCATAAAACATATCAGCTATCCCGACACCGGAAGGTCTTCCTAAAGATAAATAGGAGGTCGTCTCGCCGTTTTTTTTATCGTAGACGAACATTCCTCCACCCGCAAGCACTAAAACCTCGTCACGGGCATCTATGAGCTTTTTTACAGGCCAAGAATAATATGGTACAGGTGTCCACATACCCGACACAGATACCGTCGCCGACAAATTTACACTTGCCGCTGCCAAGATAAGGAGAGATGAAAGCCTGCGTCGCATCAATCTATCGATTGAGATACTCCATCAGACGCGCCACGGCACGCCCACGATGGCTTATTTCATTCTTGGCTGACGCATCCATTTCAGCAAATGTCAAATTACTTCCATCTGGCTGAAAGATAGGATCATAACCAAATCCTTCCTCCCCCCTCTCCTCAGTAGTGATTTTTCCGTCGACGCGACCCTCAAAAAAACGAATTTCTTCGCCTTCAACGAGTGCTATAACGGTGCTGAAGTGGGCGGCGCGATTTGCCTTATCTTTCATATTATCAAGCAATAAGCGCATATTTGCCTGAGAGTCATGACCGGGACCTGCGTAGCGCGCCGAATAAACGCCCGGAGCACCATCAAGAGCATCTACAAGAAGTCCCGTATCGTCAGCGAAGCAGTCGTAGCCATAATGCTCTTTCACGTATCGTGCCTTTATCTCGGCATTTCCACGCAAAGTTTCAGCCGTTTCCGGTATATCGTCGTGACATCCGATATCGGCGAGCGACAGTATTTCCCAACTGTCGCCCGCTATTTCTCGGAGTTCTTTAAGTTTATGGTCATTATTAGTGGCCATAACCAAAGTTTTCTTACTCATATCAGCCCACTACGATGTTTACAATCTTACCGGGCACAACAATTATTTTCTTGATGGTCTTACCGGCAATCCACTTTTCAGCATTTTCATGAGCGAGTGCTACCTTCTCCACTTCCTCGCGAGGCATATCTGCACTTACTTCAATGTTGTAACGAGCCTTGCCGTTAAACGACACTGCATAAGTTTTCTTATCCTCTACGAGATACTTCTCTTCAAACACAGGCCACTGTGCATCAAAGATAGTGGTTTCATTACCGATAGCATGCCAGAGTTCTTCAGCTACATGAGGTGCAAACGGAGCCAAAACAATAATCAACTGTGAAAGCACGTGACGATTGTGACACTTCTGCTGATTAAGCTCATTTACGCAAATCATAAATGCACTTATCGAAGTATTGTAAGAGAATGCCTCAATATCCGAAGTCACCTTCTTGATGAGCTTATGAATAGATTTCATTGCCTCAGCGTCGGCTTCGCCGTCAGTCACGAGCAATTCGTCTCCCTTATAGAACAGCGACCACATACGCTTGATAAAGCGGTTCACGCCGTCGATACCGTTGGTATCCCACGGTTTGCTCTGTTCGAGCGGACCGAGGAACATTTCATACAGACGAAGTGTGTCGGCACCATAACGGTCTACAATGTCATCGGGATTCACCACATTAAACATCGACTTCGACATCTTTTCTACAGCATATCCGCACACATACTTTCCGTCTTCGAGTATAAATTCAGCATCAGCATAGTCAGGACGCCAATTGCGGAATGCATCTGTGTCGAGAATATCGTTGCTTACAATATTTACATCCACATGTATCGGAGTCACATCATAATCCTTACGCAGATTATAACTTACAAATGTGTTTGTATCCTTTATTCGATATACAAAGTTACTGCGACCCTGAATCATACCCTGATTGATGAGCTTGCGGAAAGGCTCGTCCTCACATATTTCACCGAGGTCAAAGAGGAATTTATTCCAGAAACGGCTATATATCAAGTGACCGGTAGCATGTTCTGTACCGCCAATATAGAGGTCTACATTTCGCCAATACTGATTAGCTTCTTTCGACACGAGTGCGTCGTTGTTACGCGGATCCATATAACGAAGGAAATAGGCTGACGAACCCGCAAATCCGGGCATTGTGTTAAGCTCTATCTGATATCCTTCTGCAGTCTTCCAATTTTTGGCACGACCAAGAGGAGGTTCGCCACTTTCTGTAGGAAGATACTTATCTACCTCAGGAAGCTGAAGAGGGAGCTGACTATCGTCCATCATACATGGAATTCCATCCTTGTAATACACAGGGAACGGTTCACCCCAGTAACGCTGACGACTGAAGATAGCGTCGCGCAAACGATAGTTCACTTTTACCTTTCCTATTCCTACCGACTCGATATAACGTTTTGTTGCTGCAATAGCATCTTTCACTTCGAGACCGTTCAGATTAAGCGCATCGCTTTCCGAGTTTATCATCTTACCACTCTTGGCATCAAAGCTCTGCTCGCTTACGTCTGCACCCTCTATAAGGGGTATGATGGGGAGGTCGAAATGACGAGCAAAAGCATAATCACGACTATCGTGAGCCGGTACAGCCATGATAGCACCGGTTCCGTAGCCGGCGAGCACATAGTCGCTCACCCACACCGGAATTTTCTTTCCAGACAGAGGATTTATTGCATAAGCGCCTGTAAATACACCGCTCACTTTTTTATCAATCATGCGCTCGCGCTCGGTCTTTGAGCGCGTAGCTTCGATATAGGCATCCACCTCTGCCTTTTGCTCAGGAGTAGTCACCTTATTCACATACTCGCTTTCCGGAGCAAGCACCATGAATGTTACACCGAACACAGTGTCGGCACGAGTGGTAAATATTTCAAGAACTTCGTCGCTTCCGTCAATGTGGAATTTCATTTCTGCACCTTCAGAGCGACCTATCCAGTTGCGCTGTGTTTCTTTCAGTGAATCAGTCCAATCCAACTTTTCGAGCCCCTCCAACAAACGCTGAGCGTAAGCAGACACTCGCAGACACCACTGATACATAAGCTTCTGCTCTACCGGATAACCGCCACGAATCGATACACCTTCGCTCACTTCGTCATTGGCAAGCACTGTACCGAGCTTCGGACACCAGTTAACCATAGTGTTGCCGAGATAAGCTATACGATAGTTCATCATCACATCACTACGCTTCTTGGCATCCATAGAGTTCCACTCCTCGGCTGTAAACGAAAGTTCTTCCGAGCAAGCAACGCTTACGCCTTCGGTACCAAACTTACTGAAGTGCTCTTCAAGATTGGCAATGGGCATGGCACGGTCTAGCTTTTTATCGTAATAGCTGTTAAACATACGAATAAATGCCCATTGTGTCCATTTGTAATATTCCGGATCGCAAGTTTTGATTTCACGATCCCAATCGTAACAAAAGCCTATTTTATCAAGCTGACTGCGATAACGTGCGATATTATTGCGGGTAGTTACTTCAGGATGCTGTCCTGTCTGAATAGCATACTGCTCAGCGGGAAGTCCGTAAGCATCGTATCCCATAGGATGAAGCACATTGAATCCCTGAAGACGCTTGAAGCGCGAATATATATCTGAAGCAATGTAGCCAAGAGGATGACCTACGTGAAGACCGGCACCCGAGGGGTATGGAAACATATCGAGCACATAAAATTTAGGCTTGCTCGTATTTATTTCTGCCTTGTTGGTTTTATTTTCTACCCAATAGCGCTGCCAGCGCTGTTCTATATCTTTGTGATTATATTCCATCGGTTTTATATAATATATTTTTATTTGTTGCTAAGTTCGAGCATTCGCTCTATCGGTTTGCGGGCGGCTTCCATTAATGAAGCATCTACATTCACTTCAGGCTGTTCATATTTCAGACAATTGTATAGTTTTTCGAGCGTATTCAATTTCATATACGAACAGTCGTTGCAAGCGCAGGTGCTGTCGGCAGGGGGAGCGGGAATAAATGTTTTATCCGGACAACTACGCTTCATTTCAAAAAGTATGCCACTTTCTGTAGCTACTATAAATTCTTTATAATCGGTGGTGCGGGCATAGTCGAGTAATACGGCTGTGCTACCTACTTTATCGGCTATCATCTGTAGAGGCTTCTTACACTCCGGATGTACGAGCACCTGAGCTTCGGGATGCTGCTTCTTAAGCTCTACAATTTTTTCAAGCGAGAATTTTTCATGAACATGACATGCGCCATCCCATAACACCATCTGACGACCGGTAAGCCCGTTTATGTAATTGCCAAGATTTTTATCAGGGCCGAATATTATTTTCTCGTCGGCAGGGAATGTGTCGACAACCTGACGAGCATTTCCAGAAGTCACCACAACATCAGTCAAAGCTTTCACAGCCGCAGTGGTGTTGACATAGCTTATAACTGTGTGACCCGGATGAGCCTTGATAAACTTTGCAAACTCGTAGGCAGGACAACTATCGGCCAACGAACAACCGGCATTGAGATCGGGCACCAACACCTTCTTGTCGGGGCAAAGCACTTTGGCCGTTTCGCCCATGAAGTGAACACCACACATTACTATGATAGGAGCATCTGTTTGGGCTGCCTTGCGGGCAAGCGCAAGCGAGTCGCCTATATAATCGGCTATCTCTTGTATTTCACCCTTCGTATAGTAATGGGCCATAATCATGGCGCCTTTCTCTTTCTTCAGCTTCAAAATCTCTTCTTTCAGATTGAGCGTTGGATCGATTGGTTCATCCACGTAGCCTTTATCCACATTCATATATTTATATTTTAGAATTTAAAGTTTTCAAAAATTTAAAATTCAAGAAGAATAATATTGATTGTTGATAGTTGAAATAACTTTTGACCTATTTTCTTGCTTTTTGAGTTATCAATGTTAGGGCTTTTGGTTATTGTCATGTTCTCAACACTGTTTGCGTTTGTCGATTAGGACTTTACGTTGCTTATCAACATGGTGTTAATAATATGCAAATTTAATAACTTTCCTCTATATCTGCATTAAATAACTATGCTAAATCCTGTTGAAACTGCTTTCATTCTTTTATTGTAACTTATTTTGAGTATTCGAGTTGCTTGGTATATGTACGAATCGTCTTATTTTCCAAATTAAGTTGTTGAAAGTTGCGAAAAAGTATTCTACAGTTATCAACACAGTTTTCAACAATGTATAAAAATGGCCGTCTGAGCTATCAAACGGCCATTAAATCACTCTTTTATGCCGTATGCAAGGTCGCCTGCATCACCAAGTCCTGGAACTATGTATGAATGGGAATTTATTTCTTCATCAACAGCTCCTATCCACACTGTTGTGCGGTCGTCAGGGAATGTTTTTTTGATATATTCTATTGCCGGACGCGAAGCGATGGCCGAAGCAACATGAATTTTTGCCGGCATTCCTTTTGTAAGAAGTGCGCGATAGCTTAGTTCCATAGAAGCCCCTGTGGCAAGCATCGGGTCTACCAAAATCAGTGTTTTTCCTTCAAGTCTGGGCGATGCAAGGTACTCGATAAAAACGTCGAAATTTTCCTTTTCTTTATACTTTCTGTAGGCCGATACAAATGCGTTTTGAGCCTTATCGAAGTAGTTGAGAAATCCCTGATGGAAAGGTACGCCGGCGCGGAAAATAGTGCCGAGCACAATCTGTTCGTCGAGAAGATAACACTGTGCAGTAGCCAGCGGAGTCTGCACATCTTGTTTAGAATAGTGTAGGGTTTTACTGATTTCGTAAGCTATTATTTCGCCTATACGTTCAAGGTTTCTGCGAAATCTGAGCGAATCTTTTTGTATGGTCACGTCGCGTAGCTCAGCCATATATTGATTGACGAGCGACGGTTTAGTTGAAAAATCTATAACGTCCATATTGTTGTGATATTTTTGTTTTGAGCAAAGATATTGAGTTTCTAAATACGAAGCTCATATATGGAGATGTTTTTTTTCAACAACTTCTTAAATTGATGCTTGTGTCAGATGTGAAATATTTGTTTATAGTTGCTGTTTGAAGCTCTGACAAGCTGATTTATTTCTATGTCGATGGCAGTGGAGGCTATCTTTGCAACTTCGGAAATTTCGATGTCGGAATCGTCGGTTTCGAGTAGGAAATTGTTTGGGTATGCGGTGGCGAGAGATGCTTTATTGAATTGATAACCAAATGATAAGATAATTCCGTGATTTATCATTTGTCGAGCTATTTCAGATTTGCCCCGAAAACCGTGAATTATCCATCTGCAGGTCGGTCGAAGCTCTTTTTTAAGTCGGATTATGTCGTTCCACGAGCGGACGCAGTGGATGATAAGTGGTTTTCCCGACTGTTCACTTATTTTGGAGTGGATTTTTAGTATATCTTCTTGAATATCAATTGATACAGCGATATTTCTATCAATTCCTCCCTCCCCTATCGCTAAAACCTGTTTGTTTTGAGCTTTTTCGGCTAATTTTTGAATGTCTGTGTCGGTGATGCTGTCAATATTCCACGGATGTAATCCTACAGAATATGTAAAGCCGGGAACAATTGTATCGCCTGGGGCAATATTTACAATTGCGTTTGTCTTTAGTTTATGTGTATGTGAATCGTAGATTATCATGGTACCGGATCATATCCGCTTCCTCCCCACGGATGGCATCGCAGTATGCGTTTAATGGCGAGCCAACTTCCCTTTAATGGACCATGTTTGCGTATAGCTTCGATGGCATATTGGCTGCATGTCGGGGTATAACGACATGCAGGTGGTAGCATTGGAGAGATGCAGAGTTGATAAAATCGTATGGGGATTATGAGTGTCTTCTCAATTATTCGGCTTATACTCGGTATCTTCATTATTTTTTGTTGCCGATGGAGCGTTGATTTTTGAGAGGAGTTTTTTCATCGATTCGAATGTGCGGCGGTAGCTTGTTGTCTTATCAGCCACATATATAAAGGCAATGTCTGCTCCCATATTTTCGCCTATAATATTTAATCTGCTTAGGCGATATGCTTCGCGACATCTACGGCGCATTAATACGCGATCTACGGCATGGCGCAGACGCTTTTTGGGGACTGATATAAGAAAGCGTGTGCATTTGTCGGTTCTATCTTGAGAGAAAGTCCATACAGCACGCCATGGGTAAGCCATACCTGTATAATGGGTTAAGCCCGGAGTTTGTCCGGGCTTAAACAATGAATCTATGGTCTTGAGACCACAAAGTTTTTCTTTCTTATAAAGTCGGTTGCCTTTCACTTGGCAATGATTTAGAATTACTTCTTATCAGTTGTTCTCGCGCAAGAAGTTGTCGAGTGCTGCTGTCATGGACGGAGCTTTAGCCGACGGAGCTTCTATGTCAAGACGGAAACCGGCATCTTTGACGGCTTTGGCTGTTGTTGCACCAAAACAACCGATTTTGATGTCGTTTTGTTCGAAGTTGGGGAAGTTTTTCATCAATGATGCGATGCCTGAGGGGCTGAAGAAAATCAGCATATCGTAATCAAACTTCTCGTCGGGACCAAAATCGTTGCTAACTGTGCGATACATCACAGCTTTGGTATAGTTGATTTTGCACTTGTCGAAGACGTTTGTGTCCTCTTTGTGTACATCGCTTACAGCGTAGAGGAATTTCTCTTTGCTGTGCTTTGTCAGGAACGGAACGAGGTCTTCGAGTTTGCCTGTAGTGCCGTGGAAAATTTTACGCTTGCGGTATACGATGTACTTTTGCAGATAGAGTGCGATAGATTCGGTAGTACAAAAATATTTCAGTGTATCCGGAATTGTGATACGCATCTCTTCACAGAGG
Organism: uncultured Bacteroides sp.; assembly: GCA_964416545.1. Lineage (GTDB taxonomy): Bacteria > Bacteroidota > Bacteroidia > Bacteroidales > Muribaculaceae > Paramuribaculum. The sequence goes on along the minus strand of CAYQEN010000017.1, from coordinate 13,036 downwards.
CGGAAAAAGTGGTCGATTGCCGTGCGAGCTGTAAAAATAACTGCCGTAAAATCTGTAATGTTGATTTTAGATTGACGGAATTCTTTGGCTGAGAGTCCTTCGACTTTAATGAAAGGACGGAAGTCGATTTGAACACCGTATTTATCGGCTATTTCATAGTAAGGCGACTTCTCCGATGACGGTTTCGGCTGGGATACTAATACTTTTTTAACTTTCACGCTCAAAGTTAATTTTTTATTTATTCGAATAGAAGTGTCAGAAATATTGCTGCCTTACACAGTAAAACTGGGGGCACAACTTCGAGGGTGCAAAGGTACAAAATAAAGTAGACTAAGGAGAATGAATTGTCGTAAAAAATTCTAAATCCTTTCAAAATAAAGATGATACGTGATATGACGTATAGTGTAAGTCCAATCAGAATCACGTATGTTGCACTGCCCGGATTGAACAATACGGTCATGGCAGGAATGACGAGCGCAAGTCCGAGCAGGCATTGCGATGCACGGAATCCTTTAAGCCATTGTGTGGTGTTGTCGCTTGATGTGAATAGGTAACCAACGAGTCGGTAGACCAGAGTTTGCCATAGGTAGTATACGGCGGCAAGTAGTGAGGTAAGTCCGACAGTTCCGAATATGTGGCCAATATAGTTGGCTCGTGCAACGGCACTATAAACAATTATACCCTCGCTGACGCAAAGAAGCATGATGAGCGATATATGTACACGGGTTTCGCTCAGTGTGTGGTCGTCGAATACATTGTGGCGTCCGCGCACTTTCCACAAGTCTTGGGTAAATGTTTTCAAAAATGTGGAGTAGTGGCGAAAGTTTATGGCGAGTATGAAGAAAGTGCCGATAAGGAGCATCATCACGCCGGTGTCGTAGCCCGGAAGCAATTGGCGCGGTTCTGGACGTATACCGTCGGCGTATGCCACACGACCGGTAGTGAGCGAGTGAAGCTCGCGCACCGGATGTGGAGCGTCGTCCTCGTGACACACTTTCGGAGAGAAAGGGTCGATTTGGATTTCCTTATGTATGGTTATGGTGTCAGCGACCGGCATTTGCTGGATGTATTTATTTCAAAGCGAACTCAACTGCTTCTTCGGGTGTGGATGCAACTTTCCACAGATTTATATCGTGGTTTCGCATGAAGCCTTCGTTTTGTATGTGGGTGAGCATGGCCAACAGCGGATCGTAGAAACCATTAGTGTTTAATATTACGACAGGGCCGGTATATAGTTTAAGTTGTCGCCATGTAATGATTTCCATGAGCTCATCGAGAGTTCCCACTCCCCCAGGCAATGCAATGATACCAGTGCTGAGTGAAGCCATGGTCTCTTTACGCGAGTGCATATCGGGTTTTACAATCATTTGGGTAAGTTGAGGATGTTGCCATTCTCGAGCCACCATGAATTCCGGCAAAACTCCGATAGTTTCGCCATAATTATCTGTAGCACCGTCGATTGCACAACGCATAAGACCATTCCTCCCCCCCCCACTCACCAAAGTGGCTCCAGAAGCGGCTATAAGTTTACCAGTGAGGTAGGCGGCGTCTTTGTAGGTTTGCGGAATGTCCTCACGCGAAGCACCGTATATACATATCGCTTTTTTGCAGTTCATTCCGCAAAATTACAAAAAATAACCCACATTTATCTTGTGATGGTGAATGAGAGCGTGATTAGGCGACCACGAAGTCTAAAATCGTATGAGTATGTGTCGAGTCCGTTGAATATGGTGTATGAATAGGAACGACGGTCGAGCAGATTGTCTGCCGAAAGTTTGATGCGGTAGCGTCCTTTTATCTTGTATGTGGCTGAAATATCGAGCAGTGTCATATCTTTATATCTGTCGGGGGAGATTTCCTTGTGTATATAGTCGGCGCCGGTGCGAATTTCAAGTCCATCGAGTGGAAATATTGAAATATGACCAGCGTTCGATAGCTGCTCGTATGAACTCTTAGTACCTAAGTATGAGTTGATGCTCTTTGAATATGAGGCATTGTAATTTACTTCGATAAAACTGGACGGTGAGGTGGAGAGGAGGGGAGAAATGTGGTAAGTGCGTGTGTAGTACGGAATTACGGATTTTTGTTGCATTGTTTCACGTTTGTGCCAAACGTAGTTGCCCGAGAGCTGAAATTTGGTGTGAATCGGCTGTATCGATTTTGAAATATTTCCGTTGACAGCGATGGCTTGTGAGATGTTGTCGTGTACAATCAGACCGGAAATGTTTTCGTTCGGGTCGATGTACTGTGAATTCATGAGGTTGGTTTTGCTTCGCGTGTAGTTGACTCCTGCTGTTGCAAACCAGAAGTCGAGAGGGAGTCGAAATTCGTAATTGAGGTTTGTGTTGACGCTGCTGTTTTTTGCCAAAAATCCTGAGCGAGTGCCGATATTTCGGTATGAAGTCTGAATGGGATTTGTGAGAAGAGTCAGTGCGTCGCCTATCCCGTGGGTGAGAGAGGTGGAGATTTTTATTATTGATTTTGTAGTCAGCTGATAACGTGCGTAGATGCTTGGGTTGAAATTCAGTTGCGTTTTGCTGATGGTTCCGTCAGTCGATTTATTGTCGGCAGAGAGCATGGAGAGGCGTAATGGGAGTGAAATTGTGAGATTGTAGAGGTTTGCCGGATGATCGTAGGTATATGATGGGCTTACACTAACAGTGCCGAGATTTGAGTATAGACGATTTGTGATAAAGTCGTCGCTACGAGTCAGGTCGGTGGCGAGGTCGGTGTATTTATAGCTGAGTTCGATTGGCAGAGATATGTGTGAATGACCTTTGATAAATGATGTTGATATGTTTTGAGATAGGTTGAGCTGTGTGCTCTGGTTTTCCTGTGTTGCCGATTGTATGTCGAGAGCTTCGTCGGGGGTGATGGTTAGGATGTTTTTGGGAGAAAGAATGTATGAAATATTGGAGCTTAAAGACCATAGGCGACTCCCCTTTTTGATCTGCCATTGTAAGGCATTAGAGATGCTAACAGCGTCTTGGTCACGGCTTTGAGATATATTGCCTTGCGGAGTGGATGTGAAAAAGTCGGATTGATGAAATGCAGCAGATAGCTTTAATCTGTTGTAAATGTATCGATTATCTTTGTCGAGGCGGTATGTTAAGTCGAGCGATGGTTTGTGATTTTTTCGGGATGGAGATGAGTATTCGTCGACGGTGATCTCGTCGGCTCCTGCAAAGTATCGGCTTACAGAAGAGTAGTCGTAGGATGTTTCCGAGTAAGCGTAATTGGCTTTTGCACTGATTTGTACATCACTTCCTTGTTTTTTAATGCCGTTTGCGTTTACCAAGAAATCGCGTGGAGAGATGTATCTGTTTCGTGAAACCGGAGGTGTGGCACCATCTGCACTGCCGAGATTCGACCATGCCACGCTGCTTTCGGGAGATTCCCCCGCACCATATAAATAGGTAATCTCATTGAAGGACAATTCGCTGTCGTTGCCGTATTTAGCAGCTATGATTGTCTGGAAGTCAGGGTTGAAAATCATGCCAGTGGCACCAAGACGATACAGAAAATCATTGTCGCCGTATCCTGCAAGTGCTTCGGAAGTGCCTGAGGGTTTGAATTTTACTTTGTTTTTTAGCTTGATATTGAGGGCAATATTGTCGGAATATGTGTCTTTGTCGATTTTCTTATCTTTATGGTTTTCGATGACTTCGACAGAAGTGACGTAGTCGGCAGGAATATTGCGAGTAGCTGTAGTATATTTGCCACCAAGCATATCAAGACCTTCGATGTAGAATTTGCTGATATCCTTACCCATGTATTTTATGGCACCATTGCTTTCGACAGAGATGCCCGGAATCTTTTTGAGGGCGTCTTCGAGCATAAAATCTCCTTTACCGATGAAAGAGCCGAGGTCGAAAGTGAGAGTGTCGCCACGCTGTCGGACAGATGGAGCCACGAACACGACTTCTTTGAGAGTTTTAGTGCGTGGATGAAGTGTGACTTGGTAAGAGCGACGCTCATTTTCGAGAGGAATGGCGAGTCGGTTGAAAGAAATGTGCTCGAAAGCAATAGAATCGGCACCGGCGGCGGGGAGCTTAATTCTGTACTCCCCTGCTGCCGATGAGCGAGCCATACTGCGAGTGCGTCCTTCAGAAATCAGTTTAATCATGATTCCGGAAAGATTTTTTCCATTGCTGTCGGTCACCTTTCCGGTGATATATGCGGATTGAGCGAATGCCGGAATAGCAATGAGCAGTAGCAGAATGAGTGAGGCAATGCGATTCATTTCAATTCGAGAGGAATTTGCTGGTTGTTGCGTTTACGCCAAATCTGTCCGTTGATAATTATAGATTTGTCTTTAGTAATGGTGATATCGGAGATTTGCGAAGGGTCGAGCTTAGCATTGCTGCATTTGAGTTCGATAATTTTTTTTCGCTCCGAGGCAATGCGTTTGCTGTTTTTGATTCTGACAATCGGAGATGATGATTTGCGGAAGGTAGTAAGCGAGAAATTGTGGATATGCTCAGAGTCGTTGGCACGAATAGTGAGTCCGGGCAGACCGAAAAATTTCCACGGTCCGTAGATAACGGGGATTTCTTCGGTGTACCAAACTTCCCAATTTCGTCCGCCGAAAGAAGCAGTTGCCTTGTAGCAGAGGTATCCTTCGATGGTGAGAGTGTCGGCTGTGAGATTCCATTCGGTATCGTCGAGCGGCTGATTGTATGAGAGAGTCTGCTGTAGGGCTTCATCGTCAATGGTCATACTCCCCTCCGGATGGTTTTGAAATACGCAGGTTGTGAAGTATGATGGATTGAGATTGGTCGCTTTGATATAGTCGTTAATTACATTCCTGTCAGCTTGAGCTATAGTGGCCGAGTCGGCACGATATTGTGTGTAGTCGTAAAATTTCGACAGGTTGTTGCCTATTTGCAGTATTGTGTAGGTCTGGTCAATTGCTTTTTCGGCATTTTCATTTGCTTTCTGAGAGGAGAAAGGGCTGTTTGTATTTTTTTCGTTCAGCTTGAATGAAGACATTTCGTAGTTGTAGATACATTCGTAGACAGAAGTATCGATGTTTTCAAACATTTTAGCATCGATTTCGGTCGGTGATGTCGGTTGACTATTGGTCTGAATGATGCTGAACATTCCGGTAGAACTTTGAGCTATTGCCGAAGAATAGGCTACGGCTGTCATCATGGCAGCGATAATAAGGTGACGTTTCATAATGGAAGGGGTATTATTTGGTTTCGATTAATACAGAGTTTTCGCCTTTGCGTATTATGGTGATATTTTTTATGTCGGCGGGATTTATGTTGTTGATATCGTTTTTGTCGATTATATTACCGTTGACTTTGTATGTCGGAGTGTCGTCTTGGAGATTTGAGGCTTTTTGTGGCTGAATTTCAATCATATTGATGCTTTCCGGGGCGGTCAGCGAGGCGTTTTTCAGTCCGTGTAGCGACGTGGCCAGTGAAGTATAGCCAGCAAGGAGGATTGTGGCAATTATTGCCGGCGAAATAAATAGAGTCGTGATGCGAGATGTGTGGCTCTGTGAGCGTCCCATCATGGCTATACGGCTTTGTATGGAGCCGTTGTAGAGATTTTCGGTGGCTCCGGCAATATGGATGTTGTAAACTTTTGAGAGTAGCATCATTTGGTAGTTGCGTCGGTCGGTTCCGGAGTTTATGACGTCGCTGTCTACTTGATATTCGTGGACAATTGTCAGCTCCCGTCGCATAAGCCATGCCACAGGGTTGTACCAAAGGATGATAAGTGAGAATTGCGCTATAATCATGTCGATATAGTGGCGATGGCGGATGTGAGCGCATTCGTGGGCTATAATCATGTCGGTATTTTGACCGATGTCGGAGCGGTCGATGAAAATGCGGCGCATCCAGCTGAATGGTGTATGTCCCTTTCGGGTGATAATCAGCGTATAACCGTTGTGATGGGTGGACTCCCCTTGTCGGCTTATTAGAATGAGTCGAATCCATGATGCTGCGGTGGCGATGAGCATTAGCAGTGCGCCGATGGCGTAGCCGGCTATAATAAGTAGGTAGATGCTGTCGGATGAATGTCCGGAAATGCTTGTCGGCGAGCCTGTGGTAATGGTAAGTACGTGGTTTTGGATGTTTTGGCTCAAAGTGGAGTCGACGGCAAGCGGAATGATGGCGGCAATAAGGTAGAACGAGAGAAGAATGGCTCGATTGAAACTGAAGTCGGTGCGCTTGGCGAATATCAGCTTGTAGATAGCCCATAGTCCGATGAGGGCTATGGAACTTATTATAGAGTAGCTAAGAATTGTGCCCATTTGGTAGGTGTTGTTATTTATTTTGCTCTTCGATGGTGCGAATAAGTTGTTTGAGCTCGTCGACGCTGATTTTTTCTTCTTTAACGAGAGTGGATACGGCGTTGATGTAGCTTCCGGAGAAGAAGTTTCGGACGACATCGAGAAGTGATGTTGAGCTGAAATCGGAAGGAGATGCGATGGTGTGGTATCGGAATGTGCGTCCTTCCGGAGTGTGACCCACGAATCCTTTTTCTTCAAGACCGCGGACTACGGTCGAAATGGTGTTGAAGTGCGGTTGTGGTTCGGGATAGTGGTCGAGCATTTCTTTGACGGTGAGTCGGCCGTGTTCCCATAAGATGCGCATGGCGTATTGTTCACGTTGCGTAAGAATTGATTTTTTTCGTCCTTTTCCAAGCATGGTATCGAATATTAAATTCTCAGGGGCAAATATAGAACTAAAAAATTAGTTTAAGAGAGGAATAAACTATTTTTTTAGTTAATAATAAATATCAAGGCACAAAAAAATCGACTTGCCTACAAGGCAAGTCGATTTGGAAAGTATTAATAGGAGTAATACTATTAGTCGATTTCTTCGTCAGCTTCGTAGCCGCCCATTTCGCGGATAGCGTTCTTGAGCATAACGTACTGCTGGAAGAGGTGGTTGACGGGAACTTCACCCTTAGTGTAGTCGTGCATCGGGCTCTTGAGGAAGAAGCTGAGGAAGCGCTGGATACCGAAACGGCCGGCGCGAGCAGCGAGGTCGCTCAGAAGCACGAGGTCGAGGCAAAGGGGAGCAGCGAGGATAGAGTCGCGGCAGAGGAAGTTGATCTTGATCTGCATGGGGTAGCCCATCCAACCGAAGATGTCGATGTTGTCCCAACCTTCCTTGTTGTCGTTGCGCGGGGGATAGTAGTTGATGCGCACCTTGTGGTAGTAGTTGGTGTAGAGGTCGGGCTGGTCTTCCGGAACGAGGATAGATTCGAGAGTAGAGAGCTTCGAAACTTCTTTTGTGCGGAAGTTAGCGGGTTCGTCGAGCACGAGACCGTCGCGGTTGCCGAGGATGTTGGTAGAGAACCAACCGTTGAGGCCGAGGCAACGAGTGCCGATGATGGGAGCGAAACCAGACTTAACGAGAGTCTGACCGGTCTTGAAGTCCTTACCGGCGATAGGCATCTGAGTCTTTTCGCTGAGTTCCCACATAGCGGGGATGTCGACAGTGGTGTTTGGAGCACCCATGATGAAGGGAGCGCCTTCCTGCAGAGCAGCGTAAGCGTAGCACATAGAAGGAGCGATGTGCTCTTTGTCGTCGGCCTTCATAGCAGCTTCGAGAGCTTCGAGAGTGCCGTGGATGTTTTCGTCAACGGGAACGTAAACTTCAGTAGAAGCAGCCCAGAGAACAACGATGCGGCTGCAGCCGTTAGCTGCCTTGAAGTCGCGGATGTCTTTGCGGAGCTGTTCGGTCATTTCCCAACGAGTCATTCCTTTGAGGAAGTTGTCGCCTTCAAGACGCTTAGCATAGTTGTGGTCGAAAGCGGCCTTCATGGGCTTGATCTGTTCGAGCTCTTCCTTTACGGGGTTGATGTCCTTTTCCTTAAGAACTTCTGCGTTGATAGCGCTTTCGTAAGCGTTAGCGGGATAAACGTCCCAGCCACCGAATACGATGTCGTTGAGGTCGGCGATGGGCACGATATCTTTATAGTGAAGATATTTTTTGTCAGCACCTTTTCCTACACGGATTTTGTCGTACTGAGTCATGGCACCAACGGGCTTAGCAAGACCTTTGCGAGCCATGAGTACACCGGTCATAAATGTGGTGGTTACGGCACCGAGGCCAACCACGAGAACTCCAAGTTTACCTTCTGCAGGTTTAACAGTTGTTTTGTTCATAATGAAAAGATTATATAATTCTTATGTTGTGGCATTTCCGGCGATGTCATGTCCGGATAGAAACGGGCAAAATATCCCCTTTTTAGGAAATGCGTGTAAAAGTACGTGTTATTTTTGAAATGCAAAATTATTTCTAATTTAATCTTCCCTTATTTTTGTTAATGGCTGTAAAAAGCGAACAATGGTAGTTAAATTAATGGAATTTTGCAATGAGTTAGCTTGTTAATTGTTAATGGATTATAATGCTACATTGAGAACATCGGCCAGCTTTGATATGATAGCCGGATGTGTGATTTCGTCTTCGTCGGCAGTCCATCCTTTTCCTTTGAGCCATGCTACCTGGCATCCGATGGATTCGGCCGGTATGATGTCTTTTTTATAGCTGTCGCCAATCACGAGCACTTCTTCGGGATTCAAACCGAGGGCTTCGACTCCGAGGGAGAAAATTTTTGGGTCGGGCTTGCGGACTCCGACAACGGCGCTTTCGATGATGGCGCGGAAGTAGCGTCGCAGGTCGAAGTCGGTGAGAACGGCTTCGACATTTCCGTAGAAGTTTGAGACGAGTACCATCGGATAGCGGCTGAATAGGACATCGAGTGTGGGTCGGGCTTCGGCGATTGAGCTTCGAGCGGCGTCGTAGCAGAATTGAGCTACGGGAGCGGCGTATTTTTCGACGGCGTTGGCGGGGAGGTGGTTGTTGTCGACAAGCCACTGAATCTCTATGCGCATTTTTATGAGCAGGAGATCGTGGAAATTGTGGTGGGGGAGGATGTGTCGGGTACGAGCCAGTTCGCGTTCGGCAAAGACGTAGGCGTCGCGGAAAGTGGCTTTGTCGACGGGTACGGCTTCGGCTTGATAACCACGCCAAATAACTTCGCTCCAGTGTTCGCCACGGCTGTCGATTGTGCCTCCGTAGTCGAATATTATTCCTTTAATAGGTGTAGTCATGTTTGGTAAATCAGTATTTTCCGGCTTTGAGGTCGGCAGTGAAGTTGCGACAGATGCGTTCGTGGCGGTAAATCATCATGATGAGTAGCGCGTTGAGCACAGTCAGTTCGAAGGCGAAGTACAGCCATGGCATTTGAAGGAAAAGTGATGCAAACAGGGCAATCGTGCGCCAGTTGAAAGACAGGATATTGGTGTACTTCATCAGAGGCAGACTCTTGGCGCGGAAGTCGTCGCGGAAAGTCTGAGAGATGTGTCGCTGAGAGAAGGATTGTTTGAGCTGTGCGCGCAGGCGTTGCATTTCGGGAGTTGTGGCTTCCTGCTGTCGTGTATAGTTGACGTAGAATGTCATGGTGAGCTTCTTCCAGAAGTTGCTCTTCCATGAGAGTTCGTCGAGCTTTGACTTTAGGTCGTTGTAGTCTTCCAGTTCGCTGCCGTCTTCGCCTTTGAGGAAGTAGAGGTGGAACTGTCGGTAGCAGTCGGCCATTGCTGCTTGTTTAGCGTGGCAAATGCCGGTGACGACGGCCATAACCCAGATAGCCCAGGGGTGGTCTTGGAAGAATGGTGATGTTGCGACTTCGCGCAGGCATATGGCAACGTAGATAGTGACGAACCAGAAGTCGCCACTGAGACCGTCGAGAATGCGTCCGATGCGAGAGTATTGTTTTGTCATTCGGGCGAGCTGTCCGTCGGCACTGTCGAAGGAGTTGGCCCAAATGAGAAGTAGCATTCCGATGATGTTGACCCAAATGTCGTTGAAGTAGAAAGCAATGCCAGCCCCGATGCCGAGAAAAATAGAGGCAATGGTGATAACGTTGGGGGTGACGCCTATTTTCTTGGCAAGGCAAGCCCAGAGGTAGCCAATGGGACGGTAGAAAGCGAGGTCGATGTGCTCTTCGGTGTCCATCGACTTGAGTGAGTTGCGGTAGCCGGCCAGAAGCGATTTGTTTTCTTCGTTCATGCTAATGGTCACTGTTTATGTTGCTTAACGGTGTTTAGAATGCAGCGAGCAATGTGGGGTGCGGCTTCGGTGCGGCACGGAGCAAAGCTTGGCCAGTCGTTGAAGTCGATTATGCGAATGTCGCCATCGGGCGAAACGATGCAGTCGCCGCCGTAAATTTTGACGTCGAGAACGTCGGCTGCGCTGTGGCATATGTTCTTCATTAGTTCTTTGTCGAAGACGATGCCTTTAGACTTACCGTTGATGGCTTCGTGTCCGTATTTGCTGTGTCCTTCGTCGAATGGGTAGAACCAGTAGAAGAATGGGGTGTCGGCGACGCCGTAGAATTTGATGAGGTCGCCTACGAGGTGTCGGTTTATGACTGCGCGTTTGATGCCGCGGAGGAAGTATTCCTGAAGGACTTCCTGTGCTTCTTCGGGGTGGCGAACGTAGCTAACATCCTCTTTGTGCATGGCGTGGAAGTCGCCGCGCTTAATCCAGCAGTTTGAGAAGCCGGATTTGGAGAGGGTGTCTTTTACTCCTTCGTCGGTGTTGACGATTAGGCTTTCGGGGTAGGGGATGTTTGAGCCGACGAGAATGCGAGTCATGCGTTCACGGGTGCAGTTTTCGATGCCGTAGCCGGAGTTGATGACGATGGCTCCTTTGTCTTCGAGCTCTTGGAGGAGTCGGATGGAGCGCTGCTCGCGGCACATATTGACGATGATGTTTTCTTGGACGTTGCCGGCAATGAGCTGTTCTTCGCTGTAGACGGTAACGGTGCATCCGCGTTTGCGGAGGTGTTCGGCGACGAGGTTGAAGATTGCGGCGTCGTTGCCGATATGGTTAGGTGAGTATGCACCGGCTCTCATCACGCCGGCTATCTTAATTTCAGACATTTGGTAGGGGATTATCGGATGAATTCTTCGGCTTTGATAATGTCGCCGGCGTGGTCGACGTCGAGAATCTTGCCGAATGGGTATGCTTTGAGGTTTAGTCCGGCTTCGACGAGTGCGCGCTGGTAGTTGCGCATGCGGTGTAGTCCGCGTTCCATGCAGTCTTCGAGGACTTTGAGCGATTTTCCGTCGAGTCCGTAAATGCCTCCTGAGATGTATTTTACGCCGTCGGCGTGGGTGTCGAGAAATCCGGTGATGTTGTTGTCGGTGTCGGTTGCTACGTATAGCGGCTTTTCGTCGTCGATGAATGATGTGACAGCCATGTATCCGTCTTTGAGATTGTCGGCTTCAAATGCGTCGATGTATTTTCGGAAGTCGTCTTCGCGGAATATGGTGTCGACGGTTGTGAGACAGAACTTTTCGCCACCGAAGTGTCGGCTAACTTCGTAGAAGCTGTGCATGGAGCTGGGGGTAGATTTTACCGTAAGATGCAGTTTGATAGGAAGTTGCTGACTTTCGAGGAACTGACGAACTTCGGTCATTTCTTCGTTGACAATAATGCTCAGAGAAGTGGCGTTGCAGCGCATGAAAATGTCGATAAGTCGCTTAATCATGGGCTGACCGCCGATGTTGACCAGCGGTTTTGGCAGTTTGACGCCTTCTTGTACGAGTCGCGAGCCTTCGCCCGCAGCGATTATAGCGTAGTTCATTTTTCGTCGTCGGATTTTGTGAGGTCGAGCACAACGTTGTCGCTCTTGTTCTTTTCGAAATATTGTTTTCGTAGGGGATTGCGGTGAGCAATGTGGTGGCTATGTCGGTGTCGGAGGACGTCGATTGCGGCGTATATAGCTTCGCGCATCGAGTCGGGGGAGGCTTCGCCTTTTCCGGCGATGTCGAATGCAGTGCCGTGGTCGGGAGATGTGCGAACATAGTCGAGTCCGGCGGTGAAGTTTACGCCTTCGCCCATGGCGAGTGATTTGAAAGGTGCGAGACCTTGATCGTGGTACATTGCGAGTACGCCGTCGAACTTGGTGTATAAGCCGTTGCCGAAGAATCCGTCGGCCGAGTATGGTCCGAAGCTGTTGATTTTGAGTTCGCGTGCTTCTTCGATTGCAGGGATAATGGCGTCGCGCTCTTCGGTGCCGAGGAGTCCTTCTTCGCCGGTGTGGGGGTTGAGAGAGAGGACGGCGATGTGAGGGTGAGGACGTCCGAAGTCTTTTTCGAGTGATGCGTTGAAGTCTTTTATTTTTTCGAGTACATTCTCTTTTGTGATGGCTTCGGGGACTTTTGCGATGGGGAGGTGTGTGGTGACGAGAGCGACGCGTATGCGGTCGTTGAACAGAATCATGAGTGCGCGCGAGTCGCTATCGTTGCCGAGGGTAGTTTCGAGGTATTCGGTGTGGCCGGGGAAAGTGAAACGGTCGCTCTGCATGGTGTGCTTGTCGATCGGAGCGGTGACCAGTGCGTCGATTTGTCCGTCGCGGAGGTCGAAAGTGGCGCGTTCCAGAGCTTCGAAGGCAGCTTCGCCGGCAGTGCGAGAAGCCACGCCCGGTTCGACCTTAACGTCTTCGCCTACCACATTAATTATATTATATTCGCCTTGACGAGCGTCGGCAGCCGATTGAATCTGATTCATCGGAATCTGAGTGAGTCCGATTGTCTTGCGGTAGAAAGCAGCTATTTTCGCTGAGCCGTAGATGATTGGGGTGCAGAGTTCGAGTATGCGATTGTCTTCAAGTGCTTTCAGTATCACTTCGTATCCGACGCCGTTGATGTCGCCCTGAGTGATACCGATTTTTATTCTGTTGTCTGACATGGATGGTTACGTTAATTAGCGTGGGGCCTTATGATTTGCACATAATCAGCCAAATTGCGTGCTAAATTACATATTTTTCGCGAAGTCAGCAAAAAGCATGGTATATAAGGGTGGAGTATAGGAAGAATAAGCCTATTTTGGATGAGATGTGGCCAATTGTGGAATTTAGGCGATTTTTCATGAGTAGTGGGAAAATTAGGGGAATATTAAGGGAAAATCCGAGGGTAGGTATATGTTAATAGAATTTAACATTGGGGGGGGTAAAATTTGTGTTACATTTGCCAAATAAGTTTTAAAACAAGAGTAAA
>CAYQEN010000016.1:0-37470 GCA_964416545.1 uncultured Bacteroides sp. | reverse complement strand
ATCTTCTTCGAGAAGACCTATCCACGAAAACATTTATAAAGACGCAAAAAAAGGAGCCATTTTGACTCCTTTTTTTTGCGTGCGAACACCACTATATATTATAGCAACTTCAATATTCTGCGATTCGCCTTATCAATAATTTCTGTTTTTAGTGATGCTAAATATATTTGTGTAGTTCGCTCCGACTCGTGTCCCATACCCTCACTTATCACCGACAGCGGAATCCCCTCTTCCCGAGCTATACTTGCCCACGAATGCCGTGCGCAATACATCGTCAGCGATTGATGCAGACCTACGCTCCGCCCTATCTCCTTCAAATACCTGTTCACCAAGCACAGAGCATTTTGATACTGCTTTCTCGTATTCCCATTTGGCTCCCTGATTATCGAAAACAAATATGGCGACGAATCCTCCGACTGATATTCATCCAATATCTCCTGCATACACCTCTCCCACTGTATCACGAGCATCTGATTCGTCTTTTTGCGACGATAACATAGCACATTCCCTTTCAGATTCCTCTTCTCCAAATAAGCAATATCCACAAACGACATCCCGCGAGTATAAAAACTGAACAGAAACATATCTCGCGCAAACCTTTTCGACCGACAGCAACCACAATCCAACTCTTTCAGTCTTCTGATCACTTTCAGCGAGATAGCGCGCTTCGACGTCCTCTCCGTTGATGTAAACACTCGCTTAAAAGGTCTCCGGTCTGCCACAAGTTCTTCATCCACAGCCCTATTATACACCGCTCTGATATGCTTCATATAAAATGATATCGTATTAGGCGACAACCCTCTTTGCCGCAAATAACTTTCATACGCCTCCATAAGCATACTGTCCACGCCCTGTAAGCCTACATCCGCACCTCTTCTGAATCTACGGAAACTGTTCAACGTCGACCTATAAGTTTCGCTCGTTCTGTATTGCCCCAACTCCCAATACCGCCTCGCCACACTCTCCATATAGCCAAACAGTGTCGCCGACGATAGATTTCTTCTAAAGTCTGACACTACGGCATCTGCCGAAACACCATTTATATCTTCCGACATATGTTCGCCCACGTCATGCAGTCGCCTCATGTCAAACCTCACCAAGCGTCTCACCGTTCCGATATAATCTACTCGTCCATTATCCACCCACTCTGCTATATCCCCCAACTCCTCATCCCACTCCTCTCTATATATCTTATATCGCGTAGCCACCTGCCTCACCACCCTATTACATATCACTTGGTAATAAAGGCTCCCCTCTTTCCCATCCACTACCGAAGGTCTGAATTTCAACTTAATAGACATCATGGTTTTCCATTTCTTTTTTTGATTAAACATTAAGAGCCTTCACACAATTCTGTTGAAAACCCCTCAAAAGTAATTCACTCTATACCTAATATCTGCGCTCTTTCCTGCCTCCGCATTAACATATTTACTAATTTTTCCACTGCAATATTTCACAATTAAGCCTACATTTCTCGCTACTTCTTGGTAACTTTGCAGATTATGACATGCAAAAAAGTATCAGCGATATGAGCATTACAATCATTGGCATCGAGTCGTCATGCGACGACACTTCTGCGGCAGTGGTGCGCGACGGCATTCTGCTTTCAAACGTTATTGCCTCACAGAGTGTACACGAAGAATACGGTGGCGTTGTGCCCGAATTGGCTTCACGTGCCCACCAGCAAAACATCGTGCCAGTAGTCGACGCCGCCATTCGTCGTGCCGGCATCATGCGCCACGACCTCAACGCCATTGCGTTCACTCGTGGGCCGGGGCTTCTTGGCTCGCTACTTGTTGGCACATCTTTTGCTAAAGGTCTTTCACTCGGACTGCGCATCCCGATGGTCGATGTCAATCATCTCCACGGGCATGTCCTCTCCCACTTCATCCGTCGCAATCCCGACGACGAAGTCCCCGAATTTCCATTCCTCACGCTACTGATTTCGGGTGGCAACAGCCAGCTCATTCTTGTCCATAGCTACGACAACATGGAGATTCTCGGACAGACTATCGATGATGCTGCTGGTGAAGCTTTCGACAAATGTGCTAAAGTCATGGGACTCCCATACCCCGGTGGCCCACACATCGACCGTCTTGCCGCCGAAGGCGACCCAAACAAATTTAAGTTTGCCAAACCTCGCATCGCTGGACTCGACTATAGCTTCAGCGGACTGAAAACATCTTTTCTCTACACTCTCCGCGATGCTATGGCTCTCGATCCCGACTTTATCGAAAAAAATCGTGCCGACCTCGCCGCTTCGCTACAAAAAACCATCATCGACATCCTGATCGCAAAGTTGCGTAAAGCAGTCGAACAGACTGGTGTTCAGACAGTTGCGATAGGGGGTGGAGTATCAGCTAATTCCGGTGTCCGTCAAGCAGTTACGGACTTTTGTAAAGCTAAAGGTCTGAAAGCATTTATTCCGGAACGCAGTTTCACAACCGACAACGCCGCTATGGTGGCAATTGCCGGATATTTCAAATATCTTGAAGGTCGGTTCTGTCCTTACGACGCCGTACCCTACGCCAGAGTTACAGTATGAACGTATCAATGATAGCTATCGGCGACGAGCTTCTAATCGGCCAGGTCGTCGACACTAATAGCGGCGACATCGCTCGCTTTCTCGCCCCCTATGGTTGGATGCTCAAGAGCGTGCAGGTTGCTGCCGACAGCGAAGAGTCGATAAAATTGGCTCTCGACCGTGCATTAGCCGATAGCGATGTTGTCTTGACCACAGGAGGCCTCGGCCCCACCAAAGACGACATCACAAAGCGCGTACTCTGCCAATACTTCGGAGGCGAGCTACGTGAAGATCCGCAAGTTCTCGATAATGTCAAGGAAATTTTTCGAGCAAAAGGTTTCCAGCTCAACGATCTGACACGCGCACAAGCGCTTGTCCCTACATCTTGCCGCGTCATTCAAAATCTTGCCGGTACTGCACCCATCATGTGGTTTGAGCGCAACGACAAAGTCGTTGTCTGCATGCCGGGCGTTCCGCTCGAAACGCGCCGCATGTTTCCCGAAGCAGTCCTTCCGCAACTGCTCAAACGCTTCGGACAAGACCTCTCTATTCGTCGCCACACTATCACCACCACCGGCATCAGCGAATCAAAACTCGCCATGCACCTCGAAGCATGGGAATCCGCACTCCCCTCTTGGATGCACCTTGCCTACCTTCCTGCGCAAGGCATTATTCGCCTTCGACTCGAAGGCTTCAATAGCGACACTTCCGCACTAAATGCTGAATTCGACCGCCAATTAGACAAAATGCGCACGCTAACGGCCGACTATCTGCTATACGATGGTGGGCGCCAGCCGCAGGAAGTTCTGCTCGAACTCCTCGCCGCTCGTTCGCTCTCCGTTGCCACAGCTGAAAGTTGCACCGGCGGAAACATTGCCCGACTCCTCACAAGCATTCCCGGCAGCTCTCAATCCATGCTCGGTGGCATCGTCGCTTACAGCAATGCGGTTAAGACTTCCGTTCTCGGCGTAAGCCCTGCCACACTCGATGCCCACGGCGCTGTAAGTATCCCCACAGTCGAAGAAATGGTTACCGGTGTCTGCTCCCGTCTTAATGCCGACGTTGCTATGGCTACAAGTGGCATTGCCGGTCCCGGCGGTGCGGTCGAAGGCAAACCGGTAGGTACGGTTTGCATCGCCGTCAAAACCCCCGACAGCATGTTTAGCGACACTTTCCATTTTGCCGGTGGGCGCCAGCAAGTCATCGAGCGAGCTTCGCTCACAGCCATAACCATCGCCATAAAAATGTTATCGGATGGCCTCAATTAAATCTCTGCTTTTTGCAGTAGCCGTAATGACTGCCGTATTGCCGTCATGTATCGACCGTTCCGAGCCGATTGCCCCCGTCGTTACTCGTTCCGGACTGATAGCAGAGCAATTTGAAACTACCATCGACAACTCGCATATATCGCTCTACACACTCATCAATTCCGATAGTACAGAGGTGTGCATCTCCAATTTAGGCTCGCGCATAGTTTCACTCTCGTTTGACGACCGCGACGGTTCGCCACGCAATATCGTACTCGGATTCGACAGCATCAGGCAATACATCGATTCCGATATCGCCTACCGACGCATCGGAGCTGTTGCCGGACCTTATTTCGGCAGTCGAAATGTTGCAGATGGTGATAAATGGCTCAATTCCGCATTTACAGCCACCAATCATTCCGACTCATCACTCACTCTTGTCCACACTGATTCTGTCAGCTATGCTCCGGGCAAAATAGCCATTCGCATCGACTATCATCTGCGCGACAACAACACTCTCGTTATCGACTACACTGCCGCTACCGATACGGCTATTGAGTTTTCTCCCGCACAGAATCTATACTTCAATCTCAACGGCAACTCTTCCGTTTCGGTCGACAATCACATGGTTCGACTCAACTCGCGCCAAGTCGTCGATTTCGATTCTCTCGGCAACGCTACCGGCCAACTTCTCATGACCGTTTGGACTCCGATGAATGTACGAAATGCCAGAAAAATAGGCTCTCTCAACAATGCTCGCACTCCGCAGATTCGTTGGGTTGGCGGACTCAACAATCATTGGATGCTCGACCACACCGGCAATATCCTCCCATACGCAGCTCGGCTCTGGTCTTCCGAATCAGGCATTGCTCTCGACATCCACACTTCCGAACCGATTATCAATCTCCGCGCTGCCAACGAATTCGACTCTACCGTCAATGGTCGCGACAGCATCACCGTTGCCCGACGTTCAGCTATTATGATAATGCCACATCAATTCCCCGATGCGGCCAGACATCCGCAATGGTCTGCGCCTATTCTCCACAAAGGCGAAGTCTACCACCAACGCACGTCCTACTCGCTATCCACATTCGAAGGCGAATCCCCCGAATAGAAAACCTATCTGCTCTCATCCTCGTTATTCACTGTATGCTCCGACCTTACCGATATATTTGCTTCTTGATTACGGCCTACATCTTGTTTGGTTGTATGATAAGCTCCTGCGGCAACTCTAAGGTAAGCGACGACGATATTCTTTACACCTGCGACGAATTTACCATCTATTCCGATAGCGTTGTCAGTGGCTCTTTCACGGCTGTTGCACCAAATTCTTTCGAAATTCATTCCAATTATTCGGCATCCTACCCGCATCGCCATCGCGGGCTGGTAAAATTCCGACTATCGCTCAACGGACGCGATAATGAATTGCCGGTTGGGCAGTCCCACTTAGTCGATTTCAGTGGTGGCATCGACAATCGCACACACATATTTGGACATCCCGACACCATTCCTCACACTGAAGCTATCGACAGTTTTTCGATTGCCGACAATACTCCCTGGATTGTCCGCGTTGATATGCGTCCCGTCCTACGCGCACTTGCCGACAATGGTTTCTTCGTCACTGCAACGGGCGACACCATCTTCTCCAAACACTTTCGCGGACTATGGATTACCGGAAATATCCCCCCTCTCGGCAAAGAAATTTTCAGCCCTGACCACCCAAAAGCCCTGAAACTCTTCGACCGTGGCGACAGTATCTACGAAATCGCCTTAACACTGAGTCCCAGTAAGTTAAAGCATTTCGCTCCCCCCTCCCCCTCCATCGCTTCAAAATTGCCACGACTCACCACAAGACATAATCTCATCAACGCTATCTACAACATGGGTGTTGATAAGATTAGCGTCACATATACTACTGATAATCACAATCTTTCAACATCCGACATAGTTCTCGCCACCTCCCTCTCCCTCGCCATATCCGACCCCGACATGGCAAAAAAGTTGCTAATGAGTTGCGTTGACAATGGCGTTGTTCGTCCCGACATCACAGCCTACCCCTCGTGGCCTGTCACATCATGTCGCTCGGCATGGGCTATAGCAGCCTACGAAGTCTACAAATCCACGGCCGACACAGCTTGGATGAAACAAGCCTATAGAATTGCATCGCGCACATTCCACGAAGACAAGGATATTTTTCTCGATTCACTCACCAATCTTTTCAAGGGCGGAATTTCGCAGGAATATCGCTCCGGTCAACTCTATCCGACTTGGATGAAGCCTATCGACATCTACGAGTCGATGAGCCTCACCAACAATATTCTCGCCGCCGAAGCATGCAAAGCTCTTTCGCGCATGGCCACCGACATTGGACTTGCTCCCGAATCTGCACAATTCTCTTCATTCAATCGTCTCTTTTCAGAATCGGTCAATAGTCGTCTATGGATTCCAAACAGAGGCATATACAGCAAATACCTCTACGGTGCGCCATACGCCGTACAAGCACAAAGCACCGACAATATCGGACAGGCTCTTGCCATGATTTTTGGTATCGCCACCCCTGAAATGAGCGCAAGCATCCTTTCACGCACTCCGTCATCCACATTTGGCATCCCTGCCATATATCCACAACTACCCGATACTGTCTACCTTGCAGGTATGCCTTCGCAGCCATACATTCAAGTGCTTTGGAGCATTGCTGCCGCGCGAAACGGACATATTCAATCGCTTGAAAACGAAATTGCAGCTCTCATAAGAAATGTTGCGCTCAACGCTTCTACCGACGAAATCACGATGACCACCAACGGTATGCCGGCAGGCACATCCGCATCCGACCATCCCCTACGAAATCCGGCTTCCGTAATGGCAATCCCCCTGCGCATGCTCGCCGGCATCCACCTCAGTGCCGACGGCATGGAGTTTCACCCGTGCATTCCCCCATCTCTCAATAGCGAAATCAACATCTCCGGCATCAAATACCGAAACGCTATTTTCGACATCACGATTTCGGGCTCAGGAAACAGAATTGCAGGCTTTTACATCGACAAAAAAATCGTAACAAGCCATTTTCTCCCCCCCACCCTAACAGGCCGACACTCCATTAAGATTATAATGGCCAACAATAGCTTCCGCGATCGTCAATTTCCATCTGAGAAATTATCGTGGCTACCTTCCACTCCGAATATTAAGTGGACATCTCCACGTCGCGCACAAATACCCGATTTCTCTCCCGGCAAAAAGTATCTCGTAACTATCAACGGAGTAATTCAAGAAGAAATCACCCGTGCCGACTACACCCTGTTTGACACTGACCAATTTACCACCGTCGCCTTCGAGCCAATAGCTTCAAAACAACTTGTAGGCTACATTTCCGAACCATACCACCATATTCCGGATGGCACATATGCCCTCTTACCGGCCACAACTTTCGCCTCCGCAAGGTCAAGCATGATTCGAACTGATGATGCTATATATCAGCGATTTGTCGAACTTTCCCCCTCCCGCAACACTCGCTTCCGCGCCAACGTAAACGTTGCAAAAGAGGGATACTATTACATCGACGTAAAATATGCCAATGGAACAGCGCCGTGGTGGAACCAATCAAAATGCGCCATGCGCTCACTCATAGTCAACGGACACCGCGTCGGCTCTCTTATCCTCCCTACCCTTGCTTCCGACGATTGGAGTACAACGGCTTGGAGCAACCGCCTGCGCATCTATCTTAATAAAGGCATAAACACAATTTCCATCGAATATAGGATGCCCGTCGACCACAATTTCGATGCGAAAGACAACACCGCACTTATCGAATACATCCGATTTATCAAAATCTAACGATTCGGGTTATATGAAAAAAATAGGAATCCTATCCGACACCCACTCTTGCTGGGACGACAGATATGCAACCCACTTTGCCGACTGCGACGAAATTTGGCATGCCGGCGACGTTGGCGATAAAACGATATTGCAACGTCTGCAAGAGATAACACCAACAGTAAGAGCCGTAAGCGGAAATATTGACCATGGCGACGTCAGACGAATGGCTCCCGAAGTGCTCAATTTCTCTGTCGAAGGTATTAACGTATGGCTGACTCACATAGCCGGCTACCCCGGAAAATACGCACCAGGAGTCAAACGTATCCTACGCGAAAACAACATTCGCATCATGGTCTGTGGACACTCCCACATTCTAAAAGTCATCCCCGACCATGAACTAAACCTGCTGCACATCAACCCCGGAGCTGCAGGCTACTACGGATGGCAGAAGGTAAGAACTCTGATTCGCCTTGAGCTCGACGCCGGGCAGATTAAAGGTCTTGAGGTTATTGAACTTGGAAATAAAATGAAAGTATGAAACGAATTATCATAGCCGTTGCCGGCATTCTCGCGCTCTCGTTTTCGGCATGTAAAACTACCGAAGCCAATTACCGCACTGCTTACGAAGTGGCAAAACAAAAACAAACGTCCACAATGGATTCTGCCGTTAACGCACGGTTACAAAACGAGCAACTTCCTAAAAATCTAGTTTGCGACGGTGTGACTCTCCCTGTCCGCACACTATCAATCGGCATTACCAAAAATGGTGGAGGTGATATCAAAACCCTGAAACGATACAATGCTGTAACCGCACAATTCCGACAACTCTTCAACGCTCAGTCTATGCGTCAGCGCCTAATCGAACGCGGATTCGACAGTGCCTTTCTGCTCCACGACAGCCGAACCAACTATTATGTAGTTGCCACCACAACTGCATCTGCGCAGGAAGCCTTCGAAACACTCGACAAAATCAAAGCAGATACGACTTTGCATCTCAAAGCTCCATTCCCCTACATTCTGCGTCCGTCTCATCTGGCACACTGACATAGCGAAGTTCCCCACCGTCGATATCAATTCTTATCGTCCCGCTGACAAAAATCGTTCCGAACACTTCTCGCTCAAATGGATAAAACTTCACCTCGCCTTGACTATCTATCTCGGCGAGGTGATTTTTATATTCCTTATTGCCATACAATATCCTATGGGCAAAAATTCTTTGCATTGACTTATTTCTTCACTTTTGTAGGTTCTACCGGCTCTGGTGCCAATGTTGGCGCCGGACGAATCGGTCTTCGGGGCGGACGCGCCGAAGGCTTCACGCGCGAATCTTCACGACGGTCTTTCAGCATAGGCATCTGAGCTGGCAATGTCGGAAGCGGCGGCTCAGAACGAAGTCCATCCACTTTATTCTTTTCTTTTTTATCTTTTGTTCTTCGTGAGAAATGCGACTGATTGTCGCGCACATCTCGAAGAGTGCCATTATAGCGTGTGCGATACAACGAGATGGAATCCACAAATGCCACTTGAGCTTTCAACGGATTATACTTTGCCACGCCATACACATATCGCGCATTTTTAATCGAGTCGAGCACTATCTTCGCATCATGCCATCCGTCGCCATTGAAATAACGTGTCACATAGTCAAACGTACCATCAGCATACTCTGCTGCAAGCGTTACCTCTACGGGCTCCTTTATATCGAAGAATTTTCCGCGCAGGGTATACACGTCACCCTTCTCCCAATTGGCATCCGACGACAGATTAAACGTTATGAAATCGGCAGGCATATTTTCGGATAATCGACGATATTTCACACCGGTCCATACATCCACCGAATCGCCTTCAAATGTTATCGTCATGTCGGTTGTACCGGTCGATGCACCGGCCTTCTCTTGAGCCAGTTCCACTCGCTCTTCGAGTATCTCGATCACCCTGTCGTACACCTCAACATACTTTTCCATATTGTAGCCATACCAACTGAGCGACGAGTCCACTACCTCCGACGACACTCCGTGACGAGCGTACACCGATTGGCGCAAAACTCTCTTGGCTGAGTCGGTGGAATAGCCTCGGCCATTTGATTCCACCACCCCTTCAGCCGTATGAATATCTGCCAGCAGTTGCGCCATCTCCTCCTGAGAGAGCACACCATCAGGACGTGTACCACACGACGACAATACTGCGACAAGCGCGATAAGACAAATGCTTAATCTCGACATATTTCTCACTGTTTTACCACGTCACTACCTTTCGCAGACTCTGCTTCTGACTCCGGATTTATTGGCTCGGCCAGATTCTTTGAATAAAACAGCAGCATTACGAAAATACCCACCGTTATAGCGGAATCTGCTATGTTGAATACAGGTTGGAAGAACAGAAATTCTTCTCCTCCCACCACGGGCAACCACTGCGGCCAAGTGAAGCTAAATAGCGGGAAATAAAGCATATCTACTACTTTACCATGCAATAGCGAAGCATATCCGCCTCCTTCAGGCATCATGACGGCTACTTCCGGAGGCATCGGATTGTTAAACAACTGCCCGTAAAATACACAATCTATAATATTTCCGGCTGTACCGGCCAATATCAAAGCCACACACACTATAAATCCGGTCTGAAATCTATCGCGATTCCTAACAATTTTCGTCAGATACCATATACCGGCTATCAGAGCCACGACCCTGAACACGGTTAGAAACAGCTTGCTGCCAATTTCCATTCCAAATGCCATGCCGTTGTTTTCGATAAAAAATATTTGAAACCAATCGGTTATTCTTATACTCTCGCCAAGATACATATGAGTTTTCACCCAGATTTTCAATACCTGATCGGCGATAAGCACAAGCGCTATTACTATCGTTGCCAGATAGCCTTTTGATATTTTCATATTGAAATTATATGCGTACGTGGTAGTGATTGGTAAACGTAGTTTCCGCCGCAGACTCCTATTAATGGCGACTGCGGCGGATAGTAAGATTACTTTTTGCTTTGCTGATTCTTGATGTCAATGCTCAGTGTCGCATGCGGCACTGCACGAAGCCTCTCTTTAGGTATGAGCTTGCCGGTTTCACGACAAATACCATAGGTCTTGTTTTCAATTCTGACAAGGGCAGCCTGAAGATGCTGTATAAACTTCATCTGGCGTTGTGCCAAACGGCCGTTTTCTTCCTTGCCAAAGGTCGTAGCACCTTCTTCAAGAGTCTTGAACGTCGGCGATGTATCAGCAACATCATTCCCATCTGTATTAGTCACATCGGCTTTGAGCAACTCATAGTCACGCTGTGCCTTTTCGAGCTTTTTGAGTATCAATTCCTTAAACTCCTGAAGCTCTTCATCGGAATATCTTGTCTTTTCGCCCATAGTTCTGATTAATTACTGGTTAAAATATAGTTTTATAGTATATAGATATCACTTTTTATCTATCATTTAACACTATTCTGACCTTAATGTTCACGCCGTCAATGTCGAGATCAGTTGCATCCTTGTCATCGTCTGCAATTTCACCCACCATCAGCGAAGTGGCCAATACCTGACGCGAAATATAATCGGCATACTCTTTCACAGCCTCATCGGTCAAAGCATCGGGTGCTACCGTAATATCGATCTTGTCGGTTATTTCATATCCACGATCTTTACGGATGTTCTGAACTCGGTTCACAATATCGCGAGCCACGCCTTCGCAACGAAGCTCCGGAGTGACAGTCACGTCGAGAGCCACTGTTACCGCACCTTCGTTAGCCATCAGCCAACCGGGAATATCTTCAGAGATAATTTCAACATCGGCTACCGATATTTCAGCCGGAGCACCGGCTACATCTATCGACACTACTCCATTCGATTCGAGAGCGGCTATCTGCTCGCCCGACATCGACTGAATTGCTGCAGCCACCTGCTTCATCTGCTTGCCGAATTTCGGGCCGAGCTTTTTGAAGTCTGGCTTCACGCGCTTCACAAGAGTGCTTTCGCTCGCATCTATTATCTGCATCTCTTTCACGTTGACCTCACCGAGTATCAATCCGCACATAGCTTCAAGATCGCTACGCATTGATTCGGTACTTACAGGCACCATAATGCGACTGAGTGGCTGACGAACTTTCAGCGATGCTTTACGACGCAGAGCAAGTACCATCGACGTTACTGTCTGAGCAAGCTGCATACGTTTTTCAAGAGCCTGATCTACGGCAGCTTCGTCTACTGTGGGGAAGAGCTTCAAATGCACCGAATCGCTATTTCCGGCAGTCACCGAAGTCAAATCGAGATACAGACGGTCTGCAAAGAACGGTGCAAACGGAGCCATAAGCAGAGCTACCGTTTCGAGGCAAGAATAGAGTGTCTGATAAGCCGAAAGTTTATCAGCATTCATTTCGCCACCCCAGAAACGCTTACGATTAAGACGCACATACCAGTTCGACAGATTATCATTAACGAAATCATTGATAGCACGCGCTGCCTTAGTCGGTTCATAGTCTTCAAGAGCCTCATCAACGGTCTTCACAAGCGTATTGAGTAGCGAGATAATCCAACGGTCGATTTCCGGACGATCCTGCAATGCTACTTGAGGTGCACTATTGTCAAATCCGTCCACATTGGCATACAGCGCGAAAAACGAATATGTATTATAAAGTGTCGAGAAGAGCTTACGCGACACCTCTTCAACACCGGCTGTATCAAACTTCAGGTTGTCCCACGGCGATGAATTGCTTATCATATACCAGCGCAACGGGTCGGAACCATACTTTTCGATAGCCTCAAACGGATTCACGGCATTACCAAGACGCTTCGACATCTTATTACCGTTTTTATCCAGCACAAGACCATTTGAAATCACTGCCTTATAAGCCTTCGAATCAAATACCATTCCGGCTATTGCATGCAATGTGAAGAACCATCCACGAGTCTGGTCAACACCTTCGGCAATGAAATCTGCAGGATAAAGTTCGCCACTGTCAAGACCTTCCTTATTTTCAAACGGATAGTGTATCTGAGCATAAGGCATCGAACCCGAGTCAAACCATACGTCAATAAGGTCGGTTTCGCGACGCATCGGGCGTCCCGACGGCGAAACGAGCACTATGTCATCCACATACGGACGATGCAGATCTATCTTTTCATAATTTTCCTTGCTGTAATCGCCGGAAACAAAACCGGCCTTACGATACGGATTTTCAGTCATAAATCCGGCTTCAACGGCCTTATCCATTTCGTTATACAGCGATTCGACGCTATCTATACAGATTTCTTCCTTCGCGTCGTCTGTGCGCCATATTGGAAGCGGAGTTCCCCAATAGCGGCTACGCGACAAGTTCCAATCCTGAAGATTTTCGAGCCACTTGCCAAATCGACCCGAACCTGTCGATGCCGGCTTCCACTTAATAGTTTCATTAAGCTCCATCAAGCGCTCGCGAGCGGCAGTTGTGCGAATAAACCAGCTATCGAGCGGATAGTAAAGCACCGGCTTGTCCGTACGCCAGCAGTGAGGATAGCTGTGAACGTGCTTTTCGATTTTAAACACCGCATCATTTTGCTTAAGCCACATACAGATCTGCACATCAAGTGACTCTGTATTTTCGTCAGCCGAAGCATCAAATGCATTCTTCACATACTTACCCTGCCAGGGAGTATATTCTTCTACATTCACATTTGTCTTCACAAACTCAGGATCGAGATCATCGAGCAGGAAGAAACGACCGGTCATATCCACCATCGGGCGAACATTTCCATCACGGTCTATCATATGGAGCGGGGGCACACCGGCCTGACGAGATACACGCAAGTCATCGGCACCGAATGTTCCTGCGATATGCACGATACCCGTACCATCTTCAGTTGTCACATAATCACCGGGGATTACTCTGAATGCTCCTTCTCCGGGATTCACCCACGGCATAAGCTGATTATAGTGAAGACCAACGAGCTCTTCACCTTTCTTCGTACCTACCACTTCGTAAGGTATCAGCTTATCTCCCTTCTTATAATCTCCGAGTGCTATTTCAGCAGCTTTTGGGTTAAAGTATTTGCCGAGCAAATCTGTAGCAAGCACTACCGTAACGGGCGAACCGCTATACGGATTGTAAGTGCGTACGATACTATATTCGATTGCAGGACCTACGGCAAGAGCAGTATTACTGGGAAGAGTCCACGGAGTTGTAGTCCATGCGATGAAGCAAGGTGTTCCCCAACCCTGCATTTCTGCAATAGGATCAGTTACAACAAACTGAGCTACACAAGTGGTATCCTTCACGTCGCGATAACATCCGGGCTGGTTCAGTTCATGCGAGCTAAGACCTGTTCCGGCTGCCGGCGAATACGGCTGAATGGTGTAGCCCTTATAGAGATAACCCTTTTCATGAAGCTGACGTAGCAACCACCATACGCTCTCTATGTAACGATTATCATAGGTGATATACGGATTTTCCATATCCACCCAATAGCCCATCGAGTTAGTCAGGGTTTCCCACTCGCGGGTATATTTCATCACCTCATGGCGACAAGCGGCATTATATTCGTCAACAGATATTTTTTTACCAATATCCTCTTTGGTTATGCCAAGACTTTTTTCCACTCCGAGCTCCACGGGCAGTCCGTGAGTATCCCAGCCTGCCTTACGCTTCACATGGAAGCCTTTCATTGTCTTATAGCGGCAGAAAATATCTTTTATCGTACGCGCCATCACATGATGAATACCGGGCATACCGTTTGCCGAAGGGGGGCCTTCGAAGAACACAAACGACGGGCATCCTTCCCGTACTTCCATGCTGCGTTCAAATAACCGTCCGGCATTCCATCCTGCCAGCACTTCCTTATTTATCTCTGATAAGTTAAACTTGTCGTAGACGTTGAATTTCTTACTCATAACGAATATCTTGCCTATATGCAAAAAACTTCTGCAAATATAACGAATTTAGCCGAAAAAACACACTCTTACGGCGCGAAGTACCACGAGTTAGAGCAAACTGACAATTTAGCGGCACTTTCGGCTGTCAGTCGACGCGCAAAATTCACGATTCTGCCGTTATACTTCGCATCTCTCTCATCGAAGCTGCTTTCATGCACAAACCCCGATGCGTGGATATAGTGAGTACCACCAAGCGATATCGCCACATGCGTCACCCTCCCCTCTTCATTTTCAAAAAACAGCAAGTCGCCGGCTATGAGATTATCGAGACTTACCGCTTCTCCACACAGCGCTTGAGCTCCTGCATTTCGCGGAAGCAATATTCCGGAGTCAAGATAGCCTATTCTTGTCAGCCCCGAGCAGTCCATCTCTTTTGTGCTGTTTCCGCCCCACAGATAAGGCACGCCTGTCAAGCGTCGAGCCACACCGACCACCGCTTCCATCGAAAGCGACCTGCTCATATACTCCGACAGATTCGCCACCGACAACGTTGGCAAATACCCCATGCGACCATCCGGCATTGCCACTGCCGTATAGTTACTGCCCGGCATCACTCGCCCCTCAAGAATACTTCCGTGAACAATATCACTCACTACCGCTGATTCGGCTATCGTATCAGCCATCACCCTTAACTCATCCACCGATTTGACTACCACACGGTCAGCCTTCTGCCACCGAGCTATCTCCTCTGCCGACATCATCACTACCGCCATACGGTGAATATACGCCTTATACCCATCCGGCAATTCAGCTTGAAGCCAATCTTCATTATCGTCCAATGCCGCGACATTCACCGGCGTACCACACAATGCTTGCGTTTCAAGCTCTGCCGAATGTCGAGGCTCTGCCCGAAGCGATGCCACCGAAATACGTACAAGCGCATTAGGCTGAGGCGTTTGAGCAACAACGGCGGCGAATGCCATTGCAAACGCCGCCGTCAATATAGATTTTAAGATTTTCACTTAGTCATTGAATTTATCACTTCCTTGATTCTGTCAGCAAGCGCATCGGCTTCTTCCATTGTGTGTGCCTCCGAATATATACGGATGATAGGCTCTGTGTTCGACTTACGCAGATGCACCCAGCTTTCGGGGAAATCAATCTTCACGCCATCGATGTCAGTCACCTTTTCATTCGAGAAGCGAGCTTTCACTTCTGCAAGTATTGCATCCACATCGATATCGGGAGTAAGCTCGATTTTATGCTTTGCTATTGCATACTGAGGATAACCGGCTTTGAGTTCCGAAACTGCCTTACCGCTCTTTGCAAGCAGTGTCAGGAAGAGAGCTACACCAACGAGGGCGTCACGGCCATAATGCGATGCAGGATAAATCACACCGCCATTACCTTCACCTCCGATTACGGCTCCGGTTTCCTTCATCTTGGTTGTCACATTCACTTCGCCCACTGCCGAAGCCGAGTAGCTGCAACCATGCTTTTTGGTAACATCAGAGAGTGCGCGCGACGAGCTGAGGTTCGAAACCGTAGATCCCGGAGTGTGACTCAGCACATAGTCGGCCACAGCAACAAGAGTATACTCTTCTACAAACATTTCGCCGTTTTCCATCACGATAGCCAGACGGTCTACGTCGGGATCCACAACGAAACCTACGTCAGCCTTTGAATTGCGCATCAAATCCGAAATCTGAGTCAGATTTTCAGGAATAGGCTCGGGAGTATGAGCAAACTTACCGTTAGGTTCGCAGTTAAGCTCTATAACGTTTTTAACACCGAGAGCTCTCAGCAGCTGAGGTATTACGACACCGCCAATCGAGTTTACAGCATCAACAGCCACTGTAAAGTTTGCGGCCGCAATAGCATCGCGATCTACGAGTTCCAGATTGAGCACCTGCTCTATATGGCGACGAGTATATGTCTCATTGCCAAATTCATGACCCATTTCCTCTACCGGAGCGAAACGATACGATTCTTCATCAGCTATGCGAAGCACTTCCTTACCCTGAGCGTCATTAAGGAATTCGCCGTTTGAATTAAGAAGTTTAAGCGCGTTCCACTGAGTCGGGTTATGACTTGCAGTTATGATGATACCGCCATCGGCACCTTCACCGGTCACAGCAAGTTCAGTTGTCGGTGTCGAGGCAAGACCGATGTTTACCACATCGAATCCCATAGCACACAGCGTCGACACAACGATTCCGCTCACCATGCTGCCCGACAGACGAGCATCACGACCCACTACTATCACACCCTTTCCATTCGGACGTTCTTTACGGATGAATGTAGCGTAAGCTGCGGTAAATTTCACTATGTCTATAGGTGAAAGGCCGTCGCCGGGAGCTCCACCTATGGTACCTCTGATACCGGAAATAGATTTAATGAGTGTCATGATATTTATATTTGACTTTTAAAGTAACGTACATGGTATAAATACGGCTGAACATACGATATTTCGCTTGTCAGTCCATATTGCGATTTGATTATTACGTTCACCTCCGAATTAAGCGGAAGGAATCGCAGTGGCATTTGAATGCCTGAACCCCAGCTCGACGATGTGGGCAAGCTGAAATTATTGAAGTTGAAGTATGTGCTTGCCGATGCGAGGTTACTTTCGTTTCCTTCGCCTTCCATCTCTACGTCAGGACCGGCATAATACGACAGATTATAACGCATGAAGCGGAAATATATGCGTTCATCATCCTGTGCCTTCTCTCCGTCGCCCACGTTAAGCACCTGCATATAGATATTTCCTTCGGCATCGAGCTGATAGTACGGAGCATCCTCACCTACTTCAAACACACTGTCGGCAGGAATCGTAGTTATCACATTCTGGTCTACCAGAAACGCATTTACCGCATGATTTTCATCCGTCAGCAATTCTGCATAGCTCGTTCCCGATTCACATCCTACGAGCAGAAATGTCAATGCTACAACTGCCGCGGCTATTACATTTTGAATAGATATTCTCATACTTTATACTTATTCTATTTTACTATCTTTATCCAATTTAGGCAATGGCAGATACATATCATACTGTGGCATCACAGCCATCAGCCTATCAAGAGCTTCTTGCAGCGAACCATGCACCTCGCCACCCGAAGCATTCAAATGTCCACCGCCGCCAAAATGATTGGCACAAATTTCACGCACCGAAAAGTCGCCTTTGCTTCGCATCGACACCTTCACATAGTCCGATGAACTTTCGCGCAAATACACCGACCACACTATTTCGGGCACACTGAGGGGTACGTTGACAAGTGCCTCTGTATCTCCTTTTTTATATCCGAATTCAGCAAGGTCGTCAGCCGAAAGTGCTATCACTGCGCAACGATGCTCCGGATAAATCGTCATACACTTATATTGGGCATACCCCATTATTCGCAAACGACGCAACGTCGAGGTATCAAACAATCGCTTTGTCAGCGCATTCTTGTCCACGCCCTTGGCCACCAGCTCTGCCATCACGGCATATATATCTGTATCGTTGGCATTGAAGCTGAAATTACCGGTATCGGTCATCATGCCGGTCATGCAACATTCCGAAGCAAACAAGCCGACATATTTATCCCATCCGAGAGCCTTCAGGGTCAAATATAATAGCAGACAAGTCGACGACCTTTCCGGACTGCTTATCGTCACTTTACAAAATCCTTCTTGAGGATTCAAGTGATGATCTATCATTACTTTCGGAGCGGTTGCTTTCGACAGCGGCTCAGCCAGTCTGTCTATGCGCGACGGTTCGTTAAAATCAAGACAAAATATCAAATCCGCACCGCGAAGTGCCGACTCGGCTCGCTCTGTATTGTATGATGCCACAACCACTCGGTCTGCACCGGGAAGAAACGAAAGATCTGCGGGAAACGCATCGGGAACTACCACTACGGCATCACGCCCCATAGCAAGCATCACATGCCACAAACAAAGCGACGAGCCGAGAGCATCGCCATCCGGTGTCATATGACAAACTATTGCCACACGACGAGCCTCATCGACCAGCGTCCGTATCTGCTCGACATCTTGCATATCTATGCTTGCATCAGTATTATCTTTCATGTGCGAATATGCGATTCAGTCTGCAAAGATAGCAAATCTTTTCGCTTATCATGCCACACGGCATATCAATCAATAATTTTTAACTGCGGACTGATGAATGACACCTCCACCGTGGCGCGCGTAACAGCTGTATACAACCATCGATAGAAATCAACCGTCTTCACAGCATCGCTCGAAATACCTGCCATATCCACAAACACTTTCGGCCACTGACCACCCTGCGACTTATGACACGTCACCGCATATGCATACTTCACCTGCAAAGCCCCCCAATACGGATCGCTGCGTAGCATCTTCATGCGTGTTTTCATCGGTGTATAATCCGAAAACACATCCGGATCTGTAAGTATATCGTTATACAGCTTATTCAGCCGTTCCGGTTCTAGCGACACTGCATCACTCAGCAGCGAGTCGAGCATTATTTTACAGTCAAATTCTATACCGCCCCTGTCAGTAAGACTCAGCCTTACATCTGCAAATCTCAACCCATACTTCTCCTCCACGCCATATACACTCTCCACCGTAGCCATATCGCCGTTGGCTATAAAATCGAGTCCCTTTATCTTCGCACTCCACAAATAGTTATTCCGAGCCACAAGCAATCGCTCCCCCTTACACAATTCCTCTTCTCGGCCGAGTATTTTCTGACGTATGGCAAGACTATACAACTTTGCACGACGATTTGAACGAGTCACAAGCAGCGTACCGGCCTCCCCATACTCCGAATATGCCGACGAAATTATATCTTCAAGCTCTTCCCCCTGCACCACTTCCACATCATTAAATCCGCGAACCACTATTTGCGGTTCCGGCAGTGGTGTTTGTGTCGCTTCAAGCCTGCGCAGTGAATGTCGCAATCGTGTGGCATTGTACAATATACCCGAATCCGACGCTTGACGCACCGTCCGCGTAAGCACGGCTCGCGTCACCCTCAATCCGAAGCTGCGCAATATTTTTGGTTCCATCGCCGGACTCACCTCACACCCCACCGGTGGCAATTGCGCCGTATCGCCAAGAAGTATCATCTTACACCCTTCCCCGGTATAAACATATTGTATCAAATCTTCGAGCAAACTCGACTGCGAATACCCACCTTCATCCCCTATCATCGATGCTTCATCCACGATAAAAACCGCACCACGAAGCGTATTTTCAGCAACTTCCCCACTTCCATACCTCAATGGCGCTCCGTCCGCCGGTGCATGATATATTCGCCTGTGTATTGTTGTTGCTCGCTGTCCCGACATTTCCGACAGCACTTTCGCCGCCCTACCGGTCGGAGCCATAAGCACAGTCGGCACAGATGCTTCTCGAAGCGCATTCGTCAGTGCCGAAATCAAAGAGGTTTTACCCGTTCCGGCATATCCACACAGCAGAAACACAGAATCGTCAGGCATCTCCGGCGAACAGAATTGTGCCAACGCCCCTATCAGCTCTATTTGTTGGTCTGTAGGAGCGTACTTCAAATTCAGATATATTCGCTCGGCAAATTCTCGTACATCCATGCTGTCCGATTCTCTTTTTCATGCAAATGTAGCCAACATAAGCCACTTCGCCAAACATTACCCTGCCACTCAGTTAGGAAGTCTCACCCAAATTGGCTAAATTTGCATCGTATTTCAGAATTATAATAATAACATCATCATAGGCTGGCATCAAAATGATTACCCAGGAGCAACTAAAAGAAACCGCCGAGCGCAAACTCGCTCTGAAAAGGTATCTTGATATCGACACAAAAAAAATACAAGTAGAAGAAGAAGAGCTTCGCACTCATGTACCCGACTTTTGGGAACACCCCAAAGAAGCTCAGGCGCAAATGAAAAAAATCAAAGACCTTCAGGCTTGGATTGACGGCTACGAAGACGTTTCCAACGCGGTCGACGAACTTCAACTCGCTTGGGACTTCGTCAAGGAAGGAGCTATGGAAGAAGAAGAGCTTGACGTAATGTATGCCGACGCCATCGAAAAGATTGAGCGTCTTGAATTGCGCAATATGCTTCGTCGCGAAGAAGATAAACTCGGCGTTGTCCTCAAAATCAACTCCGGTGCCGGTGGCACTGAAAGCCAGGACTGGGCTTCGATGCTCATGCGCATGTATCTTCGTTGGTGCGAAAAGCACGGCTACAAAACGTCTATGGCAAACCTCCTCGAAGGCGACGAAGCCGGCATAAAATCCTGCACCATCAACGTTGAAGGCGACTTTGCCTACGGATACCTCAAAAGCGAAAATGGAGTACATCGTCTCGTGCGCGTATCGCCATACAATGCACAAGGCAAACGCATGACTTCGTTTGCATCGGTTTTCGTAACACCGCTCGTCGACGACACAATCGAAGTGCGTGTCGACCCGGCTCTTATGTCGTGGGACACTTTCCGAAGTGGTGGCGCCGGTGGTCAGAACGTCAATAAGGTCGAATCTGGTGTACGACTTCGCTACCAGTTCACCGACCCTTATACCGGTGAGAAAGAAGAAATTCTTATTGAAAACACCGAAACCCGCGACCAGCCTAAGAACAAAGAAAACGCCCTTCGCCAACTCCGTTCTATACTCTACGACAAGGAACTTCAGCACCGTCTTCAGGAGCAAGCCAAAGTCGAAGCCGGCAAAATGAAAATCGAATGGGGTTCTCAGATTCGAAGCTACGTCATGGACGACCGTCGTGTCAAAGACCACCGAACCGGATTCCAAACTTCCGACGTTGGCGGTGTAATGGACGGAGAACTCGATGGATTCATCAAAGCCTATCTGATGGAATTTGCTGGAACTGAAGAAAATAACTAATCTCTCATCACAAATACAAACTGCATTATTTCGCATGAAATAATGCAGTTTTTTCGTTATCTTTGCATATCTGCAATTTGTAATTTTTCCGACCGATGAAATACGTAGGAGCTCACGTTTCAGTAGAAGGCGGTGTCAGCAATGCCCCGATCAACGCCAACGCAATAGGAGCAAAAGCATTCGCATTATTCACCAAAAATCCATCAAGATGGAATGGCGCGGCAATTTCCGAAAAGCAAGCCATTGCGTTCAAGCAAAATTGCGAACGCTTCGGCTACACGCCCGACACCATCCTACCCCACGATAGCTATCTCATCAATCTCGGCTCACCCGACAAAGAGAAACTCGACAAATCGCGCGACGCTTTCATCGATGAAATGCAGCGTTGCAGCCTTCTGGGGCTTAAAATGCTTAACTTTCACCCTGGCAGCCACTTAAACCAAATCTCCCCCTCCCTCTCCCTCGACTTGATAGCCGACTCTATAAATCTTGCTCTGGAACGTACCGAAGGAGTAAAAGCCGTAATCGAAAACACTGCAGGTCAAGGAAGTAATCTCGGATTCCGCTTCGAACAAATTGCACACATCATTGACCGCGTCGAAGATAAGTCGCGCGTAGGCGTATGTATCGACACCTGCCATACTTTCGCCGCAGGCTACGACCTGACCGACGAATCCTCCTACCGCGCCACTATGGACGAATTCGGATCCGTTATTGGGTGGCAATACTTATGTGGTATGCACATCAACGACTCAAAGAAAGGTGTTGGTTCCAAAGTTGACCGTCACGAATCATTGGGTCTTGGTGCCATAGGCCGCGAATTTTTCCGACTATTGATGAACGATCCTCGTATCGACGGCATACCTATGGTTCTTGAAACTCCCGATGTCAATCTTTGGCCTCAGGAAATATCATGGCTCTACTCGCTCATCGACTCTACCAAATGAATAATTTCGAACACTTCATTACCGCCATCGCCGACACTGTGTGTGGCTACCCCCTGTTCCTGACACTCATCGGTGGCGGCATCTTCCTATTTCTCTACTCAGGCATGGTATCACTCCGTCGACTGCCGCAAGCTCTTCGAGCCTTGCGCGTCCAACAGTCTGCCGGCAGTGGAGAGATTAGTTCGGCTCAAGCCCTCGTATCTGTCGTCGCAGCAACGGTAGGCATGGGCAATATTGCCGGAGTCGCCATAGCACTTGTCATGGGCGGCCCAGGAGCTATTTTTTGGATGTGGGTCAGTGCAATCGTCGGAATGAGTACAAAATATCACGAAGGCGTTCTCGCCATTAAATACCGCACTTTCGACTCAAATGGCAAACCTCATGGAGGACCAATGCACATCATCAAACACGGGCTCGGAAAGCGATGGATGCCTATGGCCTCACTCTTTGCCTTCGCCGGCATGTTCGGCACACTGTGTATCATGAATGCCAACCAGCTTACCGAAGCTATTACCACCACCGCTCAAAGCATTACATCGATAGGCAACCCCATTCTATTCAAAACCGCCACAGGTCTCATCGTTGCCTCAATTGTTGCCCTTGTCACAATCGGTGGCATCAAACGCATCGCCAATGTAGCCTCCATTCTCGTGCCGTTCATGGTTTGCGCCTACTTCTTACTTGTAGCCTACATCATCATCACCAACATCGACGGGCTCCCAAGAGTAATAGCATCGATTTTCTCCGAAGCATTCAATCTAAAAGCCGGATGGGGAGCTCTTGTTGGAATTGCCATCATTGGTGCGCGCCGAGCTGCATTGGTCAACGATGCTGGTGTTGGCACCGCATCGATTATGCACGGAACCTCAGCCTGTCGCGAACCGGTTCGAGAAGGTCTGGTAGCTATGCTCGGCCCGGCCATTGATTCCGGATTCGTATGCACACTAACGGCCTTTGCCATCCTCCTCTGCGGCGACATCTCTTCCGACAGTATTAAAGGTCTTGAAGTAGCCATCGGTGCTTTCAGCTCTGCAATTCCGGCTGGCGAATACCTCCTCACTATAATTGTCATCTGCTTCGCCATGTCATCGATGTTTAGCTACTCATTCTATGGTAGCCGATGCGCCGAATACCTCTTCGGTAACAAAGCCACCATTTGGTACAATTGGTTTTTCATTGCCACAATAGCTATATTTTCGGTTATTCCTTTACAGGCGGCAGTTGGCCTATGCGACTTATTCTACGCATTTATGGCATTCCCGACCATGCTCACTTTGATTCTGCTACGCAAAGTAGTCAAAGCCGAATCCAAACGATATTTTTCCATACCGACAAATACAGACTCTCCACAAAATCATTAATACACCTATTTAATATATAGTATGACTACCGAACAACGACTCGCAATAGAAGAAAAGGCCGTAACTATGCTTCGCACCGTTTACGACCCCGAAATTCCCGTCGACATCTACAGCCTCGGCCTTATTTATAAGATTGACCTCGACGACGATGGCACTCTGCACATCGACATGACTCTTACTGCCCCCAACTGTCCTGCGGCCGATTTCCTTGTCGAAGATGCTCGAATCAAGCTCGAAAGCATCGATGGCGTTACTGCTGTCGACATCCGCATCGTCTTCGAACCGGAATGGACCAAAGACATGATGAGCGAAGAAGCCAAACTCGAATTAGGATTCCTCTAAACGTCAATATGGGTAGCGACACCTATTTTATCTCCGACATTCACCTCGGCGCACGATACATTGCCGACCACAAAGCCCATGAGCGCATTATCACCGACTGGCTGAAATCCATTAAGCCAACGGCTCGTCGTTTATATCTGCTTGGCGACATTCTCGACTATTGGTATGAATATCGTGAAGTGGTTCCTCGGGGCTACATACGCTTCTTCGGTGCCCTGGCAGACCTTGCTGATAGTGGTGTCGAAATAACATGGCTAAAGGGCAACCACGATATTTGGATTTTCGACTATCTCCCAAACGAAATCGGATTCCGACTTGTCGACGGCAGCCTGACCGAAACCATTGATGGAAAACGATTTTTTCTCGAACATGGCGACGGTGTTGGTAAAATCCCAACAATCTACCGCCTCCTTCGCTCCACGTTCCGCAACCATCTGTGTCAGAGACTATTCACTACTATTCACCCCCGCTGGACTGTAGCATTTGCTCATCGGTGGTCTTCCCATAGTCGACTGTCGGGCAACGATTTAACAAGTACTTCATCCACCATCCACGACAACGATTCACTTCTCGAATTTGCTCGTCAACACAATCTTCAGGGTGGCAACATTGACTTCTTCATTTTCGGACATCGCCACTGCATAGCCGATAAGCGAATCGACAATTCAGACAGCCGCATCATACTGCTCGGCGACGCATTCCGCTTGTTCTCTTATGCAAAATGGGACGGAAATAAGCTCGAAGTTCACCACATTGACCACCCTCACAAGCTCACTTATAAGTAACTTTTCAATCGTTTTAATCTTTCTTGACAAAAAAATCAATATTTTTTTCGTCGCGTAAATCACTAACATTCAACCACAACACCACGATAGGTACCATCTATTTTCAAAAAGACTGCTTTACAACATATTTAAAAATTCTTTCAACTCAAAGGGTTTCGATACCTTTGCATCAGAAAACAAACCAATCTTTTTTACCTTAGAAATTGTACCTATTGGAAACTCATTAAAGGGACTATGTGAGTAGTTCCTTTTTTTAATATATAATTGCCATGAATCAAGAAATCAGACTCAACAAAAATCACATTGTCGCCACTCTTGGCAAACCAGCATCCAAATTCACCAAAAGCGACATAATCAAGTATATCGAAGACGAAGATATACAAATGATTAATTTCATGTATGCCGCAGGCGACGGTCGTCTGAAAACCCTCAACTTCGTTATAACCGACTACAATTATCTCAATACCATTCTAAGCTGTGGCGAGCGTGTCGACGGGTCAAGTCTGTTCTCTTACATCGACCCATCAAATAGCGACCTATACGTTCTCCCTCGCTTCAGCACTGCCTTCCGCGATCCATTTGCCGAACTACCCACAGTAACAATGCTGTGCTCCTACTTTGGCAAAGACGGCAATCGACTTCAAAACTCACCTGAATACACCCTGACAAAAGCTTGCGAAGCATTCACTGCCACTACCGGTATGCAATTTGAAGCTATGGGCGAACTCGAATTCTACGTTATAGCTCCTGACAATGGTGCATTTCCGGCCACAG
Source organism: uncultured Bacteroides sp. (assembly GCA_964416545.1). Classification (GTDB taxonomy): domain Bacteria; phylum Bacteroidota; class Bacteroidia; order Bacteroidales; family Muribaculaceae; genus Paramuribaculum. The sequence continues at coordinate 11,989 of CAYQEN010000016.1, read as the reverse complement.
ACCAACGAGGCTACCACGAATCTGCACCATTTGCCAAATTTAATGAATTCCGCACCCTCTGCATGCAATACATCGCACAGGCAGGCGGACAAATCAAATACGGACACTCCGAAGTCGGCAATTTCACATCCGACGGCAAGATATACGAACAGAATGAAATCGAATTCCTCCCTGTCGATGCTCGTCACGCCGCCGATCAATTAGTCATTGCAAAGTGGGTAATACGCAATCTCGCTTCGCGCATGGGCTACGACATCACCTTTGCTCCAAAAATCACTACTGGGAAGGCCGGTTCTGGTCTGCACATACACATGCGTCTCACCAAAGACGGCCACAATATGATGCTCGACAACTCCCGCGCCCTAAGCGACAACGCTCGTAAAGCCATTGCCGGAATGATGACTATGGCTCGTTCGATTACCGCTTTTGGCAACACTATTCCCACTTCATACTTCCGACTCGTTCCTCACCAGGAAGCCCCCACAAACATCTGTTGGGGCGACCGTAATCGCTCGGTTCTCGTTAGAGTTCCACTCGGATGGACTGCCGAAACCGATATGTGCGCCGCTACCAATCCCGATTCATCAGCCGGTAGCATTGACGCATCACAGAAGCAAACCGTAGAAATTCGTTCTGCCGACGCCTCTGCCAACGTCTACTTGCTCATAGCCGCGCTTGCCGTAGCCTGCCGCCACGGTTGGGAAATCGACAATGCTCTCAAAAAAGCCGAAGACACCTACGTCAACGTCGACATTCACAAGCCCGAAAATGCCGAACGTCTCGCTGCACTTGACCACCTACCCGCCAATTGCTGTGAATCGGCAGATGCTCTGCAACTCGACCGCACCATCTATGAAGCGTACGGCGTTTTTGCTCCTTCAATGCTCGACGGACTCATCGCCATGCTCAAATCATACAACGATGTCGGACTGCTCGACAAAGCACGTGCCGACGAAAGAGTCAACAATGACATGGTTCGCAAATACTTCTACTGCGGATAAAGCCACACCCGATAACAACAAAAAAAGTCCGAGAGCATTACGCTTTCGGACTTTCTGTCATTTCTTAAATAGCCATCATTGAGGCCAACGTCTGTGTGCTTGGGTTTGTGGCCACTATATCTCCTTGTGGATTCACAAGATACGACCGCAGACCGACACCGGAAAAATAGTTGTTGTCAATACTTTTGACGTCGGTGTCCCCAACATAATATTGCGTCTTTTCGTCAAGGCCGTCGCGGCGCACTATCTCTTTGAAGAGGCGCTCATTTCGATCTACATTGACCGACAGCAGACGAATCCGTTTTCCCGCCGCGCTTTTCATAAAAGCGTCATACTCACCTGCCGCAACTCGCGACACAGCATCGGTCGATGCCCAAAAATTAATGAGTACATAGCTTCCTCTCAAATCATCAAGCGACGTTTCCATTTCGTCGTTCACTACTTTCAGCATCGGTGCTTTGAAACCATCAGCGGCCTTAAACACCCTTTCCGTATGCGCTGAAACTGAGAGAAGGAAAACAGCAAAGACAGCAATAATACTAATTGCTTTCTTCATTCTAAAGATTTTATGTTACACATCGAATTCGGCTTCCTACGCGCTACAAAATTGCGGCACTTTAGTCCGCCGAATCCTGCCGATTTTCGGCAAGCCTACGACTCTTCGCAGGACTATTGTCTTATAAAAACAGTGCAAAGATAATCATTTATCCCCACATGGACAAATAGTTAGCTTTTCCACCCCCATCAAACACCTCCACAAACGGCTCGTGAAGCGGACTCGCGCCATCTGTTAATATTCCATAACATAGCTATTCTCCACCTCAACCATCTACCCCAAAATGGCATTTTTTACCCCAAAAATCGTATTTATCGCCACACTCCCCCTTTTTACGCTTAATGACACCCTTTTAAGCACATTTTTTCGTAAATTTGCACCCGTGAAACTCTTCAAGCAGATACACGTTCGCAGATTTATACCGGCTATTATTACTGCCGGCATACTTTTTTTTACACCCCGATTTGCGTGCGCAAAAGACTTCACTATCGTCATCGACCCCGGACATGGCGGACATGATGTCGGTGCTACAGGCATTATCACAACCGAAAAAGCCATCAACCTCGGCGTTGCTCTCAAACTCGGCAAGCTCATCGACAAAAACATGAACGATGCCAAAGTTGTCTACACTCGCTCTACCGACATATTCATACCCCTACAAAAACGAGCCGACATTGCCAACAAGGCCAAAGGCGACATTTTCGTCTCAATTCACACAAACTCCGTTGACAAGAAATCTAAAAATCGTAAATCTGTCGAAGGTGCTTCAGTTTACACTTTAGGATTCCGTGGAGCGAAAGACAACCTCGAAGTGGCAATGCGCGAAAACTCCGTCATAAAACTCGAAAAAGACTACTCTACCACATATCAGGGTTTCGACCCTTCAAGTGCCGAGTCTTACATCATTTTCGAGATGAGCCAGAATAAACACATGGACAATAGCGTTAAAGCAGCCAACGCCGTACAGCGCAACCTCGTCAACATCGCCGGCAGAAAAGACCGCAGTGTCCGACAGAGCAACTTCTGGGTACTGCACGCATCAGCCATGCCATCTATGCTCATCGAACTCGATTTCATCTGCAATCCACAAGTCGAAAGATATCTCGACTCCGAAAGCGGACAACAGGAACTCGCAGAAGCCATATTTGCCGGACTCTGCGAATACCATGGCGTGACACCTCCGGCTCGTAAAGCTCGCAAAAAAGCAACAACCGAAGTTACTACCGACCAACAGCAACCGTCAAAAGAAATCCCCTCCGACAATTCTTCCGACACCCCATGCTACAAAATACAATTTCTCACCTCCACACGCAAAATCAAAGATGGCTCTGCCTCTCTAAAAGGCCTCTCCAACGTCGATTTCTATCGCGACGGCTCGTCGCTTAAATATACCTATGGTAGCTATTCTTCCGAAAATGAAGCTGCCAAAGATCTCAAAAAAATCAAAAAATCTTTCCCCGACGCATTCATAATTAAATTCGTCAATGGAAAAAGAGTAAAATAACAGACATTCAATATGAAAAAGGAATTCCTCATCGGGCTTTCGGCAATCGCCGCCCTACTTGTCGTAGTTTTCGGCATCAATTACCTAAAAGGCATCAACCTGTTTAAGGCTGCCAACTACTACACCGCAAGCTACACAAACGCCGCTGGACTCGCCCAATCAGCTCCGGTCAATGTAAATGGCTATAAGGTAGGTCTCGTTAGCGACATCAGATACGAATACGACAACCCCGGCCACATTCTTGTCGAAATCAGCCTCGACAAAAAGTTAGAGCTTCCAAAAGGAACAAAAGCCGTCCTTGTCACCGATATGCTCGGCACCGCATCGATATCTCTCGAAATGGGCACAAGCTCCGATATGCACGAATCTGGCGACAGACTCATAGCTGAAAACGCTGTAGGCATGCTCGACAATGTTAGCAACGATATGCTTCCGGCAATCATAAATATGCTCCCTAAGATCGACTCGATTCTTGTGGCTCTCAACACCACCATCAACAACCCGGCCATCACTTCTTCTGTCGAACACATGGAACACATCATGGCAAATCTCGAAACTTCAAGCATTCAGCTAAACAAGATGATGGCTACCATGCCGGCTATCGCCACCGATGCCAAAGAGATTACCGGCAATTTCACAACAATGTCTGCCGACCTCGCTCAGATGACCGCACGACTCAATGCAATGCCCATCGATTCTACAATGCAGAATATCCATCAGACTTCCGAATCTCTCAAAATTCTGATGGCGCAACTCAACAATCCAAACTCATCACTCGGAGCAATGATTCACGACCGCGGTCTGTATAATAACCTCAACAACTCAGCAGCGAGCCTCGACTCATTGCTTCAGGATGTCAAGAAAAACCCTAAACGATACATCCATATCAAGGTTTTCTAAACCACTTTCGTTATTTAGATTCATTCCAAATAGCAATACATCAGCCGGTCTGTGCTTGTAATCCCCAATTAGAGCGCAAATCGGCTGATTTTCTTTAAATTTTCATTAAAGCGATACTTTATGTTCCACGCTGAAACATACAGCTTAATCATCTAAACCAGTTTATTTTACACACAAAAGCATAAAGTGTCGGTTTATAAATGTTCCACCAAATTCAGAATCTTCTGAACCACAAACAATTGCAGTTTTTACTAAAAAAACAAATAAAAGTTCAATTGTTTTTCAACAAAAAAAATTCGAAATTTGTAATGAAAAGTTAGTGCGCGACACTGTGTCGCCTTTTGATACCCGATAGCAACGATGGAACAGAACCACATACAATTGTGGCAGCAGTGCTTGAATCTTTTCAAGGACAACCTGTCACCCGAACTCTTCAGCGCCTGGTTTGAGCCGGTCACCTCGATTAGCTTCGAGAACAACCAGCTCACCGTCAGAGTACCCTCTCCTTTCTTTGTCGAGCAGCTCGAAGAACGCTTCATTCGACTGATGAGCCATGTACTTCCTAAAGTGTATGGTCCTAAAGTCAAGCTGTTCTATCACTTCAATCAAGTCAACGACGACCCGACTACCGGCATTACCTACGGCAGTGCCAATCCGTCGGCTGAAGTGGCTCCGAAAATCGGTGCCACCTCAAACCCATTCCAACAGCAGCCGATTACACATAGCATTGACCCTCAGCTCAATCCGGTATACACTTTCGAAAACTATTGCCACAGTTTAAGCAATCGCGTAGCTCGTTCCATCGGTGAAGCTATTGCCACTGACCCTAAGTGCAAAACATTCAACCCGCTTTTCATTTTCGGCTCCCCCGGTGTCGGCAAGACTCACTTGATTCAAGCTATCGGTATTCGCATTAAAGAAACTCTCCCCCCCTCCCATAGAGTTCTCTACATCACCGCCCGACTCTTCGAAAGCCAGTTCACAACAGCTGTTCGCAATAGCAAAATCAACGAATTCATCAACTTCTATCAGAGTATCGATACTCTGATTATCGATGACATCCAAGACCTTATTGGTAAGAAGAGTACACAAAATACTTTCTACCATATCTTCGACCATCTGATGCGCAACCAGAAGCAGCTTATTTTAGCCAGCGACTGTCGCCCGTCTATGATGGAAGGCATGGAGCAGCGTCTTCTGTCGCGTTTCAAAGTCGGCATGACCGTCGAGCTCGACAAGCCCGACTACACTCTGCGTCGCGAAGTTCTTCAGCTCAAAGCCGAGCAAAACGGCCTGAAACTTCCTGACGACGTCATGGAATACATTGCTCGCAACGTCACCGAAAGCATCCGCGAACTTGAAGGCATCGTCGTATCACTCGTTGGACACGCCACAATGCTCAATCAGGAGATTTCGCTCGATTTGGCACGCAAAGTCATGGCTAATGCCGTAAAGATGAGCCGTCGCCAAGTCAACTTCGAAATGGTCACTCAAGCCGTGGCCGGATATTACAAAATTGACCCTGAGCAGATTTTCACCAAGTCGCGCAAGCGTGAAATTTCAGATGCACGACAGATGGTAATGTTCATGGCTAAGAAACACGCCGGCATGGCATACACCGCCATAGGCACACGTTTGTCGCGCACCCATGCTACGGTATTATATGCCTGCAAGTCTATTGAAGAGCGCCTTCAGCACGAAAAGCAACTTCAAAGCGACATTTCAAGTATCGAAAACGCCATTCTCTCTCCGGCTTGAGCAATCCGTTAATCAGATTTCAAATCCCGACTTCTTGATAAAGTCGGCATAAATCTGCGAGAATCGCTCACAATCAGCCTTTGTGTATCTCACGTCGGTAAACACCTGCGCGAGATTTTTTTTGCCATTCTCAGCCACAAATCTCACGCTATCTTCGCGTGCCTCCTTTTCAGCATAAGCCTGAGCTATATCTTCGTCGCTCGCCACTGAATATTGCTCGTCAAACACCAATGCCGAGAGCGGCAATCTACCACTATCCTCAGGCATCTCCGCAGGGACTCCGACAGCAATAGTCACCACCGGCACCACCTTTTCTGGTAGATTCAGCGCGTCAGCTATCATCTGCGCATTATAAGTTGTCGTACCAAGATAGCAAGTGCCAAAACCATTCATTTCAGCTATCGTCACAAACTGCTGTGCTACGATTGTTGCGTCAAGCACCCCCATCATGAATCCCTGTAAATTTCCATAACCGGGTACAGCGTCATTCATCTCACACCAACGTTCAAACCTATTAAAATCGGCACAAAATGTCAACATGGCGTCGCATCCTGTCGACGCAGGCTGATTGAAATGCGCCGGCGCCAACGCGGCTATTTTATCAGGCACATGGGTTATTACAACGCTATAAAGTTGCATATTTCCGGTGGTCGGAGCGTGAAATGCTGCTTCGAGCATCGACTTTATTTTTTCAACATCTATTCTATCTCCGGTAAACTTTCTCACCGAGCGACGACTCTTAAAGTATTCATTCATAGTTAAGCTGTTTAACGCCTCAAAATTATCAATTATCGCAAACAAAAGCAATAGCCATAAAAAAAGTTTTCGACAACTTCAACCTCACATAAAAATCAACATTCTATTATAAATCAACAGATTAGCTCTCAAAAACCGGAAACTTATCTACATTCCGACCTTTATATGCTTATCCATTTTGCCATTTAAAAAATTATTACGAGTTTTGCATCGCTATCAAAAATCAACAGCTTTTCAAAAGCAATTTTTTTATTGAAACAACAATCTTATTTCTGACACGGTGGAATCTAATAACATCTACACTTACGACGAAGCATACCACGAATCGCTTAAATACTTCGACGGCGACGAGCTTGCTGCCCGCGTGTGGGCAAGCAAATATGCTCTCAAAGACTCTTTCGGCAATATCTACGAAAAGAGTCCGGCCGATATGCACCATCGCATAGCTTCCGAACTTGCTCGTATCGAAAGCCGTTACCCCAACTCCATGAGCCACGACGAGCTGTTCTCTCTGCTCGACCATTTTAAATACATCGTACCTCAAGGCAGCCCCATGACTGGTATTGGCAACGACTTTCAAGTAGCATCGCTATCCAACTGCTTCGTCATTGGACTTGACGGGAAGCCCGACTCCTACGGCGGCATTATCAAAATCGACGAGGAGCAAGTGCAGCTTATGAAACGTCGTGGTGGTGTAGGTCACGACCTTTCTCACATTCGCCCCAAAGGCTCTCCTGTCAAAAATTCCGCACTCACCTCCACCGGACTCGTCCCATTCATGGAGCGATACTCCAATTCCACTCGCGAGGTAGCGCAAGACGGTCGCCGAGGTGCGCTCATGCTCTCTGTCAGCATCAAACACCCCGACTCCGAGAAGTTCATCGATGCAAAAATGACAGAAGGCAAAGTCACAGGTGCCAACGTATCGGTTCGCATCGACGATGCTTTCATGCAAGCAGCCGTCGAGGGTAAGCCATACACTCAGCAATATCCCATCTGCTCAGACTCTCCCGAAATATCCACACAGACCGACGCTTCTAAACTATGGAATAAGATTGTTTTCAATGCGTGGAAGTCGGCCGAACCGGGCATTTTATTCTGGGACACCATAATTCGCGAATCCGTACCCGATTGCTATGCCGATCTCGGCTTCCAGACCATATCCACTAATCCGTGTGGTGAAATTCCGCTCTGTCCTTACGACAGCTGCCGCCTACTCGCTATCAACCTGTTCTCCTACGTCAAAAATCCGTTCACTCCTCAAGCTTGTTTCGACTTCGATTTGTTGCGTACCCACGTCGGCAAGGCGCAACGCATCATGGACGACATTATCGACCTCGAAATGGAGAAAATCGACAAGATTATCGCAAAGATTGAAAGCGATCCCGAAACCGACGAGGTGAAGCAGACCGAGCTGCATCTTTGGCAGAAAATTCGCAATAAGACCATCAAAGGTCGTCGCACAGGTGTCGGCACTACCGGCGAGGGCGACATGATTGCCGCTCTCGGACTTCGCTACGGCACTCCGGAAGCCACGGAATTTTCCACAAATGTACATAAAACCATAGCATTAGCTGCTTACCGCTCCTCCGTCGAAATGGCTAAGGAGCGTGGTGCCTTTGAAATCTACGATGCTGCACGCGAAGTTGAGAATCCATACATTCGTCGCATCGCCGAAGCCGATCCGGAGCTGTATGCCGATATGGTTAAACATGGCCGTCGCAACATCGCTTGCCTCACCATTGCTCCAACAGGAACCACAAGCATCATGACCCAGACCACTTCCGGCATCGAACCTGTCTTCATGCCCGTCTACAAACGCCGTCGCAAGGTCAACCCAAATGATGTTAATGTTCGTGTTGACTACATTGACGAATCTGGCGATGCCTTTGAAGAATACGTTGTTTATCACCCCAAGTTCATCACATGGATGAATGTCAACGGCATCGAACGCAAAGACAACTATACTCAGGACGAACTTGACAGCCTCGTTGCATCTTCGCCATACTACAAAGCCACTGCCAACGATGTCAACTGGCTTGAAAAGGTTCGTATGCAGGGTAGCGTACAGAAATGGGTCGACCATTCTATTTCTGTCACCATCAATCTACCTTCCGACGTTTCCGTTGAACTTGTCAACGACCTATACGTCGAAGCATGGCGTTCAGGTTGCAAAGGTTGCACCGTCTATCGCGATGGCTCGCGTTCAGGCGTTCTCATAAACGTCGACAACAAGAAAAAAGCACCGGTCGAACCCGTTCACCACGTCCACAAGCGTCCTAACGAACTTGATGCCGACGTCGTGCGCTTCCAAAACAACAAGGAAAAATGGATTGCATTCGTCGGTTTGATGAATGGCAAACCTTACGAAATTTTCACCGGCCTTGCCGACGACGACGATGGCATTTTCTGCCCCAAGTCTGTCACTCGTGGTAAGATTATCAAAGCCATCGACGACAAGGGCAACAAACGCTACGACTTCCAGTTCATCAACAAACGTGGTTACAAAACTACTATCGAAGGTCTTAGCGATAAGTTCAACCCCGAATACTGGAACTACGCCAAGCTCATCTCTGGCGTTCTACGCTATGGCATGCCTATCGACCAAGTTCTCAAACTCGTAAGCGGTCTTGAGCTCAACAGCCAGTCTATCAACACATGGAAAATGGGTGTTGAACGCGCGCTGAAAAAATACCTCCCCAACGGCATGAAGGCAAGTGGTCAGCGTTGCCCTAACTGTGGTCAGGAAACCCTCATCTACCAGGAAGGTTGCCTTATTTGCACATCTTGTGGCACGTCTAAGTGTGGTTGAGTCATGAAAGCTACACTCAGCATCAATTATCACACGCGCTGGGGACAACGTCTGTTCATTGATATGGCAGGCGAGCGCATCCCTATGGAATATTGCGGTGGCGACGGCCTTTGGGTCGCCACCACTGACATTCATTGCGCCGACAACTCTACATATAGCTATGTTCTTGTCCACGATGATGGCTCCGAAATACACGAATGGGGACAGCCGAGGGCGTTAGCCGTCGACTCTTCAATATCCCATATTGCCATCTATGATTGTTGGCGCGACAAACCGGCAAATGCCCATCTATATTCATCAGCTTTCAAAAATGCCATTTTCGGACGAGGCATGAAGCGCGATATCGCCATTACACACAGTGGTTTCCTACGTATTGGTGTCAACGCCCCTTTCCTCCGTCCCGGCCTGTCCATTGCTATTTGTGGTTCTTGCCGTGCACTTGGATGTTGGGAGCCGGCAAAAGCCGTCCGACTCTCACCGTCCACCTTCCCTGAATGGACTGCATTAATCCCAATGTCGGCCATCGATGCCAATTTCGAGTATAAGTTCATAATCCTCGACACAGCCACATCTAAAGTCATTTCATGGGAAGAGGGTGAGAATCGACGCTTCAACACACCGGTAAGCACCGGTGTCGATGCCGTTGCCATCTCCGGACTTTATATGGCCGACCCATTTCCGCAATGGCGTGGAGCAGGGGTCGTCCTACCTGTTTTTTCGCTTCGCTCAAATGATGATTTCGGTGTCGGTGACTTTTACGACATTAAACTACTCGTTGACTGGGCTGCTTCTCTCGGCATGAGTATGATTCAGATTCTTCCGGTCAACGACACTACGATGACCAGACGCTCGTCCGACTCATACCCCTACAATGCCAATTCTACCATCGCGCTACACCCTATGTATCTGCGCGTTGACGCCATTTTGCCAAATTCCGCGCCCCCTCTCCCTAATTTCGAGGTTCTACAACGCAAACTAAACAGCTTGCCGGATGTTGATTACGAACGTGTCAACAACGCAAAAAATCACTACACGCACATTATTTTCGAGCAGTACGGTCAAGCTACTCTTGAATCCGACGACTATAAAAAGTTTGTCAGCAAGAATTCCGAATGGCTTCTTCCGTATGCAGTATACTGCTCTCTCCGCGACCGCTACGCCACTCCCGACACTTCGCGATGGGGTGAATACGCTCGTTACGACAGCACCAAAATCCACGAATTTGCGCTAAAAAACACTGATGCCATCAACTATGTATGCTTCATTCAATACCACCTTGACCGGCAACTTCGTCATGTCAGCGACTACGCTCGTTCTAAAGGCGTTGCACTAAAAGGCGACATTCCTATCGGTGTTTCAAGCAATAGCGTTGATGCGTGGGCTCATCCCGATTTGTTCAACCTCTCCACTTCTGCCGGTGCACCCCCCGACGATTTCTCTGCATTAGGTCAAAATTGGGGTTTCCCGACATACAATTGGGAAGCAATGGCGCGCGACGGATATAGCTGGTGGAAACGCCGTTTCTGCAAAATGTCAGAATATTTCAATGCCTACCGTATCGACCACATTCTCGGCTTCTTCCGCATATGGCAGATTCCCGTCAACGCTATCCACGGACTTCTCGGTATTTTCTACCCTTCTCTCCCTCTCACCCCGGAAGAAATGAGATACGGCTACGACTTCTCTTTCGATGTCGAACGCTACACTATTCCATACATCACCGACGACACCATCGACACTTTGATGGGCGATGATGCCGATGAAGTTAAGCGCATATTCCTTACAGCCATCGAAAACGGTGGATATGTATTCCGTCGCGAGTTCGACACTCAGCGTAAGGTGGCGGCGTTCTTTGCTTCGCGTGAGCATGACGAGCACAACAATTTATTATGCACAAATTTACTCAATCTATTCGACGAGGTTCTCTTCATCGAAGATTCTAAGGAGCGAGGAAAATATCACCCCCGCATATGTGCATACTCCACTGCCGTCTACAACACTCTTAACGACTACGAGCGTTGGTGTTTCGATCGTCTGTACCACGACTTTTATTACGTCCGCCACAATGAATTTTGGCGCGAAAAAGCTCTCAGCAAACTACCTCCGCTCATTGATGCTACAGATATGCTTGTCTGTGGCGAAGACCTCGGCATGATTCCGGGATGCGTCCACCCCGTTATGCGCGACCTCAAGATTCTCTCGCTCGAAATTGAGCGCATGCCAAAAGACTATGGTATTGAATTTGCCAATACATCGGCATATCCATACCTGTCGATATGTGCCACTTCCACCCACGATATGTCTGGCATTCGCCAATGGTGGGAAGAAGACCACAGCAAATCGTCACGCTATTACCATGAGGTGCTTCAGCTCGACGACGACGCCCCTCTTTCAGCCACGCCTCAGATATGTGAAAAGATTCTCGAAAACAATCTCAAATCGCCATCCGTTCTCTGTGTTTTCCCGTGGCAAGACTGGTTTGCTGTCGACGGTGAAAATCGCCATCCCGACCCGGCTAAAGAGCGCATCAACATTCCGGCAGACTCTAATCACTATTGGCGCTACCGAATGCACATACCCCTCGACAATCTTTCGGATTGCTCTCACGCATCCGAAACCATACGCCGACTTATTCGTCAATCCGGTCGATAGCCCCTCATCACGAGGGGCTACGCCCTTTTTACACCCCACATTCCACTGAA
>CAYQEN010000015.1:0-38032 GCA_964416545.1 uncultured Bacteroides sp. | reverse complement strand
CGACAACGAAATCGGCTACTCTAACAAGGTGCTCGATCTCATCGCTCACATGAAGCAGGTTAACGGCTAATCAGACCAATCAATTCTGATGATTATATCCCGACGGGTGCGCCAATGGCGTGCCCGTCGTTTTATCTCTAATAATAGCAATCGGGTATGATACTTCAACTTGGAATACTCTTTGTATTTCTTGCCGTAGGCGAGGTGGTGGTGGCACTGACAGGAGTTTCCATTCCATCGAGCATAATCGGAATGCTACTGCTGACTGCGGCACTGAAACTTCGAGTGGTGCGCCTGATGTGGGTGGATAAGGCTGCCGATTTTCTGGTGAAAAATTTAGGATTTTTCTTTGTTCCTGCCGGTGTAGGGCTGATGCGCTGCATGGGTCTGCTCCGCGACCAGTGGCTGCCGATAGTTGTGGCAACGGTGGTGAGTACGTTTATTATTATCGCAGTGACCGGGTGGGTTCACCAGTTGGTGCGAAGAACATCTTCTTCGATGAGTCATGGTAAGCATTGAGTTTTTTGAAAATAAGTTGGTGCTTGTGGCACTGACGTTTATAGTGTTTCTCGGGGCGAAGTTGCTTCAGCGCCGAACCGGGCTAACGTTGCTGAATCCGATATTGGTGTCGGTGATAGTGCTTATATCTCTGCTGACGGCTCTGGGTATTGATTATGAAACATATCATGCGGGTGGCGACTATATAGAGTTGTGGCTCAAGCCTGCGGTTGTGGCACTCGGAGTGCCGTTGTATCGACAGTTGGAGCAGATAAAGAAGCAGATATTGCCGTTGCTTGCAGCCGAATTGGCCGGCTGTGTGGCCGGAATAGTGTCGGTGGTGCTTGTGGCTCGCTTGTTTGGGGCGTCGCAGGAGGTAGTGCTGTCGCTTGCACCTAAGGCTGTGACAACGCCGATAGCAATGGAGATATCGTCGGCTATGGGCGGAATACCGTCGCTGACGGCTGCTGTGGTGGTGTGTACCGGTATTTTTGGCGGTATGGCCGGCTTCAGAATGGTGAAGATGAGCCGCATCAAGAGTCCGATAGCCGGCGGATTGTCGATAGGAACTGCTTCGCACGCTGTAGGTACTGCTGCTGCGATGGAGCAGGGCGAGCGTTATGGTGCTTTTTCGTCGCTCGGGTTGACGCTCAACGGGCTTCTGACGGCGTTGCTGTCGCCATTGATATTGTCGCTTTTAGGCTATGCGGTATAAGAATCAGCTATGCTTTTTAAGAGGGTCGAGCATTCGCATGAACAGCCATGATAGGGCGAAGTAGAGAGCGCTGAGAGCCCAAAGCATAGTGTAGGGGTGGGATTGTCCGGCAATGGTGGCGCCGTTGGAATTAATGGCTACAAATCCGTCGACACCCCACGTGGCCGGCATGAAGCTCGAAATGATTTGCCAGAAGCCGTTTACGGCGTATCGCGGCCATGTTATGCCACTCAGGAAGAGGAACAGAATCGATGAGAAGACGACAACCGGAATGCAACTCTCACGGTCGGTGACAAACTGCGAAATGCAGTAGCCAAAAAAGACGCTCGAAATGAGGAGGGGAAGGATGAAGGTGAAGATTTGCCATAAGTTGCCGATATGTGGCAAGTTAAACCAAGTCGGGATGATGTGGAGAATGTAGAATGAGAGGGGTATGTAAAGGGTGAGAATGCAGAGCATTTTTCCGAGCAGTGTTATCGGATAAGGGGTGTCGACGGCGAGCGGATCGTAGCCGTTGTTTCGTCGCATGCGCTCTTTTTGACCGCCGGCAAGCATGCAAATTCCGAGAACGATGCTCTGCTGGAGAATGAGAATGACAATGGCCGGCATGACGAAAGATGCAAAACCTTGAGTCGGATTGCCGAGCATTATAGATTCGCTTTCAATGGGAGCTTCGGCAAGACCTTGAGCAGCCAGTCCGATGTCGTTGGCACTGCGAGTCTGAATCTTTGAACCTAATGCTATCTGAATGTCGGTAAGCGCAGATACAAAAGTGCGGTAGCGCAACATAAGATTCATTTCGGCATAAAAATTGGTGATGGCTTGCTCACCGCGTCCAAGTTTGCGTCCATAATCGTCGGGGATTTCGAGAATGCCGTAGCATTTGTGATCGTTCATCAGACGTCGGGCATCGAGGAGGTTTGGGGCGTAGTCGTAGACCTCCATGGCGGATGTGGCATCGACCATACGAGCGAGTTCGCGACTTTGCGCAGAGCGGTCGTAGTCGACAATGACTACGGGAATGTCGTTAACCACCTCGGGGTTGTATATCAGCGTGTAGACGATGGGGTAGAGTATGGGTAGGGCAAAGAAGAAAATCAGCACACCCAAGTCGTGAAACACCAAATACATCTCACGTCGCCACGCTTTGAAAAGAGCGGTAAACCAGTATGATATGTCGAGGAAATTTTTCATTTTCGTCAGGGAACGTAAACCGGATTTTTACAGTGTTTTTTGAGGCGTCGGAGTCCGAGCATCGAGACTAACGGGAATATGAGAAGTGCGATATAGTACCAACGAGAGTAGTATAGCGGGATTCCGTTGAGTGCTTGGTCGGAGAAAATGTCGAAGAAGTAGCGTACCGGAAGAATGTAGCTGAAAATTCCTATGGCTCCATACATGCTTGTGATGGGGAATGAGAATCCGGCTATCGAGAAAGACAGTATGCCAATGAGCGAACAGTAGGTGAGTGAGAGTCGCGGATTCGGGGTGATGGAGCATATTATGACTGCCAGAGATTGAGAGGCGATGACAAGAAGCACCATAGCTACAATCATGTGGGAGGCGTGGTTGTTGAGAGGGAAGTGGCAGAATCCGAATAGTGTGGCTTCGATGGCAATGCCTATAACAGACCAGATGAGGGTCTGAGGCAGTAGCTTTCCGACGAGCGCAACGAGCATTGAACCGCCACCAATGTCGAGCCAGTGGGCAGAGGTAGAGTTTTTGATTTCGTAGGTGATAGTGTGGCTCGTAATCTGCATGACCAATAAGGCTATGATTCCTGCGATGAACGAGACGCTGAGGTAGTAATTGTAGTTGAGCCACGGGTTGCCTATGGCAGACTGGTTGATGACAACGGGTTGCAACAGCGAGCCGACACTATGGCTGTCGAGTCCGGCACTGATGAGCTTTGTTCGCACGACCCCTCCGGAAGTGGTCACGGCAACGGTCTTGAAACCTTTGAATGCGAGCGAGCCGGGGATGTAGTAGGTGAGATTGCAGTAGTATGAGAGAGTTGGCGTTCGTCCAGCCACTACGTCGGCTTCAAAATTGTCGGGAATCATGAAGAACCCGAAAATCTTGTTGTCGCGCACCTTTTGCATAGCCGAGTGAAACGACTCTTCGGATGATGTGATGGATAGCATCTGTGACGAGCCGAGATTGCGAGTCATGGTGCGAGATAGCGACGAATGGTCGAGGTCGACCATTGCAACAGGCACATTTGTAGGGAGTCCGCGTCCCATGATGTTGAGCAGGAAGAACGTCATGGCCAGCGGAAGCACAATCATGGTCGCGAAGTAGAGCCTACGATGGAATAACTGCGACCAACCGTAGCGAATGGATTCTATGAGCGGACGGAGAGTCATAGTCTTAGTCGGTAAAGTAAACGGCGGTCATGCCGGGGCGCAGGTCGGGCTCGGCATCGATTGGACGAGCTTTTATTTCAAAAGTGCGGCTGTCCCACTGTCCGGTAGATTTAGTGGCGCGCCAAGTGGCGTAGCTACCCATATCGCGCGAGTAATAAATGCGCGCTTTAATCTTCTTTTTGTCGAGAGCGGGAATCATAACTTCAATAGTGTTGCCGAGCTTCAGGTCGTTGAGATACTCTTCGCGGACGTTGAAAGTAATCCATTTGTCGTCGAGCAGGAGAAGACTCATGATTGGCGATCCAAGAGAAACGAGTTCGCTGACGTTGGGGTAGATTTGGTCAATCTGTCCGTCGTATGGAGCTGTGAGGTATTGGTCTTCGAGCAGGCTCTCAACTTCCATGACACTACCTTTGGCAGCATCGGCCATTGCAGCAGCACTCTGCTTATCTTCGCTCTGCGCACCCGATAGGGCAAGGTCGTATTGGCTTTGTGCCACCCCGACGGCTGCGTTTGCGGCATCGTAGGCAGCTTTGGCTTCGTCGCGCTTCTGCTCGCTAATAACTTTTTCGTTATACAGATTTTCCATGCGACGGTATGTTTTTTCGGCAATCTCTTGTGCTGCTTTGGCTTGAGCCAAAAGGTTGGCCGCCGATTGGATAATCTGCGAGCGTGTGCCACGGTCTACTTTCTTGTTTTGTGCGGCGGCGGCATCTTCGATGCTTTGAGCCTGATAGAGTTTTGCTTCGGCGAGAGAGGAGTGGATGTGAACCAAAGTGTCGCCTTTTTTGACCATATCACCTTCTTTTACAAAAAGTTCGACTACACGTCCGGGTAGTTTTCCGGAGATTTTTACGGATGTGGCGTCGGCTTGTCCTTCGATGATGTTGTCGGGACGGTTGAGGAAACAGAATCCGATTATTGCAAATACAATCAAGGCTACAATCACGATGGCCAGAGCCACCATGAGATTGCGGTTTTCTTTCTTAACTGCTGCGTTGATGTCGATATCAGCCATGATTTATGTGGTTTATGTGATTTGTAATGGGATTGATTAGTTTTCGGTAGAATATGGAAGAGTGCCGAGAACCTTAGAGAGGTAGACGTCGCAAAGATTCACGTCGATTTGTGCGTCGATTTTCTCGGAGTTTGCTTTTAGCCAAGCGGTCTGAGCTTCCATTACGTTGTCGACAGTCATGACGCCTTCCTTGAAACCGAAATTGGCGCGACGTAGATTTTCGTCGGCTTTAGCAATGTTGGTCAGAGTCATGCGGTAGGTCTTGGTGGCTTCTTGTGCTTTGAATGCGGCCTGACGCACTTGAAGACTTATCTTTTCGCGCGAGTCTTCGACTTCGAGTTCGGCAATTTTTGTGGCACTCTTTGCTGCGCGATACTTGTTGTAATTGCCACCCCAATGCCAAATTGGAACGGAGAGCATAGCTCCGACAGAGAAAGCACCGCTGAACTTTTTCTTAAATCCATCGTACATGTTTGGGTTGCTGAACGAGTAAGCACCAACGAGAGCGAGCTTAGGGAGCATATCGCTCATGGCAACCTTTTCGCGCTGACGCAGAGCGAGAACGCCAGTTTCGAGAGCGCGTAAATCTTGGCGACGAGAGTAGACGTCGTTAAGATTATATCCTGTGGCAGGAGTGCCGGTAGCGACAGTTTCAGAGTCTTCGTCGCGTAGCGTCATTTGAGAGTCGAGAGGGAGTCCGCATACTTGTGCAAGCGCCATGCGCGAGAGCGAGAGACCATTTTCGACTTTAACGAGGTCGACTTGCGCGGCATTTAGCTTTACTTCGACAGAAAGGAGGTCGCTCGGAGTGGCAACACCTTGATTTACCATAGCGTTGACGTTTCGGCAGAGGGTGTCGAGCAGAGCAACGTAGCTAACGGCAAGTCGATGCTTGGCTTTGAGCGAAACGACTTGCCAGTAGGCAGCATCGACCGCATAAATGAGGTTTTGCGCTTCGCTATTGTGGAGAGATTGAGCAATTTCTTCAGCGTAGTGAGTAAGCTTGTTCATTGCCGTGATTTTCCCTCCCATGTAGATGGGTTGAGTAAGAGTGACGGCACCGAAAAAAACGTTGTGGATGTCGTAAGTCATCGACTCTTTCGGAATCAGAGCCACCGTTTCGGGAATGTATTGTCCGTCGGGCCCTTTAAGCGGTTCGCCAGTGAGGGGATTTTTTGCCAAATTGAATTGGTAGGACTGTGTCTGAGGGTCGAACGTCTTGGTAGGTAGCAGCTGGTCGCTGTCGAAGATGCTGATTTTTTTCTGATTGTAGGTGTATCCCCCATTGAAGTCGATGGCCGGCAGATATGCTGCAAAGGCTTCGTCTTTTTGGAATCCGGCCTTTCGTACAGCCTCGGAGCGGATGCGTAGCTGCTTGTTGTTTTTCAGCGCCAATGTGCGGCAAGAGTCGAGGGATAAGAACTCTGTCTGAGCGGTGCCAGTCAGGACTGAAGCTGCTACTGAAATAATGAAAAGTGCGGTTCTCAATCTCATGATTATAAATGATAAGATGGAAACAATAGACTCTCGTTTATAGTGCCGAGCTTTAATATCTGCAAATATAACTCACAACAAGTCTAATTTGTTGGATGTTTGTAAAAATATGACGAATAGGCCAAAAATATTACATATGAAACAATATGTTTGCTGATTTATGACGACGAAAAGGACAATAAATATGGGGTTCGGACATAGAAATATTAAGAAAATGATTTTGCAAAAAACATGAAATATTACGAATCTAATTTTGCTGTCGAAATAATAACAGTAAAAAGAAAGTGAAGAAATTAATTGCCCCAATTCTTGTTGCTTCGACAGTAAGTTTCAGTATGTTTGGAGCTGATGTGCAGTCGGAAGGACTGCTAAAAGGAAGAATTCTCGACAATGAAAACAATCCGTTGCCCGGAGCAGTGGTGACGCTAAATGACAATTCGCGCTCCGTGATAACCGATATTGACGGATTTTATTCTTTTTCCCATCTGCCGTCGGGAAACTATAATCTGAAGGTGGCTTATATCGGATTTGCCCCCTCGGCCAAGGTGGTAAAGGTGAACGGCAAAGAAGTGACACAAAATGTGGTGATGACCGATACTTCGCGCGAGCTGAAGGAAGTGGTGGTGACCGGAGTGTTTTCAGCACAACAGAAGGCTCTAAACACACAGAAAAATAATATAAATGTGACAAATGTGGTGTCGGCCGACCAAATCGGAAAATTTCCCGACTCAAATATCGGTGATGCACTAAAGCGAATCAGTGGTATAAACGTGCAGTATGACCAGGGCGAAGCTCGATTCGGTCAGGTGCGCGGAACTCCGGCAGAATTCAGCTCGGTGACAGTAAACGGATCGCGCATACCGTCGGCCGAAGGAGATGTCCGCTCGGTGCAGCTCGACTTAATACCTTCGGATATGATTCAGACCATCGAGGTGAGCAAGACATTGCTGCCCGACCAAGATGGCGATGCAATAGGCGGATCGATAAATCTGGTGACAAAAAATTCGCCCCAAAGATTTTCGCTTAGCGCGGTGGCCGGCAGTGGCTATAATGCCGTGAGCCGTAAAGCACAGTCGAATTTCGGTCTGACCATCGGAAACCGATTGTTGAATGACCGATTGGGATTTATGCTGTCGGCATCGTATAACAATTCGCCAGCAGGTTCGTATAATACAGAATTTATCTGGGAAAAGGATGATGAAGGACGCACGTATGTGAACGACTATCAGATACGTCAGTATTATGTGACACGTGAGCGTCAGAGCTATTCGCTGTCGCTTGACTATAAGTTTAACGACTTCAACAAGATATGGTTTAGCGGAATATTCAATAATCGCAACGACTGGGAAAACCGCTATAGAACCACTCTAAAGGACATAAATACCAAGGGAGTGGCCGACGTGAGAGTGCAGACAAAGGGCGGTTCGAACGATGAACGAAATGCCCGCCTCGAGCGTCAGCGCACAATGGACTTTACTCTGGGAGGTGAGAATCGACTTGGTGTGCTCGACATAGATTGGAAACTCGGCTATGATAGAGCATCAGAAGAACGTCCGAATGAACGATATATCGACTATCGACTGAAAAAGCAACGATTTACATTCGACATATCGAATCCGCGTGAGCCGCTGGCAACGCCTGAAGATGGATATACGATGACACTCAGTGATAAATTTTCGCTGAAAGAGTTGACAGAGCAGCAGGAAGATATAGTGGAAAAAGACTTTAAGGCGGCACTTAACTTTAAGATGCGTCTTGGAGATAAAAGTAAATTGAAATTCGGATTTAAGTTTGTCAACAAGTCGAAACGTAAGGAGATAGACTATTATGAGTATACTCCGAATGATGAAGACGCATTTAATGCCCTGGCTCTGGCTCATAGCGTCAATCAGTCGACAGACAGGTTTATGCCGTCGGGTGCGTATCAGGTAGGAATGTTTGTGGATAAGAAATTTCTTGGCTCGCTGAATCTTGAAGATGCGTCGCAGTTTGAAAAAGAACAGGTGGCCGAGGAGCTTGCCGGCAATTATAAAGCACGCGAAAATGTGACTTCGGGATTTGTGAAGCTAAATTCGCAACTTACAGACCGACTGCACTTTATGGGTGGTGTGCGACTCGAAAATACCGATTTGAAATATACGGGTCGAGTGTATGACGATGATGCTAATACGGTGACTAAGACCGCACCAGCGACGTCGAGCTATATAAACGTGTTGCCGTCGGTGCTACTGAAGATGGATGTGTCGAAAGATTTTATCGTGAGATTGGGCTATAATAAGTCGCTGTCGCGCCCTAAATATTCGGCTATAGTGCCCGGTATGAATATAAAACGTGGCGATAATGAGATAACTATCGGCAATCCGAATCTTGAAGCAACAACATCGCACAACGTAGATCTCAGTACGGAGTATTATTGGCGTAGCGTAGGATTGGTGTCGGCAGGAGTTTTCTACAAGCGAATCAACGGATTTATAGTAGAAGAAGTGGGCTACAATCGCGAGTATCAAGGAAATGTGTGGACAAAATTTACACAGCCCATCAATGGCGGCGATGCCAATATAGTGGGTGTAGAACTTGCCTATCAGCGCGATTTCGGCTTCATAGCTCCGGCACTGAAGAGCGTAGGACTGTATGGCACTTATACTTATACTCATTCGCGTGTGACCAACTTCAACTTTGAAGGTCGTGAGGATGAAAAAGGATTGAGTCTGCCCGGCTCTCCTGAGCATACGGCCAACGTGTCGCTCTATTACGAAAAGAGCGGACTATCAGCGCGTCTGTCGTTTAACTACGCATCTTCGTTTATCGATGAAATGGGCGCAAGCAAGTTTTACGACCGTTACTATGATGCTGTGAAATATATGGATGCAAATGTAAGCTATACATTTGGGCGCAAGCATAAAGTGACTGTGTTTGCCGACTGCACAAACCTGCTCAACCAGCCCCTCCGATACTATCAGGGCAGCAAAGCCTATACGGCGCAAGCCGAGTATTACGGCGTGAAGTTTAATGGGGGAGTGAAATTTAAGTTCTAATAGAGTAAATAACAATAAAAGATAATGTTACGTAAATTACTATGTGTGTTAGCCGTGTTTGCCGGAATCGTGGCAAATGCGCAGACAGCCAAAGAATGGAAAAAGGCTGCAAACGGTGATTTGAATCTGTTGGTTGTAACCGACCTCGGCCGAA
This sequence comes from uncultured Bacteroides sp., assembly GCA_964416545.1. Taxonomy (GTDB): domain Bacteria; phylum Bacteroidota; class Bacteroidia; order Bacteroidales; family Muribaculaceae; genus Paramuribaculum. Next base: position 28,752 of record CAYQEN010000015.1, on the reverse strand, counting down.
ACGGATATTATGATCAGAAGCCGGTGGCAAATCTGCTTGGCGAAGTGGCCGATGCGATAGGCCCGGAGGCTGTGATAGCACTTGGCGATACTCATCACTATGGCGGAGTGCAGAGCGTTTCAGATCCGCTATGGATGACCAACTATGAGTTGATCTATTCGCATCCTGAGCTGATGGTGAATTGGTATCCGATTTGTGGAAATCATGAATATCGCGGAAATACTCAGGCTGTGGTGGATTATAGCAATGTGTCGCGCCGCTGGTGTATGCCTGCTCGCTATTACGCTCAGTCGTTTGAGAACGACGGAACGACGGTGAAGGTGGTGTTTCTCGATACGGCTCCGCTAATTTCGAAGTATAGAAAAGATACGGAAACTTATCCAGATGCTGTGAATCAGGATGATGAGGCACAGTTGCAGTGGCTCGATAAAACCCTTGCCGAGGCAAAAGAGGATTGGGTGGTAGTCGTGGGTCATCATCCGATTTACGCCGATACCGATAAGTCGGAAAAGGAACGTACGGATATGCAGAAGCGTGTAGACCCAATATTGCGCCGTCATAATGTGCCACTATATATTTGCGGACATATCCATAATTTCCAGCATATCAGTAAGGTCGGAAGTCCGGTGGAATATGTTGTAAATTCGTCGGGCTCGCGTTCGCGAAAGAATGTAAAGGCTATCGAAGGAACTAAGTTTGTGAGTGGGGCGTCTGGATTTTCAATACTCGACGTGTCGTCGAATAGGCTGACGCTTTCGATGGTAGACCGCGATGGAAATGTGATTCATCAAGTGATAAAAACCAGATAAAGCAGTTCTTTAGCAAAAATACGCACCCCATCGGCATTCATTATGCCGATGGGGTGCGTTGTATTAATTGTGGTGAGTAATATTTATTTGAGGAGGTCGGGACGGAGGCGGCGTGTGCGCTCAAGGGCTTGCTCGTGTCGCCAGTTGTCGATGTTGGCTTGGTGTCCGGAAAGAAGGACGTCGGGAACGCGCCAGCCCTTGTATTCGGCAGGTCGACTGTAGACTGGCGGAGCGAGTAGATTGTCCTGGAAAGAGTCGCTGAGTGCGCTCTGCTCGTCGCCAAGCACACCGGGGATGAGGCGAACAACGGCATCGGCAATTACGACAGCCGGAATTTCGCCACCGGTGAGAACGTAGTCGCCAATAGATATTTCCTTAGTGATGAGGTGCTCGCGGATGCGGTAGTCGATGCCTTTGTAGTGGCCGCAAAGGATGATGATGTTGTTGAGGAGCGACATGCTGTTTGCCATCGGCTGATCAAGAATCTGTCCGTCGGGGGATGTGAAAATCACTTCGTCGTAGTGTCGCTGCTCTTTGAGAGAAGAAATAGCACGGTCGATAGGTTCGATTTGCATCACCATGCCAGCTTCGCCACCGAATGGATAATCGTCGACTTTTCGGTGCTTATTTGTGGTGTAGTCGCGCAGGTTGTGTACAACGATTTCGGCAAGCCCTTTCTTTTGGGCGCGCGCGAGTATTGAGCAGTTGAGCGGTCCTTCGACCATCTCCGGAAGTACGGTAAGGATGTCGATTCTCATATTTGTTTAGGAGTAGTTTTTTAGTGATTCTTTGAGGCTTGATATCATCATGGCTCTCAATTCCGGCGGGCTGAGTACGGTGACAGAAGAACCGTAGGAAAGGAGCTCTTGAACGAAGTCGGGCGTGAGTCGGAGGTTGTATGTAAAAATAGAGCAACTGTCGTCGACCATTTCACTCTGCGAGTGATGGAGCGGCAGTGCGCGGAAGTATTTTGCCTGTCGAGCGTCGACCCGTAATGTGACTTTTTTAGTTTCACCGTGGGAGAAAACGATGCCGAAAGAGTCGCGGAAGTATGTTTCGGGGTCGAAGTCGGCCGGAATTTCAAAAGTGTCGTTGGCAACAGAAACGCCACTCATTCGCTCAAGAGCGTATGTCTTGATGACATCTTCTTTGACGTTGCGTCCGGTGACGTACCAACGCAGTTTGAATATTTTCAAGAAATATGGTTCGAGTAAAACTTTCTTTGGTCGGCCTGAGCGTGTGAATGGGGAGTAGTCGAATTCGAGCTGTCGGAATTCGCGCATTGAAGCGATGACTTGAGGAAAGTATTGTCGGGAAGATGGAACGTCTTCGAGGAAAATGCGCGACGAAATGTCGCGAGCATCGGTGAGAGTGTTGCTCATCGATGCAGTATTGAGCATCCATTCGGTGACGTCGCCGGCACGTGGGTCGTCGCTGTCGTTGATAGAGTATTCAAACGTGGACTGGTCGCAAAGAATGTTGATGCGGAAAATATCTTCGATGGCGTTGCGGTAGTTGTAGAAAGTGCGCCGGGGTAGCGGTTTTCCTCCGGAAAAGGAAGTGCGCACCCAAAGCCGATTCAGTTCGTCGCGAGTGATTGTGCCGTGGCGACGAATGGTGTCGATAATCCAAATGTAGCGGTTAAACAGATTTTTCGACATGGCTTTCGGTATTTTGGTTGACATTTATAGCGCTGAGGAGTAGGGCTATGATGGTGACTGCGGCGTTGATGAGGAGTAGCTCGAATCCGGTCTGATAGCCGAGGTAGGTGGAAAGAGCCCACTGAATGCACCATGAAAGTATTGGTGACGCAATACATATAGCCGGAACAGCGGCATCGCGCACTCTGAGGCGGCATGATAGTCCGAATACGAATAGGCCGAGAATGGGGCCGTAGGTGTAGGATGCGAGTGTGTAGACGGCGCTGATGGCGTCGGAGTCGCTTATGTGGTAGAATATTATGATGACGATGCCCATGATGGCAGACATAGCCATGTGGACGCGCCGACGCACGGAGGTGAGTTGCTGCTCGTTCATGCGAGAGGGAGCGTCGAGAATGTCGACGGTGAAGGAGGTGGTAAGTGACGTAAGAGCCGATCCAGCAGCGGAGTAGGCCGCAGCTATAAGCCCGAGGACGAAGAGTATTCCGACGATGGCCGGCATATCGGGGTGTGTGGCTACGAGTCCGAAAATTTCGTCGCTCTTGTCGGGAAGGTTAATGTTGTTGTGCTCGCAGTAGAGTAGAAGCAGAGTGCCGAGGATGAGGAAGAGAGAGACGATGAATAGTTGCAACAGTGAGCTGACCATCATATTGTTGCGCGAGGATGCGGAGTCGCGGCAAGACATGTTGCGCTGCATCATGTCTTGGTCGAGTCCAGTCATGGCAATTGCCATGAAAATGCCGGCAGTAAATTGTTTCCAAAAATAGAGTCCCGACATCGGGTCGTCGAAATACCATATGCGACAGCTATAATGCGATGCGATATCGGAAGGAAGGGATGAGGTGTCGATGCCGATACTGCCGGCGATGAAGACTATGCACAGAACCACCGAGCCGATGAGGCACAGGCTCTTGAGATTGTCGGTCCAGATGAGGGTGCGAACACCTCCGTTGACGGTGTATAGCCATATGAGAGCTATCGTGACGGCGACGTTTACGGCAAATGGGATGCCGAGAGGTCGACATACGAGAATTTGCAACACGGCACAGACAACGAAAAAGCGAACCGAGGCACCAAGCATTTTAGAGATGAAAAACATCCATGCACCGGAGCGGTAGGATGATGTGCCGAAGCGTTGGTCGAGGTAGCCGTAGATGGAAATGAGGTTGCGCCGGTAGAATACCGGAATGAGAATGAACGCGATAACGGCATAGCCAACGATGAAGCCGAGCATCATTTGCAGGTAGGAGTAGCCTTTAGCAGCAACCATGCCCGGTACGGATATGAATGTCACTCCCGAAATAGGCGCACCGAGCATGGCAATGGCTACGAGGAGCCATGGGGTGCGACGCCCGCCGGTGAAGAAGGATGAATTGTCGCTATGTCGCGACGTAAGCCACGAAATGCCAAGCAGTAGCGCGAAGTAGGCGGCAATGGTGAGTATAACGGAGATGGGTGACATTATTCGGGGTATATCAGGTATTTATTGCGAATGTTCTTAAACTCCTCGACTTCGGCTTTCCACGATGCTTTGATTTCGGCAGCACTCTTTCCGGAGGTAATCATTGCGCGGATTCTGCCGTTTCCAATCAGTTTTTCGAAGAAGGAGGTAAGGAATTTTTCATTTTTGCCCATAAGTCGATATGCCTCAATGAGATATTCGAGGTTGACACCGGCAGATATTATTTCATCGTCGGAGAGTGTTCGGAGGTCGCGTCCGTAGCATGTGAGATTCATCAAAGGGGGACGTTTGGCTCCTGTGCGACTTCGGGGTGTGAAAGAAAAATTCATTTTTCCTTTGAGGGAGGGGTGACCGTAGACACAAAACGGCATATCCGTGCCGCGTCCAAGACTCATGGATGTGGCCTCGAAGTAGCACATAGAAGGGTAGAGGTAGATGGATTTCATGTCGGGGAGGTTGGGCGACGGCGGTACGGGAAGCGCGTAGCGAGTGGAGTGGGTGTAACCACCGCATTTTACGACTTTTAAAGGCATGCTGTCGCAACCTTTTATGCATCCTTCGCCGATGGCAAAGAGAGCGAGTTCACCGAGTGTCATTCCGTGGCATACGGGGATGGGAAGTCGGCCTACCCCAGAGGCATATTTCATGTCGAGGATGGGGCCGTCGACAGTCATTCCGTTGGGGTTGGGGCGGTCGAGTATTATGAAGCTCTTGCCGTTGGCACCAGCGGCTTTCATGAGGTCGAGCATGGTGCAGTAGTATGTGTAGAATCGCAGACCGACGTCCTGTATGTCGGTAATTATCACGTCGATGTCTTTGAGCGATTCGGCTGTAAGGGCGGCTTTTGCTCCTGAGCCGTAAAGCGAGGCGATGGGAATGCCGGTGCGAGAATCGACGTCGGATTTGACGTGCTCGCCGGCATCGGCCGAGCCGCGGAACCCATGTTCGGGTGTGAAAATCTTGCGCACGTCGATGCCACTGTCGATGAGAATGTCGAGAATGTGTCGCGAGCCGACGAGTCCGGTATGGTTGGTGAACAGTCCGACACGGGCTTTCGATTGGCGAAGCTCCGGAATGTATTCGGATGTATGTGAAGCCCCGACAGTCACTTCGGCGCGAGCCGAGGTGATAAATATGGTAGAAGCTATTAAAAAGCTAAGAATTAGGCGTATCATGAGGTGATGATTGGATGTATATATGCAAAGGTACATTTCGCGACGTGCATAATACGCCCCGTGTAAGTTAAAAAAGCGAAAAATGATTAGTTTTCGCGAACGATGATGTAGTCGAAGATTTCGCGGAAAGAGTTGGCTGTTGGAGAGTCGCCGAAGCGGTCGAGCAGAGAAACAGCTTCATCGCGCAGACGCTTCATGGTGGCGTATGCGTAGTCGATGCCTCCAGCGTTTTTGGCGTATTCGATAAGACGGTTTATTTCCTCGGTGTCGAGTTCTTCTTTTCGAGACAATGCGAACATTGCTTCGCGCTCGGGGAGTTCTGTGCGTCCGAGAGCATAGAGTAGAGGAAGGGTGATTTTTCCTTCGCGGAGGTCGTTGCCGGTGGGCTTTCCTACGCGCTCGTCTTCAAAGTAGTCGAATATATCGTCCTTAATCTGGAAGCAAAGTCCGAGCAGTTCTGCAAAGCGGCACATTGGCTCAAGGTCGGCATCGGATGCTTTTACCGAATATCCACCCATCTTGACGCACGAAATGAAGAGTGAAGCCGTCTTTCGACGAATAATTTCAAAGTATGCGTTTTCGTCGAGACTGTGGTAGCGGGCGTTGTAAATTTGGTCGATTTCGCCGAGCGAAAGAAGTTTGCCGAGTTCGGAGAGCGAGCCGATGATGCGTATGTCGTCGGTAGAGATGGCGAGCTGAAGAGAGCTTGATACGAAGTAGTCGCCAACGAGAACAGCGATGTGATTGTCCCAAATGCTATTGATAGTGGCTCTTCCGCGACGCATTTTTGTGTCGTCGACCACATCGTCGTGAATCAGAGATGCGTTGTGGAGCATTTCAACGGCCGCCGCCGCCGAGATAACGTGGTCGTTCACTTCGCCGAAAAGCTTGGCTGTGAGAATGACGAGAATCGGTCGAATGAGCTTGCCTTTTGATTTGAGGTAGTTCTCGACCACTTGTTTCATCATGACATTTTCGGATGCTAACGATGCCGAAATACGGGCATCAAGCATCTTTAGTTCCGGTTCGATGGATTGTCTGATTGATTGGAAAGTGGTCATACGCATTTGAGTGAGCCGCAAAATTACAAAAAACTTATGCAATAATTTCCCCTCGTATGATTTTTTTACATTTAATAATGGAGTAAAACTGGTAAATTGGGAGTAGGGGTGGCGGAGGAGGATAAAAATTTGTACTTTTGGCATAGAAATATTAGCTCCACTTCGATATATGGAAGAAAAACGCTTGTTCCTGCTTGATGCGTACGCGCTGATTTATCGTGCATACTATGCTTTGATGCGCACTCCGCGTGTGACTTCAAAGGGTCTTAATACGTCGGCAATATTCGGTTTTTGCAATACGCTTGACGATATATTGCGTCGAGAGTCGCCTACGCATATAGCCGTTTGCTTCGATCCACCGCACGGTCGTACATTTCGCCACGAGATGTATGCCGAATATAAGGCTCAGCGCGATAAGCAACCGGAGGATATTACGCTGTCGATACCCTATATAAAGCGAATTCTGGAAGCGTATCGCATTCCGGCGATAGAGGTGGATGGATATGAGGCCGACGATGTAATCGGTACGCTGGCGTGTATGGCAGAACGTGAGGGATTTACGACGTATATGATGACTCCCGATAAGGACTATGGACAGCTTGTGACCGACAAGGTGTTTATGTATCGTCCGGCTCTGCGTGGAGAGGGCTTCGAGGTGAGAGGTCCGGAGCAGGTGTGTGAGCGTTATGGGATATCGAGTCCGAAACAGGTGATAGACCTGTTGGCTCTCGAAGGCGATGCGAGCGACAATGTTCCCGGATGTCCCGGCGTCGGCGAAAAGACGGCTGTGAAGCTGATAAATGAGTTTGGCTCGGTGGAGAATCTTGTGGTGAATACCGACCAGCTGCGCGGAGCGTTGAAGAAGAAGGTGGAGGAGAATGTGGAAAAAATACGATTCTCCAAAGAGCTTGTGACGATAAAAACCGATGTGCCATTGGACGATGTGACTCCTGACGGGCTGATACGAAAGCCTGAAAATACGGAGGCTCTTATCGAGGTGTATCGCGAGTTGGAATTTCGCACATTTATGAAGCGATTGGCCACAGCTCAGCCTGCGGAGGAGGAATCGCCAGTAGAAGCACCTTCGGTCGCGGCATCTAATCCGCTTCAAGGGTCGCTGTTTGATTTTGACAATACGGCCGTGGCTGCGGTTGATGTATTCAGCCCGTTTGCCGACCGACCGCACAAATATACAGTAGCCGATGGCGTTGAGTCGGTAGCCAAAGCAGTGGCTCGCGCTATGCAGTCGCCACGAGTGGGGCTTGCAATGGCTGATACCGGAGGCGATGCAATGAATGCGTGTCTGACAGCTGTTGCAATAGCTCCGGCAGAGGGGGAGGGAGTGTTGATAAACATTCCAACTGAAATTGGTAGCCGCACCGAGGTGATGGCACTGCTCAGACCTCTGTTTGAAGCAGAAAGTGTGGAAGCTGTAGGGGCTGACGTGAAGCGCATGATGCTGTTGCTTAGGCATGAAGGAGTGGTGATGACGATGCGATATTTCGATGTGTCGGTGGCACACTATCTGATAAATCCGGAGAAAAAGCATGACTTGCAGATATTAGTGGAGTCGTATTTGGGTTGTGCGTTGCCGTCTGTCGATAAGTCGGATTTCTGCATGGCAGCTGCCGACGCTTCGTTGCAATTGTATAAGCCGCTGAGTGAGAAGATAGCGGAAGAGAATATGGCGCAACTTGCAGGGGAGGTGGAAATGCCGATGGTGCGTGTGTTGGCCGATATGGAGTGGACTGGAGTCCAAGTGGATACGGCGGCATTGGCAGAACTGTCGAGGGAGTACACGGCGCGACTTGTGGAAATGGAGAACGAAGTGTATGCACTCGCAGGCTCTCGATTTAATCTCAGCTCGCCGATGCAGGTGGGAGAGGTGCTGTTCGGACGAATGGCTATCGACCCAAAAGCAAAGCGCACGAAGCGTGGCTCATATTCCACGACGGAAGAAATACTCGAAAAGTATAGAGCCACACATCCGATAGTAGACCTGATATTGCGAGTGCGCGCACTGCGCAAGTTGCTATCGACGTATGTCAATGCACTTCCGGCACTTGTGAATCAGACGACCGGAAAGATACATACGTCGTATAACCAGACCGTGACGGCAACAGGCAGACTCTCGTCGACGAATCCGAATCTTCAGAATATACCGGTGAGGAGCGAGGATGGTCGTGGCATACGCAAGGCATTTATACCCGGAGCGGGCAGAGTGATGCTTGCTGCCGACTATTCGCAAATCGAACTGCGACTAATGGCAGATATGAGTGGCGATGAAGGAATGATAGAAGCATTCCTTTCCGGTGCAGACTTCCATAGAGCGACTGCAGCAAAAATATATCATGAGGAGCTCGATGACGTGACCGACGCGCAACGTCGTGCCGCCAAAACAGCCAACTTCGGCATAATATACGGAATATCGGCATTCGGCTTGTCGGAGAGGTTGAGCATACCACGACAAGAGGCAAAAGAGCTGATACAGGGCTATTTTGCAACGTATCCCGGCGTGCAAGAGTATATGGATCGCTGTATAGCATCGGCTCGCGAAAAAGGTTATGTGTCGACGGTGATGGGTCGCCGCCGAATGCTGCCGGATATCAACAGCCGAAGCGCGGTGGTGCGCGGATATGCCGAGCGCAATGCCGTCAATGCCCCACTGCAAGGCTCGGCCGCAGATATAATAAAACTCGCCATGGTGAGAATCGCCGGAGAAATGCGACGTCGCGGATTGGCATCAACCATGATAATGCAGGTGCATGACGAATTGGTGTTTGATGTAGAGCCGTCGGAAATGGCAGAGTTGTCGGAATTGATAGTGCGCGAAATGGAAGGAGCATATCATGGACGCATCCCCCTCGAAGTGTCGGTAGGAAAGGGAGAAAATTGGCTCGAAGCCCATTGATAGCCCCACAATTATAGAAAAATAGTCCGCAAAGACGAAAAACGACGAAAAAAAACAGAAATGAGTCGGATAGAATTATGAATTGCGGCGGCAATGTGGTAATTTTGCAGTGGTGAAACTGCGCAAAGGCGCAGATTCTCTTACAGAAACGATATTTTATGGAGAAGCAACAGTTTGAAATGGTGGCCAAGACCTTCCAGGGTTTGGAAGATGTATTGGCAGAGGAACTTCGCGGCTTAGGAGCCGTCAATGTAGAACCCGGACGACGCATGGTGTCGTTTGAAGGCGATTTGGCGATGCTCTACCGCGCCAATATGTGCTGTCGTACAGCACTTCGTATCCTCAAGCCGATATATAAGTTTACGGCTCACGATACCGACTCTCTCTACGAGATGGTGAAAGAGTTTGATTGGACTACCGTGATTTCACTCGATAAGACTTTTTCCATCGATACGGTAAGTAATTCCGACGAATTTACACATTCTCGCTTTGTGACCTACCGCGTGAAAGACGCGATAGTAGACTTTTTCCGCGACCGCTTCGGCGCCGACAGTCGTCCGAAAGTGCGCTTGCAGGATGCTGATGTGATGATAAACGTGCATATCGCCGGCGAGAGAGTGACAGTGTCGCTCGATTCGTCGGGAGAGTCGCTACACAAGCGCGGATACCGTGTGGCACAGACCGAAGCTCCGATAAATGAGGTGCTTGCCGCCGGCATAATAATGAAGACAGGATGGCACGGCGAGTGTCCGTTAGTTGATCCGATGTGCGGCAGTGGAACGTTCCTTGTAGAGGCTGCGCTGATAGCTCGCGGAATTAATCCAGGCGTATATCGCCGTCGCTTTGCATTCGAATCGTGGCCTGATTTTGATGCCGACCTCTTTGATAGTATCTACAACGACGAAAGCTCGGAACGCGAGTTTGAACACAAAATATACGGTGCGGATATTTCACCTAAAGCGGTGGCTATCGCTCGCGAAAACCTTAAGAGCGCGGGTGTGCTGAAATATGTGGATCTCAATGTGCGTCCGATATCGCAGTGGACCGAGGTGCCAGCTAATGGCGTACTTGTGACCAATCCCCCTTACGGAGAGCGTATCGGAAGTGACGACATGGAGGGACTCTACACGATGATAGGTTCGAAGCTGAAGCACGTGTTTAAGGGATATCATGCGTGGATTATCGGCTATCGTGATGAGTATTTCCGCTGTATCGGACTCGCTCCGTCGGTTAAGATGCCGATACTCAACGGTTCGCTTCAGTGTGAACTTCGCGAATATATCATATTTGAAGGTGACTATAAGAGCTATCGCGCTGAGGGTGGCTCAATTAAGACCGAACAGAAGAGCGAGGAGAAAAAGCCTGCCCGTCGCATCAGTGATGGAGAATGGCGCGATAGAGCTCGTCGCGACGGATTCGGAGGTCGTGAAGCAAAGGCTCCTAAACGTAGCGGAGCTTCGCGCAATATGATAGAAGAAAGACTGCGCAAGTCGGCTCAGGGTGGACGTAAAGGTTCGAAACCGTTTGGTCGTCAGCGCGATGCTGAGGTGAATAGCGAAAATCCATTGGCCAGCAAGCGTAGTGAGTCGGCACTGAAGATGCTCGTAGGCAAGAAGCCGTCGCTTCCGCCGGCAGAGGGTGGCGTGAATATGCGTCCGCGTCGCGGATGGAAGCGTCCCGGAACCGACACTGAAAGCGGTAAGGAACCTCAGCAGGATTAAACTTCATATACAAAAGATAAACAACCCAATAACATAATACCTATTCAAGTACCATCATGAATATACTTCTTCTCGGTAGCGGTGGCCGTGAATCGGCCTTAGCATGGAAAATGAGTCAGAGCCCTCTTCTGGACAAACTTTATATAGCTCCCGGTAATGGGGGAACTCCGGCGTATGGCACAAATGTGGCTATGTCGCCTCTTGATTTTGAAGCTATCGACAAGTTTGTGGCAGACAACGCCATAGATATGGTAGTGGTGGGTAATGAAGATCCTCTGGTGGCCGGCATTACCGATTTCTTTAAGGCTCACAGACCGGGTCTGCTCGTAGTGGGTCCGGAAAAGAGTGGTGCGATGCTTGAAGGTAGTAAGGACTTTGCGAAGCGATTTATGGAAAGCCACGGTATACCTACGGCTCGCTATCGCTCGTTTACGTCAGAAACTTTGGCCGAGGGTCAGGCTTTTCTTGAAGAACTTGCTGCGCCTTATGTGCTTAAAGCCGACGGTTTGGCTGCCGGAAAGGGCGTGCTGATAATCGAAAATCTCGATGAAGCCAAGAGCGCGTTGGCAGAGATGCTGGCCGGACAGTTTGGAGCGTCATCGGCTACGGTGGTAATCGAAGAGTTTCTCAGTGGTATAGAGTGCTCGGTGTTCGTATTGTCGGACGGGCATGGCGGTTATCGCATACTGCCCGTGGCGAAAGACTATAAGCGTATCGGTGAAGGCGATACCGGCCTTAATACCGGCGGTATGGGAGCAATCAGCCCCGTTCCGTTTGCCGATGCCGAATTTATGGCAAAGGTGCGTGAACGCATTGTAGAGCCGACCGTCAAGGGATTGATGGCTGATGGCATAGACTATCGCGGATTTATTTTCCTCGGTCTGATAAACGTTGGTGGCGAACCGATGGTAATCGAATACAATGCTCGTATGGGCGACCCTGAAACAGAGGCTGTGATGCTTCGCATCGATAGCGACTTGGTGGCTCTTATGAAGGCTGCCGCAGAGGGAAATTTAGGCGATACGGAGCTGAAAGAGAGTTCGCTGACTGCTGCTACAGTGATGATGGTAAGCGGTGGCTATCCTGGCGATTATGAAAAGGGAATGGTGATAGCAGGTCTCGAAAACGTGACAGAAAGCACTGTGTTCCACGCAGGAACTAAAGCCGGAGAGAATGGTGAGGTGCTGACTTCCGGAGGTCGAGTACTCGCTGTCAGCTCGCTCGGTAATGATATAGCCGACGCTGTGGGCAAGAGCTTTGCTTCGGTGGCTAAAATTAGTTTTGAAGGCTCGTATTTCCGCCGCGACATAGGTCGTGACTTGATGAAATACTAAAAATACGGCATCGACGTATGAAATCTTTTGAGACAAAGACCACGCGGTTTTTGGCAAGTCGGTCGTGCGCCATACTGTTGATGGTGTTGGGCTTGTTTGCTGCGGTGGCGGGCTATCGCCCAACGGCGGTGGACGCAGGCCTGAATTCGGGTCCGGTTTTTGCCTCGCCATCGATGTGGATAGCCGATCCGGCAGTGCGATTTGGCACGGGGCTGTTTCTGACAGTGGGCGTGTTGGCTCTGATGGATGCGCTGAACCGGGTATTTAATCTGCTACGCACCCCCTCGCTACTATTTCTCGGGCTGTTTATGGTAATGCAGGCTGCTACGCCTGCGTTGATAGGCAGTGCGATAGGTGGCGTGGTGCTGAATGTGGCTGTGCTTGGGGTATTGACGGTAATTTATACGACGTATCTTGCGCCGAAACTGACGCGAAGGGTGTTTTTGGTATTTTTCGTGTTGTCGGCGTTGCTATTGTGTGATTACGTCTATGCGGTGTATATTGCGATGTTTCTGCTGTCGTTCAGTCAGATGCGGTGCTCGGGACCGAGAATGCTACTATCGGCAGCGGTGGGTATAATAGCTCCAGCGTGGATAGTGTTTGGTCTCGGATTGGCTACGCCCGGTGATGTGCATTGGCCGTGGCCTGAAACATTGCTGACTTCGCTCGATCGAGGACGGCTCGTGACGCTACTTGTGACGGTTGGAATAACGGTAATCGGCGGATTTCTGCTGTGTGCCATTAATATGGTGAAAATCTACAGCTATAATGCTAAGGATAGGTCATTCAGTGGATTGCTGATGATGCTGACGCTTGGTACGGCGGTGGCTGTGCTGGTTGATTTTCGAAATTGTATGGCTTATATGTCGCTACTGAACTGTCTGATGGCTTTTCAGGTAGGATTGTTTTTCCGTGTCAATGCAAATCGTCGCGCATATATAGTGGTGTGCGGTATGTTGCTCTGCTATGCGGTGATTTATTTCGTAAATCTATGGGTTTGAAAGTAATAGTTGAGAGCCATATTCCTTATATAAAGGGTGTGGTAGAGCAGGTGGGCGAGGTGGAATATCTTGCTCCGGAGGAGATGACACGTGAGGCGGTGGCTGATGCTGACGCTATTATTACGCGCACGCGCACGCGTTGCGACCGCGAACTGCTTGAGGGTAGTCGCTGTCGTCTTGTTGTGTCGGCGACAATAGGACTTGACCACGTTGATAAACAGTGGTGTGAGTCGGCCGGAATAACCGTAGCGAATGCTCCGGGATGTAATGCTCAGGCTGTGGCGCAGTATGTTTGTGCTTCGCTACTGAGTGTGTGGGGCGGAAGTGTAGCCGGTCGTACACTTGGTGTAGTGGGGGTGGGAAATGTAGGAAAAATTGTGGCTCGATGGGCTAAATCGCTTGGAATGAATGTGCTGCTATGCGATCCGCCACGTGCGGAACGCGAGGGAGGCAATGATTTCTGCTCGCTCGAAAAGATAGCTGATGAGGCGGATGCGGTGACATTTCATACACCATTGACTCGTTGTGGAGAGCATGCAACGTATCATTTGTGTGGTCGCGATTTTCTCAGTCGTGTGAAGAAATTACCTGTAATAATCAATTCGGCTCGCGGAGGGGTGGTCGATACCGCCGCTTTGGTTGAGGCTATGCGTAGTGGAGCAGTGAGTCAAGCGGTGATTGACTGTTGGGAAGGTGAGCCTAATATCAACCGCGAATTGCTTGAACTGTCGACGATAGCAACACCTCATATAGCCGGGTATTCGGCGGAGGGGAAGATTCGCGCAACTCATATGGCTGTCAATGCACTGACTGAATTTTTTGGGTTGCCGAAGTGTGAATTTGGGGAGCCGACACCTGCTGATGCTCCGGATGGGGTGAGCGCTGAGATGATAATGTCGACATATGACCCAATGGAGGATACTCGTGCGCTACGTTCTGCGCCAGAGGACTTCGAGGCTCTGAGAAATCATTATCATTTGAGGCAAGAACCGCGCTAAACCGCGAGGTTAAAGCGAAAAGAGGAAAATTAAGAGGTCTGGAGGGAGAATAGTTGGCGGTTGTGGTATTTTGATATATATTTGTGGAAAATGATATCAAAATGGCGTTAATTATACCAAATCGCTATCGTCAGAAGCTGCTGCCGGAAACGACGGAGGTGGCTATCAAGATGATAAAGGAGTGCTTTCAGCGTAGGCTTTCGGAGGCTTTGTGTTTGCGTCGCGTGACTGCGCCGCTGTTTGTTATGTCGGGTATGGGTCTGAATGATGACCTTAACGGCGTGGAGAGAGCGGTGAGTTTCCCGGTGAAGGCTATGGGCGACCGTAGGGCAGAGGTGGTGCATTCGCTGGCAAAGTGGAAGCGCACGAAGCTTGAGGCTTACGGTATAGCTCCGGGGTTCGGACTCTATACGGATATGAATGCAATTCGCGCTGATGAGGAGCTTGATAATCTACATTCGCTATATGTTGACCAGTGGGACTGGGAACGGACGATTTCGGAGGGGGACAGAACGGTGAACTATCTGAAAATGACTGTGATGCGGATTTATGAGGCTTTGCGGGCAACTGAGTGGATGGTGTATGAACAGTTTCCGCATATTACGCCACGGCTACCGGAGAATGTGACGTTTATCCATGCCGAAGAGCTGTTGCAACGGTATCCCGGGCTGTCGGCTACGGAGCGCGAAGATCGTGCTGTGAGAGAGTATGGCGCGATTTTTGTGATAGGAATCGGTGCTCCGCTGTCGGATGGCAAGCCGCATGATGGTCGCGCGCCGGACTATGATGACTGGATTACGCCTGGCGAGGACGGCCTGCCGGGGCTGAATGGCGATTTGATAGTGTATGACTCTGTGTTGGACAGAGGTGTGGAGCTTTCGTCGATGGGAATCCGCGTAAGCCCAGAATCGCTTGAACGTCAGTTGATTATGCGGGGGTGTGAGGATAGGCGTAAGTTCTTGTTCCACAGTAGGTTGCTGGCAGGGGAGCTGCCTCCGTCGATTGGTGGCGGTATCGGTCAGAGTCGTCTGTGTATGCTGCTTCTGCAAAAGGCGCATATCGGCGAGGTGCAGGTGTCGATATGGCCCGAGGAGCAGCGCCGGGAATGTGCCCGCGCAGGTATTGAGCTGCTGTAACGGCTTTTTTGTCTGTGGAGAGATAGAAAACGGCAGTTTTTGAGTATTTTTGCAGAATTGAATCGGAAAGATGAAAGACCTTATAATAGATAAAGAAACCACCGAGCGAGCTGTGCTCGTCGGTCTGATAACGCCATTGCAGAATGAGGCGAAGGCAAACGAGTATCTCGATGAATTGGAGTTTCTGGCTGATACGGCCGGGGCTGTGACTGTTGGAAAGTATCTCCAGCGACTGCCTCAGCGCGATTCTCGCACATTTGTCGGAAAGGGCAAGCTTCAGGAAATTAAGGAGTTTGTAGAGGCAAATGAGGTTGGTATGGCAATCTTTGACGATGATCTGACATCGAAGCAGGTGGCTAATATAGAGCGTGAACTCCAAATAAAGATACTTGACCGTACGAGTCTGATACTAGATATTTTTGCCAAGCGTGCGCAGACGGCAAATGCAAAGACTCAGGTGGAATTGGCTCAGTATCAGTATTTGCTACCTCGACTGACTCGAATGTGGACTCACCTTGAACGTCAGCGAGGCGGTATCGGTATGCGTGGTCCCGGTGAAACTCAGATTGAGACCGACCGTCGTATTATTCTCGATAAAATATCGCGTCTGAAAGAGGAGTTGAAGAGTATTGACCGCCAGAAGGCTATTCAGCGCAAGAATCGAGGCAAGCTGACACGAGTGGCTCTCGTGGGTTATACCAACGTGGGAAAATCGACGCTGATGAACCTATTGAGCAAAAGCGATGTGTTTGCCGAAAATAAACTGTTTGCCACACTCGATACGACTGTGCGTAAGGTGATTATCGATAATCTCCCCTTCCTGCTGACTGATACAGTGGGATTTATACGCAAACTACCGACGCATCTGGTAGAGTCGTTTAAGTCGACGCTTGATGAGGTGCGCGATGCCGATGTGCTGGTGCATGTGGTGGATATATCGCATCCTAACTTTGAGGAGCAAATCGAGGTGGTGAATCGTACGCTTTCAGATGTGTGTGGAGGTGTGGATAAGCCTATGATTGTGGTGTTTAATAAGGTAGATGCGTTTAGCTATGTGCCTAAAGATGCCGACGATCTTACGCCTGCAACGCGTGAAAATGTGTCGCTCGACGAGCTGAAGGCTTCGTGGATGAACACGCTCGGCGATGATGTAGTGTTTGTTTCGGCTAAGAAGGGTATTAATATCGATGAGCTGAAGCAGAAGCTATATGACAAGTCGAAGGAGATACACTTGTCGCGCTTCCCCTATAATGATTTCTTATTCCAGAAATACGACGATTTGAGCGAAGAATAGTCTATCGCTTATCGGCGGATTCGTTGCGACGGATTCGGGCAGGATTTTCGGGAAACCAACCTTTGGCGACTCGTTTTTTCTGTTCGAAGACTTCGCCTATACTCCAAAAAGAGGAGAATGCAACGACTCCGAGAATGGACGACCAAAAGACGTCGGCTACAAGAAGAGATGCGCCCATGCATATTATGCCAGCTACGAGAAACCATCGCCAGCAGGAGGTGCCGAAGTGGTAGTGGCCTTTGATGACAAGGGGGTGGAAAAGTCCGATGATAAGGAATGTGCATAGACCTATGGCAAGTCCGAGCAGGTGGTATGAAGAAAGAAAATCGGTCATTGCGAAAAGGGGGAATGTTTTAGTTAGGTGATATTACCAACCACCGGAAGCTCCGCCACCGGAAGTCATGCCACCACCGAAGCTGCCTCCGGAGAATCCGCCACCACCTCCACCATTGCCACCGATGCCACCAATGATGATGGGGGTGATGACTTCTTTTGGGAGTGTGATGTTACGGTGGGTCTTGTTTTGGCAGTTAAGACAGGTGTATGTTTTGACGCGCTGTCCGTTGCGGGTAGTGGTAGGTTTTACGACTATGCGGTCGGAAGTGAGAGTGCAGGCGTGGGCGTGGCATACAGGGCATTCAGTGTAGGCCGACGAGTGGTTGATGTATGGAATTATATCTGTTTCGCCACAATCGGGGCAGAGCCATACGTCGTAGTCGATGGAATTTAGTCGCTCCTCGGTGTCTTGCGCCGGAGTGAGATACAGATTGTCGGTCTGTTCGTCGAGTTTCTTCATGCGAGTGCCGCAGTTGGGACATGAGCGTCGGCTATTGCGGATGCGCTTCATGGCAATAATGAGCGGAATGTAGGCAGTCAATGGTATGCCGAGTCCGAAAAAACACATAAACAATGCGATAGGCTTCAGAGTGTTGAGCTTGCGGTAGCGTTCTTGAGGCGCTTTTTTGTCGACGAATAGTGTCAGCCAAATTATGGCACCAAGAAGGATGAGAGAGGCAAGTGCGCCGATTTTGGTCATCATCCCGAAAATGCTGTCGAGCGAGAAGTCGGAAAGCGAAATGGGTTGCCGAGCATCGTTGGCGAATTTGGATTTAAGTTCGGCTGCAACTTGCGGATTTACGATGGCTGCTGACATGACGTCGACGGCTTTAATTGTGCCGGCATCGTAGTTGTTGCGTCGAAATTCAGGCGCAACGACATCGCGAATGATGCGTCCGCAAATGACGTCGGGCAGAGCACCTTCAATGCCGCGTCCGGTGCGAATGACAATGCGGTGTATGTCTTTGACGATGAGGATTAACAGGCCGTTGTCGGTGTCTTTCTTGCCGATTCCCCATTCTTCAAAGAGCTTAGTGGCAAATTGGTTGACTTCGTAGCCTGTGATGTCGTCGACGGCTACGACAATCATTTCGACCGAAGTGGAGTCCCAAACGCCAGCAATCGTGCGGTTGAGCGTAGCGACGGCCGTCGGAGAGAGAATGTTGTCGGGGTTTGAAACAAATTGGTTTCTGTCGGCTACGTGGACGTTAGGTACTTGCTCGACAGTGTATGTAGCAGCGTTGGCACCGCAGACTATGCCCAGCAAAATGTATAGTGTAAAAAGAATCTTTTTCATCGACGGCAAATATAGTAAATTTCTTCCTATCCGAATAACACTCTTCGAATTGGGAATGCACAAAAGGGGGATGGGTGTGCTTTGTGTGAATTATGATAAAAAGTTTGGTGTAAGGGTGGGGGTGTGGTGAAATTTGCGTATTTTTGCAGAAATTTGAACCAGAGCATACTTATGGCAACAAATCTACTTGAACTTAGTGAACAGGAAATAGTTCGTCGTGGCTCGCTTGAAGAAATGCGTCGCCGTGGCATTGATCCATATCCCGCAGCCGAATTTCCGGTGAGCGGCTATACTTGCGAAATAAAAGAAAATTTTAAGGATGATGCACCCCGCCGAGAGGTGAGTGTGGCCGGTCGTGTTATGAGCCGCCGCATAATGGGTAAGGCATCGTTTCTTGAACTTCAGGACAGCGAGGGTCGCATCCAGGTGTATGTGAGCCGTGATGACCTCTGTCCGGGTGAAGATAAGGATTTCTATAATGTGGTGGTGAAGAAGTTGCTTGATATCGGTGACTATATCGGTGTTGAGGGTTTCGTATTCCGCACACAGACCGGAGAGGTGACCGTTCATGCCGAAAAAATTACGGTTTTGAGCAAGTCGTTGCGTCCGCTTCCGATTGTAAAAGTGAAGGACGGCGTGACTTATGATGCTTTTGACGATCCGGAATTGCGCTATCGTCGTCGCTATGTAGACCTTGTGGTAAACGACGGCGTGAAGGAAATATTCGTGAAGCGTACGAAGGTGTATAACACAATGCGTAATTATTTCAATGAGCATGGGTATATGGAGGTGGAAACTCCGATACTTCAGTCGATACCCGGTGGAGCATCGGCTCGTCCGTTTATCACTCACCACAATGCTCTTGATATTCCGTTGTATCTGCGTATTGCCGATGAATTGTATCTGAAGCGTCTTATCGTCGGAGGTTTTGAGGGCGTCTATGAGTTCTCGAAGAATTTCCGCAATGAAGGTATGGACCGTACGCACAATCCGGAATTTACCTGCATGGAAATATATGTGGCCTATAAGGACTACAATTGGATGATGGCGTTTACTGAAAAGATGCTCGAAAAGATATGTCTTGAGGTGAACGGTACAACCAAAGTGAAGGTTGGCGATAGGGAGATAGATTTTAAGGCTCCGTATCGACGCGTGACCATGATTGACGCTATCCGTGAGCATACAGGCATAGATATTACCGGTATGGGCGAGGAAGAATTGCGCGATGTTTGCCGCCGTCTTGACATCGAAGTAGATGAATCGATGGGTAAGGGAAAACTTATCGACGAAATCTTCGGTGAAAAGTGTGAAGGTAATTACATTCAGCCGACTTTCATAATCGACTATCCTATCGAAATGTCGCCGCTAACAAAGCGTCATCGCGAGAATCCGGAACTTACAGAGCGTTTCGAACTTATGGTGAACGGCAAGGAGCTTGCCAATGCATACTCTGAGCTGAATGACCCGATAGACCAGTATGAACGCTTCGTGGAACAGATGCGTCTTAGCGAAAAGGGCGATGATGAGGCCATGATTATCGATAAGGACTTCATCCGTGCGCTTGAATACGGTATGCCTCCGACATCTGGCATGGGTATCGGTATGGACCGTCTGGTAATGCTTATGACAGGTCAGACTACCATTCAAGAGGTGCTCTTCTTCCCTCAGATGCGTCCTGAAAAGGTGCAGGCACGTGATAATGAGGCTGCATTTGCTGCTGTAGGCGTTGCTGAAGAGTGGGTTGCACCGCTCTATAAGTTGGGCGTATATACCGTGCAGCAGCTTGGACAGACTGCTTCGGCAGGAAAGCTTCGTCAGGATCTTTGCGGATTGAATAAAAAATTCAAGCTCGAACTGAAGAATCCGTCAGACGAAGAAGTAAAAGGCTGGATTGAAGCAGCCGCAGCTTTGGCTGAAGCGTAAACCTAAAACAAGATTTATGGAATTTCCAGGTAAAATAGCCGTGATGGGGGGTGGCAGTTGGGCGACAGCCATTGCCAAACTCCTTCTCGACAACTGTGAATCAATATATTGGTATATGCGCCGCGACGACCGCATTGAGGATTTCAAGCGTCTGCGTCATAATCCGGCGTATCTTACCGATGTGATATTCGATGTTGACCGCATAACATTCTCAAGCGATATAAATGAGGTGTGCGAAAAGGCCGATACGTTGCTATTGGTGATGCCGTCGCCTTATTTTCGCTCTCATCTTGAGAAATTGTCCGTGGATATAAGCGGCAAGAATGTTGTGACAGCCGTAAAGGGTATCATACCTGATGTGAACGAGATCGTGACGAACTACATGAAGCGTGAATACGGAGTGGCTTCGGAGCGTATGCTCGTAATCGGAGGTCCGTGTCATGCAGAAGAGGTGGCTCTCGGTCGACAGAGTACTCTGACGATCGCTTGCTCGAACATCGAAATGGCTGATGAATTTTCGAAGTGTTTGAGCGGTCGCGCTATGCACACTATCACATCAACAGATGTGGAGGGAGTGGAGTATGCTGCGGTGCTTAAAAATGTATATTCGATAGCTTCCGGCATGGTGCATGGCTTGAAGTGTGGCGACAATTTTTCGGCAATGCTTGTGTGTAATGCCGTGCGCGAAATGGAGCGCTTCCTCAATACGGTAGCTCCGTGTGAGCGTCAGATATGTGACTCTGTATATCTTGGCGATTTGCTGGTGTCGTCGTATTCGCAGTTTAGCCGCAATCATAATTTCGGCGCCATGATAGGTAAGGGCTATTCGGTGACTGCTGCCCGTATGGAGATGAGTCAGACAGCCGAAGGCTACTATGGTACGAAATGTATGCACGAAATCAATGAGCGCTATGGAGTGCAGATGCCGATACTCGATGGCGTGTATTCGATATTGTATGAGCACGGTCGCGCGGATAAGATAATCCGTGGCATCGGAAATACATTTGTTTGATATTATACACGTAACCAAAATATAAGTATGAAGAACCAAATAAGTGTAGACATTCGAAATAGTTTCGGGGTGGTGAGTGAGTCGGATATCAAGGCTCTGCTTCCCGAGGCTGTGAAATGTCTGGATACTGTAGAAAGCGGCACAGGTGCCGGAAATGATTTCCTCGGATGGGTAAATCTTCCGACAGAAACTACAGCTGCTTTGGTAGACGATATATGTGCAACTGCCAATGCGCTTCGCGAAGAGTGTGAAGTGGTGGTGGCTATCGGTATTGGAGGCTCGTATCTCGGCGCAAAGGCTGTGGTAGAGGCTCTTAGCGATTCGTTTGCTGCATATAAGGGAGAGAAAACACAGCTTCTCTTTGCCGGTCAGAACATTGGAGAGGATTATCTCTATGAACTGATGAGCTATCTTGAAAATAAGAAGTTCGGCATAATCGTGATATCGAAGTCGGGCACAACAACAGAACCTGCAATTGCATTCCGTCTCCTCAAAGAGATGTTGGAGCGTACAGCAGGTAAGGAAGTTGCTGCAAAGCGTATCGTAGCGATCACTGACGAGCGTCGCGGAGCACTGCGAAAGCTTGCTACTGAAGAGGGCTACAAGACATTTGTGATTGCCGACAATGTTGGCGGTCGCTTCTCTGTGCTTACTCCGGTGGGCTTACTGCCTATCGCTGTGGCAGGCTACGATATCAAGGCTCTGCTTGCCGGAGCAGTGGAGATGGAAGCTACAACTCGTGGTACTGACTTCGAGTCGAATCCGTCGCTACTTTATGCTGCGACTCGCAATGCACTGTATCGTGCAGGTAAGAAGATAGAAATAATGGTGAACTATAATCCGAAACTTCACTATTTTGCTGAATGGTGGAAGCAGCTTTACGGCGAAAGTGAAGGTAAGGAGCATAAGGGTATTTTCCCCGCGTCGGTAGACAATTCGACTGACTTGCATTCGATGGGTCAGTGGATTCAGGATGGCGAACGAACCATTTTTGAAACCGTTCTGTCGGTGGAAACTTCGAGCCACAAGACTGTGATACCTTCGGATGCCGATAATCTTGACGGTCTTAACTACATAGCCGGTAAGCGTGTGGATGAGGTGAACAAGATGGCTGAACTCGGTACTCGCATAGCTCATGTGGATGGCGGAGTGCCCAATCTTCGCATTTCGATTCCTGAGCTGTCGGAGCGTTATCTCGGTCAGCTTATCTACTTCTTCGAGAAGGGATGTGGTATCAGCGGATATATGCTCGGCGTGAATCCGTTTAATCAGCCTGGTGTGGAAGATTATAAGCGCAATATGTTTGCCCTGCTTGAAAAGCCCGGCTATGAGGCTGAAACGGCGTCAATCAAGCAGCGTCTGTAAGGCATTTCATAATAAGTATTAGTTAATAGTAGTAACCCGGCCGAGTGAGTGATTCATACGGTCGGGTTTTGTTGTGTGGTGTTGTATTTTAGCTGTGTGGCTTAGTTTTCGGGCGCCGGCGCTATGCGTATGAGCTCTAAGCGAGTGGCGGTGCGACGTTTGATGGTGAATTCAAACTTGTCGATAACGATGGTTTCGCCTTCCTGTGGAATTGTTCCGGTAGAGAATAGGATATAGCCGGCGAGTGTTTGGTATTCGTCGTCCTCGGGAATGTCGACGTGGTAGGATTCGCGCAGATGCGCAACTTCGATGCGGCCGGAACATTCGTAGATGCCCGGTTCGATTTCGCGTACGGCAGATGCCGCAGAGTCGTGTTCGTCGCGAATGTCACCGAAGATTTCTTCCACGAGGTCTTCGAGAGTGACGAGTCCGGCAGTGCCACCAAATTCATCGACAACGATAGCCATAGAACGTTTTTCGGCGAGGAGTCGTCGCATTAGTTTCTTGGCAAGTATTGTTTCGGGCGAGAATATGACGGGCTTGATGTGCTCTTTCCAGTCGGACGCAGGGTCGAATAGTTCGCTTACGTGGATGTAGCCGAGAACGTTGTCGATGTCTTCGCGATAAACTACAATCTTGCTTCGTCCTGAGGATGTGAAGAGGGCAGATAGCTCGTCGCGGGTGATGGTGTCGATGTTGACAGATACAATTTCATTGCGCGGCAACATGCAGTCGCGTATGTGTGTGGTGGAGAAGTCGAGCGCGTTGTGGAATATCTTTACTTCGTTTTCGACGTTTGCTTTTTCGGGGTTTGCTTCGTCGATAGAGTCTTCGATGTAGCGGTTGAGGTCGCCGACGGAAATGATGCCGAGTTGCTGTCCTTCGGCGCGAATGCCGAATAAGCGCATCAGCATTTTAGAAAGCCATGCGGTGAATATGGAGATTGGGTATAGGATGATGAAGAAGAGGAAGATGGGTATAGCGAATAGCTTCAGAGATACGTTTGGATTGACTTTGAATATCGATTTAGGAAGAAATTCGCCAATGAGGAGTATGACAGCCGTGGAGATAACTGTGGAAATGAAGAGAACAACGGCTTCGTTGAGCTGGTATCGGGATAGCCACTGCTCTTCGATGAGGAAGGCTGCGCCCATGCCGTAGATGACGAGAACGATGTTGTTGCCGACGAGGAGAGTGGTGATGAATAGATTTTCGTCGGAATAGAAGCGATTTATGATGCGGTTGATTAATCCTCCGCGTTTTACGTCAAGCCCAACTCTCACGCGATTTGCCGTGATGTAGGCTATCTCTGTGCCTGAGAAGAGCGCGGAGAATATCAGAGATACAACGGCGAGTATAATCCAAGTGGTAAGGTTCATGATAAGTGGGGTTTGTGAGGTGAGTATGAGCTTGTAGGCGTTGCGTCGTTAGGGCGCAGGGACGGTTGGGGTGACAACAGTTGCGGTGCTGTCGGATGAGGTGGCTGTACGACCGGTAAATTGGCTTACGGGGAAAATGCCGGATACGTTGAGTACGCGGTAGTCGGTCATCTTTTCGTTTGACTCAAATCCGTATCCTTCAATGATGCGGTCGGATTTTTCGATGTGAATAAATGAGTCAGAGTAGATTTTCTGTCGGCGCTGATCCCAAAATAGTTGGGGGGTGAGGAATTTTTCGCCTATAGTGTTGGCGATGCGAACGTAGCCATCGAGTCGCCATATCTGCTTGAGCTTGATGAATGTGGCGGAGTCGCAGTCGACGGTGGCTTCTGTGCGTAGTGCGTTGTCGTACTTTTCGATATGAAGCCCTTGCGGGAATCGCCATGTGGGTTCTGTGGCTTCTTCAAACATGAGCCACAGAGGCGCTTGTATGCGATAACGTGTAACACCCGAATCAGAGATAAGGGTGCTCACGTCAGTCGTTTTCATTGTGGGGAATGTCTCCGTGTCAATGCTACCGGGGTGTAGGGGCTGCTTTTTGTCGCTACACGAAATGGCGGCACTCAGTAGCAACAATGCGGCAAAGACCGGCAGAAGTCGCAAACGAGTGTTGGTAGTGTCCGGATGACATTCGGAGTGTGTAGGCATTGCTATTATTTAATCTTAGACTTCTGGAACCAGATTTCGTTGAGGTTCAGACCCAAACGGATGCTGAAGTAGTTTTCTTTCAGCAGGGGGTTGGGGTGAGCCTGACGATGACGGTATTCGAAGCCGAGGTTGACGATGGTACGGCCGAGAGTGGGCAGTCCGAAACCACAAGAGAGACCGTATTCGCGCACGCGGTTTGTGCCTACCATGATGTAGTCGTTGTTGAAGAATCCACCTACGCGGTAGCTCACGCGACGGAGGTAGCTTCCGCGTTCAGCCGGAGTGAATTGCGAGCCTAAGCTGATTTGCCAGCGGTCGGCAAAGTTGTTTTGGTCGAAGCCTTCAAGTTTGAGGACTTTCACTTTGCTCCACGGCTGATAGGTGTAGTCGGCTTCAACCATGAAGCGATTGTCCCAAGTGTAGTTGATGCCACCACCCCATGTTTCGGGTAGACCGGCGTTGTTGCGCAGGCTTACACGCTGGTGTTCGATGGGTTCGGTGTCGGCTGTTACGTCGTACTGAGTGACCCAGGCGTGTCCGAGTAGAGTCTTTTCGGGAGAGTAAACCGCGCCGAGGGTGAATCGATTTTTACGACCGACATTGAAAGAGTATTGCACACCGGCTTGGATGTGCCAGTCGCGAACTGATGTAACTTGCTCAAAGAGAGCTTCACTACCAGATTCGGCAGTTGCGTATGCGTCGTTGATGACATTGCCGAATAGGTATGATGCGTTGACACCAACGCTTAGACCGTCGAGGATGCGTCCGGCGATACCGGCGTAGAGCTGGTTGAGACCACCAGTGCCTTGACGTGTGTAAAGACCATTTTCGATTTCAGAGCCGAATGCGTAGCCGACAGAAGAGTAGGGTAGGAGTCCGATGCTCATGCCGATTCGCTTGCTGACGGGGAACTGCATGGTGATGTAGTCGAGACCGCCACCAGACGTATTTTCTTTTGCGTCACCTTCGGTGCGTTTGATGCTTGTATAGTTAATGCCCATGTCGAATAGGTATGTCAACGAGTCGATAAATGCGTAGGATGCGGGGTTCATCGCATTTATCTGGCGTCCGGAGTTCATGCCGTAGCCTATGCCGCCCATCTGTCGCTGTGTTGCGGTGGCATTGTCGTTTAACAGACCGTATCCGAAGCGAGAGTACGGACTTGATGTGTTTTGGGCAAATAAGCCTTGAACTGAAATTAACGTCAGCAGGATTGCTGCGGTAAGATGTAGTCTATTTAGTTTCATTGTACGATAATATTCTGTTAAGTCCGCGACTTACCAAATGGGGATCGACATTGACGTCGAAGTCGCAAAGTTTGCTGAGTTCGTTGGCCCATCCGCCGGTCATTACCACTTCGGTGTTGTCGGGGAGGTGGTGGCGGTAGTATGATATGGCACCAACGATTCCGTAGACGGCTCCAAGTATCATGGCCGATGGAGTGTCGTTGCCAAAGCAACTATTGTAGTTGATTTCGCGAGGCACTTCTACTCGTGGGAGTCGTGCGGTGAAGCGGTGTAAAGCTTCAAGTCGCATGCTCATGCCGGGCGCGATGTTGCCACCGAGGAAGTGTCCGTCGGCGCTTACGGCATCGTATGTGACGGCAGTGCCGGCATCGACGACGAGCAGAGGCTTTCCAGCAAAAGATTGCCAGGCGCCAACAGCAGCGGCTACGCGGTCGGCTCCGAGTGTGTTCGGAGTAGCGTAGTCGATGGCTATAGGGAGAGGGGTATTGCTACTGAAACGAATCACTTTTGCGATTTTTTGTCGCAACCAGTCGATCACGTCGCGTCCGCGACACGCTACCGAGCAGTAGATAGCGGCGTCGATTGCTTCGTGACGGTTGATGAATCGCTCCACTTCAATCGGGGAGAGGTGAGGTTCGATGCATACGTCGATAAGCGTTTCTCCTTCCCAAAGAGCCATTTTGGCTGCGGAGTTGCCTTGATCGATGGTGAGATTACGTGTCATTCGAGCGCAAAGTTACTAAATCCTACAGAATTACTATTCCGAGAGCTTGCGATATTTTCCATTGAGAGCCGTTAATGGACCACAATGTGTGGGCTTTTAACTCTTTTTACTCTTTGCGGCCTTTTGACGTTCGCGCGGAATCATGATTGAGGTGTAGATTTGTATTACGCCTCCGGCCAACGAGAATGCGAGCCAGTCCATGCGTCCGGCTGATTTGTAGAACATGAAAAATGCGCTTACGCAGAACATTACAGCGCTCCAGATTTCAATGCGACAGAGTCGGCGTAGGCGTATGGGGCTTTGTTTCGGTTCGGCGGGTTGTATGCAACGTCCGGCAAGCAGAATTGCGGCTCCGGCGCTGAAAATGTAGTTGTAGATGCCGGCTCCGGTGCGCAAAAGCGGCATGGCTATGCCGGCCATGATTAATAGTAGTCCGATGTTGACAATCCAGATAGCTGCCGTTGAGCGACGAGCATTTTTTGAGTCTGTTGTGGTCATGATTATTCTACGATGTAAACGTCTTCTTGAGGTAGCTGCATGTGGTATCGCTCTCGTACGATTTGTTCGAGTGTTCCTTTGTCGGTGCTGAGTAAAAGGTTGAGGCGATTGTAGTATTCAAGTGAATCGGTTTCCATTTTGATTTCTGTGCGCAATGAGTCGTTGCGCTGTTCTTGCACATAGCTTGCGGCGACGGAATTGTCGGTAAAGAAAGCCAAATATGCGAGAATAGCTACTGTGGCTACGAAGCTGATGCTGATGTAGCGACGGCACCACGGAATGAATCCTTTTTTGCGTTGATACCTCATATTCACCGCAAAGATAGCAATTTATAATGAAAAAAATCGGGGACGGTGGAATGCTGAGGTTGAATGTTGGTCAAAAGGTATGAAAATATGCAAAAGAGGCTATGAAAGTTGGTGTGTTTGTCTATATTTGCGGAATAATAAGCCTAAAAAAGCTATGGACTCAAACAAAATACTCTGGAAGGATTATTCTCATTTGGAACGTACATCAACAGCGTTCAGTCATTTCGGTTCGGATTATGCGTTTGCTCATCTTACACATTCTAAAGCTCTCTCTGAGTTTGTGGCTCGGACTATAAGAGTGGAGGGTCTGACGATGATACTCGGTCTTGGAGGTCATCTTGACTTGCAGGTGAATGTAGATAATATCAAAATCAGCAAGAATATGCTTGCAGTGCTTCCGACCGGCAGTATGGTTTCGGTGTCGGGATTTGATACAGAGAGTGTAGACTATTATATGTTTTTTGCGTCAAGAGATTTCTTGCGCGACCTTTCGCTTGATACGAATTTGCTCAATGTGGTAAGCGTAGATCCGACACGAGATCCGGTGGTGACTCTTACGTCGGAGGAGATGATGCTGATGAAGGGCTATTTCGATTTGATACATTTCAATACGTCGACAAATAAGGATGCGATGTTTGTACGTAATATTTCGCGAAATTTGCTCGTTGCTGCTATGTATCAGTTGCTTCAATTCGTGTATACGCATGAGGGGCACAGGTCGGAGGAGTCGGATACGTCGAAGATGAGTCCGCGACGCAAGAATTATGTGCGCGAGTTTATGTCGCTGGTATTTCGATATCATCGTACTCAGCGTAATACTGCTTTTTATGCCGAGCAGCTTTTCGTGTCGCCAAAGTATCTATCGCACGTAATCAAGGATGCAACCGGAATGTCGGCGGCCGAGTGGATAGACCATTATGTGATTCAGGAGGCAAAAAATATGCTTAGATATTCGGGTCTGAATGTGCAGCAGATAGCATATGATCTGAATTTTCCTAATCAATCGGCTTTCGGTAAGTATTTTAAGCGTCTTACCGGAATGTCGCCGTCGGATTTTCAGCGTGCGCGCTGAGAGAAGATGAGTATTCGTTAAAATTGTACAAAAGATTGTCGAGATGTTACATTTTTAATAAATTTGCATTACAAACAAGTTACAGAATATGTGAGGTTTGTATCATCACATTTGTGTGTTTGTTTCGGGATTTTTAGAAAATAGAGTCCTGATGTAATAATCTGACAAAGAGAAAATAGTTGTTTTATAGATAATTGTGTATTTGAAGCATAAGGGTAGTCGGGAGACTGTCCTTTTGTTTTTTTATATATACAAGCGCCACGCCCTCAACGATATAGCGTTGAGGTTTCGGTGTCGGGATTTGATACAGAGAGTGTAGA
>CAYQEN010000014.1:0-38262 GCA_964416545.1 uncultured Bacteroides sp. | reverse complement strand
CTGAATATAAGAGGGGTTGATTTCGATGGCTGCGGAGAGGAGACCGGATAGTTGAATGAGGATACGACGGCGAGTTGTGCCACGAGCAGAGAGCAGGCGACATTCGTAGCCATCGAGAGGACCGTCACATACGAGCCTCACCATACGCCCATACATAGATGGTGTAATTTCGTCTGGCTGATAGTACGTTACGTCATCCGTTGTACGGATAAAATGCATAAAGGTATCCATTTCCGCATTTCTAACTACAATAGGCGTGCAGTAACCTTGTCCTTTGGCATAGCGGTATTGTAGAGTGTCGGTTCGAGCTACGATGGGATCGAGGGTGGCGCGATTTGTATGAACAAACAGTAAATCAGACATATACGGAATACGCTGCTTTATGCGACGCCCACGTATTGTAGCTACGCGCGTAGTCATGGGCGTGAACACTTCAAATCCGGCTTCGGTGAGCTGTTTGTATGCCGGAAGTTTTGCATTGGCGCGTTTGAGATCGCGCATTGCAAACCAGCATATTTCGTCGGCTAAGACTTCCATCGTGTGGAGACAGAAAATGCTCTAATGGAGGGTTTTGGCAAAACTTTCTATTCCTGCCTGATTGCTTATCTGTGTGGCTTTCAAGCAGTTGTTAAGTTTTATTTCCAAAGTTGCTACAAGATTGCCATCTATTTAATGATGAATCATAAAGGTTTGGATGGCATATCAGCACAAAGTTAGTTTTTTTAATCAAAACGTGCAAATAAATCTTTCGATTGCTCATTTTGAATGCGATAGAACATAGCTTCAATAATCTCAACATTAATTAAACTATCCAAAACACACAAAATAAAATTGACCAAGCCGGGTCGGAGCAATACTCCGCCCGGCTTGGCTTTTATGTCAGAACCGATTGCAACAGTTGCAACTGCCGCACTAATTTTACTTTTTATAGCCGCATTTGTAGCACACGCCGTGCTCATCAAGAGCTACGCCACAAAGCGGACAGCGCTCAAGACTACCTTCCGGCTCAAATGTTTCTGTAGCCGCATTATCGCCACTCGTGAAGGTAATTTTCGATATTTTCAGTTTATCTTTCAGCAGGTGATACACGATTTTTATCATTCCTTCCACAGTCATCGTTTCTTTCGTCACAACCAAACGTGCATCGGGATATGCTGTAGCCAACTCAGTCTTAAATGCCGGACCTTTCATTGTATTTTGTGGCTGACCATTAAAAATGCCCTGCTTTTCATACACTCCGATTATTGCCGGAAGCAACGGATCATCTTCACGAAGCACTAAGGCATGGTCAAAATTTTGCAGCACATTCCATGCCGTCTTCTTAATCTCATTACACGGAAACACCATATTCACACCACAGTTCACCGTATCGCTCACCTCAATGGTCAACAAACCCGTATGACCATGAAGATACTGAGCCTCCCCCTTAAATCCATAAAAACGATGGGCATACTGGAGGCTGAAGGTTGTAAAACTTTTCATAAAGCAGAAAACATTTTAGGGTTAAATTAAACAATCACTGACGTCTGAGTGACTCAGCTGTCATAATAACAATCGACGCACAGCCACGGTTGACGTTTGCCATTAAATTTGTATTTTTGCAACAAATCAACACAACCCAAACATAAAATGACGCAAACAAAACCCCTAATTCTCATAAGCAACGACGATGGAGTGGAAGCTCCTGGCATCCACTATCTCATCAATCGTATGAGCAAATTTGGCGACGTTATAGCCGTTGCGCCGAGCGCACCACGTTCCGGCCAGTCGTCTGCAATCACAGCCGATGCTCCTCTGCGCATCAAGCACTTCGAATCCTATGAAGGCGCACAGCTCTACTCTGTTAGCGGAACCCCTGTCGACTGCATCAAACTCGCCATGCACACCATCGTTCCTCGCAAGCCCGACCTCATGGTCTGTGGCATCAACCACGGCTCAAACGCAGGCAACTGTGTACTCTATTCCGGCACTATGGGTGCCGTGCTCGAAGCATGCACCATCGGCATTCCGGCTGTAGGATTCTCTCTACTCGACCACGCACGCGACGCCGACTTCAGCGAGTGCGGAGCCTATATCGACCTAATCTCTCGCAAAGTTCTCGACAGCGGACTTCCTAAAGGCGTATGCCTCAACGTCAACATCCCTGCCCGATGCACTCCACAGGGCATGAAAGTCGTACGTGCCGCATCAGGATATTGGACCGAAGAATTTGCCAAATACCACACCCCTACAGGCGAACCTTTCTATTGGCTAACCGGCCGATTTGTCAACAACGAACCCGACGACCCAACCACCGACATCTACTGGCTTGACAAAGGCTACGTATCAATCGTTCCTGTCACCCTCGAACAAACAGCACTCTCCTCAATCCCCGACATTACCACCCTCCTAAAATAAAGACAACGACAGTCCGATATATACAACAAGGGGCAGACACCTCATAGGTATCTGCCCCTTTTCATTTTAATATCTCGAAGAGAATACTCTCTTATTCTTCGTACTTCTTCACGATAACAGTAGCATTATGACCACCGAAACCGAATGCGTTGCTCAAAGCTGCACGAATCGTACGATGCTGAGCCTTATTGAAAGTGAAGTTCAGATTGTAGTCAATATTTTCGTCGATATCATCATCTGCATGGTTGATTGTGGGGGGAACCACATCTTCCTGAACAGCCTTAATACTAAACAAAGCTTCAAGTGCGCCGGTAGCACCAAGCAGGTGACCGGTCATCGACTTCGTAGAGCTGATATTTAGCTTATACGCATGTTCACCGAAGAGATCTACGATAGCCTTAACTTCTGATACGTCGCCCACAGGAGTCGAAGTACCATGAACGTTGATATAGTCGATATCAGCCGGAGTCATACCTGCATCCTCAAGAGCAGAGCTCATAGCGAGCTTTGCACCAAGACCTTCAGGATGAGTGGCAGTCAGATGATAAGCATCAGCCGACATACCGCCACCAACTACTTCTGCATAGATTTTCGCACCGCGAGCCTTAGCATGTTCGAGTTCTTCAAGAACGAGCACAGCCGAACCTTCACCCATTACAAAGCCGTCGCGCGACTTACTGAACGGACGTGAAGCTGTTTCGGGGCTATCGTTGCGTGTAGAAAGAGCGTGCATAGAGTTGAAGCCACCAACACCTGCAGGATAGATAGCTGCTTCAGCACCACCGGTTACGAATGCATCAGCCTTACCAAGACGAATATAGTTGAACGCGTCAATAATAGCATTGTTCGACGATGCACAAGCCGAAACCACACCATAGTTAGGACCATGGTAGCCATACTCCATCGAGATGTGACCCGATGCAATGTCGGCAATCATCTTCGGAATGAAGAAAGGATTATATTTAGGGCCTTTTTCCTCATTGAGTGCATAGTAGCCTGCTTCTTCTTCAAAAGTATGCAGACCGCCGATGCCGGCAGCAACGATAACGCCTACACGGTTACGATTGATATTGGGATCCTCTTCTATACCACTGTCTGCCACAGCCTGACGAGCTGCAACAAGCGCATACTGAGCATAGAGGTCGAGGGTACGGAGCTTCTTACGGTCGATATGCTCGGCGCCGTTGAAGCCCTTTACTTCGCAGGCAAACTGAGTCTTAAACTTTGAAGCGTCAAAATGAGTGATAGGTCCGGCACCGCTTTTACCTTCGAGCGCAGCCGCCCATGTGGTCGGTACGTCAAGTCCAAGCGGAGTTATAGCTCCCAGACCGGTCACCACTACTCTCTTTAATTCCATTATTATCGATTGAATTGATTTGCTGTTATAAAAGTATAGCCGATTGCTATACAGCAACGGCTACACTGAAATATGCTAAAATACGGTGTGCAAGTATTACTTGCCTGCATTTTCGATGAAAGCTATTGCGTCGCCTACAGTAGCGATCTTCTCAGCCTGATCATCGGGAATGGTGATGCCGAATTCTTTCTCGAAGTCCATGATGAGCTCAACGGTGTCGAGGCTGTCTGCGCCGAGATCCTTAGTGAATTCTGCAGTTTCAGTTACTTCCGATTCGTCAACGCCGAGTTTGTCAACGATAATAGCTTTAACGCGAGATGCAATTTCTGACATAATTTCAAGATTTTAATTAGTAAATTCAATTTGCGGTTGCAAAGTAAGTCATTTTCGGGTGAATTATCAAATTTTCCACGCTAAATCTTCACCTTTCAACATGTTTTTTATTTGATATTCACATATTTGACTTTTTAGCCATCCGACACTGTATCAAAAAAAATATTCATCTTCAAGCTGAAAATATTCAATTCGCCATTAATTATATTCATTTTCCAGTTAAAATATTCATTAATGCTTGGAGAAATGAACTTTTAGATTACCTTTGCATTACTACATAATTAAAAAATTATAACAATTATAACTCATACTGCATTATGAACAAGAAATTGACTCTAATTGCTGCTTCGGCTGCAATTTTGGTATCGGCCGCCGCTTGCTCTCAAAAACAAGACAGTGAGAACGCTTCTATGGCCTCGGTCAACGAGCTTGACGTTGAAGTCGCTCTGCTTGATGCGGCTCAAAGCTACGAGATTATCATGAATCGCGACACCATGCACCTCGTAATGACAGCCAATATACAATGGCCGAAGATGGTAGGCTCCCACGACATGACTCCCCTGCAAGACTCAATTATGACCTTCGCATTCCCCGAATATCACGACCTATCTGTCAAAGATGCCATGATTCGCTACGTAGGCAATACTGAAGCCACAGGCATTCCATCTACCGGCGCATCAGTCACACCAACTTCCGAAGCATTCTCTGAATCCGAGTTTTCATACAACAGCACCATCACCGGACGCGTACTCGAATTTTCGGATCGCATGATTACATACCAGATTACCGAATCGGCCTACCTCGGTGGAGCACACCCCAACACCACATCGCGCTCCATCACCTACGACTTCGCCAACTCTACACTCCTCTCCCCTGCGAATGTCATCAAAACCGAATCTTTAGCCGACTTCACAGCTATAGCAAAGAGAAACCTTGCGGCTCAGCTCAACATGACCGAAACCGAACTCGACCAAGCTCTGATGGTTGAAAAATTCGCTCTTAGCAACGACCTCTACATTGCTGACGGAGCTATATATATACACTACAATCCCTACGAAATACTTCCGTACTCGGTAGGGATTGTAGATGTAATGGTTTCGCCCTACGAAGTGCGCGACATGCTCACTCCAAAGGCTGAAAATCTCCTTATAAATCAATAAAATTTACGGATTCCCATAATTTCGCGAGCCTGACGTAGCGTTTCTGCTGCTCGGGCTCGTGCTTTTTCTGCACCATCGCGAAGCACGCGACCAAGATAAGCATCATCATTGCGAATATCCACAATGCGCTCGCGAATAGGAGTAGTAACTTTCAGAATATCCTCGGCAAGCTGCTTCTTCAGATCGCCATAGCGAATTGAACAGTCGGCATAAGCCTCGCGGAAGTGAGTTACAACCTCAGGTGTTGATGTAAGCTCAAGCAATGTAAACAGATTCTGCACCGGAAGCGACATCGGAGAGTTTGGTGCCTGAGGGCCTTCATCTGTTGTAGCACGCATCACCTTCTTGCGAAGCACTTTTTCTTCATCTATCAGATATATGCAGTTACCTTCGCTCTTGCCCATCTTTCCTGAACCATCAAGACCGGGCACTTTCACCGGAGCTCCACCGAAATCAAAGTTTGTAGGCTCGGGGAACAGTTCTACGCCATAATAGCTATTGAAGCGACGTGCAAAACGTCGAGTCAACTCCAAATGCTGCTCTTGGTCTTTACCCACGGGCACTTTATTGGCTTTCTGAATAAGAATATCCACCGCCATCAGTGTAGGATAAGTAAGCAGACCGGCATTAACGCGCTTATTTGAATCAGCACCAATAATTTCGCGTTCTATCTCACCCTCGTCAGTATCATTCTTAATTCCAAGCTGCTTACGAGCCTTATCCTTAAACGAAGCCGTACGCATCAGTTCGCCGATACCGACGTGCATATTCAGCAACAGATACAACTCCGACACTTCTGGCACGTCACTCTGCACAAATATAGTCGACTTCTCAGGATCCAAACCGGCAGCCAGATACTCCGATACGATATTACGCACATTGGCATGAAGCTGATCCGGATCGGGATTCGTAGTCAGCGCATGAAGGTCGGCAATAAAAAACAGATTCTCATAATTGTGAGTAGCATCGTTCTGCATTTTCACAAACTTACTTAGAGCTCCGTAGTAATTGCCCAAATGAAGATTGCCTGTAGCACGAATACCACTCAGCACTATTTCCTTATTTTCCATATACGGTGTTATAATTTTCGATATTACACTGTCAAGCCGTAATCAACATTGCCCGACCATATACACACAGCCAAGCCTCAGCCACATTACGGCATTGTATTAATATTTCGCCTCAAAATTACAAAATTTTCTCAGCGATTCATAGTCCTACGTACCTCTTTGTCTATTTGACTCAAAAATTCGGAATCCACAGTTCGCTCCACGAGCTCCTTTGCAAAATCAACCAATACCACTGCTGGTGCCGTGCGAAGATACTTCGGATCAAGCCCCAAACCGCCGAGTCGCCAACGATCGAGAGCATCGGCATCCTTAAATGCGTGATATAATTTCACCCCTTTATCGCCAAACTCCGCCGATAGGGCGATATCACCATCTGCATCGTCTTGATCATGGTAGCGCATCATATACTCAGCCTCACGCTTTCCCTGCATTTCCGGATGCTCCACACAATACTCCCGAAAATAGACTGCTGCACGCGCTCCATGACCGCGATCGAGGTAGTCATCCAATCGACGCGTATCATGGAATATAGATGCTTGCGCCAATGCCGCAACGGCATCTTCGTCGTCCGGAAACAAGTCACGACCGATAAGCAACGCAAATAGCAACACTCGCTCACAATGCTCCATCGCATGAAGCTTGCTTTCGGGACGACTAAAACTTACATTATCGTACATATACTGCGCCCAACGCAAATATTCGCTACATACTTCTGCAGGAACGGTCTTTAATATATCTTCAGGTACTATCATAGCATCAAAAATACAAATTCATTTGATATTTTGTCAGAAAATAAGCGGAAAATATTTTGATTCTCTCCGACGCTTGCCGTACCTTTGCAAAGCTAATAACGCAGGTAAGACCTCACAAATTTAAAAACCATGCAAATGTCAACAAAAAAAATCTGGCTTTCCGCACGCGACTATGTCTTCATCGTATTCGGAATATTACTTTACGCCTTTGGGTTCGCAGCTTTCATTTTCCCCGAAAAAGTAGTTATTGGAGGACTTACCGGTTTTGGCACACTCATTTACTTCATTTCAGAAAAGATATTTGGCGTAGGTATTCCGGTTGCTGTCACTCAATATGCCACCAACCTCATCCTGCTGGCATTTGCATACAAGAAAGTCGGCAAGCAATTCGTTATCCGTACCATCTTCGGAGCTACCGTTATTTCATCGTTCATCGGACTCCTTGTTCCACTCTTCCCCGAGCCATTGGTTCAAGGCGAACCGTTTATGAACGTAATCATCGGTGGCCTGCTTTGTGGCATCGGTATCGGCATAGCATTTACCCACAATGGTAGCACCGGCGGCACCGACATCGTAGCTGCAATGGTATCTAAAACCTCAAATGTCAGCATGGGTCGCACGATGCTCTACATCGACTTCTGCATCATCTCCTCTTCATTCCTCATCCTCCACAAAATCGACACCGTAGTCTACGGCTTTGTGACTCTTGTCATCATATCATTTATGACCGATATGATTATCAACACCACTCGTCAAGCCGTTCAATTCACCATTTTCTCACAGCATTGGGAAAAGATTGCCGATGCCATCAACACCGAAGCTCATCGCGGTTGCACCGTGCTTGAAGGAACTGGTTGGTACAGCAAGCAAAACGTTAAGATATTGATGGTTATGTGTCGCAAAATCGAATCTG
Source organism: uncultured Bacteroides sp. (assembly GCA_964416545.1). Taxonomy (GTDB): domain Bacteria; phylum Bacteroidota; class Bacteroidia; order Bacteroidales; family Muribaculaceae; genus Paramuribaculum. Next base: position 30,280 of record CAYQEN010000014.1, on the reverse strand, counting down.
TTACCATCTTCCGTATCATCAAGAGCATTGACGAACACGCATTCATCACTCAATCTCACGTCAACGGCGTTTACGGCAACGGCTTTGACCCGATTAAGGTAAAGCTCAGCAAGTCCCAAAAGGCAGAAGCCGACAAACAAGAATAAAAATCAGCCACAACTATGGCCGACAACTATCTTGAAAAACAGATGGACGACTATCGGTCTGGTCGTTTAGGCATCCGACCTATTCCTAAACGAAAATTGGGCACTCCTATTCGCCGAATTTTCGTAATAGTAAGTCCCGATGCCGTCGAAGCTACAATAGCGCGATTAAAGAACGCTGAGGATTGCTATGTCGCTTTCACTGGTCTCGGATACACTGATGGCAACCACGTTGCACAGCACACCGGAGCTCAGTTCTTTCCTCAAAATGCAAATTGCCCCACTATTGCCGATGTCATTCGGCGCGTGGAGCAACGAAAAGGTAAAATCGACCTCATTGTGGTCGACGATACCACTGAGAGCCTCATACCCGGTGGTGATTATGCTATTTCCAAGGATTAATCTGACATAAATATTGCCCTTTGCCTGACGTAAAACGCCCCCACTCCACTGCATGATGTGGACAAGCATGATAACAGGCCATACACATAGTGCAATTCTTACCCCACAATGGGCGAAGAGTATCGCTATTTAATTTCACATTATCAAGCGGACACACCGACACGCACCTGCCACAGCCTACGCAAGTATCGCCACACCTAAAACGCGATGGCGCAATCAGCGTAGCCATAAACGCAGGATATACTACACGCGTTTTCAATCCTGGCATAGCCCCACACACTACATCATCCACCTTCGCACCGACACTGATAGCTCGCGCTATCGACTCGATTCTATCGCGAGCTGCTGCGATTTTCTCTGCCTCAACGCTCTTCGAATCGACATCAAATCCGGGAAGTGCAACATACGTATTCGGCATAACAACGGTAAATGCTCCACCTGCATTCCACCCACGACCACTCACAGCTCTACGCCACATCAAGTGAGTCAGTCCGGCATCATCGCCGCACGTAGCCACCATATAATGCGTAGCACCATCATATTCATCCGCCAACATACATTCTGCCATAAACTTTTTGAAAAATATGGGCATCCCCCACGAGTGGACGGGGAACACCCATATTATCCTTTCCGTATGCGAGTCGGCAGCCACGATTTGGCCTGAATACTTACCTATGCGCATCACCTCATCGCCAAGTTGCGATGATAGCATGTTGGCAACAGCCAAACTGTTGCCGGTTCCGGAAAAACAGCAAATCATCGTATTGTGACTTGTGTTGCTCCGAACCCATATTCGCGAAACGATGCATCCTGCACATCGTGCCCTTTATAGCGATGAGATAGCTCCTTCATCAGTGCCTGACGAAGCACACCCTCTCCTTTTCCGTGAATGAAAACTATCTTCGTACCTTTATGCTTCAGATTTTCATCCATCACGCGACGGAACTCATCCACTTGCAGATTCAGCATATCGGCCGACGACAGTCCGCGGGTATTGTCGATTAGTTCATCAATATGAAGATCAACTACTATCATTCCATCGCCTTTCGACTTTGGCTCTACAGCGCGCTTTTTCACCGGACGGCGACGTTCATCGACACGTTTCTTTGCTTTAAGGCTCTCTTCAAGAGCTTTCGTATCTACCACCACTGCTTCCGGCTTATTTTGCGGCACATCGTCTTTCACCACGTCTATGGCTATTACGGGCTTGTCGAAATAAACATTACTTCTGAAGCAATGTAGTTTGAAAAACTTCGTGGTATCGAGCGGACGCTCCACCACTGCGGGAACTTTCATCGCAAAAGGCTTGTCTGACTTGTATGCAACATACTGTATACACACTCTGTCCATATCCACCAAATCCTCGCGCTTCACTTCGCCGAGCAATAGCTGTATATTAGGCTCTACCACTCCTGCATAGCGACATATCCACTGCTCCGAATCATTTGCTCTCGACATGTATACAAACGACAAGTAGTAGTTTGAATCATTCACGAGATATGCATCTATTCCACATGTCGACAGCTTTTTGACGTCTTCAGCCTCATAAGCGAGCACAACATTGAGTTTCTCGCCTTCGGGAGTCTCTTCAACTGGAATTTCTAACTTAGGTTCCTCTACGACTTTCGGCATGCCAAAAGTAGCAACTGTGGCCTCTTTCGAAGCCACAGTTTTATCTTTTGCACTTGTCGCATAGTGGTTTGATTCTGCTTTTGGTGCAGCCTGTCCCACCACTACACATTCGCGTATCAGAACCGGAGTCTCAAAACCTTCGTCGTCTACATAAGCCATGTTTCCGACCACTTTGGTCACCACTCCGCCACCTACTGAATTCAGATAGCGGACTATATCTCCGGGCTTTACCATAACATATTATTTTTTTGAGCCGAGGTCCTTCAGAAGAGTTTCCACAGCTACACGAAGCTGTTCATCCTCTCCCTTTATCACATCGGCAGGGTCATTTGCTACCTTAATATCCGGTTCGAGCTGAGTGTTTTCAAGATAGTTGCCCTCAGCTGTACGGAATCCGATTACGGGGATACCGAACACCAAGGTCGGATCTTGAAGCGTCACCCAGTTTACGCTCGACATGGTTCCTGGCACGGGCATTCCGACGAGCTTTCCAAGCTTCTTATGCTTGTACACCCACGGTGTTCCGTGCGCATTACTATAGTTTGCTTCTCCGGTCACCATAATGCTTGGCTTCGTCCAGCGGCGCGAAGGCATAGTCGAAGTCACCATTCCGTGAATATCCTGTGTGAGATAAGCTTCTGCACTGAACATCACTTCAATATCCTCATGCAAGCGACCGCCACCGTTCCAGCGGGTATCTATTACAATACCTTCCAGATTACGATACTTACCCATCACTTTTGCATATATTTCACGGAAGCTATCATCCGACATTGAGCGGATATGCACATATCCTAAACGACCGTTTGACCAACGCTCCACGTCTGCTTCGCGCTGCTTCACCCAACGATTATACATCAGGTTGCTCATCGCTCCGGTAGCTATCGGGAGCACAACTTCGTCCACATTTTTTCCTCCGGCAGTCTTGAAGCTTACAAGAGTTTTCTTGCCTGCAAGATTACTGAGCATTTCATCGAAATTTGACGATGCGGTAAGCTCTTCTCCATTGATGGCTGTGATTACCGCACCGGCGGTCATTACCGAGCCTTCGAAATCAAACGGACCTTTCGCCACTACCTCGCTCACCTTCATTCCGGGACCGGCAAACGCCATATCATAGAGCAAACCGAGCGATGCTGTCGCATTCTTTGCTCCGGGTGCAGAATAGCGACCACCGGTATGCGATACATTAAGTTCGCCCAGCAGTTCACTCAGAAGTTCGGCAAAATCATAGTTGTTATTGATATGTGGCAAGAATCGCTTGTAGTTCTCATAAAGTCCGTCCCAGTCTACGCCGTTCATATCAGCCACATAGAAACGTTCTTTCTCTTCGTTATACACATGACGAAGCATGTACTCACGCTCTTCAGCAGGATCGATTGAGAAGCGACCACCGAGCTGCACATTTGTTATACGCTCGCTCTTAGTATTAAATTTCTTGACAGTGGTTCCAAGAATGAATATATTACCCTCGCCATCGAGAGTCATGGCTCCCGAACCGCTATTAAGCTTATTCACAATTTTGCAGGTGCGATTGCGCAGACCTATTTTCCAAAGGTCATACCCACTTTCAATAGCCGACAGATAGTAAAGAGTCTCGCCGTCTTTCGACAGTATCGCATTTCCTATCTGCGATGAATTCGGAGTAAGACGTACTGTTCGCTCCTGCACGTTGGCAAAGTCGTATTTTATTTCCTCTTTTGCAGGCTCTTCAGCTTTAGCGTCCTTACTATCGGAAGACTTCTTCTTATCCTTCTTGCTATCAGCAGGTTTTGCGGTATTTTTCTTCTTCGACTGAGCTTTTTCCACCTCTTTCAAAAGGGCATAGTCTTCTTCGCTCAAACGATAGCGATCGTAAGCATCCTTTGTCAAGAATGCCATCATCACGTCATATTCCGAACCCCACGAAGCGTGATTTCTCATGCCATAGCGTTCCGAGAGGAATATTATAGCCTTTCCATCGAGAGCCCACGACGGAGTTTCGTCAAAATAACCTGTATCCGTTATTTTATGAAGTTCTCCTGAATTTACATCTACAACGGCAATATCACCATAAGGCTGATGCGAAGCCTGGATATTCTCGATGAGAAGCATACGGCTGTCTGGCGACCATTCTACACCAAATCCCTTTGTGCGCGATGGATTGGTTGTACCGTCAGTCAACTGCTTAACGCTTTTATCTGCAAGGTTCATGACCATCAGTTTATTTCTGTCGGCCACAAATGCGAGTTTTTTACCATCGGGACTGAGGTTAGGATATGTACGATCCACACCATCATTGGCAAATACAGCCTCTTCCTTCACTATCGTGGCATTTGAAAAGTTCGGATCGTCCTTGCGGTCTATCCATGCACGATAAATATTGTAACGTCCGTCACGTTCCGAGGTGTAATAAAGTTCGCGTGAATCTTTACCCCAAGTCACATCGCTCTCTCCTGCTGCGGTGTTTGTCACCTGCTTGGTCGATGAATGTTCTACCGAAGTAACGAATATTTCACCACGATTCACGTATGCCACCTGCTTACCATCGGGGCTGAGTGCAGGCAAACCCGTGCTTCGCGATGCCACATACTCACACGGTGCCGATGCGTCATCGGTTGTTATTTCAATATTTACCTTTTCAGCCTTTGCACCCTGACGCTTGGTATAGATTTCTCCATTGTATGTAAACGTCAGCATTCCGTCGGGAGCTATTGAGAGGAAACGTACGGGATGAGTAGTAAAGTCGGTCACTTGTGTCACCGCACCGGAATTGGCAAGACTCATTGAATATACATTCATCGAACCACCGTCGCGCTCACTGAGGAAATACACTGTTTTTCCATCTGCGCTTACCGCCGGATTGCGATCTTCGCCGGCTCGATTGGTCAGATTAGTATGGCGACCGCTCTTTGCATCATAACGCCATATATCGCGGGTCACCGACGATGTATGATGCTTGCGCCACTGGTCTTCCATACCCTTCACATCCTCATAGAGGAACGATTGTGAACCGGGCAAATAGTTGATATTCACTGCTGCCGAACCGAGAAGCTGCACTGAGCGACCTCCCCCTACCGGCACTTTATACAATTCATTGAGCACTCTCGACGGGAATCGTGAGCTGGTGGCAGGAGCCTGTATCGAAGCGGCATACACCACCGATGAGCCGTCGGGAGTAAATGCTTCAGGCACTTCTCCTACCGAATTTGTGGTAAGGCGACGGGCTTCACCTCCGTTTGACGACATGATATACACATCATCGCCTCCATTACGGTCGCTTGCAAAAGCTATGCTCTTACCATCGGGCGACCATACCGGACGACTTTCATACGACGACATTGATGTCAAGCGTACAGCCGTACCTCCTTCTGCCGCCACCTTATAGATATCGCCCTTGTAAGTAAAGGCTATCTCCTTTCCGTCTGGCGACACTTTGACATCGCGAAGCCAAAGCGGAGTTACTGCCATTGCCTGCATTGCAAATCCGGCTGCGGCGAGTGCTACAATCAGTTTGTTTTTCATTTTCCTATGTACTATGTGATAATTTATTTCTGCTTATACGATTGGTCGAATATTCCGTTAAGGATATGAGCCAATCGCAAACCGGCACGTAGCAACTGGTCTTCGATTACGGGTGCGCACACTGACACCTCATTATACGACACGTTTTTGCCTACAGGAAATACTTCATACACCTTTTCGGCAAGCACGTATGTCTGCTTTGCCCAATCATCCACCGAACCACTCACAATCAGAGCCTCTACATCTGGACTTACGCGGTCTATCTGCTTCTGCCACTCCTCATATCCCCACTTATGAGCCGACTCAACAAGCGAGCTATCCCAAATGGAATGCAGATTTGCCTCACGCCCGAAATACTTTACCTTTGTGCGATTTCCGCCCAAATCTGAAGCATGCCCCATGTGCATAGGCTGATGCATATCGCCAACAATATGAACCAATATTTTCAATGCCAGATTTTTTTCATCAAACGAAGCCTGTGCATTCGACAACACCTCTACCTGCGCCTTTATTGCCGTAACCACATCGCCGGCAGGATTTGCTGTTGCCTCTTCATAGCGTTCATCTGCATCGATATTTTTATAATGCCATGTCTTTGTGTAGGCCATATCGCTCTGATGGCTGGCATTATCAAGCCAATTTGCCCAATACACCATCGACTTACCTTGTAGAAGTGAGTCTACTGCCGCACGTGCAGCCGGAGTAAGATGCTGTTCAGCTATATACGCAGTCACATCATGACCCTTCTGACCCCATGCAAAAGCGTTCAGAGCCACAGCCACAAGAACAGCAAAAAAAGATATACGTTTCATATTCTATTATGTGATAATGTTTATACTGCAAAGATACTCAGTGAGACCAACATTTGCAAATCTCAATTACTCAGCCAATCACAGCATCGCGCCACTATCCGACCTCGGACAATGGCGCGATAAAACAAATATATGGCATCAAAAGAATCAGTCTTCAATAGTACAAATCGACACTCTGTTCCACGACTCTTCCTTAAACATATGGCCGATTCCCTCGCCCTCTGCTTGGATTCGTTGTGAAGCAATTCCATACTTCTTAATCAGTTCGTTTTTCACCGATTCCGCACGTGCGGCAGCCAAACGAATATTAAACTCTTCATTTCCGTCTTGCGATGCATAACCCTTAATCACTATTTTAGCATCCTTATGGTTCTTCAGATACTGTGCTATCATTTCCACATTCGGTTGCTGATCTGCTGTGATAACTGACGAACCAATTCGATAGAACACATATCTCACCGTACTCAACGTATTTTTCACTTCTTTCACTACCTCAGGTTGCTCGTTCTGACACTCTGCAAGCGCAGCCGCCAATGCCACATTTTCAGCTTCTTCTGCTGCTACTGCTGCTGTTGTAAGTTCTACTTGCTCGCGAAGTTGATTCACTTGGGCGTTCAGCAAATCAATCGCCACCTGATCCACAATATCAGCACAAACGATACCGCCGCCAAACTTATACGTCACACCGGCCATTATGTTAAACGCCGCATTGTTCGCATTATACGCAGCCGTACTTTGAGACACGCGCGAATCGCTCATATCCCAAATTACCGACGGCTTAATAGATACGGTCAGATTCTCTGACATATTAAAATTAAAACTCAGTCCTGTTCGTGTTGCAAAATAATTATGGTCGCGTCCGGCATGCTTATCATAAAAATCATGTCCCCAACCGGCTCCGGCTACAACTTCCATGTCAAACGGACGAGCCATACACTCATATCCTCCGATTAGATTAAACAGATTCACGGCTCCATAAACACCGATATACGAATTATCCACCAACGTCGAACTACGTCGTCCGCTCCATGACGACGTATTGAAGCCAAAAAGACTTTCTACTCCGGCTCCAAACGATGGCGATATCTGCTTCTGAACATGCACTCCCATTACACCACGCATGTTCTTAATAAACGAGCCACCCTTCAGTGGAGTTGCTGCGCCTCCTCCCACTCCTATCGACCAATTTGAACCTATTGTGGGAGTCTGGATAGCTTCTTGACCATTCGCTGCAGTCACTCCTGCGACCAATGCAGCAACTAAAAACAACGTCTTCATTTGTTGAATTATTTTATAGTAAATGAACTTTTCACAATTTCATCAAATCATGAACTGATAAAATGTAAAAATCATGATTTTACCATAAAACACTCAAACACAGAAGAATGTTGCATTTCTCTCCCCCTCCCCCATCATTTTAACAAATTGCACGCCTCTCGGCAACACTATTTCTGCGTATGCAAGCTCCGATACTCTTTGGGCGACACTCCTGCATACTGCTTGAAATACTTGCGAAAAGTAAATTGCTCGGGGAAGTTCAGTTCGGAAGCAATCTGCTTTATACTCTTATCATGCTGTTCTAACAGCAATTTAGCATGCGTAGTCGTTACCGTTGCTATCCACTCTGAGGGTGTTTTACCTGTCGCAGCCTTAATTAGAGTGGTAAAATGACCAGGTGACAAATTCGCATCCAATGCATACCACGACACTCTGCGCTCTCGATAGTAATTTTCATGCAGCGCAAGAATAAAACGATAGGCCACAACCTCCTGCCTGTTTATATTATCTACTTGCGCCGGATAGTCACGTATATGATTCCCAACAACCTCCAACATTGTTTCATGACATATCAGATGTATTTGATGCGCAAGAAGCTTACGCTCTTCCGACAATATATCCTCCTCTTCGAGACGCTCCTGCTTTTGGCGGATACGCGCATCTTGGTGGACTATATAATTGATTTCATCCTCCGATAACTGCCAACACGGATACTCCCGTACCTTAAGCGGGATACCGGTATCGGCTATGAGTTTGAAAATCGGATAGAAAACTTTTAGATCGTTAACAAACGAAATTGAGCGAAAATCTGCTGCCGGCACCAGGTTGTATATCTGCACAAGGGGGGTGACGACAAACACACTTCCACGTGTCAATCTGTAATTTTGCTCATTAATTACAATTTCCGCCTCCCCCTCCACACACAAAGTAAATCCACCCTTATTCCAATAATGCAACAGAGGTGTTTCACATTGCGGTATAATATCCTTATTATCCATCATGTAATTACCACAGATTTATTCACACAGACAAATATAATTAGATATACTTATTTCACATATACAAAACACTTAAAACAATCAACCAATAATGGATATTGCTCAATATTACGATAATATTAACCTTTCTCTAAAAATACGCGAAGGCTATATTTGCTATAGAAAATTACAAATTATGGATATAAACGACCTTACTTGGAACCCATGGCACGGATGTCATAAGTGTAGCGAAGGATGCCAAAACTGCTACGCATATTTTCTTGATAAGCGATACGGTCGCGACACCAATACCGTGACGCTTAACAAATCTAATTTTGATTTTCCTATTAAGCGCGACAGAGCCGGACACTACAAACTGCCGAGTGGAGTATTTGTGCGTGTATGCATGACCAGCGACTTCTTTTTAGAAGAAGCTGATACATGGCGCAATGAAGCCTGGAATTTCATCCGCCAACGTCCGGATGTAACATTTTCTTTGCTTACAAAACGAGCCGACCGCATCATTGATCACTTGCCCCACGACTGGGGCAAAGGATGGAATCACGTCCATTTTGCTGTTTCGGCCGAAAATCAACGCCGCGTTGATGAACGTATTCCACATCTACTGAAAGTCCCCTCTAAACACAAATGGGTCAGCATAAAGCCATTTATTGGCGAAGTTTACTTATCAGAATACCTCTCCACTGGAGAAATCGAAACCGTCTTAGCTGGAGGTGAAAACTATCTCGGCTCGCGCCCCCTCCATTACGACTGGGTAAAATCGCTTAGCGACCAATGCCGAAAAGCCAATGTTCGGCTTATATTTGGACAGACTGGTAATATCTTCATCAAAGATGGTAAAGAATACAAAATACGCAATCGCACCGAACAGATGATTCAAGCACTTAAGTCTGGTCTTCACTATCCCGAAGTCGACATCGACGCTGAGATTGCAAAAATAATAGAACGAAAAGAACTAATGAAAACTCTACGCAACAAACACCGCGAAGTCTAACTCTAAATTATAACTCTCATGAAAAAAACAATGCAATGGTTGTACGACAACTGGATGAAGGCAACTCCCTTCTTAGCTCTCTACTCATTTATTTTGATATGGCTATACGTTAAAGAGCAGAACTACGCGCTATTCCTTATTTGGATGCAAGTTCCTATCTACTGGTTCCACGAATTTGAGGAATACGTATGCCCCGGTGGATTTCTCGACTTCTTCAATCGCAAGCCTCTTGGCTCTAAACTTGGCGACTATCCACTTACAAAGGCAGGCTCTTTCTGGATCAACATTCCGCTGGTCTACATCCTGCTCCCCTTAGCAGGACTTATCTCCCACTTCTATGGCATCGAATGGGGGCTGTGGACTGCCTACTTCTCAGCACTCAATGCTTTTGCCCACGTCGTTATGTTCTTCATATTCGGATGTAAGTACAATCCAGGCTTAGTAGCAAGCATCTGCCTAAACATTCCATTTGGAATATATATGGTATACTACTTCCTTACAAACGGCCTGGTATCAACAGAAGTAAATATCGCCAGCATCATATTCGGTATTTTGGCACAAGCCTCAATGATGATTTATGGCTTCGCCTACCTCGTTCCCAAGATGAAGCGCGAAGGTCTGAAAGCTTAATTCTCTGCACAACTTTCAATAACTAAAAGACTCTATACGAAAAAGGTCGGAACATATTAATGTTCCGACCTTTTCTAATATTATACTCTGCGAAGTTTACACTCCTACAATACCGAGAAGGTGGTTGTAGAAGAAACTTACTATACCGAGGAATATGATACCTGCCACACAAATCCACATAGCTACTCTTTCTGAGCATGCACTGCGGAATGTAGCGACACCACCGTCTTCCTGATTGATAAACATAGCCTTAACCACAAGCAGGTAGTAGTAGAGCGAAATGATTGTGTTGATAAGAGCTATCAGTACGAGGATATATATCGCTATCGAACCCTGGTTGATGGCACTGGTAAAGATGAAGAACTTGCTGAAGAATCCTGCAAACGGAGGAATACCTGCAAGAGAGAACATGGCCAGCATCATAGTAAATGCCAAACGAGGGTTAGTCTTGTAGAGTCCGTTGTAGTTTTCCATCGACACCTTACCCGTAGCATTCTCAATTGCTCCAATCACACCAAATGCGGCAAGGTTTGAGAAGATATAGACAAGGATATAATACATCAGTGCAGCTACACCCATATTATTGAATGCGATTACACCGAGCATAATATAACCGGCCTGCGAAATTGAAGAGAATGCAAGGAAACGCTTCATATTCTTCTGGCGAATAGCAAAGAGGTTACCAATGGTAATTGTCAATATAATCAGAGCATACAGCATCCATTCCCAAGCCTGCGAATAAACTTCGCCGAATACTTGCCAAAGAATAACAAGGAATGCAAAAGCTGCGGCACCCTTTGATATTACCGAAAGATACGATGTTACTGGAGTGGGAGCTCCCTGATATACGTCTGCAGTCCAAAGGTGGAACGGAACAAGCGACAACTTAAATCCTACACCGGCAATTACAAATGCCAATGCTACGATCAGAGCAACCGATTCATTGCCGACTCCGGCAGCTACAGCATCACCGATATGTCCGAAATAAAGCGAACCGGTCAGACCATAGACATACGACAGACCCATCAAGAATATAGCTGACGAGAACACGGCTGTCAGAACATACTTCACGGCAGCCTCATGGCTTTCGTAACGATGCTTATCGAAAGCTACCATTGCAGCAAGAGGAAGCGAAGCGGTTTCAAGACCAATGATAAACAGCAGGAAGTGACGAGCTGAAATCATCAGATACATACCAAAAAGTGTCAGCATCAGTAGTTCGTAGAACTCACCGCGACGCACGCGCACCATTTCCGAGTCAGCCCAATGCAGACCCTGAATCATTACGATTAGTGCACCAATATTAAGGATATTCTTGATATTGATAATCACTGGCGATGTTGCATACATTCCACTGAATGCCAGAGTAGTGCTTTCGCTACACAACTCCGGGCAGAATCCCATCTGAAGACCCCAAATGGTAAACAGACCGAAGAGCAGCACACAAAACTTACCTACCGCATTCTGATATGTACGCGGCATGAAAGTATCATTGAGGAATATCAAGACAAATGCTACGAGCAGTCCGATTTCCTGTTTCATTGCTAAAAACTGTGAGTAATCCATTGACTTTTCAATCTATTAGTTCATACCGATCACCTGGAAGATGGCGGGGCTGAATGTAAACTTAATCAAGTCGGCAAAGAAGTTCGGGAAACAACCGATTGCTGCGACACAGATAATGAGAGTCACAGTAGAAGTGCGTTCCCACCAAGTTGCATCGGTGAGCGACAGATGATGTTCGTCATATACCGGACCGAAGAGCAATTTGCCTACAACACGGAGAATATAAACGGCGGTAGTAACAATCGATGAGCAAGCCACAATTGTAAACACTCTATGGAATGTATCGGTATGTTCAAACGAACCCACGAAAATGGTCATTTCTGCAACAAATCCGCTCAAGCCCGGAAGACCGAGTGACGCCATACCGGCTATTACATAACATACTGCAAGGAAAGGCATAATCTTCATCAAGCCACCCATAAGACGAATGTCACGAGTGTGCGTACGACCATAAATCATACCGATCAAAGCGAAGAACAGTGCTGTCATCAAACCATGCGAAAGCATCTGCATGATAGCACCGGTCATTGCTGTAGTGTTGAGCATCAAGATTGCGAAAAGCACCAGACCACAGTGGCTCACCGAAGAGTAAGCATTGATATACTTAAGGTCTGTCTGAACGCAAGCGCTAAATGCACCATAAACGACCGAAATACCGGTAAGAATCAAGAATATCCATGCCAAATCGTTAGCAGCCTGAGGCATCAGATAGATAGCCACACGGAAGCAACCATAGCCACCGAGTTTCATCAAGACACCTGCATGCAACATTGATACAGCTGTCGGCGCAGAAGCATGACCGTCAGGACTCCATGTGTGGAACGGGAACATAGCACCGAGCACACCGAAACCAACAAATGTAAGCGGGAACAAGAAATACTGCCAATTTTTATCGATTGCAGCATTCTGCGAGATTTCAAGAATATTCCAAGTCAGAGGTTGACCTTCGGGAGCCGAATGATAGTAGATTCCGATAAGGCCGAGCATCAAGAATGCAGAACCGCCCATAAGCATCAGCGTAAGCTTCATGGCCGAATAATTCTTGTTACCACTGCCCCAAACACCGATAAGAAGATACATCGGGATAAGAGCCACCTCATAGAACATGAACATAGTAAACAGGTCGACTGAGATGAAGAATCCGAATACGCCTGTCGACAATAGAATCAGCCAAAGGAAGAAGTCCTTGGGCAGCGGATCGATTTTCCAGGAAGCGAAGCTACCTGTAAGCAGGATAATGGCCGAAAGCAGAATCATGGCAACAGAGATACCATCGACACCGACAGCCAGATTTATGTTGAGCGGGCCGAACCAACTCCATGAGTCTGTGTAGAGCATCTGCGCTGTCTCACCTGCGGCACGCAGGCCGAGATAATCGACAAGCAGATACACCGAAAGAGCCAGCAGTGCCAGCGAACCGGTAACGGCCACCGCGCGTATCTGCTTTATATTTCGGCAGAGGGCAAGACCTCCAAGCATCAGCAGAGGTATCACCACGAAATAAATCAATATATTGGAAAACATAGCAAATTATATTTCTATCAGCAAATGTAGATTGATTGTACAAATCTTAAAGCACACATATCACAGTCACTGCACCGAGCAACAAAGCTCCGATGAGATACCACCATACATACATTTGCACACTGCCACTCTGGAATCCGCGGATAGCCCAAGAAGCTTTGTTTGCCATAATAGCGAAGCTGTCCATTGTACCATCGATGATATGACGGTCAAACCATGCTATCGGGCGACAAATGCAATTGAAGATGATTTTATGAGTGATAAACAGATATATCTCATCCCAGTAGAAACGGTGAAGAGCTGCTTCGTGAAGCCACGGCCAGAATGCCTTGACACGGGCGGGAAGAGCATTTTCTTTCAGATACATACGCATAGCCAAAAGAATACCGCAAAGAGCTACAACAACGCTGGTGCAAGCCACGCTCCAATTCATATGAATGATATATTCGTGACCTTGCCATGTAACAAATTTGCCGAAAGGAATCAAACCGGCCACTACCGATACCGATGCAAGGAATACCAGAGGCAGACTCATAGTCCACGGTGCATCGTGCGGCTTGTGATGATATTCGGGTTCATTCCACCAGAAAATAAGAAAGTACAAACGGAACATATAGAATGCGGTCAAACCGGCCACAAATGTCATCCATACGCCCCAGAATGTGCTATATTCAAATACAGCAACAAGTATTTCGTCTTTCGACCAGAAACCTGCAAACGGAGGAATACCTGCAATAGCAAGACAGCCGATAAGGAACGTAATATTTGCGATAGGCATATACTTGCGCAGACCGCCCATTGCTGTATAATCATTTGAGTGAACTGCATGAATCAGAGCACCGGCGCCCAAGAACAAGAGTGCCTTGAACATTGCGTGAGTAAACAGATGGAACATCGAAGCCATATAGCCAAGTCCTTCATGAATTTCCGGACGAGCTACACCAAGAGCCACCATCATAAATGCAATCTGCGAAATAGTCGAGAATGCAAGCACGCGCTTAATATCCACTTGTGCGCAAGCAACTATCGCGGCATAGAGTGCAGTGATAGCACCGGCAACAAGCACTACTTCAAGAGCAGCAGGCGATGTGAGATATACCGGGAACATACGTGCCACCAAATAAACACCGGCAACAACCATTGTTGCAGCGTGAATAAGTGCCGATACAGGAGTCGGACCTTCCATCGCGTCGGGCAGCCAAATATGCAGAGGCATCATCGCTGACTTACCCATACCGCCCATATAGATAAGTACCAAAGCCCAAGTCAGAACAGAAGCGCCCATAAATGTTGCGCCACCAGTGCTTGCAAGCACGCTCTGCGGATTGGATGTCATATCTATAAAGTTGAATGTATCGGTGTAGAACGACAGAATCAGAATACCAATAAGGAATCCGAGGTCGGCAAAACGAGTAACGATAAACGCCTTCTTCGAAGCCGAAACAGCTGCCGGACGAGTGTAATAGAAACCGATGAGCAGATAAGATGAAGCACCCACAAGCTCCCAGAAGATATACATCTGGAAAATGTTGGTAGCGACAACCAGACCGAGCATCGAGAAGCTAAACAACGACAAGAACGCATAGTAACGCTGAAATCCCTTTTCTCCGTGCATGTAGCCGAGGCTATAGAGATGCACCATAAACGAAATTGTGGGGATTACAATCAGCATCATCGCCGAAATAGGATCTAAAAGGAATCCAAGACGAATCACGAGCTGCTGAGTAAATGCGAGCCAGTCCACATTAAATACGATATACTGCAAACGGTCGGTGCCATTCACAAAATCTGACGAGCCGCTGAAAAAATAAGTAAATGCAGTATAATAAGCCAGTACACATACTGTGCCCATGCCGAGTGTTCCCAACACACCGGCGAGCTTCGGGCTCATTTTCACGCCGCCTATACCCAGAAGCAGGAACATAAACAGCGGAATAGCCAATATAAGCAAAGGTATAGTAAAGTCCATGATGCTTAATTTTTCATTTGGGTAAGGTCAGAAACATTGATATTTTTAGCCGCACGGAAAACATTGATAATAATCGCAATAGCGAGAGCGGTTTCGGCAGCTGCAATAGCAATGGCAAATAGAGTAAACATCATGCCCTCCATCTGACCGGGATAAAGATATCTATTAAACACTACAAAGTTGATATCAACGGCATTAAGCATAAGCTCAAGCGATATCAACATGGCAATCATATTCTTGCGGGTAATAAATCCATACACACCGCAACAAAACATGATAAGAGCCGGAACGAGGTAATATATCATAGTGATGTCCATGGCCGATTATCTTTTGCGGGCGACTACTATGCCACCGATTATACATGCGAGTAACAACACACTGACTGCCTCAAAGGGGAGCAAATACTGATATTCGCCGGTGCCCATAAGCACTTCGCCGATTTTGTGCATCGAAGGATTGCTCATTTCGGGCAGCTGTGCGAGTGCAAAGCCACAACGAGAAAGCAATGCCCATGCCGACACTCCGAATGTAGCAACTGCGGCTACAAGACCAAGCACACGCGCCTTCGAAACAAGACGCTCGCTGCTATGACCCGGATGCGAGGTGAGCAGAATCGAGAACACAAACAGCACCACAATGCCGCCGGCATACACAGCTATCTGCACTGCGCCCAAAAATTCATAGTCAAGCTTGAAATAGAGGGCTGCGGTTGCAAACAGAGTGAATAGCAGATAGGTGGCAGCACGAAGGATTTTCCTTGTGGTGACAGTCAGTACCGAAAATACGATAATCGACAATGCGATTACCAGATACATAATGATACTTCCTACTGAATCCATATTGTTTGATTGGTTTATTTATTGTCTTTACTTTTCCTGTCCGGCAGTTTCAGTTGCACTATCCTGAGCCTTCTCTGTCGAAGCCTCCGCCTGAGCGGCGGCGGCTTTCTTAGCTGCAGCGGCTGCCTTTGCAGCTGCTATTTTAGCCTCTTTTTCTGCCTGAATAGCAGCAATCTGCTCGGGAGTCAATTCGGGTTCTGGAGGCTCGGGAAGATAGTTAAGTTTCTTCACGAGCTTTTCACGTGTAAACACAGCTTGCTCGAAGTCATTCAGGAATTCGATAGCATTCTGAGGACACGAAGTTACACAAAGCTGACAGAATGTACAGCTTCCGAGATCATATTGGTACGTATCGAGCTTTTTCTTCTTCTTTCCGTCAGGAGTATCCACCATTTTTGTCTTAAGTGTGATAGTTCCATTCGGGCAATTACGCTCACAGATGCCACAAGCTATACACTTATGACGACCATCTGCATCGTATTTCAGATTCAGAATTGCACGAAAACGCTGAGGCACATGCACCTTTTCGCGGTCTTCCGGATACCGCTCGGTGATCTTCGGGGTTAAAAATTCTTTACCGGTCACCTGCATACCTTTTACAAGGCTCGCAATTCCGTAACCTAAAGATGAGAAATATTCTTTTACACTACCCATTAGTTGTAACTATTTATTTCTATTATTAATCATTAATATCAATCCCTTACTTGACCGCCCAATATATCAAGCAGTTCATTTGTGATGCCCTGCTGGCGGAGCTTATTATATTCAAGCTGAAGCTCTTCAAGAAGTTTCTTTGCGTTATCATTCGCGCTCTGCATTGCCATAATTCGCGCAGCAAGCTCCGATGCTCTATTTTCTGTAAAAGCATCCTGCATTACCGCTAAAATAAACATTGGCAGAACAGAGTTGAATATCACACTTGGAGATGGCTCAAATATGTACGGACGCATACATTCCACCTCCCCGTCTGCGTCAAACGATGAAGCCACCACAGGCAGCAATACATCTACAGTCGGACGCTGACGACTCGCACTTTGGAAATTCATGTAAAGAATATCTACACGGTCTGTTTTTCCTTCTGTAAATGCCTCCTGCAATTGCGCGGTAAAATCTCTTATTCCTTCACCCGAAGTTTTAGAGTCGATACCGTCGATTACTGACATTCTCACCGTATCACTACAGATACGAGCCACAGCCTTAGCTATTTTTGCGCCAACCGGATAAATGCAGAATTTCACATCCTCACCCTCCGATTTGCGCACCTCGGCTATATGCTGAAGTAGCTGCTTGAAGATATTCACATTGTAAGCTCCGCAAAGTCCGTCATCGGAGCCGAACACCACAATCGATACCTGCTTCACTTCGCGAGCCTCAAGCAAAGGAGAATTTACCTCTGCATCTGCCGTAAGCACATTTCCTATAATACTCTCTATCTGAGAGCGGAACGGCTTAAGCCTACGCAGGCTCTGCTCTGCCTTGTGCATTTTGGCCGACGAAATCATCTTCATGGCACCGGTGAGTTTTTCCGACGATGCCACAGAGCCGATACGTCCTTTAAGTTCGCGTAATGTTGCCATTTTGCAGTTTGTGAATATTATTTATTAGTTATATTTTCCTGCAATCTCTTTAGCTGCAAGTGTTAGTTTCTCAGTCACATCGTCAGTCAGCTGACCACTCTTTATTACGTCGAGCACATCCTTTTGATACTTCGCATGGAGCAACTGAAGAAGGAGCTGTTCGAATTCGCCTACCTTATCAAGAGGCACACTTTCAAGCAGTCCCTTAGTGCCACAGAATATCATGGCAACTTCTTCCTCAACAGCCATCGGATGATACTGAGGCTGAATGAGCAGACGTTCGTTCTTGCGACCTTTATCGATTACGCGGGCTGTCACGGGGTCAATATCTCCGCCAAACTTCGTAAACGATTCAAGTTCACGGAATTGTGCTTGGTCGATTTTTAGCGTACCTGCCACCTTTTTCATCGACTTGATTTGAGCATTACCACCCACACGCGACACAGAGATACCTACATTGATAGCCGGACGAATACCTCGGTTAAACAATGCCGTTTCAAGGAATATCTGACCGTCTGTAATCGAAATCACATTCGTAGGAATGTAAGCCGACACGTCACCGGCCTGAGTTTCGATAATAGGAAGAGCCGTAAGCGAACCTCCACCCTTAACGATAGGTTTCAACGGTTCAGGCAAATCATTCATCTGCGATGCCACTTCCTGATTGTCAATTATTTTAGCCGCACGTTCGAGCAGACGCGAATGCAGATAGAAAATATCGCCGGGATAAGCCTCACGCCCCGACGGACGCTTGAGGATAAGCGAAATTTCGCGATACGCCACAGCCTGCTTCGACAAGTCATCATACACAATAAGAGCATCACGACCGGTATCACGGAAATACTCACCGATAGCAACACCGGCAAACGGAGAATAATAGCGCATCGATGCCGAATCCGACGCCGTTGCAGCTACAACTACTGTGTAGTCGAGCGCGCCATGACGACGCAGTGTATCAACCGTTGCAGCAACAGACGAACCTTTCTGACCTATAGCCACATAGATACAATATACAGGCTTACCGGCCTCAAAATTCTTACGCTGATTTATTATCGTATCAATAGCAATAGCAGTCTTACCTATCTGGCGGTCGCCAATGATAAGTTCACGCTGACCGCGACCTATAGGCACCATTGAATCGACAGCCTTAATACCGGTTTGAAGCGGCTGCTTCACAGGCTGACGGAAAATAACGCCGGGAGCCTTACGCTCAAGAGGCAGACGCATCAGCGAGCCTTCTATCGGACCGCGACCGTCAATAGGCTCACCAAGCACATTGATGACACGTCCCAACAGACCTTCACCAACAGGGATTGAAGCGATCTCACCGGTACGACGCACCGACATATTCTCGGTCACCTTGTTCACGTTATTAAGTAGTATAACACCTACATTACTCTCTTCGAGGTTCAGTGCCACACCCTTCACTCCGTTTTCAAACTCAACCAGCTCATTCGAGCAGACATTGTCCAGGCCGTAGACGTGCGCTACACCGTCGCCCACTTCGAGAACCGTGCCCGTTTCTTCAAACGACACCTTTGAGTTGACGCTCTCAAGCTGCTGTTTTAATATTTCAGAAATCTCGCTGGGATTTATCATTTTCGTGATTATTTACTTAAAAGATTGAAACGCATTTGCTTTAATTCATTACTGATCGAAGCATCAATAAGTTCATTGCCTACCTCCACGCGAAATCCGCCGATAAGCTGCGGATCAACCACTGAGGTATACTCCATTGAAGCCGCACCGAGGTGACGTTCCACAATAGACTTCAGCCGCTTCTCGGCGTCAGTTGCCATAGGCGCTGCACTGGTCACTTTCACAACATAGATATTATTCTCCTGACGGTAAATATCCAGATATGAGAGAGCTATGTCACGAGCCATATCAATTCGACGATTTTCTACAAGAAGCTGCACAAAATCAGCAAACTCACGATCGGATTTTTTAGCGCACGATGCTGTATTAAGCAAACGCACTTTATCATCTACCGATACAAAAGGATTTCCAAGCACCTGTTGCAACTCTGGTTGAGCCTTAAAAGACTCCGCAAGAGCACACATCACACCATAGACTCTTTTCTGAGCCTCTGATTCACAGGCAAACTTATAAAGAGCCTTAGCATATCGGCGTGGTATCAGTCCGTCGTTCATTGCGTTTCTGTTTGTTTAGTTTTGCTTTTCCATTTCGTCGAGCAGTTGCCCCACGAGCTTGGTCTGTGCCGACTTGTCCGACAGTTCTTTGCGCACTACTTTGGTGGCTATATCAAGAGCAAACGAGCTCACTTCGTCGCGGAATTGCTTCTCTGCTTCTTTGCGTTCTTGATTGATCGACACCTTGGCGGCATCCATCACCTTCTGCGCCTCCACCTGAGCAGCCGCACGAGCCTCCTCGATGATTTGAGTCTTCATCTTGTCAGCTTCACGCAGCATTTCGGCTTGCTGACGGCGAGCTTCGGCTATATACTTATCCGACTCGGCACGAGCATTGTCAAGCTGCTCCTTTGCATCACGAGCATACTCAACGCCCTTGTCGATAAGATCAGCCCGGCTATCTATCGTTTTGAGTATAACAGGCCACCCCCACTTGTATAGCACAAGAAAGAGCACGGCTACTGCCACAAACATCCAGAATACCAGACCGAAGTCAGGCGTAAACAATTCCATATCCTTAATTTAAGGCGTTTATTAGATAAAGAGAGAAAGAATGCAGACGATAACGGCAAACAATGCCACACCTTCCACAAGAGCGGCAATCACGATCATATTGCTTCGGATATCACCTGCCGATTCCGGCTGACGAGCGATTGCCTCCATTGCAGCCGCACCAATCTTACCTATACCAAGACCTGCTCCAATAGCTGCGATTGCTGCGCCAAGACATGCACCGATACCAAGAGTACCTTCGATTGCTGCTAAAATCATTGCTAACATAACTGTATTATTTATGGGTTTAATTATGGTTTATTTATCTCCCGCCACTTCTGCGGTTACGATATTCTCTTTATTTATTTCACTCTCTTCGCTGTGATGTCCACTCTCCTGCGCAAACGATATAAACAATGTCGAAAGCATTGTAAACACGAATGCCTGGATAAAACTGACAAGAACGTCTATAAGTAACATAAAGATCGAAAATGCCACTGAAACGACAGTCGTTGCTCCAGCTACCAACGGTCCCATCACTGCGAATATAAATATCAGAAGCGTCAACACAAGCACTATCATGTGTCCGCCCATCATATTGGCAAACAGACGCACCGTCAGTGCCGCCGGCTTTGTGAATATACCAAATAGCTCAATAACTGGCATAATCGGTATCGGGAACTTCAATCCGAGAGGCACATCAGGCCAAAATATATCCTTCCAATAATGCTTCGTTCCAAATAGATTTGTCACCAAGAAAGTACATAGCGACAATACCAATGTCACCGCAATATTTCCCGTCAAATTAGCACCTCCGGGGAATACCACTATCAGCCCGAGCAGATTCATGAAGAAGATAAAGAAGAACACCGTCAGCAAATACGGGCCAAATTTCATCGACTTCTCTTTAAGCATCGGCTTGATTACTCCATTGTAGATAAATTCTGTAAGAGCCTCAATCGCACCGACATACTTGCGCGGAGCTTTATAACCATGTTTTTTGTGCCATCTGGCCACTGACAATACCGACCACGCAACAAGAATCATAGTGATAAATAGAGCCAAAACATTCTTCGTAATCGAGATATCCCACGGCCGATACTCCTCGCCGTTCACTATCTCCACGACTTTGCCTTTATACGGACTTGACGCAGGTGCGAGCATAAATGTAGCATCACCATCTACGTAAGGCTGTCCGTCCTCTATTCTGCTCGACAAGAAGCAATGCACACCGTCCTGACCTATCACAATCACCGGCAGAGGTATACTCATATGGTGATTAAACGGTACTTCCCAGCCATATCGGTCGCCAAGATGCTCAAAGATTATCTCCTTAAGATTGATCTCGCCGGAGCCCTCACCCTCTGCCTGATGCGACGCATGAACGGGCATCACGCTTGCAATAAGCAATACTACGAGTATGAATAGTGACTTCTTCATGATCAATATATACAAACTGACACCACATTGCGATCGACATCTACAATGCCACCCGCCACACTGATAGGATCAGCCTCCTCGCCACCGGCTTTCACGTATGTAATTTCACCGGCCACGAGCACTGATATCAGCGACGCATGATTGCGAAGCACCGTAAATGCACCCTTCTCTCCGGGAAGACGAACAAGATCTACCTCCCCTTCAAAAAGGACATCCTCAGCTGATATTATCTTCAGTGTCATAATCGTTTATACTTAAGTTTTTTGCACTTTTTACGCTACCGCCTCAACCGGCCACCTCAGCAAGCATCTTCTTGCCTTTCTCAATAGCTTCATCGATTGTTCCGACATTGAGGAACGCCTGTTCTGGATATTCGTCCATTTCGCCACTCAATATCATCTTGAAGCCACGAATAGTTTCCGACAGTGGAACCATCACTCCGGGCAGTCCGGTAAACTGTTCGGCAACAAAGAACGGCTGCGACAAGAAGCGCTGAGCACGACGCGCACGCGAAACCACGAGCTTATCTTCATCCGAAAGTTCATCCACGCCAAGTATAGCTATAATATCTTGAAGCTCATTATACTTTTGAAGCAACTGCTTCACAGCTTGAGCGGTATTATAATGCTCTTCACCGATAATATTCGGATCGAGAATACGCGATGTCGATTCCAGAGGATCTACAGCTGGATATATACCAAGTTCAACAATCTTTCGACTCAACACAGTCGTTGCATCAAGGAAGTTAAACGTAGTTGCAGGTGCAGGGTCAGTAAGGTCGTCAGCAGGCACATAAATAGCCTGTACTGATGTAATTGAACCATTTTTTGTCGAAGTGATACGCTCCTGAAGCATACCCATTTCCGACGCAAGTGTTGGCTGATAACCCACGGCACTTGGCATACGACCCAATAGTGCCGACACTTCAGAACCGGCCTGAGTGAATCGGAATATATTGTCGATAAAAAGAAGGATTTCCTTACCGCCACCATCTTGATCGCGGAACTGCTCGGCCACTGTAAGACCCGACAGAGCCACACGCAGACGTGCACCCGGCGGTTCATTCATCTGACCAAACACGAGAGTCGCCTGTGAATCTGCCACTTCTTTCATATCGACGTCGTTCAGATTCCACTCGCCTCGTTCCATTCCTTCACGGAACTTTTCGCCATATTTCATAACACCGCTCTCAATCATTTCACGGAGCAGGTCATTACCTTCGCGGGTACGTTCACCAACGCCGGTAAATACTGAGAATCCGTTATGACCCTTTGCAATGTTATTGATTAGCTCCATAATGAGCACCGTTTTACCTACACCGGCACCACCAAACAAACCGATTTTACCACCCTTACTATACGGCTCCAAAAGGTCTATGACCTTAATACCGGTATAAAGGATTTCAGTTCCGATAGTCAATTCATCAAATGCCGGAGCCGGCTGGTGAATTGGACGAAGTTCTTCGCGGTTCAACGCAGGAAGACGGTCGATTGCCTCACCTACCACATTCAAAAGTCGGCCTTTCACCTGACTTCCGGTAGGAACGGCTATCGGACGGTCAAGATTATCGACACGCAGTCCGCGTTGCAGACCGTCGGTACTTTCCATCGCCACACATCTCACTGTATTCTCACCGATATGCTGCTCAACCTCAAGAATGAGTTCTGAGCCATCAGCGCGAACAACCTTAAGAGCGGTATAGATCGGGGGCAAAACGTTTCCTTCGCCTTCGAAGCATACGTCAACCACCGGTCCGATTACCTGGGCTATTTTTCCGAATTTATCGCTCATGACCTAATATGATTCAAAAAGTTCTTTTGTAGAAAAATTAGAAGTGTAAGCCACTGACAATGACAAGCACCATCAGGACAAGATTGAAGAGATTTATAGGGAGAAGATACTTCCACTCAAGCGACAGCATCTGGTCGATACGCAAGCGAGGGAATGTCCACTTAAACCATATAATTATAAACGAAAGAGCAATTGCCTTACCGATAAACCACAATACCGAAGGTATATAGTCCATCACAGCGTTAAATCCTTCCCATCCGGGAATGTGGAAAGGCATCCAACCTCCGAAGAATAGGAGTGTTGCCACACCCGATACGATAAACAGATTCAGATACTCAGCCAGATAGAAGAAGCCGAAATGAATACCCGAATATTCGGTGTGATAACCTGCAGTAAGCTCACTCTCAGCCTCGGGAAGGTCAAACGGGCCACGGTTTGTTTCAGCCGTACCTGCAATAAGATAGATTACAAAAGCTATCACAGCAGGAACATGAGCCGAGAAGATAAACCATGTATCACTCTGAGCCAAAACGATTTCCTGAACCGACATTGTCCCGGCGAATACCACCATTGTCAGAACAGACAGACCGATAGAAAGCTCATAGCTCACCATCTGTGCACCCGAGCGGAGCGCACCGATAAGAGTAAATTTATTATTACTCGACCATCCGGCCAGCAAAATACCGAGCACACCGATCGAAGAAACAGCAAGCAAGAAGAAAATACCGATATTAAAATCGACTACTTGCAGACCGTTACCCCAAGGCAGAACCGAGAACGAAAGCATCGACGCCAGAATCACAAGATAAGGAGCCAGCGCAAATAGGAATTTATCGGTGTTATTCAACGAGATAAGTTCTTTGATAAGAATCTTAAACATATCCGCGAAGCTCTGAAGCAATCCGAACGGACCTACACGGTTCGGGCCAAGACGGCACTGGAAAGCAGCACACACCTTACGTTCAAAATATATGTAAAAAAGTGCGAGCAGTGAATACGCAAGAAGCAGGATAACTCCAACGAGTACGCATTCAGCGGTCACAGCAAGCCATTCCGGCATAAAAGCCACCAGAGTCGAGTGAATCCAGTTTGTTAGAAGCGAAAAATCAAACATTGCTATATGAGGATTTATCTGTCGTAAAATAGATTATCAATTCTCTGGTTTAGCGGTCCATATCAGGCACAATGTAGTCCATAGAACCACCGATTGTAATAAGGTCAGCTATCTTGTTTCCGCTGGTGATGTGATCAACAACCGCTGCGGCAGGCAAGCTCGGCGGAACAATCTTCAAGCGGAACGGCGAAGTTGTACCATCGCTTTCGAGGTAGATACCAAACGTACCGCGACAACCTTCTACAGTGCGGAACCAGCTTCCCTTCGGAAGTTTAAGCACCTTAGGCACCTTCACGCAATATTCACCATCAGGAATATTATCAATAAGCTGTTCAATAATACGTGCGCTCTGAATCATTTCCTCAATACGCACTTTGAATCGTGCCATCGAGTCGCCTTCAGTGCGAACCACTTCATCAAAGTCGAGCTCGCCATAGATGCTGTACGGATTAGTCTTACGCACGTCGCAAGCCCAGCCCGAAGCACGTCCCGACGGGCCTGTCACTGACCAGCTGATAGCATCTTCACGCGACAGATTGCCAACACCTTCCATACGGTTCTTGGCGATAATATTGCCGGTAAATACCTTATTGTATTCCTTAATATTCTTCGGAAGAACAGCAAGCAATGCCTTCACATCATCAACGAAATCAGGAGCAATATCCTGCATCACACCGCCGATACATTCATAGTTGAATGTCATACGAGCGCCGCAAGTTTTCTCCATTATATCGAGAATCTGCTCACGCACACGAAGTGTATAGAACAGCATCGTAGTCGCACCGAGGTCCATACAGAAAGTTCCTGCAAACAGACAGTGAGAAGCGATACGTGAAAGTTCGTCCATAATCACACGAATCACCTGAGCGCGACGCGAGATTTCTATTCCGGCAGCCTGCTCGATAGTCATACACAGACAGTGGTGATACGGATGAGCCGAGAAGTAGTCCAGACGGTCCATAAAGTGAAGAGTCTGAGGATAAGTCAACTTCTCGCATATTTTTTCTACGCCACGATGGATATAACCCATATAGACGTCGATTTTCTTAATAGTTTCGCCATCAACGGCAGTGCGGAATCGAAGCACACCGTGAGTTGCAGGGTGCTGCGGGCCGATGTTGACCACAAAGTCATCTTCGGCAAACACACGTTCATCCTTCTTCACCACACTTCCGTCAGCTTCTTCTACCCACGACTGAGTGAAGTCGCTCTGACGTTCACTTTCTGTTGTCACAGGGTTAGCTTCAGGCGATTCGTCATAGTCTTTACGCAGAGGATATCCATTCCAGTCTACATTGAGGAATAGACGACGCATATCCGGATTGCCGATAAATACTATACCGAAAAAGTCGTAAACTTCACGTTCAAAGATTCCGGCTATCGACCAAAGATCGGATACACTGTGCAACATCGGGTTCTCGCGATTCTCGGCCTTCACCTTCACCGACACACGGGTATTGTGAGCAGTCGAAGCAAGATAATATACGCAACCGAAACTTTCCACCCAGTCCATACCTACGATGGTTATCAGATGATCGAAACTCAGTTCCGCATCATCGCGAAGAGTCTTGGCAAGAGAGTACCACTTACCATCAGCTATGCTCACTTGAAGCATATCGCCCTCTTCAAAAGTAGCTTCGGGAAACAATTTGGCTATTTTTTCCTGAATCAGAGCCATAATATATGATTGGTTTCTTCTTAATATTAATAATGTGATGTCCTTTAAGAGTTAACCTTAGTCGGCCACCTCCTCTATCGGATGTGATTTCAGAAATTCCGCCTGTTTTTCCTGACGGTTTACACCTCCGAAGAATTTTTCCACCTTAATCTTGCGCGAAAGCTGCATGATTGAGTAAATCATTGCCTCGGGGCGCGGAGGACATCCGGGCAGATAGACATCGACAGGAATAATCTTGTCACAACCCATCACCACGTGATATGATTTCTTAAACGGACCACCCGACACTGCACATGCGCCACAAGCGATCACATACTTAGGCTCAGCCAGCTGATCATACAGACGGCGAAGCACCGGAGCCATACGATGCACAATCGTTCCGGCAACCATTATAAAGTCCGCCTGACGGGGCGACGAACGCGCCACTTCCCATCCGAAGCGTGCCATATCATAGCGAGCAGCTCCAAGCGACACGAATTCAATTCCGCAACAGCTCGTAGCAAACGTCAAAGGCCACAGCGAATTTGAGCGGCCCCAATTTATCAACTTATCAAGAGAGCCTACCACTACATTGGTTCCATTCTCCTGAAGTTCCTTCACAAGACTTTCGATATACTCATTATCTTTCCATGCCTCATACGGCATGCTTTTGGTGGTCACTTCCATTCCAAAGCTCCTTTCCGCCAGGCATACATCAAGCCAAGCACTAATATAGTAAAGAAAATAGCGATGCTGAGAAGACCGGCTCCTCCGAGTTCACGAACGCGAACTGCCCACGGGAAAAGGAACACACACTCAACATCGAACATCAAAAACAGGATCGCAAACAAGTAATATCCCACCTTAAACTGAGCCATACTTTCGCCTCTGGTAGGAATACCACATTCATAAGGCTCGCCCTTCTGAGCATTATACGACTTTGGCGAGATAAGGCCTGCGAGCCACAATGCCAACGCAACGAGACCTACGCCTGTCAAGGCGGCGGTAACTGCCAGCGTCGAGGTTTGAATCGCTAATGATACCATAGAGTTTATCAAAAATATATTTACACATCAGTGACTGACCGATTCAACACACTACACGACAGAATCTTAACAAACTATCGCATGCAAATCTTGCAATGGCGTCTCAATCGGTAAGCCGATTAATGTTGCAAATATACTCAAAAAAAAACTAAATCGATTCTTTTTCCAACAACTAAATTTCTCAATTTCTTCCGCAAAGGACTCTTTCGGAGCAAAAAAGACAAGTGCAACCCACATCCGTTGTGAGCCGCACTCTATATCATTTCCGCCGATAAGCGGACTCTATATTTTTTCTCTTAAAAGTTCATTCTGAGGGTCACGCCCACTCTGCGGGGCTTCCCTTTCTGCACAAACTGATTTCCCATCGATTCAAAGTAAAATGCATCAAACTCCGTTCCTGTAAGATTTTCAGCCCAAGCCTCCACCGAAACATGCGACAGTCGAGCCACCGCACTGAGATGCATCTGAGCATAAAACGGCTGCTTCTGCGTATTAGCCTCATCCCAATATATTTGGCCGACGCCTCTCACTCCGGTTGTAAATTCGAGCGATGTAAGCGACTGCCACTGCACTGGTTGCATATACGTTGCCGATGCAAACATAGTATGCGACGGGGCATAGGGCACATATTTATGGCCAAAATCTTCCTTGCCGTTATTATATTCCACGAATTTAGCATTCGTATATCCATAGCTGGTATTGAACACCCAGCGATCGGTCGGACGATAAGCTAACTGAAATTCCACGCCAAAACTACGGCTTTTTCCGGCATTGGTTGTTATTCGGCCGGTAGTATTCGCGTCCGGGAATGTTGTGATTTGCTGATCGCGACAATCCATATAAAATAGTGCGATATCCGTATTCACTCGTCCATCGCCACACACCACATGCGCACCGACTTCATAGTTCCAACTCTTTTCAGGCTTATAAGCCACCACATCTCCCACGTCATACAGCTCCGACGCCGAAGGCATTCCTGGCATTTGTGGCATCCCCGACATCATCTCGTTTTGCATTCTTCTCTGAAGCACCTCAGAAAACATCTGCGTATTAAATCCGCCTGACTTATATCCCTTACCTACCGATACATACACGTCCGACTCCGACTCCATCGGCAGATCATACGATATTGTCGCTTTCGGCACAAATTCAAGAAAGTCATCCTCTAAAATACCATCATCATCAATATTCACAGGCATTTCCATCATTCTACCGCCGGGCATCACTACCGTAAATCCGGTATTCGTATAGCTATGATACTTCAACTTGGTTTTCTCATAGTCAAGACGCAGTCCGGCTGCAAAATTCCAGCGACCCAAATCTACCGAACTCTGATGATAGAGAGCCGCACCCCACACTGGAGCCTTAAAATCATCCGCCAAAAGTATCGACGACGAATTCCACACCAAACTAATGGGAATGCGGTCATTATTATTGATACGGTCAGTTATCATACTCGAAATACCCTCTTCAAGTATATTCACCGGTGCATTCATATTCGAATACTTATAAAATCCGAAAGCACCTACCAACCACGAATATTTATCATGACTACCGCGCACCACCACATCCTGCGTCAACGACAATTCATGACGCATCTGCGAGAGTGTAAATATGCTACGGGGGGAGAAATCTTGGTCAAGTGTCATATTATCATCAATATACTGAATCGATGTAATGCTCGACACCGAAAAATCATCGCCCTGCCACTTTATAGTAAGACCATCCGTAAAGAGGTCGCGACGATAGAAGCAAGTATCATTATAGTTCACTTCCCCCAAACCGATAAGCTCATACGGATATCCGCCCTGACGAGACAGGCTGAACGCAGCCGCATTGCTCAACGTCAGACGTTCCGACGGATTCCACACTGTTTTCCAGCGCAGATTCATACTTTTATCCGTACCTATATCTTTCGAATTATAGCTGTTTTTGTAAAATCCGTCCGAATAGTTGAAATTACCCGACAGCGCCATTGCTAAACGCGGACTCAGCTTCGTATAGTGTGCCAGCGACACGCCACCTTCCGGACCGTTACCCATGCGAGCCATCACGCGAGTACCCTGATAGCTCATAGGCGATATAGTGTAGATATTTATCTGTCCTCCCATCGTATTTCGTCCATACAGCGAACTTTGCGCCCCGCGAAGCACCTCCACGCGCTCTATATCAGAAAGGTCGAAATCATACGAATCCTTATTCAGAAATGGAACATTATCCACATTCAGCCCTACTACTGGCTGATCGAGTCGTGCGCCCAATCCACGAACATACACGCTCGATGTCATGCGACTACCATAGTCAGGCATATAAAAGTTCGGAGCTATCTCGCTCACGCGCTTCATAGCCGTAACATTCCAGCGGCGTATTTCCGCCGGATCCACTATTGTCACAGCAACAGGCTGAAGGCTCAAATCCGATGTTTGTTTTATAGCCGTTACAGTTACTTCGTCAAGACGAGTAGCGGCATCTGCGGGCTGTTCGTCGACATCTGCCGCACTAACAGTAAAGCAAGCTGCCCATGCAGCGATTAGCACCACAAGGCAAGCCCTTAAATTCACAAAAAACATAATGAATGATTGACGTTTACGTTGCAAAGATAGCGCATTAAGACCAATTAACAAACCCGAGCTATCACTAATCATAGTAATAACCCTCGCTTAATCTTTAGCTACCTTATACTTAAAGATTTTATTAAATTAATATTAAATATCTATAC
>CAYQEN010000013.1:39533-42499 GCA_964416545.1 uncultured Bacteroides sp. | reverse complement strand
TAATGACCAAATATTTGATATAAAATCTTATCTTTTTGTGATAATTTTTATATTACCTCCACATCACGCGACGAAATCCAGGCACTGTGGTTGTTATCGACATCGACTGCGTACCATACAATGGCAGTAGAATCCGAGCCTGAGCGCAAGCTATCCGTAATCTGCACTTTTGTACCTTCATGAAGCAACATTGCCTCCTCTGTTCGATTTTTTGGAAGGCGGGGAGTGGTACTAAGAATCGTTGATGGTGCTGTAACTATTGCGTAATCGCAACTTCTGCATATACTCCTGCCATGTATAGAAAGAATGGCAGTTGCAATAGTAAATAATATAGTAGCGATACCACCAAAGAATCCTAATTTACGCACAACGATATGGCTACTGAAGAAGTAAAGTAAAACGCCGATTATGGTCAGTGTGAAGAAGCCAAAGGCTATCCATGCCCATGTGTTTGACGAAGCACACATCGTAATGGCATTAATGCTATTGCCTAAAAAAGAGCCTCGTTCACCTGGCTTATCGATTAATTTTGAGTTTACAAATTCAAGATTTGCTTTTACTCTTTGATTTGTTGGATCAAGTCGCAATGCTCGTTCATAGCAAAGAATGGCATTGCCCAACTTTCCTTGACGGTAATATGAATTCCCGAGATTATAATAAATAGCTGCGGAAGTACCCTCAGTATCTATAGCCTTATTGTATAAGGCTGTCGCTTCCTGAAAGCGATCAGCAGTATATGCTGAATCTGCCTTTTCAGTTAGTGGTGATGCTGTTACCATTGTGGCAAGCAGTAGAAATAAAGCACATATAGAGTGTCTGATCATGACAATTTTATTTGCGAGATTTCTTAATGTTTTCCAATTCTTTGATAGTAGAAGTAGCCTTATTGTAAATGCGCTCTACCTCTTCGTGAGATGCTGTGGGTGCATATCTGGCCATTTCGCAGTCATCAAGCACACTAATTAGATCAGTTGTAAGTGATTCGGATGCCCCAAATTTTGTTAGCTCAATGGCAACATTATCACGTGACAGCTGCGAAGCAGGAATCGAAAGTTTATCACTCAAGTATCCCCATGTAGCGCGAAGCATTTCTTCATAGAATTTTTCATTGTCGCCTTTGGCCATAAATTCACCCGCAAGTTTCAATCGCTTACGAGCTACTTTGTTTGCTTTAGCAAGTTTTAAGCCCTGAATGTCGGCCGAACGGCTGATATTACGACGATTGATGGCGAGAATAATGCCAACGCCGGTAGCAAGGATAATATATAGCATCCAATACCACCATTCTTCAATGATAAGAGTATGGCTCTTCGCCAAATTCTTTTCTCCGAGTATAATGTGCTGAATATCTCTATTTTTGATTTCAACATCTTTTTTCGAAGTCGAAGCTACATCATTGATACCCTTAGCAACCTTTATATTATAGGATGGGGTGGTAAGAGTAATATACTTTTGTTGAGATGGATCAAAGTAAACAAACTTATCGCTACCGATAGTAAAATCACCCACAGACTGAGGAACGAAAGAATATTCAATTGTCATCTTTCCTGTTACACTATTACCATCAACTTCAGCAACAATATCAGCCTTTGGCGTATACTGCTCAAATTCGGATGGAAAGTCAATAATAGGCTCCTTGAGATATTTGATATTACCGGTACCACTAATCGTATAGAGTAATGTTGCAGGTTCTCCTGTACGGAAAGAATTGCCAACTAAACGACTTTCAACGGTGAAATTACCGACAGCACCTGTGAAGCCTTCCGGCTGTGGTTGCGGTAGCGCCTTAATATTTCCGGTCACCGAGTTAGAACTAACCTTAATTTTACGTTCCTGAGGCGTTTGAACTTGGAATAGTCCCATATTAACATTATCGTATTGCACAACGTTAATGTCATAAGTGCCGGAATTTATCGTGAGTTTTCCTGATTTTTGCGGGAATATGATACATTTTTTAAGTAAAGCAGTCATGTAGCGTTGACCGTTGAACTCTTCAACTTGGTTGAGTGAAGGCTGCATAGCAACTTCTTCAATTAGACATCCATCAAAACTTGGCTGTTTTGTTGGGAAGAACGATGAAATCTGATACTTAGTGTAGAGTTTAATGGTGCATTCAATTGCTTCTTGTTCGTAAGCTGAATTGCGAGACAAAATAATGCGAACAAAAACGTCTTTTGACGATACCGAGCGATCAGACGATTGTGTGGCTATATCATCCATGTCTACAACACCGCGATTTGAACGATTATTACCTTGCTGTTGGTTATTAGCATTTCCGGCCACAATAGTTAGCTTAACTGGGCGAGAGGTTATGCGTTTTCCGTCAGCTACAACGGAGGCTTCACCTATTGTATAAGTTCCTTCTTTGTCTGCACGAAAAGTGTAGGTATAATCGATGACAGAGCTACCAGACATTTGACCATTATTCACAGTATAGCTACGACTGGTAGACACTGAAGGACCATACAGCTGTGTACAACCATTGATTTGTGGTGTTTTAAGACTGGAGCCTTCAGCATTTTTCAAACGAAAAGTCACAGCAAACTTATCGCCGACAGCCACTCTCTGAGGTGCATTGACGGTGAAACTGACTTGACAAAATGCCGAGATGGTTATTAAAATTGTAAAACTGATAAATGATATCAGACGTTTCATATTTTAATTCGTCGATTTATAATGAACAAAATATTTACCAATTTACCATGGCTTAATGGGCTGACGGCGGTTTGACTGTCCACCTTTTTTACGCTGAGCCTCAACGCGACGGCGTGTTGCAGCTTCCTCATTTTCCATTGCCTTTAGAATCTTTTCAGCATTTGCATCGCTAATGCCAGACTGCTGTGGTGGTTGCTGCTTGTTTTGATCTTTCTTCTGATCGGGATTCTGGTTCTGTTTTTGATTCTTATCTTGGTCGTTGTTTTTGTCTTGATTCTGTTCCTTATTCTGGTCTTTATTTTGTTCTTTAT
>CAYQEN010000013.1:3656-39433 GCA_964416545.1 uncultured Bacteroides sp. | reverse complement strand
TATCTTGATTTTGGTTCTGATTCTGTTCTTGTTGTTTCTTCTGTGCTAAGCGCAAATTATCACGAGCAGAGTCATTGTTCGGATTACGACGCAAAGCGTCCTTAAACATTTCAATACTCTGCTTGTAGTCTTGCGCATTGTAAGCAAGGCATCCAAGGTTGTAGAATGCGCGCTCTGACAAATCGGCATTTTGCACGTTTTCAGCTACCTGTGCGAGTAGCTGTTTCGCTTCATCAAGTGGATTATTTCCCTTGTTAGGGTCGGCAGAACCTGACTGGCGTATTAGAGATGTAGCGAGGTTATATGCGGCAGTTTCTGATGCTGGCCGAGCAGCAAGAGCTTTTCGATACATTACTTCAGCTTCCGCAAAGCGCTGCTTATGATACAGTTCATTTCCCTCTTTAACGTAATTGCGCTCCTGCTTTGTTGAGTGAGCCGCTTGCTCTTTCTTACCAACATTGGCTGTTGCCGATGCGTAGCCTACAGAAAGGAAGAGAACGGATATAATTAAATATTTCAGTGGTTGTATACTCATGTCTATTATTTCTTGGAAAAGAAATTAAACTTAGTAAGCAATCCGATTTTGCTATACGGAAGAAGCATATCAATCATAAGGAGTATAAGAGCTATAATGATTGCTATGGGAAAAAGTTCACTACTCGGATTGGGAGTTGAAGTTCGTTTAAACTCTTTAGTAGCAAGAGTGGAGAGTTGGTCAGTAAGCTCACTTACAGCCGAAGATGAGCCACCATTGATATAAATACCCTTGCCGGCTTTAGCGATTTCCTGGCCGGTCTGTTCATTGACCGCCGTTATTACTTGCTCTCCATTTTGGTCAGTCATAAATTCAGTAGCAGAGGCGTTGAGTGGTATGGGTGCGCCTTTTTCGGTGCCAACACCTATTACATCAACCTGAATTCCTGCGTCAGCAGCGCGTTTAGCGGCGTCAGCGGCATTATCTTCAAAGTTTTCAGCATCGGTAATAACGATAATTGCTTTTTGGAAATCACTTTCAGGAGTAAAAGCATTTGTCGCCATCTCGATGGCCGCACCAATAGCAGTACCCTGAGTAGGTACCATTCCGGTATCGATGCTATTGAGAAACATTTTTGCCGAAATAAAGTCGGATGTAATGGGTAGCTGAGTATAAGCATCACCGGCGAAGACGATAAGACCAACTTTGTCATTACGCATCTTATCGATAAGCTTTTCCAGAATGAACTTAGCTCGTTGCATACGGCTGACCCCACGAGGATCATCAGTTGATGATGCAAGCATTGAGTTGCTGACGTCAAAACAAATCATTACTTCTATACCTTCCGATGTTTCCTCACTCTTCTCATTGGGGAGGGGGGAGGGAGAAAATGGGCGGGCGAGTGCTAATATTATGAAGAATAGCGCAATAAGCTCGATTGTAATCTTAACTGATGGCATATATTTTGAGGCATCTGGCATTAGTGCTGATATGACGCTCCAATTGCCGAACTTTGCAAGATTGCGCTTGCGCATATATCTTGCAAGTACATATAGCAACGCAATTATCGGAATCAATATCAGTAGCGCCAGTAGCTCTGGATTGGCAAATTGAATCATACGACTTTCATTAATTAAGGAATGTTTCGCAACAAAGTGTTGCGCATAACAAGCTCAAACACGAAAAGCAATAGTGCGAGTATTGCCCACGGAAGATAGTTGTCTTCCGCATGAGAGAAATTGCGCACATCGATTTGAGATTTTTCCAATGCGTCAATTTCGTGAAATATCTGACTAAGGACAGCATTGCCTGTTGCTCGAAAATATTTGCCTCCAGTTGTCGATGCAATAGATTTGAGAGTTGCTTCATCGATAACAACCGGCATATTTACAAATGTAAGACGACCGAACTCGTTTTCCGCAGGGTAGGGTGCATTACCATTTGTCCCAATACCGATGGTGTAAACTTTAATTCCAAGTTTCTTCGCAATTTCGGCAGCTGTGAGAGGTGCAACATTGCCGGTATTGTTAGAGCCGTCGGTAAGTAGAATTATGCTTTTAGATTTAGCTTTGCCTTCTTTAATACGATTGATAGCTGTAGCAAGTCCATCGCCAATAGCTGTTCCGTCCTGCAACATACCCATACGCATATCACTTATATAGTTGGCAAGCAAACGGCGGTCGGTTGTCATAGGTACGGCAGTAAAGCTCTCTCCGGCAAAAATCACCAGTCCCATATTGTCAGATTCGCGCCCGGAAACAAACTTTGCAGCTATTTCTTTCGCGGCCTCAAAACGGTCTGGCTTGAAATCGCGTGCAAGCATACTTGTCGAAATGTCAAGAGCCATAACAATATCGGTTCCTTCTGTACGTGCCGAACTCCAGCTATCGCGTATTTGCGGACGCGCGAGAATAACGATGAGTGTGGCGATGAGCAAGCATCGTACACCAAACATGGCATGTTGAAGAAATACTTTATAGGTACTTGCTCCTTTAAATGGTGCAAGTGTAGATAGTCCGATAGAAGCATGCACACTACGATGATTCCGAATATACCATACAATATATGGTAGTAGAATCAGCAGTAGCCAAAAGCACTTAGGATTAGCAAAAAGCATATTCAAGAATTCTTTTCGTTTGACTTCTGTTTGCCGTCAGCAATATCTTTTGTCTCCTCCGAATCGGGCTCTGGAGCAGGTTTGGTATCTTCGACAAACTTCACAGCAGCATTGAAAGCGCGAGTATTGTCATCCGGCAGGGGACGAACTTTTGCAAATTTCACAAAGTCAGCGGTCTCGAGAATCTCCTTCATGAGAGCTTCAGATGTCTTGGTATCCTCATTTGTTCGTACCGAGTCGATAATTTGCGAGGACGTCATTTCCATCGCATTTATCCCGAAACGATTATATAGATACACACGCAGAATTTCTGTAAGTTTTGTATAATACTCTTTCTCTTCTCCGCGCTCACAGAGGTGCTGAGTTTGAAGCTGTTGCAATGCCTGCATTGCAACTTGGTACGGTGGAATAGGTTTACGAGTGGGAATTAATGGCAACTTACCCTTACGTAGCCACTTCATATACACAAATATAGATATACCAATAACAGCTAATGCAAGTAAAAACCATAGTCCGTAGTCTGTCATCCAATCTGGCATGAAATCGAACAGGCGACTACCGGCTGAAGCGACATCGGCGTAATCGTGAATCGACACGAGACTATCAACATTGACTGGTATAACCTTTAGCACCAATTCATTTGATGCTACACTTTCCTGACCTTGTACATAAAGGATGGGTGGAAGTGTGTATAACCCAGAGTCGAAAGCCTGGATAATCATATCACGACGCAACTCTTTGCGACCATTGCCAAGCTCCTTAATTTCAGGATCTGTTATGCCTACAAGTTCAACGTCACGCCACAAGGAATCGTTGGATGTTAAGTTGCCATTTTCTGCAAGATTTCCTACAACTTCAATATGAATGGTCGTCTGCTTTCCCATAAGTATATACGCAGAGTCAAGACGAGCTTTCACAGTGTATGAAGCAGCGGAAGATGTCGCTGGAATTAAATAGGCGCAAATAGCGATTATTGCGGTGAATATGGATGTTTTAAAATTCATCTTACTCCTCGTTTTTGGAATAGTGCTACAAGTGATTTGACGAAATCTTCATCCGTCGTAATTGATGCGATATCTACACTACAACGACGAAAAGTATCGTTCATTTGCTGTTGACGGTCGTACCACCACTTACCATAAGCGTTTCTGACTTTTTTAGATGAAGTGTCAATCCATCGCTCCGCGCCGGTTTCAAGGTCTGCGACTTTCATGAGCCCGACCGAAGGCAATTGTGCGTCTCGTTTGTCGTATATTTGAATCGCAATTACATCGTGACGGTTTGAGGCCACAGACAATTCTTTATAGTAGTCGTGACTGTCAATGAAGTCAGAAATCAAGAAAGTGGTACTACGCTTTTTAAGAGCATCACTAAAATAATGTAACACCATAGCTAAATCAGTACCCTTACTCTCTGGTTGGAAATCAAGAAGCTGACTAATAATTAGTAAGATGTGTTTTCGCCCCTTCTTCGGAGGTATGAATTTTTCGATTTTATCAGAGAAGAATATCACACCGATTTTGTCGTTATTCTGAATTGCTGAAAATGCAATAGTTGCAGCAACTTCAGCAATCATTTGACGTTTATCTTCGCCAACGGCACCGAACAAACGACTATTCGAGACATCGACAAGCAACATCACAGTCAGTTCTCGCTCTTCTTCATAGATCTTGACATGAGGGTGATTTTGTCGAGCTGTAACGTTCCAGTCAATATCGCGAATATCATCGCCATATTGGTATTCACGCACTTCAGAGAATGTCATGCCTCGACCTTTGAAGGCCGTATGATATTCGCCCGCGAATATGTTTTGCGACAATCCACGAGTCTTGATTTCGATTTTTCGTACTTTTTTTAGCAGTTCGCTTGCTTCCATAGGTATCTTTGTGAGATTCTAATTCTGTGACACAAATCACAGACAGCATAATGCCTGGAAAAGGAGAAAGGAGATAAAATGTGTAGAAGTCGTTAGGGCACTTCCACTTTGTCAAGAATCTCGGAGATAATTTCTTCAGCAGTTATATTATTTGCTTCAGCTTCGTAGCTCAGACCGATACGATGGCGAAGCACATCATGACTTACAGCACGAACATCTTCAGGTATGACATAACCACGCTGACGAAGGAACGCATATGCGCGCGCTGCACGTGCAAGACCTATAGACGCACGAGGAGAAGCACCAAAAGAAATAATGCTTTCGAGGTCAGTAAGACCGTAATCTGCAGGATAACGTGTAGCAAACACGATATCAACGATATAGCGTTCGATTTTTTCGTCGACGTAGATCTGTTCAACAATCTTCTGCGCCTCTAAAATTTCTTCGGGACGAAGAAGTGGAGTAACCTTACGTTGAACGGGGGCAATATTCTGACGGATAATCAATTTCTCCTCTTCCTTTGTCGGATAACCAATAACAACCTTTAGCAAGAAACGGTCAACTTGTGCCTCTGGAAGAGGGTAAGTACCTTCCTGCTCAATGGGGTTTTGAGTTGCCATTACGAGGAATGGGCTGTCAAGCTTGAATGTAGTTTCACCAATTGTCACTTGGCGTTCTTGCATCGATTCGAGCAGAGCACTCTGTACCTTTGCTGGAGCACGGTTAATTTCGTCAGCAAGTACAAAGTTAGCAAAAATAGGGCCACGTTTAATCTGGAATTGTTCCTTCTGAGCGCTGTAGACCATTGTGCCTGTCACGTCAGCAGGGAGAAGGTCAGGAGTAAACTGAATTCGGTTATATTTTGCGTCAATAACTTGTGCGAGAGTTTTAATTGCAAGAGTTTTTGCAAGACCTGGGACACCCTCAAGTAGCACATGCCCATTAGCCAGCAATGCGATAAGAAGGGAATCGACGAGATGCTTTTGCCCTACGATTGTCTGACCTATACCTTGTGTGACAAGATTTACAAAGTTACTTTTACTTGCTACGAGTTCGTTGAGTTCTCGGATATTTACAGGTTCGTTCATTGTTATTATATAATGAAAGATATTCAAAAAGAAACGGATATAGCCTATTCGCACTGCACGAATACATTTCCGCAGATGCAAATTTAACTATTTAAACACCTGTTTGGGGCAAAACGGATGTTAATTTAACCTATTAATAGTTTAGCTTGCTAAAAGGCTAAAATCAGTCGACGAATGCCGTATAGGCGACTAATGCAAGAGCTGCAACAGCAAGCCCGATAACCAAACCGACAGTGATTCCAAATAGCAATTTACTCGACTTGCTTTCGGGGGCTACTACGACAAACTCTTCTTCATCTTCAGGAAGATAATCGGTAGTAGGAATGGGTGGAATATACGTTGGTGGAACTTCTTGTTCTTCTTGCTGCATATCAGAGTTATCACTCGGTTCTGCCTCTATGATTTCAACCTCATTCGTTACAATTATTTCGGATTTTATTGGCTCAACAGAAGCAACATCTTCAACATTTGAAGTTGATTGATTTTCGATGATATCATATGTAAGCTGTGCTTCTACATTACTTTCTTCCTGAATTTCAATAGGAGAAACTTCTGATTTTTCTTCAGAAACTTCAATTTCAGTAGTAACTACAATAACAGCTTCATCATCAATCGCCTCCGATGAAGGCACAACTATCTCATTGAGCATCTCATCAGTCACTTCGTCAGCAAGATCCTCACTCTCAAACATGACGAACGGAGCATTTACCTCATCGGCTACTTTTTGTGCCGGAGTATATACTATTGGTTTGCCAGGAATGTGTGAAAGCTCAAACGTACCAATCTCTTTAATCGAGACAGGTTCACCCTTATGTAGCTCTCGGGTAATTATACCGAACAATTCGCGAGTATATTCAAGGGCAAGTTCCGGTGCAACATCTGCTTTCTCTGCTATTGCAGCGGCAAAACGCTGTATGGTGATTTTCTGATTCATCCTTCAAACTGTTTGCGGAGCAACACGCTCGATTTGAACTCTACCTGAATGGAGGGTGGGAGAAGTTTGCGTTTACCTGACTCTGTGTCGCTAATTATGCTCTCCTCTTTTTTTACAGGTTGGAATGTCCCAAAGCCAGGAATCGCTACAGCATCAAGTCCGGCACAAAATTCGGTAAGTGTATCACCTACAGCCAGCAATAATGCTTCAGCTACGTCCTTATCAACACTTACAGTAGCAGAAAGTTGGCTTATAAGATCTTTGTGAGTCATGAGATTAGTTAAAGTAAATAATCACGTATTGAGTATCGCGGACGGTGCTTGACCTCCACAAATATTTTTCCAATATATTCACCAACAATGCCGAGACCGATCAATATCATACTGCCAAGAAACCATATTGAAAGCATTAATGATGTCCATCCGGGAATGACATGATGGTCAAAATATGAAATAAACACATAGAGCGCCATTATCACATCCATAACCAATAATATCAGACCAACGAAGAATATCAGACGAATAGGCTGCGATGAAAATGATGTAATGCCATCAATTGAAAAACTGAGCATTTTGCGAATGGGATATTTCGATTCACCGGCCACTCGCTCATGTCGGTCGTATGTCACGATAGCAGTTTTCAATCCGATTTGGGGAATGATGCCACGCAAAAAGAGATTGCTCTCACCGTATTCCGATAGCATATCTAATGCGCGTCGGCTCATTAGACGATAATCTGCATGATCATATATCGTTTCAAGTCCCATGCGCTCTTGAAAACGATAAAAGCTTCGTGCAGTGGTTCGCTTAAACCACGTATCAGTATTACGACTGGCTCTTACACCAAAAACAATTTCAGCGCCATTATGAAATTCGTCAACCATACGAACTATGGCTTCAGGGTCATCTTGAAGGTCGGCATCAATAGAAA
This sequence comes from uncultured Bacteroides sp., assembly GCA_964416545.1. Classification (GTDB taxonomy): domain Bacteria; phylum Bacteroidota; class Bacteroidia; order Bacteroidales; family Muribaculaceae; genus Paramuribaculum. The sequence continues at coordinate 32,014 of CAYQEN010000013.1, read as the reverse complement.
TAGCCATATCACAATCTCCTCGAACGGTCATAAGTCCGGCTAACAATGCGTTTTGATGTCCGCGATTGTGTGCAAGAGCGATTCCCTTAATACGGGAATCTAATGAATGAAGTCGCTCAATAACACTCCATGTAGCATCGCGACTACCGTCGTCGCAGCAGAGCAAATAACTCTGCTGCGAAATCTTTCCGGCATATGCAAGACGATCAATGACATCAAGCAATTTGGCTGCGGATATCGGCAGTGCCTGCTCTTCGTTGTAGCAGGGGATTACTATGGCTAATTTTGGCTCTAACATAAGTAGAGGTTAGCAAAATCAATAGCTACGAGCAAAAATTACTCTCTGAGCAGAGGGCTTGCCAGTAACCATGCATACCCCTGGAGTTTTATCACCTTCGAGAGGTATACAACGAATAGTAGCTTTTGTTTCGTTTTTAATTTTCTCTTCCGTTTCAGGAGTTCCGTCCCAATGAGCAAGAATAAATCCACCTTTCTCAATTTCTACCTTAAACTCTTCGTAGGTATCAACTGTGCGAGTCATAGATTCGCGGAACTTGCGAGCCTTTTCAAAGATATTTGCTTGAATTTCTTCAAGGAGGTTGCACACGTATGTTTCAATACCGTCAAGAGCATGAACAGACTTTTCGAGGGTATCGCGACGCATGAGTTCTACTGTGCCGTTTTCGAGGTCGCGTGCGCCAATAGCCAAGCGTACAGGCACACCTTTGAGCTCGTATTCAGCAAATTTGAAGCCCGGACGGCGATTATCAGCATCATCATACTTCACACTGATACCCATACTCTTAAGCTTAGTAAGAATTGGTGCAACTGCATCTGAAACTTTAGCAAGTTGCTCTGCATTTTTGTAGATAGGAACGATGACAACCTGAATTGGAGCGAGGTGTGGCGGAAGAACGAGTCCATTGTCGTCGGAGTGTGTCATAATAAGTGCTCCCATCAGACGAGTAGAAACGCCCCATGAGTTGGCCCATACATATTCAGGTTTATTTTCCTTATTTACAAATGTCACATCAAATGCCTTGGCAAAGTTCTGCCCAAGATTGTGTGATGTGCCACTCTGCAATGCTTTGCCGTCCTGCATCATTGCTTCGATAGTATACGTATTGACAGCACCGGCAAAGCGTTCATTGGCACTTTTTACACCTTTAATTACAGGCATAGCCATATACTTTTCGGCAAAGTCAGCATATGTATTAATCATTTGAACGGTTCGAGCCTCCGATTCTTCGGCGGTAGCGTGCGCGCAGTGACCCTCCTGCCACAAGAATTCAGCAGTACGGAGGAACATACGGGTACGCATTTCCCAACGCATTACGTTAGCCCACTGATTACACAAAATGGGGAGGTCACGATAACTGTGAATCCAGTTTTTGTATGTGCTCCAGATTATAGTTTCAGAAGTGGGGCGTACGATGAGCTCTTCTTCAAGACGTGCATCGGGGTCAACAACAACGCCATTGCCTTCCGGATCATTTTTTAGACGATAATGTGTTACAACGGCACACTCTTTGGCAAAGCCTTCAACGTGTTCTGCCTCGCGGCATAGAAAAGATTTCGGAATAAGCAGTGGAAAATATGCATTCTGAACACCTGTTTCCTTAAACATAGCGTCGAGAGACTGCTGCATTTTTTCCCAAATAGCGTATCCGTAAGGCTTGATAACCATACAACCACGTACGGCCGATTGTTCGGCCAAATCAGCTTTCATAACCAGATCGTTATACCACTGCGAGTAGTTTTCTGATCGTTTGGTGAGGTTTTTGAGTTCTATTGCCATATATTTAATATTACTTTAGTTGCTTTTTTGATGCTTTTTCTATCATTTCCGGTCCGGGAACGAAATAAATTTCGAGGCGACGATTGTTCCGACGGCCTTCGCGACTGTCGTTGTCGGCCACAGGGGAACTTGATGCCATAGAGTATGGAATAATTACGAGATCCTCAGATAGAGAACCGGCATCAATCATATCCATAAACCAGTCGTAGAGCGATGCTACACGCGCCGAAGACAAGAACTCGCGATACTCCTCCGAACCTGTATTATCGGTATGCATGGCATACACAATCTTAAACATATACGGGTGCTGGAGCGGTTCGAGTAAAGGCTTGATTCGTCCGGTAGCATAATTAGAGAGAAGAGTATCATTAGGAAGAAACAATTCATCAGCAGGGATGGTGACAATCATAACCTCTCCGTCGCGCATGAGCTCGATATTAAACGCCTTCTTGAAGCGTTCAGCCACATTACGCACATACTTTTTAATGGCTTCGTGTTCCGACGTCTTCACTTTTGGTGTTGCGAGGTTGGGTTCGAAGTCCATATCCATAAACATCTCCTCTGTGTAGTCAGGATAACGCTCGGCAACACTTTGACTATGAGCCTGAAGCGTAGCGAATACTACTGCAAGGAGGAGGAGAAATGATTGTTTCATCTGGATATCAATCAATTGAGTCTTCGTATTCAATTTCGGCGTTCACGATTCCGGGAACGTCATCAATAGACACTTGGGACGCCTTGTCTTTCTTTAGCATACGTCCAACATATGCGATTATATCGGGCACCATATCATCTTCAGGTTCCTCGGTGATATCAGCGTCAATTTCAAGCAGACCGTTGATTTCGTAAAAATCCCAAATCATATCAATGATATTTAGAATATCATCGTCTGAATATTTTGTCAAATCTCGATTTGCGTGCTGCCGGATATACTCCACAGCTTTGGTTTCGTCAAATTCTTCCATTTCTTAAAGCCCTTCGGGCAGATTCATTATGACTTGTTTTTTTTCGGCGTCAATGCCAACAAAAAATTCGTCGGCCGCCGGAATATACATTATTTCGTCTTGATTCGAAGTTGGTGCAACGAATAGAAGGATATTTTCGGTAGAGTCGTCAAAATCAGCTATTTGCCCTATTTCGCGCCCCTCAACATCAAAAATATTAAATCCGATAAGATCTGACAAATAAAAGCCATCAGCATCATTACGGTCGGGCAAATCGGATGCAAGAGCGTACAATGTTTTACCATTAAACTCAGACGCTTCTGATTCGTTTGTCACACCATCAATAGTCAGCAATATGCTTTCAACCGATTTAGGACGATAAGATACGATGAAAAATGGCACAAAGATGCCATCGATGTCAACAACAATGCAACTGAGCGAACTCGGATCAACGTCGGGCTCGATTGTGGCACTGATTTCTCCTTTGATTCCATGTGACTTCTGAAGCGTGCCTATTTCGCATAGTTCATCGTTACGTATCATTTTTTTCTTTTTTTCTTACAGTTTTGCAGAACAGGGGCTTCCTTGAATTCGTGCAAACGCATATCTTCGGCATAGATACGAATATCACCGTGACTCATTTCGGCTATATCTCTAAAAATACGACTATCATCAACGCCATCAGGATTTGCTGCAATCAATAATTTTTTCATATGATTGGCTACGTATTTCACTAAAGCATTCCGTTCATCACCCGGCTCCATTTCTGTAGCTCGCCAAATCATCCACTCAACAGACTTGCCATAATGGCGATAATGAATATAGTCGTTTGAGTATTCGACTTTTTCAGGTCGGGTATGCAAATTATCAGCTTGAATCACTTCACAAGGATAGTCGATATCAAGTTGAAAATTAGACATGATAGCCAAATGATCCCACAGCTTATGCTTGTATTCATTATTGTTGCGCAGCTCAGGGAAGAGGTTGCTCATTGCAGTTATAATGGATCTCGCGCATCGTGTGCGTTCTTGGCGGTCTTCAATGGTCAGACAATGGTCTACCATGCTCTGAATGACACGGCCGTATTCAGGAAGCACAAGCGGCTTGAGTTGGGTGTTATATCTTAACATTTGAACTTAGTTTGTACAAGTAAGCAAATTCATGCCAAAGATACGAAAAACTTCACTTCAAAACAAAATAACCCGACCTCAGTGAGGTCGGGTTATAATATTGTATAGATGCGTAATCGTATAATTACATATTCATGCCGCCGTCAACCTGAATTACCTGACCGGTAACATAGCTTGACATGTCAGATGCGAGGAATGCGGCAACATTTGCGATATCTTCCACCTTACCGCCACGACGCAAAGGAATCTTCTTGGTCCATTCTGCGCGAACATCTTCGGGGAGCGCTGCTGTCATAGCTGTTTCGATGAAGCCAGGAGCGATGGCATTAGCACGGATGCCACGTGATCCAACTTCCTGCGCAATACTCTTAGCAAGGGCTATAAGACCTGCCTTAGAAGCCGCATAGTTGGACTGACCGGCATTGCCATGAACACCTACAACTGACGCCATATTGATTATGCTACCACTACGCTGGCGAAGCATGATAGGTAGAACGGCATTAATAAAGTTAAACGCGCTCTTGAGGTTTACGTTGATTACAGCATCCCACTGCTGCTCGGTCATTCTCATCATAAGGCCATCCTTAGTGATGCCTGCATTGTTGACGAGGATATCAATAGTGCCGAAGTCATTTTTAACTTGATCTACAACTTCCTTAGTTTGCTGGAAGTCGGCAGCGTTTGAAGCGTAGCCTTTGGCCTTTACGCCGAGAGCTTCTATTTCGCGTTCTGTCTCTTTTCCGTTTTCGTCTATTACGAGGTCGGTAAATGCAATGTTAGCACCTTCGCTTGCAAAGCGAAGAGCGAGAGCCTTACCAATACCGCGAGCAGCACCGGTAATTAAAGCTGTTTTTCCTTCAAGTAATTTCATATTCTATATAGGATTAATGTCAAATTAATGCTTTATAAGTATTGCATCAAGCAGAAAATTAACCACTCGTTGCTGAATATTGTTTGGCTTAACACCAAACAATTCGAACCCATTGTGAGCTGCAACATACTCGCCTCCCTGCGTAAGCAACGCTACAAGAGAGGGGAGTCGCATAGCTTGAGTTGCATTGAATTCTCCAGATTCGATGCCCTCATTAAGCAATCCACGCAGTATGTCAAGTTCTTTAGAAATAGCCATACGGTGAATGCGCTCTATCTTTCGATGTTCGCGAAGAAAGAAATAACGATATCCATCCTTACGCTGCTGAATTTCAGCGCTGAAGTTTAAACGGAGGGAGAGGTAGCGCGAAAGTCGTTCAGTGCATGATTCACAAGTAGTTGCGATTTCGCGGAGCTCTTTAACAAGAAGTTCGCTCTGCTGCTCAACAACAGCGTTGTATATTTCCTTTTTATTTTTGAAATAAGTGTAAATGGTACGCCGACCTTTTTCAGAAGCCGTAGCGATATCGTTCATAGTGGTATTCTCCACGCCCTTATTCATAAAGAGCTGACGAGCCACATCTATCAGTTTCTCTCTTGTCTTGCTTACCATAATAAGTAGAGTTGTTGCACACTGCTTATTTTACCGTGCGAATTTAGTCAAAAATATTCAAAATTCGGCAATGATTACTTCAAAAAGGAGAAAAGCCCAAAAATATGTGTAATTTCGTGGTGTAAATAATTTCTATGAGTAAACGAAATTTTATAGTCGGGTTATGCTTGTCGGTAGCAATCATCACGAGTGCGGCCGTACAGGAAAAGTGTCCACTCAATATACGCGGTGCCGCATCAACGGAATTTGGTCTTTATCTTAAAAATCTTGACACAGACGAAGTAGAGGTGGATATCAATGGGTCGCAGCGATTTGTTCCTGCATCTGTAACCAAAGCTTTCACCGTAGCCACAGCCCTAAGCATATTCCCCTTTGATGCAGCGATGACTACACGTGTTTCGGTGCAGGGGTCTATGGCAGATAGCATACTTGACGGTAATTTGATCATTTCTGCCATTGGTGATCCGACAATTGAATCATCGCATTTTGCGCAATACAAGGGATTTGCCGAAAATGTGGCCTCTGCTGTACGCCACTACGGTATACGCGAAATAACAGGACGTATCATTGTTCAATACAATCCAGCTCTGGAAGAAGAAGTGCCTTCAGGATGGATGAATAGCGACTTGATACAGCCTTACGGCACGGCACATCATGCACTAAACTATCGTGACAATGTTTTGTCACTTAATCTATCGACCGGAAATACAGTACCAAAAGCGCCGAACATAAGAATAGTGCGTGGAGAAACCAAAAATACCCTAAAACGTCGGTCAAGCGACTGCATATATGTGGGCTCAAAAGCAAAGGGCGCATTGAAAATAGCAGCACCGAATCCGTCAGATGTAATGATTCACGATGTTGCTCAGGCATTGCGTCGCAACGATGTGACTCTTGATAGCACTGACATACAATCGTCGGGGGAGTTGAACTTGGTATATAAGCATAAATCGCCACCACTCTGTGAAGTGATGAAGAGTCTGATGTTTAGAAGCGACAATCTGATGGCAGAGGGTATGCTGCGACTGCTAACGCCTGATAAATATCGTTCAGATGCTACTCGACATGAGCTATCGCTATGGAATGCAAGAGGCCTTGATACTGAAGGTATATATATTGAGGATGGTAGCGGGCTTTCTCGGAATAATCGAATTTCTCCGCGCTTTCTTGCAGATGTGCTTGAATGGATGTATCGCAGTTCGGATAGTAACGAATACCTCGCAATGTTTCCACGTGCAGGTCGCGACGGAACGATGAAGAATTTTATGGTTGATACGATGCTTGAAGGACGTATGGCAACCAAAACAGGAAGTATGAACGGAGTTCAATGTTATGCCGGCTATCTTCTTGACGAAAACGGGAAACCGAGTCATGTTATAGTAGTGATGGTAAATGGCTTCACATGCAATCGCAATGACCTCAAAAAAGCAATAGGAAATTTTATTATAGAAAAAATAAACGGATAAAAATTATGGAGTACGATTACGACAGACTGCTGGCAATATGCTACGAACTTGAAGGTTTGATGACTTTGGCGTCAACGCGCCGTGAAACAACACCTCCGCAAGTTCATGCTATGATGCAGGATAAGATAGAGCAGTTGCGCGCAGGGCTTTCCGGCTCATCAGACATAAAGGAGCAGTCAAATGAAGAGCAACCTATTGCGGCCGTAGAAGAGATAAGCGTTGACACCCAGCCTGAAGCAATGGAAGAAGCTATTCCTGTCACTATCATAGAAGCTCCGACAGTTGTAATGCCTGAGCAAGAAGTAATCGAGAACCAACATATTATCGAGTCAGACGCAGAGACAGAGCAACCAGAGGACGATGATAAAGAGCAAATAAGCGAGCCAATAGCAAGCTCTCCGGTGACTATTCTGGCCAACAAATTTGCGCCGATATCATTTACGCTCAATGATAAATTCAGATTTCGTCGCGAGCTATTCGGCAATAGTGATATTGATTTTGCAGATGCTCTAAACGTGGTCGACGCAATGAACTCTCTTGATGAGTTGGAGGACTATTTTTACAACGACCTCTGCTGGGATCCGAATGACGAAAATGTAATAGATTTCATATCCATAGTCGGCGCACGCTTTAAATAATTATGTCCGGAAAATTGTATATGGTGCCTACTCCAGTGGGCAATCTTGACGATATGAGTCCGCGAGCCATATCCACGCTTTCGCAAGTAGGACTCATACTTGCAGAGGATACGCGAACCAGCGCCAAACTGACGCGACACTTCGGTATTACCACTCCAATGGCAAGTCATCATAAGTTTAACGAGCACGCTTCGGTAGCGGCTGTGGCAGATAGACTTGAAGCCGGTGAGAATATCGCGCTGATAAGTGATGCCGGTACTCCCGGAATCAGCGACCCAGGCTTTATGCTCTCGCGTGAATGTCGTCGTCGTGGAATCGAGGTGGAAACTCTTCCTGGACCAACTGCGTTTGTACCGGCACTTGTCAACTCAGGACTTCCATGTGAGCGATTTTGTTTTGAAGGATTCCTTCCTCCCAAAAAGGGACGCGCTACGCGCCTTGCCGAAATTGCGACAGAGGCACGAACATCAATCATCTATGAATCGCCGTTACGCTTAGTGAAAACTCTTCAGCAACTTGCTGACGTATGTGGGTCGGAGCGACCGGCATCAGTGTCGCGCGAAATATCAAAACTTCATGAAGAAACGGTGCGTGGCTCATTAAGCGAGTTGATTGAGCATTTTACGCAATATACACCCAAAGGAGAGATAGTCATTATCCTTTCGGGGCAAGATGAAGAGCCTGTGCGCAAAACCCATGTGAACAAATATCGTGATCGTGATTAAATATTTATAAACTCAGTAAAGACCAATTATTATGAGAAAATTTGCCCTACTGACAGCGAGTGTACTTTCTGTATTCTTTGTGGCTTGCCAGAGCAAAGACGCCGACAATGCAAATCGTGCCGACGAATCAATGACGGAACTTTACCAAACTCGCGAACAACTTGAATCGACTCTTGCAACACAAGACAGCCTTTTCGCTTTGATTAATGATATATCGGCTGATATGGCTCAAATTAAATCGATGGAGAGCATTATTTCTGTCCCCGGAAGCCTTAACGGAGAGTCTCCGTCGAAAAAAGAGCAGATTCGAAACGATATGATTGCCGTGAGTCAGGCTCTGCAACAGCGTCGTCAGCGTTTGGCTGAACTCGAAAAGAAGTTGAAAAATGCGAAAGGAGAGAATGTAACAATGCTTAAAACCATAGAAACTCTCAAACTCCAAATAGCAGAACATGAAAAAGAGATAGTTTCTCTTCGTGAACAGCTTGCGCAAGCTAATGTCAAAATTACAGACCTTAACGAAACAGTCGACTCACTGAATACGTCTGTTGCAACCGAAAAACAAGGTAAAGAGCAAGCTCAGCATAATGTTCAAGCATTGACCGATGAGCTTAATTCTTGTTACTATGCCATAGGTTCGAAAAAGGAATTGCAAGCCAACAACATCATAAAGACAGGCTTCCTCCGCAAAACTAAAATTATGCAAGGCGACTATGAATTGTCGTATTTTACGAAAGTAGATAAGCGCACAATTATACGCATACCTCTTCACAGCGACAAGGCTAAAGTAATGACAAATCAGCCGGCTGACAGCTATCGCATAGAGGAAGGCGAGAATGGTCAAAAAACACTTGTGATAATAAATGCCAATCGTTTTTGGGGCACTTCTAATTTCTTAGTAATCCAAATAGATTGACGCATCAATAATATAAGTCCGGCTGAGAAAACCTCAGTCGGACTTTGTATTTATATTCGTCAGTAACGTTTCCACATATTTCTCATAGAATTAGCTACAGCTAATAGAGCTACTCCAACATCGGCAAAAACAGCAGCCCACAATGAAGCATAGCCAGCAGCTCCAAGCCCGAGTATTGCAATCTTTACGGTGATAGCTCCAATAATATTTTGAGTAATGATAGCACGTGTAGTGCGTCCTATTTTTATAGCTGTGGCTACGCGTGATGGTCTGTCAGTCTGTATCACAACATCGGCACTTTCGATTGCGACATCTGAACCGAGTCCACCCATTGCGATGCCGACATTACTTAACGCAAGAACCGGAGCATCGTTTATTCCGTCACCCACAAAAGCAATATTATTGTGATGTGCGACAAAATCGGCTTTACCCTGTGGTAGTAATTCGCCATGCGCTTCGTCAATGTTGAGTTTCTTAGCGACACTGTTGACAAATGCTTGTCTATCTCCCGAAAGAATCGCAATCTTTTCAACTCCAAGTGTCCTTAATTGGCTTATTGCTTCCACTGCATCTGATTTAATGGTATCTGAAAGTGCAACGTATCCAATATATTGCCCATCGACAGCACATACTATTATTGCTTTAGACAGATTGTCAATGTAAGAAGGGTAGGGAATTGTCATTGAACTTAGCAATTTTGTGCTACCAACTACAACATTCCGACCACCAACCGAAGCGCACACTCCAAAGCCAGCTTCTTCGGTTGCAGAGTCAAGAGTCGGAATAGGAATTCCGCACTCATTGACATATTTCACCAATGCTTTTGCCAGCGGATGAGTGCTTGCTGACTCTGCAGCAGCCATAAGTGCTAACATTTCGAGTCGATTCATAGATTTGCACTCAATAGCTTCTACGGCAAAGCAACCGGTGGTCAGAGTTCCCGTCTTATCAAACGCAATTGATTTAATTTTGGCAATCGCATCAAGATAGTTTCCTCCTTTGAATAAAATTCCTGCACGCGACGCCGCTCCAATACCGGCAAAGTAACCGAGCGGAATACTTATGACTAATGCACATGGGCAGGATATGACTAACAGAACAAGTGCTCGGTATAGCCAATCAGTAAATATATACTGAAAACTATGATTTACGATTCCATATAAAGCCGGCAACACAACAACAAGTAGAGCCAGAACGAATACAAGGGGAGTATAAATATGAGCAAAACGACGGATGAATATTTCGGTCCGAGCCTTACGCGATGATGCCTCACTAACCATAGACATAATTTTTGCAAGCGCGCTTTGAGTGTATCTGCGCGTTGCTTGAATCCGCACATTATGCTGCAATGGAATCATCCCTGCAAGTACTTCGTCGTTTTGTCTGATTTCGCGAGGAATACTCTCGCCTGTAAGGGCAGAGGTGTCGAATAGCGCACTTTCACTCAGTAATAGACCATCAAGTAGAGCACGCTCGCCGGGACGCACGTCTATTATTTCTCCAACACTAATACTTTCGGGAGATACGGAAATTAAGGCGCCATCTCTAACAACCTTTGCCACCTCATTTCGAGAGTCAATAAGACGAGATATGTTGCGCGTCGCCCTGTCGACCGCTCCATGTTGCATCGCCTCTCCGATTGAATAAAAAAGCATAACTCCAACGGCTTCCGGATATTCACCAATGTAAAATGCGCCAAAGCAAGCAAGCGACATTAATATAAATTCATTAAAATAATCACCCGAGAATATGCTATGAATAGCTTCGCGAATAACAGGTAATCCTACCGGAAGAAATGCGAGTGCATACCACCCAAAGCGAAATCGGTCGATGCATTCAGGAATTAGCGCGCTCGCAATGAGCATAGTCATCGAAATGACAGGTGCGATAAAACTCTTCCATCCGTGGGGATGATGGTGAGAATGTTCGTGAATATGAGTTTTCATACACATGGCAACTTTAATTCACAAGCAAATTTACGGCAATCAATATGCAACCAAGTGTCAAAAATAAAATGCTAACTTTGCCTCTAATAAGGACAGTTAAATTGCCACGCTAAATATAGACATGAATTCAGATCCAATAATAATCCTTGAACACGCAAGTATAAAACCGACATCAAATAGAATACTTGTGCTCAAAACGCTACTTGCGGCGACATCGCCAATGAGCTTGATAGAGATTGAAGATAGCTTGGCAACACTTGAGCGCTCAAGTGTATCTCGTGTTTTGGCTCAGCTACTTGAGCATGATGTAATCCACGCAGTGGAGGACGGACGAGGAGTATCAAAATATGAATTATGCCATTGCGATGACCATTGCTCAATCAACGATATGCACGTGCATTTTTATTGTGAAAAATGCTGTAAAGTCTTTTGCTTTGAAGATATTACCGCGCCTAATGTAAAAATTCCCGCTCAATTTATCATTCGCACAGCCAATTATATGCTAAAAGGACTATGCCCGAATTGTCAAACGAATGATTAGTATAAGTTGACATACAAAAAATGAAAGTGCACCACATTTGTGGTGCACTTTCATTTTATGAGCCGCGAGTGGGACTCGAACCCACGACCTTTTCGTTACGAATGAAATGCTCTACCGGCTGAGCTATTGCGGCTGAAGTTGCTTACATAAGCAGTGCAAAGATACTAAAAGTTTGCGGATTGTTTGCTAAATGTAAGTTTAATTTTTGCATCTTCAAGATTAAGTTGCACCATCTTCGGACCACTGACATAAGGAGTAATTGCAGTAGTGTAAGTTGTGCCACTCTGATAGTAGCTGCCAGATGTTGACTCTGTTTCTACATTAACAGGTGTGATAACGAAAGTGTAGTCATCAGCTGTCAATGAGCCCTTCTCAATCATATTGAGAAGATACTGACGCATATTGGAAATATTATACGAATTAGTCGACGAGTTATAGGTTGCTAAGAACGAAGTCTCGTTATCGCAAAGACTATTGCTGTCGAAAAACTCATCCTTTTCTTTTTTCAGCACCATCAAAATATTTAGCGGAACCTCAATGTCGTAATCATTTTCAATCTCTTCCGCAGGGATAGAGAGTGTGAGAGTGTTGATTACAGAAAGAGTTCCAGCATTGCGACGGTAGCTGGCGATTACGTCTTCAATTGGGAATTTCATCTCGACGTCAAGACCCGCAGGAGCTACAAGAAGAGTCTTTCCTCCACTTACACGTGAAGTGAGATTTTCGCTCATATCAAGACGAATAATATTATTGGTTACAACCTCAGGCGTTACTGCCATATAAGTACGAACAAGATTGTAGATCGTGTCCGTTTCAACATCATTAACTGTTACTTTTTGATGACTGCGGAAATAAAGGTTGATGCGAGTGTCGAAAATATCGGTTACTCGACCGTCACCAAAGGAGTTGCGAATATACAGCCCGGGGAAGAACTTGGCAAAAGCCTGTGGTGTAGCAAATGTTGCAGGATTCTGCTTGTATTCACTATAGAACTGCTTGGCAAACGACACTGGGAGATCTACAGTAATTGAACGATAACTAAGCTCATTTGCGGAATCACTATAAAGAGCATTGCCAGTATATATCTGAGACTGCCACATTTCATTGGGATTGTAGTAGCCTGTAGGGTCGAAATTACTGTAAATGGGGGAAGGGAGCTGCTTGGTGAGAGGGAATACTTGCAAGCCCATAGGTACAAGCGAATCGCCAGTAAAATCACCAGTATAAAAGAACATCACCAGCTTCATCGAGTCGATGTCGGAGAGAGAAACCCCGGTAGTGTCAATGTTCTGCGTAGGCATAAACTGTGTGACAATTTCAGAGCTAAAACGACCATAACCACGAGCGTTAAGCTTGCCTATCAACTGTGTGATAGTACGCGATTGAACTGATTTATTCTCAACTGACATGCCAGTCACAGTAAAAGCCGAATCGACAACAATTTCGGTGCTGTCGGTCACGAGCGTAGAACCTACGGTAGTCGTATCATCATCGCAGGCTGTAAGAGCGGCAAACATAGTAGCCAGACTCAAAAGAAAACCTATGCGTTTCATTTGATGGATAGAGTTCTTGGTATATTCGACCACCCTTACAAAGTAATGTGGGCGATTATTGAATAAGAAGATTAATTTTTATTCGGAAATAGATTTGTAGAAATCATTGAGCTTGGCGGCGAACCCGTCACCTTCAGTAAATTCGAGCATTGGCTTGCCAGATAAGCGAGCGTATTCTACAAGCTCCGGATCAATATCCGCACCTCCTTCGACGATAGCGTCGGCATAATCGATAGCTAACTTGTTGAGTTTAATAAAGTCAACAGGCTCTTTGCCGAGGCTCTTTAGCGAAGCAAGAGTAAAACGATTCATGCGAAGCTTTTCTACGAAACGAGGATCTAATGTGCCTTCGAATTTTTCCGGGCGAAGCATATAGACTACTTTCGAATTTGCGAACGACGGATCGTCGGCATACATTCGCTTCAAATAGATAGGTGCGAGTGCCGAAATCCAACCGATACAATTGATAATGCTCGGCTCCCAACGAAGCTTCTTCACTGTTTCCACCACGCCACGCACGAAGAACATGATACGCTCATCATTGTCTTCGGGAGAAAGAGTGAGTTCAAGTTCTTTTACCGGAGGATGACGGAAATAGTCGTCATTATCGATAAAGTAAACCTGCATACGTGTTGGTTGCAGCGTGGCCACCTTAATTATTAGAGGGTGGTCTGTATCATCAATGATCACATTCATTCCCGACAGCCTGATCACTTCGTGCAATTGATTGCGACGCTCATTGATACATCCATATTTTGGCATGAATGTACGAACCTCGTAACCTTGCTCCTGTATTCCTTGCGAAATGGCACGACCGAACACAGCCAAAGGCGTTTCGGGTAAATAGGGGGAAATTTCCTGTGATATAAACAGGACTTTGTTTTGACTCATTAGAGATTTTGTTGTATTCTGTTTCAAATGCAAAGATAGTCATTTTTTTTGAGATATAAAAAAGTAGTGACAATCCAGATGATTACGCTCAAAAATGCGTAACTTTGTAGGAAATTACGATTTAATCATACTTATGAAAAGATTATTTTTTGTTATAACAATGTTGTTTGTAGCTGTTGCATCAGCTACAATCTCAGCGCAAGCTCCTAAGCCTGTAAGTTGGCGTATATCTGTAAAAATGACATCTCAAACCGAAGGCAAAGTTACATTTAAGGCAATACTTCAACCTGGATGGCATTTATATGGCACGCAACTCCCAAAGAACGGACCAAAGCCCACAGTATTCAATATGGCAAATTCTGAAGGCGTTGCATTTTCATCTGAGCTCAAGCCTTCAATAGCTCCTATAAAAGTTCATGACACAATGTTTGATCTCGATCTTACATGGTGGGATGCAAATGTGTCATTTAGTCGTACATTCAAAGTAACTGATCCGGCAAAAGCAAAAATCGTTTGCAATATATCATTTATGAGCTGCAATAACGAAACATGCTCACCGCCTCAGACGATTACTCTCAATAAGGTAATAAAATAAAAAACCAAGGATAATGAAAAAAATATCGCTTTTTTTTGCATTGCTCGTTTTGACCGTAGCGGCTGCCACAGCCCAAATAGTCAATCCAATAGCATGGGCATCCTCAATCAAGATGACATCAGAAAATGAGGGTGTCATAACTTTTAATGCCACAATTGAAAAAGGTTGGCATCTATACGGAACAAATCTGCCAGATGGAGGCCCACGTCCTACGGCTTTTAAATTTGAAAATATTGAAGGCGCGGAACTTATTGGCGAAATTACCCCCTCTGTAGCTCCGAAAGAAGTAGTGGACATGGTGTTTCACCTTAAGCTATCATGGTGGGAATCAGATGTAGCTTTTACACAGCAATTCAAGCTTACGAATGGATCCAAAGGATGTCGTATTGAAGGCAATATCTCATATCAAGCATGCAATGATAACACTTGTGTTCCACCGACAAAAGAACCGTTTAATCTAACATCAGGCTCAGTTGAAACTGCGACAGTAGCTCCAAAAACGGAAAAGAGCGAATCGAATGTCGACGCAGGTAGCATATCGAGCAATGTTGACACCAAAATCGACCAGCAGGAATGGTGGACTCCGGTACAATTTGACGATACCGATTCTAATGGGACTCAAAATATCAGCGATTCGTCGTGGTGGCGCATATTTATTTGGGGCTTTGTTGGCGGTCTCCTTGCTCTCCTGACCCCTTGCGTATGGCCAATGATACCACTGACGGTTAGCTTCTTCTTGAAAAAGAGCGGTTCTCGTTCACGCTCTGTGCGCGATGCTATGATATATGGTGCAGCTATCATAGTTATTTACCTCACCCTTGGTATGGCCATCACCGTGGTTTTTGGAGCGAGCAAGCTCAATGACTTGGCAACTAACGCGCTATTCAATTTGTTGTTCTTTGCGTTGTTAATTGTGTTTGCCGTGTCGTTTTTCGGCGCATTTGACATTAAACTCCCGGCAAAATGGAGCAATAGTGTAGATTCAAAAGCAGAACGCACATCGGGGTTCATCAGCATATTCTTTATGGCTTTTACACTTGCATTGGTGTCGTTCTCTTGCACAGGTCCGATTATCGGAACTCTACTCGTTGAAGCGGCCTCAATGGGCAACATGACAGGCCCGGCAATCGGCATGGGTGCATTCGCACTTGCACTCGCAATTCCATTTGCTCTATTTGCCATGTTCCCTTCGTGGCTGAAAGAGATGCCACGCTCAGGCGGATGGCTAAACTCAGTGAAAGTTGTGCTTGGATTCCTTGAGCTCGCGCTTTCTCTGAAATTCTTATCGGTAGCCGATCTCGCATACGGTTGGGGCATACTTGACCGCGAGGTTTTTGTTTCGCTTTGGATTGTAATGTTTGTTTTACTCGGCCTGTATCTGTTAGGCAAAATCAGCTTTTCACATGATGCTCCTCTCGACTATGTTTCACTACCTCGATTCTTCCTCGCGCTGATTTCATTTAGCTTTGCCATGTATCTTGTGCCGGGATTGTGGGGCGCACCGCTTAAAAGCGTAAGTGCATTCGTTCCGCCGCTTTATACACAAGACTTTAACCTTTACGAAGGTGGCGAGTTTAAGACATTCCATGATTTCGATGAAGGTATGAGCTATGCAGCTGAGCAGGGTCGTCCAGTGCTTGTTGATTTCTCCGGCTACGGTTGCGTGAATTGCCGTAAAATGGAAGGTGCAGTATTTGACACTCCTGAAGTAAGCAGTATCATCAAAGAAAAGTTTGTACTGATTACACTTATGGTTGATGATAAGACTGAACTCGAAACGCCGATTACCGTAGAGGAGAATGGCAAAAAAATCAAGCTTGAAACCGTAGGTGAACGTTGGAGCTATTTGCAACGTACTAAATTTGCAGCAAACTCTCAACCTTACTATGTAATGCTTGACAATAATGGTAAGCCTTTGGCACGCCCATACTATTACGATGAAGATGTTGCCAAATTCGTCGAATGGCTCAACAGTGGCATTACCGCATATTCTTCCACAAAATGAGACACAACAAACAAGAAAAAGCAGAAGCCCTCAGTAGGGTAATCGACACTCTCGATATCTTGCGCGTGGAGTGTCCATGGGATAGGAAACAGACAAATGAAAGTTTGATTCCAAATACCATTGAGGAGGTATACGAATTGCGAGAGGCACTTCTGAATAACGACATTGAAAATATCCGTAAAGAGCTCGGTGATGTACTGCTTCACATCCTCTTCTATGCTAAGATCGGAGAGGAAAAAGACGAATTCGATATCACTGATGTCGCTGAAAATCTCAACTCGAAATTGATTTTCCGTCATCCACATGTGTTTGGTGCGGCTAAAGCAAAAGACTCACACGAGGTGGAACAAAATTGGGAACAAATAAAATTAAAAGAGAAAGGCGGAAACAAAACAGTACTCGGAGGCGTTCCTACTTCACTACCGGCTCTGATAAAAGCATTCAGAGTACAAGAGAAGGCAGCGAATGTCGGCTTCGATTGGGAAAAGCCTGAAGATGTGTGGCAAAAGGTAGACGAAGAAACTGCCGAATTTAAGTCAGAAATTGCTCGCGAAGACAAAGAGAAAATGGAAAGTGAATTTGGCGATCTTCTTTTCTCAATAGTCAACCTCGGGCGACTTTATGGGTTAAATCCGGAAAATGCTCTTGAACGCACGAATCGCAAATTTATTTCACGATTCAATCACGTTGAAAGACGCGCTACAGAATGCGGACGCAAGCTGAAGGACATGACACTCGAAGAGATGGATTCGCTCTGGAATGAAGCGAAGAAATCGGAATAACACAGATGATAAAAACAATCCTTGCGCTAATCATATTTATTGCTTCGCCATTTTGCCTTTACGCAAAAGTGGTGAAGCAATATCTTTGTAATGCAAGCGGAAGCATCGACTTTGTGATCGATAGCATTGACTATCGATCAGACGTAACGCGAGTATATGGCAAACTTAAAGGTCAGCCACACACTTCAAATCGCATAGATAAATTGGCAATACGATACGAAGAATCGGCACCTGCAGAGTGTACGGACATAGATGGTGTGGATATGCACCGATGGTTTCAGTGGGAGGAGAACGGCTTAATAGAAGTGGAGATTGATTTTCCCGCGAACATTCCAAGCAAACGAATAGAGATTAACGCGCTTTGCGCTAAAGGAGAAAGCATCTGGATAATTCAGACAAAAGAATCTAAAACGAAAACTTCAAAACGAACAGGAGGTAAAAAGTGAAGCTTTGCATCACCGAGAAACCGAGCGTAGCCAAAGACATAGCCACGATACTTGGCGCAAATGTGCGTCGAGATGGGTATTTTGAAGGCAAAGACATAAAAGTAACATGGACATACGGTCACTTGTGTACACTGAAAGAGCCTGCCGACTATACAGATGCTTGGAAACGGTGGACACTCTCATCGTTGCCTATGATACCACCACGCTTTGGTATCAAAGTAATTGATTCTGCCAGTATCAAAAAACAATTTCAAGTCATCGAATCTCTCATCGGAGAAGCCACTGAGGTGATAAATTGTGGAGACGCCGGACAAGAAGGAGAACTGATACAACGATGGGTAATGCAAAAAGCCAATATCAAATGTCCAGTTCGGCGACTTTGGATTTCGTCGCTTACTGACGAGTCAATTCGCGAAGGATTCAAAGAGCTAAAACCAGAGAAAGATTTTGATAATTTATACTATGCAGGTTTGTCGCGAGCCGTTGGCGATTGGATTCTTGGGCTAAACGCTACGCGACTTTACTCGCTGAAATATTCGAGTGCAGGAGGTGTGTTGTCAATTGGGCGAGTTCAAACACCTACACTTGCTCTCGTGGTTCAACGTCAACACGAAATTGACAATTTCGTACCCGAGGATTATTGGGAAATTAAGACTGTTTATCGCGACGTTACTTTTAACTCTACAAAAGGTCGCTACAAATCAGAGGTTGAAGCGACTGCCGCAATAGCAGAAGTAGAAAAGCAGTTGCTCACCATTGACGATATCGAAAAAAAGAAAGGACGAGAAGCTCCACCGAGATTGTTCGACCTAACATCGTTACAGGTGGAGTGTAACAAAAAATGGGGGTGGAGTGCAGACGAAACTCTAAAGCTTATCCAGTCACTTTACGAAAAAAAGGTGACAACATATCCTCGCGTAGACACTACATACCTTTCGGATGACATATACCCGAAAGTGCCCGATATTCTAAAACGAATGGAGCCGTACGCGACACTGACTTCTACGATACTTGCCGGTAAATTACCCAAAAGCAAAAAGGTGTTTGACAATTCAAAAGTGACAGATCACCATGCTATAATACCCACTGGAGAGTCTCCGAGAATTCTTGCCGGCGACGAAAAGAAAATGTATCATCTGATAGCGCTCCGATTTATTGCAGCATTCTACCCAGACTGTCGCTTCGACTCTACTATTGTTACTGCTCATGCCGGAGATGTCGGATTCAAGGCTACCGGCAAAGTAATAACCGATCCTGGATGGCGTACCGTATATGGCACATCTACACCCGAAGCTACGAATGATGAGAATGAAGATGCTGTACTACCTGAATTCACAAAAGGAGAGTCGAGTTCGCATACGCCATCGCTACTAAAAAAACAAACGCAACCACCAAAGCTATACACAGAAGGCACACTGCTTAGAGCTATGGAAAGTGCCGGCAAAACTGTAGACGATGAGGAGCTTCGCGAAGCAATGAAAGAGAATGGCATCGGACGCCCATCAACACGCGCTGCCATAATAGAGACGCTCTTTAAGCGTGGCTATATCGAGCGAAAGAAAAAGAGTATTATTGCCACTACAGCCGGCATCGACTTGATTGCCACAGTAAAAGATGATTTGCTTAAGAGCGCAAAACTCACAGGCTTGTGGGAGAATAAATTGCGTCGTATCGAGCGAGGCGATTATTCTGCAAAAGACTTTATTGACGAGCTTAAAGAGATGATTCAGTCGATAGTAATAAATGTCTTGAGCGACAACTCATCGCATCGTATTGAAGTAATGCGACCATCAGATGCAAAGCAAGCTGAAACAACTGAAAAAGGCAATATAAAAGAGAAAAAGCCACGAACACCACGAATAAAAGACATTTCGGATATTAAATGTCCTGTTTGTGGGCGGGGTAATATTGTGAGGGGGCGCGCGGCATACGGATGTAGCAGATACAGAGAAGGTTGCGGACTTAAACTACCATTTGAAACGTATGCTTCAGAATTGACGCCCGGCAAGCTCAATGCACTAATTAAAAAGAATTTTAAATAATGGAATACTTACCTGAAATAGATGAAACCGGAGCTGTGATAGGTCGTGCGACACGCAGCGAATGTCATTCCGGCTCGATGAAACTGCACCCGGTAGTTCACTTACATATCGTAACGACGGATGGTCAAATATTGCTGCAGCGACGTTCCGAGTCAAAGGATATTCAGCCGGAAAAGTGGGATACTGCTGTCGGCGGTCACGTAGATTTCGGGGAAGAAATTCGCGAAGCGCTCATTCGAGAATCGCGAGAAGAACTTAACATAGACGCATCGAATGCGAAACAGCTTGCAAACTACATATTTCAATCGCCAGTAGAACGAGAACTTATCAATGCGTATACACTTGAGGTTGACAGCAATTTCAAGTGCGTATTCGATCCTGTTGAAATTTCGGAAGTGCGTTTTTGGCATATTGACGAAATTAAAGCTGCCATTGGTAAAGGGATATTAACGCCCAATTTTGAACAAGAATTTGAGCGCATCCTACTTCCAAACCTAAAATAAATCATCAATCTATGTGGAACGATATCTTACAGTGGGGAGCTGTAGCGATAATTCTTGTTGTATGCCTTATTCGAATTGTACGAAGAGTGTGTCGCAAAAAATCGCAAGACGAGTGTTCATCGTCTTGCGGATGCTGTCCGTCTGCTCGTAATTGCAGTTCGGCAAAACGGAGGCCTTAACGACTATTCATTCTCTTCAGCACACTATACGAAGCGACTATACCCAATTCGCCAGCTTTACTTAAATCGTCGGCACCGGCTTTACGATTACCAAGCCTGAAGTAAGCATATCCACGATTGTAGTACGCTTCACCAAAATCGGGTTTAAGCTCAATTGCTCTATTAAATGAATTAATGGCAGAGGTAATATCCTGTGCTTCCAAATACAACACACCCTTATTATAGTGGATTACAGCGAGAGTTGGCGATAATTCGAGAACTCTATCAAAGTCGCTAAGAATCGCTGCACGCTCAGCTTGCAATAACTGTGATGCACTTAATCCGTCTTGCTCCTCACGATTTATTTGAGACATTTGCATCTCGCGATAGCGAGCCATCGCACGCATCATGTACGCTAACGTAAAGTCCGGAGCTGTCTTAATAGCCTTTTCGAAATCTTCTTTTGCTCCCTTGAAATTATGAACCGACATTCGATCCATGCCAAGTCCAAAATAATCTATAGCGCGAGGAGTATGAGTAGCAATGTATGAGTTGTAATAATCAATTGATTCAAAGTGACGATTTATACTTTCAGAATCTCTCAAAGTCGGTTCGTGATTAGTGATAAGCAGGGCATTGCGAAGAGCACGTGAACGATTAATCTCATCAATTTCACGCATAAAATCTGTATGCGGCTTAAGTTCTGTAGGGGAGTTGTAGTACGACAAAACAAACATCGGTTCGATATCAATGGTCATATTACGATCTTGTACGCGGCCCCTAATGTTTTTATCAGAATATGATGACTCGACTTGTGCGTTGTCGTTCATGGTCAACAATGATGAAAATCTGGCTGCAACAATATCTTGAGGCTCTGATTCTGCATCGCTATGGCCAGAACTAATTTCGTCGCCGACTGTGGGAGTAGCGAAAAGGTCGGAAGTATCTGAAGCTCCTTTCTGTCCACGTACTTTAATGCGCTCCTTAGCCAAAGCTAAAGAACGATCATAGTCGCTTTTTGCAGAGCGGTCGCCCATAGCTCGCTTTATGTCAGAACGTAGGAAATAGGCCGCCGCGAGAGTCGGAAACGCTTCGATGACCTTATCAATATCAGCAATGGCATTTTTATATTCTTCGCGGTCACGATATATAATGGCACGATTATACAGAGTGCGATACTCATCGGGATGAATACGAAGTACGTATTCAAAGTCCTTCAGTGCTTTATCATAGTCTTTCACTTCAGAACAAAGCATAGCACGGTTGAAGTGTGCCACAAAATTGTCGGGCTGAAGCTGTATGGCATAGTCATAGTCACTCATTGCCCCAAAATAGTCGTCGAGCTTATGGCGCAAGAATGCGCGATTAATGAAATATCCAGGATATTTCGGATCAAGACGAATGGCTTCATCCATGTCGGCAAGAGCCGCCTTATAGTCACGATCTTTACCGTTCATAGCAATATCTGCTCGAAGCAAGTAGCCATTAACGGCATTTTTATTAATATTAAGAGCACGATCTACATCAGCAAGTGCAGCTGTCGTATCCGAACATTCAAGTCTGAGACGAGCACGTCCGATATAGCCTTCATCGAAACGCGGGTACATCCGAAGTAATTGCTCAAATGTAGCAGCCGCGTCATCATACTTCTTTACTTTAGCTTGTGCCAACGCCTTATTAAACAAAACTTGACGACTTTCAGGCAACACATCAAGGACTTTATCATAGTCTACAATAGCCTCCTGATGTTTTCCCATCCTTTGACGGGCAACGCCACGCAATTCATAAGCTTCCGTCAAAAAAGGATTGTGTTCAATCGCAGTTGTAGCATCTATTTCAGCGCCACTATTATCGTCAAGACTGAATTTTGCGAGAGCACGAAAGAAATACGGCTGTGCCAAATATGGCTTGGAGGAAATCGCCTGATTAAAATATTGAATCGATAGGACGTAATCCTCAAAATATAGAGCATTGCGGCCTATTCTGACTACTTGATCGGTGTTTATCTGACTGAATGCGGCAAAAGCATACAGCAGGGCAAGTATTGTGATATGAAATCGCTTCATCGGGTGCGTAGTTGTGACTACAAATGTACGCAAAAAATATTACTCACCCCGATAAGCCTTATTCAATTCACAATATTTATTACTCGGCTATAGTCCTCTTCCTAATTTATAAGCCTGCTCCAAAGCTTCTGTTTTGTTAATGTCTCCTTTCTCCTTAGCGTGACGTACAAGTATTTGACCTGCATCTGCTATATCAAAATAGCTTATACATAGATTGTATTCTGTGACTATAGCATCAAACATTTCCGGACGCGATGCCGCACCAACAAGCAATAAGGCGGCTCGACTGATATGGAATGTATCGCGAATCGGATTATGACACCTATCGATAATCGCTTTCAATTGCGAGCTAATGCCATAGAAATAAACCGGAGAGGCAATGACCAACATATCTGCTTCAGCAAGTTGCTTGTAAACACCGGCCATATCATCATCTTGGATGCACGACATATCGCTACGCTTGAAACAAGCATCGCATCCTTTACACGGATGAACGTCTACATCATGAACAGAGATGACGCTAACCGAGTGACCACTTTCTGACGCGCCCTTAGCGAATGCATCAACAAGGGCATCGGTATTTCCACTCATTCGAGGGCTACCTGACAAAACTAATATATTCATATCATTTCAGTTGCTTGCCATCGGAAAAAGCATTGCCGACACGATTGCCCAATGCGATGTAGCCATGGCGGATAGGATCATATGTAATCAACTGCATTTTTTCTATATCAGGTTTACCATCACCGGCCAAATATTTCTCATCAACAAGTATATTTACGATTTCGGCCACAATATAGTAACCCTCTTCTGATTCGTCGATTTTTTGTTTGATACGACACTCCAACGTCATCGGGAAATCAGCAAACACCGGGGCATTAACATTTTCGGATTTTACAACTGTCCATCCGGTCTTTTCAATTTTATCTGTCACGTGCTTAGCACTAACAATTCCGACAAAATCGGCTGCAACCATTGTATCTTTTGTTGCAAAAGCCACCGTGAAATCCGGACATAGATTGAGGTTTTCGGTGGTAGCATGGGCACCCATCGCAATCACAATCTCTTTAGCATCCCATTGCCCACCCCATGCGGCATTCATGGCGTTAGGCTTGCCATTTTTATCATATGTGCCAATTATCAGCACCGGTTGTGGAAGCATCCACGACTTTTGTCCAAAACTTTTCATATTTCAAAATCATAATTCAAGGTCTGCAAATATACAGATTATTCTTAAAACGAATGTGGAAAATGAAAAGTGAGAGCGATGGCAAGAATTAAAATAAAATATGTAACTTTGCGGTGCAGTCGGGCATTTCGTCGCTCACCGACTTCGCGAGCGGTGTGAGGAAAGTCCGGGCAACATAGAGCACCATATTTCCTAACGGGAAGCTGTCGGTAACGGCAGAGTAGTATGACAGAAAATAACCGCCATCATAGCACATGCAGGGTGGTAAGGGTGAAAAGGCGGGGTAAGAGCCCACCGAGTTCCATAGCGATATGGAATGTCGCATACCTTATGGGTTGCAAAGCCAAGTATACCGGCATCTAAGGGCTGCTCGTCCATTGTCGGGGGGTAGGCTGCTAAAATCACGTGGCAACACGCGATTCAGATAAATGACGAAACGTGGCAGTGTCCCTACGGGAAGTGCTGCCGCTGACATAACCCGGCTTATCGTCCGACTGCTTTTTTACTTTGATATACACGAATGATATGATAATTAATAATGCCAAATTCGTTATAAGCAACGCTGACGTTAAAAAGTGTCCGTCAGACATACGTCACGAGTATGCCTTTATCGGTCGTTCAAATGTAGGCAAATCATCGCTCATCAATATGCTGACCGGTAGGAAATCATTGGCGATGACATCGGCAACTCCGGGAAAGACAATGCTTATCAACCACTTCATTATTGATGATTCGTGGTATTTGGTAGATTTACCCGGCTACGGATATGCACGCCGTGGAAAGGATAGTCGCGACAAGTTACGCGACATAATCGAAAGCTATATCCTGAATCGTGCACAGATGACCAGCCTGTTTGTACTTGTTGATTCACGTCATGAACCTCAGAAGATTGATTTGGAATTTTTTGAATGGCTCGGCACAAACGGCGTGCCTTTTGGTATAGTTTTCACAAAGGGAGATAAGCAAGGCCCTGAAGCACTAAAGCGTAAGGTGACGGAATATTGCAATGTGCTACTCGAATCGTGGGAAGAGCTACCGCCTATATTCGTCACATCTTCTGAAACAGGACTTGGTCGCGATGAGTTGCTCGACTATATTGAAGAACTCAATAACCTACCGCTTGACTGATAGAAAAAGATATAAATCTTACCAAGCAAAGACACAGTTAGCCCGAAAGTCGCTTTGATTAGATTTTACAGCGACATCGGGCTCTTTTTATTTCTGTTAAATTGGTTTTCTCTACGATTTATGATATTTTTGTGTCTTCAGTTTCAACCATAAATGGAAATCGAAACAAATGACACCGGAAGAACGCAAAGAAATATGCCTACTATATAAGCATCTACTAAGTGCAGCCAAAGATGTGTGCAATAAGGAAGGTGCGACCAAAATACGCACCATACTGACACGTGCAGCAGAAGGGAATGCCTTTGTCCGCGACCGCTTCGGATTTCATCCGATAGTGATAAGCATGAGAACCGCCAAGGCACTGTGTGATTATATCAGCCCAGACCAAAATATGATAACGGCGATCATGATATGCTCACTCTATGAAACAGGGTATCTCAGCCAACAGGAAATTCTTGACACATGGGACGAGGATGTCGATAAACTTGTTGTTGGGCTGAAAAAAGTAGCATCGCTATACGATAAGCAGGCTGCATTGGGCAACGAAAACTTCAGCAAACTACTCATGACCTTTGCTCAAGATATCCGAGTGGTTATCATTATGATTCTCAATCGTCTCGTAGTGATGCGCGCCATAAATCACCACCCCTCTGAAGAGCAGGTAAAGGAAGTGTCGCTCGAAGCCGGATATCTGTATGCGCCGATAGCTCACCGACTCGGACTTTACAAAATAAAAGGGGAGTTGGAAGACCTTTCGCTGAAGTATACCAACCGCGAAATATTTACCCGCATAGCCCGTAAACTTAATGAGACGAAAAAGAGTCGCGATGCTTATATTGCTGCATTTATCGCACCTGTGAAGGCCGCGCTCGAACACGAAGGTCTGAAATTTGAAATCAAGGGTCGCACCAAGTCGATCTACTCCATCTGGAATAAGATGAAGAAGCAGAACAATGACGTGGAGCACATATACGACTTGTTTGCAATCCGAATCATTCTTGACGCTCCAATAGAGCGCGAGCGCAAAGAGTGTTGGATGGCCTACTCTATAATCGCCGATATGTATCAGCCCAATCCTGCTCGCTTCAAAGATTGGCTGACTATTCCGAAGTCGAACGGCTATGAGTCGCTGCATACCACTGTTACCGGGCCAGAAGGCAAGTGGGTGGAAGTGCAAATACGCTCGCGACGCATGGATGAAATAGCCGAAAGGGGAGTGGCCGCCCATTGGAAATATAAGGGGCTGAAAAGCGAAAGCAACCTTGACACATGGATGAATCGTGTACGCGACATTCTGGAAACCGGCGATAACGGGCCGCTTGAGATGATGAAAAATCTCGATATGGAGGTGTACAATAAAGAGATATTTGTATTCACTCCCAAGGGCGACCTCTATAAATTGCCTCTCGGCGCAACGTTGCTTGATTTTGCCTTCAATATACATTCAAAACTCGGATGTACGTGTATAGGCGGCAAAGTCGATGGAAAAAGTAAGAAACTCAACTATAAGCTGAAAAGTGGTGACACGGTAGAGATTCTAACATCTTCAACGCAAACGCCTAAGCAGGATTGGCTTTCATTTGTCATCACATCGAAAGCTCGCAGTAAAATTCGTCAGACAATAAAAGAGCGAGAGAATAAGGCTGTTGAAATAGCGAAAGAGTTGCTTCAACGACGATTCAAAAATCGTAAAATCGACATTGATGAGGCAACTCTGATGAAGGTAATCAAAAAACTTGGCTACAAAAGTATTACCGAATTTTTCAGCGCAATAGCAAACGATTCGTTGGACATAAACGATGTGATATTCGAGTATGAACAAACGGAGCAGAAAAATCAGACTGCCGCAGAAGTTCGCTCAGCCGAAGAATTTCAACTCCAAAACAATATGGAGGGGAAAGATGCCGACTCTCGCAATGATGTACTCGTGATAGGCGACAATGTAAAAGGTCTGAACTACAAATTGTCGCGATGCTGTAATCCGATATATGGAGATAGCGTGTTTGGCTTCGTTTCGGCAGAAGGTGTCATCAAAATTCATCGCGACGATTGTCCGAATGCAGCAAATATTCGTGAACGATATCCGTATCGCATAATTCCTACTCGCTGGTCTGGCAAATCAGGCAGCCAATTTGTTGCTATGCTGCGAGTTGTCGGTCATGATGATATCGGTATCGTGACAAATATAACCTCAATAATCAGCAAAGAAAAAGATGTTGACTTGCGTCGCATTGAGATTGAATCGCACGACGGAATGTTTCAGGGACATCTTATTGTAGGCGTAACCAATACGCTTGCACTCAACAACATAATCAAGAAAATTAAAACAGTAAAAGGAGTAAAAGATGCGACACGCAGCAATTAGTATATTAGCCGTAGCTATGCTGGCTACAGGATGCTCAAAATCAGCCTCAGAACAAGCATCCGAGCAATTAGCAGAGGCTCAAACCGCGTATGAAGCAGGGGATTACGCTAAGGCACTCGCTCTGATTGAAAACCTCGATTCAGCGTACCGAGCAGAAGTAGATGTGCGCCGTCAAGCTATGCACCTCAAGCCACAGATAATTGAGAAACAGACTCTTGAGGAGCTATCTATGACAGATAGTCTTGTCGTATTAGCGCAATTACGAGGCGACTCAATTAGCAAAACTATGCGCTACGTGAGCAATCCTGTGGAAGGTTACTACGTGTCGACGACAGAGCCTAAAGATATTAATGCAACAACAGGACTGTATGCTCGAATGTCGCCAGATGGGCACTTTTATATAGTGGCAACAAACACTCGTGGAGGCAAAAGCTATGCCATACGAGTGAATGCCGAAGGCAGGTCTGCAGAGACATCGCATCTTCCTGACGATGGGGAGCGCATCGATAGAAGTGGTAAAGCTGAGGTTCTGACGTTTATGCAGTCTGAATGCGATTCTGTGGGCAAACTTATTTCTCAGCATAAGGGCGCGTCGATGAGTTTTAGCTTTATCGGCAATGGCGCGCCACAGAATATTGAAATCTCGGGAGCTCAAAGCCAGGCACTCGGAAAAGTATACGATGCAGCCGAAATGGTGCGCGAAATGAAGTTGCTTCAAATTCGAAAGGCGCGGCTCGAAAAAACACTTACAACGGCACGCAATCAAGCGGCACGTACATTTCAGGACTCAATAAAGTAATTTGTAAAAAGGAGCTGCAATTTTAGCAGTTCCTTTTTATGTATGAGAGGAAAGTCCTGACGGTTGTAGCATTCTTCCCATAATCACTATTATGTTAAATCGAGTATGGTAGAACGATCAATATTGATCTCGTCGAATACTTTTTAGTTGCAATATTTTAAGAATGTCTGATTGCTTAATTATATCTGTATGAGACAGTATAGGTTGTTTTAAAGTATTGCGCACTGACCAATTTTCTGTGAGTTCGAA
>CAYQEN010000013.1:0-3556 GCA_964416545.1 uncultured Bacteroides sp. | reverse complement strand
ACAGTATAGGTTGTTTTAAAGTATTGCGCACTGACCAATTTTCTGTGAGTTCGAATTTCAATGAAGTAAATTGCAATGTATCACTAATCGATTGAAATACGACCATCTTTCGATACAAATTAGGATTCATAATGAGGCTATATGACGAATTGTCAGTGTTTTGAGCCAAGATACTGGGCGTAAATGACATACATGCACAGATTATGACAACACACCTTGTATATACATTTTTGAAAAAATTATTCATAGTCTAATCGTTCACAATATTAAACGAACCGGTAGTAGGGTTGAATTTAAGCCCGGCAACGGCAAACATTTGCGAAAATCGAGCATCGAGAGACATTTCATGCGCAGGCTTATTTACAATTGTCTTTTCTGCCACAAGTGCGACATTGTCGCACAATTGCATCGCCACATCGAGTTCATGTGTAGAAAATAGTATGCACTTTCCCTCGTCGTGCGCGAGCCTCCGAAGTAGAAGCACAAGCTCGTATCGACTCGGCATATCAAGATACGATGTTGGCTCGTCAAGTAATATAACTGATGCCGATTGAGCCATAGCTCGCGCTATCATGACTCGCTGACATTCTCCATCAGAGAGCGAATTTATCGGGCGATTAGCATATCTATCAAGCCCAATTGTATGAATGGCCGACTCGACTATTTCGCGATCTACAGCTCCGAGCCGTCCAATCCAATCGGTATAAGGAGCACGACCGGTGGCAACAACTTCGCGACAAGTAAGATTGGCTACTCGCGGACGCGACGTACCGACAAAAGCAACACTTTTTGCTATTTCAATAGGCTCGAGATTGGCAATAGGACTCCCCTTTATAGCCACTTCGCCCGAGTACGACCGGTTTAGCCCGGCAATAGCCCTTAACAATGTCGACTTTCCGGCTCCGTTACGACCGATGAGTGCCGTTACACTACCTCCGAAAAATTCTGCATCGCACGTCTCTATGAGCATTTGGTCTGCATCATAGCCTATGCTGAAATTAGTCAGTTTTATCATACCGTAATCGATCGATTTTTCATTACTATCCACACTACAACCGGAATGCCCAGCAGTGACGTTATGGCATTAATCGGTAGCACCATCTGTTTCGAAATAATGTCGCAAAAAAGTAGCACCGACGCCCCTATCAACAATGTCCCCGGGAGCAAAATGCGATTATCTGCCGATGAAAACACCAATCGAGCCACATGGGGCACGGCAAGCCCAACAAAACCAATCGGGCCGCAAAACGCTGTGACAGTTCCGGCAAGCAATGTCGTAGATATCAAAACCTTAGGACGAAAGCGCATCATGTCAACGCCCAGGCTACGCGCATACTCCTCTCCTAACAACATGAGATTTAATGGTTTAACAGTTGCAATAGCCAGTAAGAATCCGACAATTACAGCTACAGCCATAACGGTGAGCTGCGGAGCAGTGACATCGCCAAGCGACCCCATAGTCCAAATAACAAACGTCTTCAACGACTCTTCATTACTGAGATACTGAAGTATTTGCACAACTGCGCTAACACCTGACGAAAACATCATGCCAAGAATAAGCACAACCATAATATCTTTGATTTTTCGACCTACAATGGCTATCAGTAGCAACACTAATCCGGATCCCACCCATGCTGCACCGGCCATACCTATAGGTGCCACTATACCTTTTATCCCCAGCAATGGAGCCCCAAGAATGAACAGTGCCACCCCAAGCGACGCGCCTGAGCTAATTCCTAACACGTAGGGACCGGCAAGAGGGTTTCGAAAAAGCGTTTGCATCTGCAATCCGCTGACTGATAGCGCAGCTCCGCCGAGCAGCGCCACCACCGCCTTGATAAGACGAATATCAACAACTATCGTGCTTATAGACGCATCACTCTGCCGACCGACAAGCGACGACACGACATCGCGCACAGACAAATCGACTGACCCGATGGTCAAATCAAAGCAAAATAAGAACAGAGTCAGAGCACTTAGCGTAATAAACAGTATTTTTCGTCGTCCGCTCATAACTTGCGATAATAATACAATGCAGTGTCCGGCAATAATCCGGGATGGAATATATTAATCAAGTCGCGTAATACGGTATCTGGCTTAACTATACCGGATTCCCAATAGTCGTTGCCTCCGGATGTGTTGGTACGAGCAGTACAATTATATACTTCACCGACGCTAACGACCGGTGTTGATACAAATTTCGGGTACAGCGACTTCAATTCGGCGAGCGTATTTGTACTGCCGGTATTAATCCATCTGTCAGCTTTCGACACAAGCGTATATGCTACTTCGATGTCAATAGGCACACTTGATGTAGAATTGTTCTGCGGATAGAGGTACTCCCCTCCGGCATCGCTAATAAGCCGAACCGCATACGAAAAAGTCGAAGGCATAAACCAAGAATCTCCATAGGGAGTATTAACCATTACCTTAACGGGTGTCACACCGGCATCATCCACAACTTTTTTCAAAGCTTCATAGCGAGGTGGAATCATTGCAAATTTTTTCTGTGCATCATTGCGATTACCAATGAGTTCACCCATCACCACCATCCACTCCGCCTTTCCGAGTGGCGACTCTTCCATATAGTCGCCCACGTACATAAATGGAATGCCGAGCGCTTTTAATTTTGTTTCCATCTGGCTTGCAGCACCGACGCCATAAAGCAGCACGATATCTGGTCGAAGCGAGGCGAGGCGTTCGTAATCAACATTGCCCTCATAGCCCACATCTCCAACGGCATCGCCTTTGGCTCTTATATCAGCATTAGAAACAAAATCGCGACCGGAAACACCGACAATCGTATTTACTCCACCAACAGCATCAAGCAAAACAATATGAGTTGACGACATTGTCACAATGCGTTTTGCATCACCATTGAGAATCTGTCCATCGAAATGAGCAGGAGCAGACTCACCATTGCGCGAGATAAACAGACGAGTGACAATACTATCAGCTCCCTGCCACGGATTCGTAACAGTAATAATGGTACTTCGACTCCCCTCCACTCCCAAGATTGAGAACCCGGAAGCGTACGAGTTTTCGTAAACTTTGGTATACTCAGAAAGATTTGCCGATTTACCGCCTCCTGAGCAAGATGAAAGCACAATTAATAATAAAGGCAATGCGAGTATCGAACCGATTCTAAATTTCATAGGTACTATAGCATTCATCCTATACCAAGAAGTTCAACGTCAAATATCAGTGTTGAGCCACCCGGAATACCAGGTTGAGAATATTTTCCATACCCCATCTCCGCAGGAATGTACAACTCCCATCTGTCGCCCACACGCATTTGTTGCAGCGCAATAATCCACCCTTGTATCAAGTCGCGAAGTCGCATGGCCGGAGCTGTATGTCCACGGCTTGAATCAAACTTCTTGCCGTTAATTGTACGACCGGTATAGTGAACAACAACCACACTGTTTCTGTTAGGTGTCGGAGCACCTGCACGACCACTCGCAATTACTTTATAAAAGATACCTTTATCGAGAGCTCGCACGCCAGCCTCAGTAGCCTTAGCTTGTAGCCACTCCTTATTTTTTAATACATATAG
>CAYQEN010000012.1:0-42532 GCA_964416545.1 uncultured Bacteroides sp. | reverse complement strand
TCAATAGCTTAACTCCACACAAAGCATTGATTTGTAAAACGGCTACCAAAATCGTAACTTTGCAATCATTTTGCAGAATTTACTACGATGGTATCCGTACAAAATCTAAGCGTTGAATTCAGCGCAAAATCGCTGTTCGACAATATAAGCTACGTCATCAATAAGCGCGACAAGATTGCCCTTGTCGGTAAAAACGGTGCCGGCAAGTCAACTATGCTCAAAATTATAGCCGGTCTTCAAAAACCCACTTCCGGCTCGGTGGCCATTCAGCAAGATGTTGCCATTGGCTACCTTCCCCAACAGATGAACACTAACGACACTACAACCGTTAGCGAAGAAGTCAGAAAAGCATTCTCCCACATTGCCGAAATGCACGAGCGACTCGCCCACTACAATCAGGAACTTGCCGAACGAACCGATTACGAATCTGCTTCATATCAGGAACTCATTGACCGCATGACCACTCTTACCGAGCACATCGCTATGGAAGAGAGTGAAAATTGTGAAGCTGAAATGGAGAAAACTTTGATTGGTTTAGGTTTTTCAAGAAGCGACTTCAATCGTCCTACCTCTGAATTTAGCGGTGGTTGGCGCATGCGCATCGAACTGGCTAAACTTCTCCTTACACGTCCGGATGTCCTTTTACTCGACGAGCCGACTAACCATCTCGACATTGAGTCTATTCAATGGCTCGAACAATTTCTCACCACAAAAGCCAATGCAGTCGTCCTCGTTAGCCACGACCGCGCTTTTATTGACAACGTAACAAATCGAACCATCGAAATTTCACTCGGAAAAATATACGACTACTCCGTCAACTATTCCAAATTTGTCAGCCTTCGTCAGGAACGCATCGAACAACAGATGCGTGCATATCAGAATCAACAAAAGCAAATTCAAGATACAGAAGACTTCATTGAAAGATTCAGATATAAAGCCACAAAAAGTGTACAGGTACAGAGCCGCATCAAGCAACTTGCAAAAATCGAGCGTATCGAAGTTGACGAAGTTGACACCTCTCATCTTAACCTCAAATTTCCACCGGCACCTCGCTCTGGCGACTATCCGCTCATACTCGACAATGTAGGCAAGCACTACGGCGAGCATTGCGTATTTGATGGTGCAACCTTCACCATCAAGCGTGGCGAAAAAGTTGCCTTCGTAGGTAAAAACGGAGAAGGAAAATCCACTCTCGTCAAATGTATAATGGGCGAAATCCCGTTCTCAGGCAATCTAAAAATAGGTCACAACGTCAAAATTGGCTACTTTGCCCAAAATCAAGCGCAACTACTTGACGGTGAACTAACCGTGTTCGACACCATCGACCATGTTGCCGTTGGTGATATTCGTACCAAAATCCGCGATATCCTGGGTGCATTTATGTTTGGCGGAGAAGCTTCTGACAAGAAAGTAAAAGTCCTATCTGGTGGCGAAAAAACGCGGTTGGCTATGATTCGCCTCCTCCTCGAGCCAATGAATCTGCTCATCCTTGACGAACCCACCAACCACCTCGACATGAAAACCAAAGATATCCTTAAGCAAGCCATAAAGGATTTCAACGGTACTGTAATTGTCGTCAGTCACGACCGAGAATTCCTTGATGGGCTTGTCGAAAAGGTATACGAATTTGGTGGTGGTAAAGTAAAGGAATGCCTTGGTGGCATATACGAATTTCTTGAAAAGAAAAAACTCGAATCACTTTCCGAGCTTGAACGTCGTACTCCCACCTCTGCCGAGAAACAGACTGAAAAAACATCTCCTCAGAAAAATCAACCAACAACAATAAGCGATGAGCCTCAACAACGTCGCTTAAGCTATGCTGAACAAAAAGAACGCGAAAAAGCCATAAAACGAGCCCGAAAAAAGGTAGAAGATGCAGAAACTGAGATATCGCGTCTCGAAGAAGCCCTTGCCGAAATAGAATCGAAAATATCCGATGGCTCTACCGAACCGGACATCTACAATCGCCATGCTGATGTTCAAAAAAGGCTCGACAACGCCATGAGTTTATGGGAACTCGCCTCAATGGAATACGAAGAATTGAAATAAACATCATGTAAAGCGCGACCAATGGTCGCGCTTTACTTTTGGATACTAATTGGAACGCTTCAACATATCACGTTCCACATAAGCGCGTATCATAGTATAGAGTATCGACTGATAGGGCGTAAGATGATCATCCGGATTTACACCCAGGATATACTCAGAAGCCAAAGCTGCCGATATGGCAGAACGCTCGCTCTCGGGAAGAGCTTTCACGGTATCAATCACTCGCGAAGAAAAGTAAACAGAATTATTCATAGTCAATCTTTTTTGAATCCACATATTTTTGCAAAAGTATCTGCAAGATATGCGGTAAATAAGAATACGCCTAAAAAGCAATCAAGGATAAATTTACACGCAGCTCCAACGGTATTTGCGTAAAACTCCAAGCAAGCACAGATAAAATTCAATAATACATCTTCCATTGCTCATTTCATTTTTAATAATACACATAAATCATCCTTAAAAGCCCAAATTAAAAGGATACCAAAACAAGTAGCAGAACAACAATATCCATATCGAATCAACTTTAGAGGTTAATACCAATTATTTTTTTGATACAATGCAAAGATAAGGCCGTGATGGAGCAATAAATTTGCACACCCATATTAAAATACACAAACACCAATACAAACCAACTACCTACTTCGCAATCTCACAGATTGTTAAATATCCACAACTGCAAAATTAACACCGCCCTTTAAGTGTTAGCATAATAAGCTGAATAGTATTGTCATACTTTCAATTCTAAATGCAAATTTGTTTTACAAACAGCAATAAATCTGTTTGATTTTTAAAATTCACATTTCTAAATTCTCAAAACCCAATATTTACAACCGTATTACGACATCAGAATAAGCTGCAGTTTGCATCCTGAAACGACCCGACCAATCCTGAATTTTTCATTTCACAACCGCGCAATATTTCTACTACAAATGTAAATTATTTGAATTGTATTTTTTTTACATTTAACATAACCAACTACCACCCAGCTTATTACCACGATTTCTTATCCCTATTGTTTAATATTTCACTTAACAATGCGACCATTCTTCCATAAATAGCCTATTCCCTACATCAATATCACTATACACCAGCTACTTAGCCACCAAAACCAACAAGAAACTACAACACCTCGCTCAGACACCAACACACTGATTACAAATTAAAACAACTCCACATTTGATATAGTTCATGAATGTAAATTAAAATTCACTCCTTCAAATTTGCACAATCAAAACATTGTGGTTACATTTGCAACTACAATTCAAAATCTAAATTTACAAATGGACATCGTTAGCCGTCTAAAAATATTCATAAGCTACATAAATATCCCCGTCACTCAATTTGCCGACAACTGCAAAATCCCCCGCCCTACCCTATCCCAACTACTTAATGGGCGCAACAAAAAAGTAAGTGACGAACTTATTAGCAAAATTCATGAAGCCTACCCTCAGCTCAGCGTTCTGTGGTTAATGTTTGGCGAGGGTAATATGTTGCACAACTCGAATATCCAAACCTCAGAGCCACAAAATAGCATGATGATTGATTTCGGTTCTCCAGAAGAATCTGATTCAGAGCCAACTACCCCACTCCTCCCCCTCGAAAACACCCTCTCCGACAATACCCCAAATATTATAACAACCGAAAAAATAGACACTCCGACTCTCGACTCAACCCTCATCGACTCATCATCTGACTCTTCTAACGATACTACCAACGACACCCCTACCACTTTCACTCTAAATTCAAACCAAGACAAAAAAATAGTAAACATCATAATCTACTACAACGACAACAGCTTCGAATCATTCGTTCCTGCTCACAACAAGTAGCCAAACGCCACATAGCATAAAAGAACACACCCCGACTAAAAAATAGAGTCGGGGCGTGTTCTTTACAATAAATCTATATTTTTAATCAGCAATTGATAGCGCCAATCAAATCTGTTATTTTTTCTACACCGTGGCGCTGACAATAATCCGTCATATAATCGATAATCTTCACCGTCGCTTGAGGATCCACAAAATTAGCAGTACCAACTTCTATAGCTGTTGCACCGGCAAGAATAAATTCAAGGGCATCACGGCCATTCATTATTCCGCCAAGTCCAACTACTGGTATTGACACAGCTTTGGCCACTTGCCAAACCATTCTCACAGCCACGGGACGCACAGCCGGGCCACTAAGTCCACCGGTCACCGTCGAAAGATGTGGACGGCGACGCTCCACATCCACCGACATACCCATCAACGTATTTATCAGCGAAACCGCATCTGCACCTTCTGCCTCCACAGCTTTGGCTATCGACGCAATATCTGTAACATTCGGCGAGAGCTTCACAATCACAATTCCGGGATAAGCGCGACGAATTGCGCGAGTCACCTCTGCCGCCCCTTCACACGTTGTTCCGAAAGCCATACCTCCTTGCTTCACATTTGGGCACGAAATATTCACTTCTATGGCACTCACATTCTCAAGTGGAGCTAATCGACGACACACTTCCACATAGTCATCGAGTTTTGCACCCGACACATTGACCACCATTTTCGATTCGTATTTCGAAATACGCGGATAGATATTTTCTATAAAATAATCCACCCCCTTATTCTGAAGACCTACGGCATTCAACATACCCGATGGAGTCTCTACCATACGAGGATACGGATTTCCCTCTCTATGTTCGAGCGTAGTACCCTTAACGATATATCCACCCAAACGATTCAAGTCGATAAAATCGGCAAACTCTTCGCCATAGCCAAATGTTCCCGACGCAGTAAGCACCGGATTATTGAGTCTGAGCGACCCGATATTTACTGAAAGATCTACCATGTCAGCTGATTTATATTAAATACCGGACCTTCTGTGCATACACACACATTGCCCTTCACTGTTTTTTCCACACAACACAGACACGCGCCGAGGCCACACGCCATCATATTTTCAAGCGACACCTCACACTCTGCGCCAATTTTTCGAGCCACTCCTGCCACAGCCTTCATCATAGGCATCGGACCACAGCAATACACTCTGGCAATATCGCCCGACTCAAACACGCTGTTGGTTGTCACAACTCCATGTTCTCCAGCCGAGCCATCGTCTGTAGAAATATATACTTTACCATACTTCTCAAACAATTCCACTTCAAGCAAGTCTGCCTCACTTCGCGCGCCAAGCAGAAACTCGGGCTTCGCACCCATTTCTGCCATCTTTGCCCCAAAATACAATAGCGGAGCAACCCCAACGCCACCTCCTACGAGCAGAGTACGACCAGGTTTTACAGCCTCATCAAGCGAGAACCCATTACCCAAGGGCAACATTACATTTATCACACTGCCGGGCACGCTCTCCATAAGATGTGCAGTTCCTTCTCCGGCTCGGCGTATCAACAACCAGAGAGTATTATCTGCACGATCCACAAAGTTTACTGAAATCGGACGTCGTAAAAACGTAGTCGTACTACCGTTCACCTGCACCTGAACAAACTGCCCAGGATGCATTTCTGGAAGCTCCTCTCC
The DNA here is from genome assembly GCA_964416545.1 of uncultured Bacteroides sp. Classification (GTDB taxonomy): domain Bacteria; phylum Bacteroidota; class Bacteroidia; order Bacteroidales; family Muribaculaceae; genus Paramuribaculum. The sequence continues at coordinate 36,971 of CAYQEN010000012.1, read as the reverse complement.
GGAAGTGGGAGTCAGCTTCAGCAACGAATAGTTTTGGTGAAGAGCTATATTCTCTTTCACCGTTAGATTCATGATATATTTTTTCATTGCAATATGCTTTAATGCAAAAATAATGTTTTTCAACTTAACTACAAAGAAAGCGCCACCGATCTACTGACGACCGATGGCGCTATATTTCAAAATCTATTCAAGATTTCAAATTAAATCCACTTCACATAAGCGAAATCCTGACGATGTGCCAGATTAGGATTCTTCGGATAGATACGGAAACCATAGCGATATACACCAGCTTCGTCTATCTGACGATTGAGAGTAAATGTCACAAAGTTACCATCCTCCTTGGCCACTTCAAACGGAGTAACGCTGAACAGACGTTCTACTCCGTCATGCACGCGATATACCACGCACTCTACTCCAAGATCCTTCACAAGACCGTTGGTATCTACTACCACTTCCACAGTCGAGCTTTCAGTTGTCTTCGAACCGGCTACATCGTTCACCTTCATATCGGCAACGCGCACACCATCCCATGCATCAACAACCTTCTCTTTCCATGCCACGATTTCCTTCGCAAGCTTATCTTCCGATGCGCTCAAAGCGTCGAAACGCTTGCTTTCGGGCAGATAGAAACGATCAATGTAGTCATCAATCATACGCTTCATTGTAAAGTGAGGAGCAATATGACCGATAGAACGCTTGATATATTCGATCCATTCGGGCGAATAACCGGCCGAATTTTTCTTAAAGTAAAGCGGAATGATTTCGTTTTCGAGCATCGAGTAAATAGTTGCTGCATCGAGCTTATCTTGCTGCGACTGGTCGGTAAACGTACGCTTTTCAGTCAGCGCCCAACCACCCTTTTCATCGAAACGATAGCCTTCATACCACCATCCATCGAGCACAGAGAAGTTCAACACACCGTTCATTTCAGCTTTTTCACCAGATGTACCCGAAGCCTCAAGAGGACGAGTCGGAGTATTCAGCCAGATATCCACGCCGGTCACAAGACGCTTGGCAACTACCATATTGTAGTCTTCGAGGAAGATTATCTTACCGAGGAATTCAGGCATGCGCGAAATTTCCATAATGCGCTTGATCAGACCCTGACCTGCACCATCGGCGGGGTGAGCCTTACCCGAGAACACGAACTGCACGGGGAACTGCTCATTATTCACAATCTTCGACAGACGTTCAAGGTCTGTAAAGAGAAGATGTGCACGCTTATATGTTGCAAAGCGACGAGCGAAACCGATAATCAGCGCATTAGGATTGATTTTATCAAGAATCTTCATTACGGCCGAGGGGTCGCCCTGATTAGCAAGCCACTTAGCCTTAAAATCACGCTTAACGAAATTGATAAACTTATTCTTCATCGTCATGCGAAGATTCCAGATTTCTTCATCAGCTACATTGAAGATACCTTCCCATGCTTTAGGATTGCTCTGATCTTCAAACACCTTTTGACCGAGCTTCTGAGCGTAGAATTCCTTCCATTCCGAAGCTGCCCAAGTAGGCATATGCACACCATTGGTCACATAACCGACATGGCTTTCTTCCCATCCGTAGCCCTTCCATATACCGGCAAACATTTTCTTCGAAACTTCGCCGTGCAACCAGCTCACACCATTTGCTTCTTGACATGTATTAAGAGCAAACACGCTCATCGAGAAGCGCTCGTTAGTATCCGGATTTTCACGACCCATATTCATGAGGTCATTCCAAGAAATACCGAGCTTTTCAGGGAACTGATACATATATTTGCCAAACAGTGACTCATCAAAATAGTCATGACCTGCGGGCACAGGAGTATGAACTGTATAGAGCGACGATGCGCGAACGAGTTCAAGTGCTGTAGCAAAGTCCAGATGTTGCTCCTGAACGTAATCCACCAGACGCTGCAAGTTCAACAACGCTGCGTGACCTTCGTTACAATGATAGAGCTTAGAGTTGATACCAAGTTTTTTGAGCATCAGCACACCACCGATACCAAGCAGATATTCCTGCTTAATACGGTTTTCCCAGTCACCACCATACAGTTGGTGAGTGATCTGACGGTCAAATTCGCTGTTCATATCGAAGTCGGTATCCATCAGATACAGCTTCATACGACCAACATTCACACGCCAAATGTGTGAATAGATAATACGGTCATAGTAGGGCACCTCCAAAATCATCGGATGACCTTCCTCGTCACACACCTGCTCAATAGGAAGCTGGTTGAAGTTCTGAGGTTCGTAGTTTGCTATCTGCTGACCGTCAACTGAAAGAGTCTGAGTAAAATAGCCGTAACGATACAAGAAACCAACGGCTGTCATATCGATACAGCTGTCAGAAGCCTCCTTAATATAGTCACCGGCAAGCACACCGAGACCTCCGGAATATATCTTCAAACAGTTGCACAATCCATATTCCATCGAGAAATAAGACACCGAAGGAACATCCTTGCGCATAGGCTTGCTCATATATTCCTTAAAATCAGAATATACCTTTTCAATGCGGCTCATAAATTCCGCATCCTTCATCACTGCCTCGAAGCGTTCTGAATTAAGACGCTGAAGCACAATTATCGGATTTTCGCCGGTTGAGCGCCACAAATCAGGATCGAGATCGCGAAATACAGCTTTCGCTTCACTATTCCAAACCCACCAAAGGTTTTTGGAAATCTCCTCAAGCGACTTGAGCTTAATAGGCAGATGTGCTACGACTGTGGTATCATGCCACATCGGAGCATTTGTGTTACTAACTTTGATTTTCATTATTATAAAGCAGTTGTATTATTTAATTTTTCAGTCATTCGCTTGCTTTCATTTGCAAAAGCTATTGAGAATGCTTCTATATAGTACTCTATGAAATATTGCCACGATGCCTTCGATGCTGTTGCAAATGCAGCTTTCGACACTGCATTTACTTTTGACTGATCACTCGACGACAATTCCTTCAGCAAGCGTGCTATCGAATCGGCCACCTCATCGTAGTTTGAATCGTTGCGACCCACTACTTCTACGCCACTATTTTCAAATCCGTTTTCCGACGAATGAAGTATCCACTGACCGAATCCAGATAGCGAAGTAGTAATCGTTGGCACACCAAATGCCACACTCTCAAGAGGAGTATAACCCCATGGCTCATAGTACGACGGAAATACTGTTGCATCCATACCGATTAGCACATCATAGTACGTCAAATCGAATATTCCGTCGCTACCATTAAGATAACATGGCACATACACCACATTCACCTTTGAATTCCCATCGTTTGAAAATCCAATCTGATGTATGCGGTTGATTATCGGATCTGAGCACGGATTATATATCTCGTGTGTTATCACCGGATCCGCCACACCATTCATACTCTTTTCTTCGATAGCTGCCCTGAGCTCTGCACGGGCATCACCTACCCAAGCCGGAACCATTACAAACGCAAGGATTTCGCGATCTGGATTCATGCCCGCCAAGCGATTCAATGCATCAAGATACACATCAATACCCTTATTGCGATATTCGCAACGACCGGAGGTCGCTACTATAAAAGTATCGCGATCAAACTGACGACCTGTGAGAGCCGATGCCACATCAAGCATCTTCGCCCGTGCCACACCACGAAACGCCTTAAATTTTGTTTTCGCCGGAACGAAATTTTTCTCAAATCCATTTGGCGTCACAACATGAGGCTTAATATCAAGCAACTGCTCACATTCTATTGCCGTAATGTCGCTCACTGTAGTGAAGCAATCCGCCTGATGAGCGGCTGCTTTTTCAAGCGAGTGCTTCGACTCCATATTTAGCTCACGTGCCATCTGGTCGCCATTATAACCCTTCAGATAGTCATACAGAGGCTTACCATTTCCGCAAATACTGCGACCGATGCTGGTAGCGTGGGTAGTAAACATTGTCGCCACATGGGGTAGGCGTGACTTCACATACAGAAGACCCATTCCGGTAGTCCATTCATCGAAATGCGCTATCACGCGCTTCGACTCCGACTTCATGAAATTGCATATGCTTTCTATCACAAGACCTGCGGCATGAGAAAATGCACAAGCCTCATCATAGTCGCCGTAAGCATGTAGCGAATCTACGCCATAGAGATTCCACATCTCAGCATAGAACTCATCTTTCACTGCATACATACCCTCAAACTTCACCAATATAGCTATTGGCTTTCCGGGGACATCCCAATAACCAACACGAACAGATACCCCTTCAGGCAATACAGCTTGGCGCACCCAATCTCGCATCAGCGTACCGGATTCTATGAAATATGGCGATGGTGTTTCTTCGGTCCACACGTCTGGCCCGATAAAAACAACCTTGTTTTTATACAATTTCTGAAGCGTTTTTGCTTTAGTAGACAGCACTGTATATATACCGCCTATCTTGTTGCACACCTCCCACGATGTTTCAAACATCAGGTCGATAGGTTCTTTGGCTTCGTCCATAATATTTAGATAACTCGTTTTGTTTAAAATTACGCCACAAAGGTACAATTTTTTCTCCACTTCCCTAATATCGAGCCGTTTTATTCCCTTATTTACTTATTTTCACACATACAAAACTCTTTATTCTCATACAATTGCACAAACCGCAACATTTCGCTACATTTGCACCAATATGCGACCACTCGCCTACATATTATCACTAACAGCTCTATTCCTATGCACTCCCATTGCATCGGCAACATCGCTGTACGACTACACAACTATAACAACTTCTGCCGACTCCGATGAACAGATTCCCGAAATCAAATTACATCCTGGAGCAATAGAAATAAAAGTTCTCACCCCTACCAAATACCATTTTCATATCTACTCCATAACCGGACAGCTCATCAAGAGCCTTGAAATAGCCGACGATACTCAAACAATAGAACTCAAACAAGGATGTTACATAATAAAGTGCGAGAAATGGTCTAAAAAGGTGATTATCAAATAAATCAGAAAAACGCCAACACACCTATAAATCACCATCGAAAATACTTTTATTTAAAAACAATCTAAATAATACGCCCCACATCTTGGCTATTTGACAGGATTTTCTGAAATTTGCCATAAAATTCAAGAAAAGAGTCTGCCAAGCAATGAGATTAAACGAACTAAATATAGGCCAATCGGCTGTAATTGTCAAGATATTAGGCCATGGTGCATTCCGCAAACGCCTTATGGAGATGGGATTCATCAAAGGTCGCAATGTCAAAGTCCTTCTCCACGCCCCACTTCACGACCCGATAAAGTATAGCCTGATGGGGTACGAAGTATCACTCCGACGCTCCGAAGCACACTTAGTTGAAGTCCTTCCTATCGATGAGACAGAAACGACAGAACGTCCGCTCCGAACCGAAACTCAAACCGTTCCGAGCAACGAAGAGTGTCATCTTTGCCCAAAGGAATTTGACCACCACTCCACCACTATCAATGTCGCTCTTGTCGGCAATCCTAATTGTGGCAAAACTTCATTATTCAACGTTGCTTCAGGCTCACGCGAACATGTAGGCAATTATAGTGGTGTCACCGTCGATGCCAAGAAGGGCTCGTTCCAGTATCGTGGTTACACAATCAATATTGTCGACCTTCCAGGCACATACTCTCTCGACGCTTACTCACCGGAAGAATTATACGTACGTCGTTATCTTAAAGCAGAAACGCCCGACGTTATAATCAACGTCGTAGTAGCCTCAAACCTTGAGCGCAATCTCTACCTCACCACTGAGCTTATCGACATGGACCGCTCAATGGTTATTGCACTGAATATGTACGACGAACTCGAAAAAGCAGGTGATAACCTCGATTATAAGTTGCTCGGAGAGATGATTGGCATACCGGTCGTACCCACCATTTCAAAACGAGGCGAAGGCATTGACCTACTTTTCGACACCGTCATCGCCGTTTACGAGGGGCGCGACGAAGCCGTACGACACATCCATGTTCCGCTTGGCAACGATATTGAATCAGCTGTCACCATCCTAAAAGACATGCTGAAAAGCGATGGCTACATTGGTCGCCATTTTTCTCCGCGCTACCTCGCCATTAAGCTCCTTGAACGCGATTCTGAAGTCGAGCAACTGATTACCGAAAGCCCGGATGCTGAAAAAATATTCAAAGAGCGCGACATTCTTGTCGAAAAAACGGAGCGTCTTACTCAAGACGACATAACATCGTCAATCGCCGGTGAGAAATACGGATTCATCAGCGGTGCTCTTGCCGAAACCCTCACAAAAGGAAAAAAAGACCCCGATGTAGCCACCCACGTTATCGACTCAATCGTCACAAGCAAGCAACTCGGCTTCCCGATGTTCCTACTGGTAATGTTCACTATCTTCTGGGCTACATTTGAAATCGGAGCTTACCCGATGGACTGGATTGAGCAAGGCGTTGATTGGCTCGGCTCCATAATCAAAGCTCATTTCCCGGAAGGCATATTAAAAGACTTGATTGTCGACGGCATAATTGGTGGTGTTGGAGGCGTTATCGTATTTCTACCAAACATCCTGATTCTATACTTCTGTATCTCATTTATGGAAGATTCAGGCTACATGGCTCGCGCAGCATTCATAATGGATCGTCTCATGCACCGCATCGGACTTCATGGGAAATCGTTCATTCCACTCGTCATGGGCTTTGGGTGTAATGTTCCTGCCATCATGTCGAGCCGTTCCATCGAAAGCTGGAGCAGCCGCATCATCACGATTCTCATCAACCCATTCATGTCGTGCTCGGCACGTCTACCCATCTACGTACTCCTCATCGGCACCTTCTTCGACAAGTATGCAGCACTGGCATTCCTATGCTTGTATATGCTCGGCATTCTCATCGCAATGATTACTGCTAAACTCTTGCGAAAGTTCTACTTCAAGGCCGACGAGACCCCATTTGTCATGGAACTACCACCCTACCGCATGCCGACGCTCAAAGCTTCGCTTCGCCATACGTGGGGCAAAGGCGAACAATACCTCAAAAAAATGGGTGGTGTCATTCTCATAGCTTCAATTGCCGTGTGGGCTCTCAACTACTTTCCTCTCCACGACAATGAACAACCCACAGCCAACACCGTTGATGATTCGACCATAAACACATCCACCGACTCATACCTCGAAATGGCAGGCAAGGCCGTAAATCCCATCATGGAACCACTTGGATTCCATTGGCGTGCCACAGTCGCCGCCCTTGCTGGCATTCCGGCTAAAGAAATTGTTGTATCTACTCTTGGAGTACTATACACCGGCGATGAAGAAATCGACGACAATGCTCTCGGTTCTCGCATCACCACAATAAACCAAGCCACCGGCCGTCCCGACTTTACCGAAGCCAGTGCATTAGCATTTATGGTATTCATCCTGCTCTACTGCCCCTGCTTGGCCACTATTACGGCCATTATCAAAGAAACGGGCAAGTGGCAATACGGAGCTTTCTCCGTCATCTACAATACTGCCGTTGCTTGGATTATTGCATTTATCGTCTACCGAATAGCCCTGCTATTCTAATCCAATTCTACCACAGTTATTCCGGCTCCTCCAAACTGTACATGCTCATCTCTATACGACCGCACTCCGTGCACCGTATCGAGATAGTTGCGTATATACTGACGTAGCGCACCGGTGCCTGTTCCATGCAATATTCTAACCTGACCGGCATTAAACTGTATGGCATCATCTATAAAATACGTTATCGACTGCACTGCCTCGTCCACTCTCATACCGCGCACGTCTATTTCGCGATTAAAATTCAACTGCCTGTTACGAGCCTGATCCGATGTCGACGAGCTGACAAACGAAGTCCCCTTCGATGCAGTAGGAATCTTTGCGTCCGTATGTACCAATCGGTCAAGCTTTACGGCCGTTTTCACCATTCCGAATGCCACAGTTGCATTCTTTCCTCGTATTTCCATTACTTTTCCGGGCGTTCCGCTACCGTCAAGCTTCACAATATCGCCCACAGCTATTGGACGCAACGATGACTTAACTTGTTGATTCTTCTCATTCCGTTGCTTCCTGCGCGGAGCCTTATCGAGTATTTCGTTTCGCTTCGGGGCAAGACTATCGAGCTTCTCTTTTTGCTCCGCCACCTTTCGACGTGCTTCAAGAGTTTTCTCCTTTTCGGCCTGCGACCGACGTATATCATGTATTGTTCGTTCTATTGTCGCATTCGAGCTGTCGAGTATCCTTTTCGCTTCCGACTTTGCCTCTTCTATTATTTCGCGACGCTTTTCACGGAGTGTGTCCGCATCGTGTTCATACTGAGCAAGTCTCTCTTCCACCTTTTTCTCCTTCTGGCGGATTGCCATGCGCTTATTCTCCCAATATCGGCGATCGCGAGCTATATCAAGCAGATATTTATCCATATTTATATAGTCGCTGCCCACTATTTCCTCGGCATCGGCTATAATTTCGGCAGGCAATCCTGTCTTACGCGCAATTTCTACAGCAAACGAACTTCCCGGATTACCGATCGACAGCTTAAACAACGGCTGCAACAACTGGCGGTCATATAGCATTGAACCATTAATCAATCCATCCGTATCTTCTGCAAAATGCTTCAGGTTTTGGAAATGGGTCGTTATAACGCCCCACATCTGCTTATTATTCAGTTGCCTGAGTATTGCCTGAGCCAATGCTCCTCCAATCTGAGGTTCTGTTCCGGCGCCGAATTCATCTATCAACAGCAAGCTCGTCGACTTTCCTTTCTGCAAAAGCAACTTCATATTCTTCAGATGTGAGCTATACGTACTCAAATCATCTTCAAGCGACTGATCATCACCTATATCTACAAAAATATCTTCGAAAATACCGAATCGCGAATTTTCATACACCGGTGGTAGCATACCGCACTGCGCCATATACTGAATTATACCGACAGTTTTAAGACACACCGATTTTCCTCCGGCATTCGGACCGGATATCACCAATATTCTATTTTTTTGCGAAAGTTCTATATCAAGTGGCACGATTTCCTTTCCATGACGACGGAGCGAAAACAGCAATACGGGATGACACGCATGATACCACTCCAACTCCGGCTCGTCGGTAAGCATCGGCATCATACCCCCGCAATCTATAGCGTACAGAGCCTTTGCATGAATAAAATCAAGTTCGAAAATTATAGCGACACTATGCATCATTGCATCGGCATACGGACGCAGTTCTGCTGCCACAGCAGTCAGAATGCGTGTAATCTCTCGGTGCTCTTCCATCTGAAGTTCACGAATACGATTATTCGTTTCCACCACCTCGGCAGGCTCAATAAACACAGTCTTACCGGAAGCCGATTCATCATGAACAATACCCGAAATACGACGTTTGTGCATCGGCGCCACAGGTATCACTAATCGTCCATCACGCATCGTGGGCGACGCATCAGCATCAAGCAATCCTTCCTGCATCGCACGAGCCATTACTCTACGCATTGCCATATTGGCCGAACCGGCCATTGACGACAATCGGCGACGTATCTCCGCCAGTTCTGCCGATGCGTTATCCTTCACGTTTCCATAGCGATCGAGCACACGATCTATTTCTGACAGACACTGTGGGAACACATCCATTTGTTCCACAATCGACAGCAACTCCGGATATGGCACCATTTCACCCTCCTCTGGCCTACGCTTTTCGAAATACTCTCTAACGTCAGCCATCGTACAGAGCGACTTTTTCAGCACCAACAAATCAGCAGCCGGCAAAAACGACCCTGGAATTTTAAGAGCTCTCAATTCATCCTGAGGAGTACCAATGTCCGACAGTGGCAACGCTTCATCGCCTTCCACTATCCGAAGCATTTCAGCCGACTCCGTCAGTCGGCGTTTCACATCGGTATACATAGTCGAAAAATCCATTTCTTCCACATACCTATGCGCACTCTCATTGACACACTTGGTCTTAAGCACTGCTCTTACAGCACTAAATCCAATCTTTGCTTCAAAACTATCAGGATAAATCATACTGCAAAATTATAGATTCTCAACCGAAGTCACAACCCGGCCTCATTGGCTTTTATCGATTTTATCCATTAAACATTTTTAATGAAACCCTTGTTATTAGAATAAAAAGTCATATTACTTCATTAACACTCAAAACGTCATGAAAAGATTACATCTTAATTACTGGGGGAAATCTAATTGGTGGTGGGTCGTTCTCATCACAGGTATTCTGATGGTTCTCTGTGGCTTTGCCTACTGGTTTTGGCCTGTCATCGGCTACGCCATTGCATCGCAGATTTTCGGCTGGATGCTCGTTCTTGTTGGAGTCGTCCAACTCTGTGTATCTGCCGACCGCAATCATCCTCGCGGGTGGGGATGGTGGCTGATTGGTGGCATCATTGACATCTTTGTAGGATTTATGCTCGTGCGCAATGTTGTGTTATCTGAAGCCGTATTTCCATTCTTCATTGCTTTGATATTTATTTTCTGGGGCATTAGTGCCCTCTCGGCATCTATCAGCCAACGCGGACGCAAAGTGTGGTGGCTGTATCTGATCAATGGCATACTTATGCTCGTCATCGGATTTTTCTTCATCGAAGCAGGTTGGTATCAGGATATGCTTATGACAAGTTTCCTCACCTCTTTGGCATTTATCTACTGGGGGTTCTCCATTTCGATGCTAAGCTACGATATGCGCCCTGAAAAATATTCCGAATAACACTGTTATCACCCATTTCCCTTAATCGCCGGCCTGTTCGCACATGCTACACACATAGCTTGCAAACGGCCGGTTATTGTTAAAAACGTCTAATATCACTCCATAGCTGAATATCTATCCCAAGATAATACTTATTTTTGTGTAGCAAAGCGTAGAATCGCTTAAACTAATGTGACGCAGTGGCGTCTAATTATTAAACAGATTGTTTAACTAAACAACATAGCATCATGACTACAAAAATTACCGCTATCTTCCTTTCGATGCTTATGGGATATTCGGCAGTAGCATTTGCTCAGAACTATGACGACGATATTTACTTCAATCCATCGAAAGCTCAAAAACAAGCTAAAACCAAAAGCCAAAAGCAGAAGAACAACACGATTGTTATATACACATCCGACGACATTCCGGCGGCCGATTCTTACTCTGTGCCGGCTGGCTCATCTCGATCGGTCGATGAATACAATCGCCGTGGCATTTTTGCCACAACAAAAACCATAAAAGCCACCGACTCCATCACAGCCGATGCTTTTACTCAAACTCGCAAAATCGAAAAATTCTACAATCCATCTATCGTGGTTGGCTCAGACGATGAAGGTCTCACGGAATACTACTATGCCGAACCGGCCAACATCAACATCATCGTAAACTCACCCGGATATTGGGGCAACCCCTACTACTACAATCGATGGGCTTGGGGTGTTTCCTATTACGACCCATTCTGGTGGAATTCATGGGGTCCAAGTTGGTCATGGAGCTGGGGATGGAACCCGACATGGTCTTGGAGTGCATGGGGACCGGCATGGTCGTGGGGACACCATTGGAATTGGGCTTGGGCTCCCTCATGGTCGTGGGGATGGGCTCCTTCATGGGGTTGGTCACATCCGACACGTCCGATGCGTCCTGGTGCCGTGGGCAATATCCGCCCGTCTATGTCTGGCGGCCGTCCCGGCGGAACGGGTGTTCGTCCTGGCTCTACCAATGGTTACCGACCCGGTCGCAACAACAATGGCTATCGTCAAGAACGTGGCAACGTGCGAAGCAACCGCAACGAATCGCCCTTCAACTACAATCAGAATTCCAATTCCTACAACCGCAACGACAATAACAACAGTGGATTCCGACCCGGCAACAATCGTGGTGGCTCATCCTCTTTTGGAAACGGTTCAATGGGTGGAGGATCACGTGGCGGATTCGGCACTCGCGGTGGAAGCGGAGGTCGCGGACGCCATTAATCAACTCACATTCAATCACTAAAACAAAATTCAACAAAATATGAACAAGCGAGTCATAACAGCCATTGCAGCAGCCCTGCCTTTGGCCATTAGTGCCCAAACGGCCATTGACATATACCAAATGTCGCGCTACGATCTTCGTGGCACTGCACGCTTCATGTCTATGGGCGGTGCTTTTGGCGCTCTCGGAGGCGACCTTTCAACACTCAACTACAACCCCGCCGGCATAGGCGTTTATCGCAAAAACGAAGTTGGCGCAACTCTCGATATCGATATTCAGTCATCGAAATCAGCTACCGCTACCGACATCCGCAAAAACAATCAAACCAAAGCATTCTGCAACAACTTCGGATACGTCGGTACCGTATACACCGATAACGATATTATGCCATTCTTTCAATGGGGTGCTTCTTTCAGTCGCGTAGCCTCATTTGACCGTCGATACAAAGGTGCTATGGGTGCCATCAATGGCTCTCTATCCAACTATATTGCAGGATATACAAGCTACGACGGATTTACCACCGGCGAACTTACAGGCTCAGACAACAACTACTTTGCCTACAATGCTCCGTGGCTAAGTATGCTCGCCTACAATTCTTTCGCCATCAATCCGATCACCGGCTCTCAGTACAATGGTCTGTGGCAGGACGGTACTTCAGGCATCAGCGAATTTGAAACTGAAGAAAAAGGCTTCATTGACGAATACGCTATCAACTTCGGTGGAAATATTCAAGATGTAGTATATTGGGGTATCGGATTCGGCATCACTGATATTGAATACAAACAATACTCTTACTACTCCGAAGATCTTCAGAACGCTCGTATTCCGGCACAGAACGACCGGGGCGAAGTCGACGGACTCACTACTGGTGCCGGCGGATTCGGACTCTATAATGCGAAACACATCACCGGCTCTGGCTTCAACGTCAAAGCGGGCGTCATTCTCCGTCCTATCAACGAGGTGCGTATCGGTCTTGCTGTCCACACACCGACGTACTACAACCTCACCCAGACTGCTCTTGCAGAAATAGACTATGGCTATGGATATACTTCAGGCGATGCCGCTGCCGACATAACCGGCTCTCCCGAGGACTACGGACAATGGAAGTTCCGCACGCCGTGGCGTTTAATGACGAGCATTGCAGGAGTCATTGGTTCTCAAGGCATAATAAGTCTCGATTACGAATACCGTCCATATCAGTCGATGAGAGCACAAAACGACAATGGCGACGAATATACCGACATCACCGGCGACATCAAAACATACTATAAAGCCGCCAATATCGTCCGTCTTGGTGCTGAATACCGACTGACTCCGCAATTCAGCTTGCGTGCCGGCTACGCCCACGAATCGACTCCCTCAAAAAGCGAATTTCAAAACAGCAAGGAACTCGTCTACACTTCAAATCCCTACGATTCAGGCACCAATCCGGCTTATACGGTCGACAAAAGCACTCAGTACATCACTTGTGGTTTAGGCTACCGCTACCAAAACTTCTATGCCGATGCCGCTTACGTACACCGCAAACAACAAAGCACTTACCACCCCTTCACAGCCAACGAGTACACGGCTACCCCTTATAGTGCATCGCTCGACCAGAAGTCAAACAACATAGTAGTCAGCATCGGAGTAAAATTCTGATTATCCGATTTTACCCTTATAACGTGAAGCAGTTTGCTTATCGAGCGAACTGCTTCTTTTTGTTTGCCACACAGCAAATATTTGCTACCTTTGTCTATCTATTAAAACACGGAAATTCAGTACAAATGCCAAATATATCACACAGAGGTGAAATAATGCCCGCCTCACCAATTAGAAAACTCGTTCCATTAGCCAATGCAGCTACGGCACGCGGCATTCATGTCTACCGCCTCAACATCGGACAGCCAGATCTCCCCTCTCCCCGCGAAGGTCTGGAAGCTCTAAAGCATATCGACCGTTCCACGCTCGAATACAGCCCCTCGGAAGGACTTCTCAGCCTACGCAAACGCCTCGAAGCATACTACCACCGTTTTCATATCAATGTCAGCGTCGACGACATCATTGTTACCACCGGAGGCTCCGAGGCCGTACTGTTTGCCTTCATGGCCACCCTCGATCCGGGCGATGAAATCATCGTACCCGAACCCGCCTACGCCAACTATATGGCATTTGCTATTTCAGCCGGAGCTAAAATTATCACCGTTCCGTCGAGCATCGACGAAGGCTTTGCCCTCCCCCCAATCGAGAAATTTGAAGCACTGATTACGCCACGCACCAAAGGCATTCTCATCTGCAACCCCAACAACCCTACCGGATATCTCTATACACAAAAGGAGATGAACCAGATTCGCGACCTCGTGAAGAAATACGATCTATTCCTGTTTTCCGATGAAGTTTATCGCGAATACTGCTACACCGGAGCACCATATATTTCGGCTTTCCACCTCGAAGGCATTGAAGAGCAAGTTGTACTCATCGACTCCGTTTCGAAGCGCTATAGCGAATGTGGCATTCGCATCGGAGCAATCATCACCAAGCATAAAGAGCTGAAGAAAAACGTCATTAAATTCTGTCAGGCTCGTCTCAGCCCGCCATTGCTGGGTCAGATTGTAGCCGAAGCATCGATTGACGCTTCGCCCGAATATATGCTCATGACCTACAACGAATACGTTGAGCGCCGCAAATTCCTCATCGACGGTCTCAACAAAATACCCGGATGCTACTCGCCGATACCCATGGGAGCATTCTACACCGTTGTAAGTTTGCCGGTCGACGATGCCGACGAATTTTGCAAATGGTGTCTCAACGACTTCAGCTACGAAGGAGCCACAGTATTCATGGCTCCCGCTTCAGGCTTCTACACCACCCCCGGCATGGGCAAAAACGAAGTGCGCATGGCCTACATCCTCAAAAAAGAAGACCTTGCCAAAGCACTCAAAGTATTGGAAGAAGCACTGAAAGCATATCCGGGTCGCACCATAAAATAACTCTCACGGATAGCCCATGCTACTCGCCCACTATATCGGACGCCGCCTGAGTCTTAAGCCCGAAAGCAGACGCCGGTCATCACCCGGTGCCATTATTGCTGTGTCGGGCATTGCTCTGGCTCTTGTCATCATGCTGCTTTCCATTTCCGTCGTCACCGGATTCAAAAAGGAGATTCGCGATAAAGTTGTCGGCTTCAATGCTCAAATCACCATCTATCCGTCCGACTCATTTTCCGATACCCAATACACCTCTGGCATATGTCTCTCCGACGACATAGAGGCTCTGATTCGCGAAGCGATACCGGAAGCCGAAACTGCCTTGATGATTCGCCAGCCGGCAGTATTTAAGACCGACGATGCTTTTCAAGGCATCATACTCAAGGGCATACCTGCCGGATCCGATGCCGACTTTATTCGTCAAAACATCACTTCCGGCACCATGCCGAAAGGCATGACTTGGATGTCCGACTCGGTTAAAAATAGCGTAATTATTTCGCGCCACACAGCCGATGCGCTCCGACTAAAACCGGGCGACCGTATCAACACCCACTTTCTGCTCGACAACAATCTGCGTACGCGCCGACTCGATGTCGCTGCTATCTACGACACTCATTTCAGTGATTTCGACAATCTTTTTGCATTCGTACCTATCGGCTTTTTGCAGCAATTCAACAAATTGGACTCCCTGACAGGTAGCGCCATCGAAATTCGTGGCATCGACCAATCTCAAATAAGACAAGCTGCCGAATCTCTCGACCGGACTCTAAATTTCACCGAATACGGCAATATACGACCGGCCTACAGCATTTCAAACGTTGAAGAAAGCAATGCCCTCTACTTCAATTGGCTCGAACTGCTCGACACCAACGTAGCTGTAATAATCACACTGATGACCGTAGTATCTGCGTTCACCCTCATATCAAGTCTGTTTATTATTATACTCGAAAGAGTATACATGATAGGTCTTTTCAAAGCCCTCGGAGCCACCGACCGCTTGATACGCAGCATCTTCATCTACCTTACCGAGCGACTTGTTATCCGAGGCATGATTATCGGCAATATCATCGGTATCGCCACCATTATTATCCAACATCACTTCCACATACTTAAGCTCGATCCCGAAGCCTACTATCTCAACTTCGTTCCGATGGAACTAAACTGGCTACATGTGGTTGTGCTCAATCTCGGAGTCCTCATCATTTCGTGTGCCGTTCTGCTCATCCCTTCATCGGCCATTGCTCGAATGTCGCCGGCCAACACCATCAGATACGAATGATGCCTCACTTCACTTTTTGTCACAATGCTTGTCATTTTGGCACAATATTTGTTTTAACTAAGTAAAACCGGAAATCTTGTCGATTCCGCATCAAAATTTTCACTATATTTGTTTGAATCAATTCACTTATTATGCAATCAACTACCCAACACCCCGACATCGTAAAACTCATCACTGAAGGCATTCAGGAGCGCAAGGGTAAAAAAATAACATACATCGACCTCTCCGACATTGAATCGTCGCCGGCATCTCACTTCATCATCTGTCAGGGCACAAGCACCATGCAGGTGAGTGCTATCGCCGACAGCATTCGCGACTACCTCCTCGAAAATGCCGGTATCAAGCCTTACAACTACGACGGCTACCGCAATTCTCAATGGATTGTGATTGACTATGGCGACACCCTCGTCCACGTATTCCTTCCTGAAGTCCGCGAAATGTACAATCTCGAAGAGCTCTGGAGCGATGCTCCGGTCACCGAAATCCCCGATCTCGACTGATTTCTTCAATAATTCTTCAACCAACTTTATGCAACAGCTAAAACCGAAAAAACCGTTGATCAACTTCAGCATGTACTGGATGTATGCTGTTATCATCATCCTGCTGCTGGGCATTCTATATATCGACGACAATTCCGTAACGAAAGAAATTTCGTTCTCCGAATTTGAAAACACCGTTGAATCAGGTGGAGTTTCCAAAATCGTAGTCTTCGCAAAAAAAGGTGAAGCCGAGGCATTCCTCCGCGATTCCACTGCCACAAAAGTACTCGGCTCTCAATACGAGGCCAATTCAGGCATCGTGGCCAAAGTTGTCACCCATATTCCATCTGCCGACAAACTTCAAGAAAAGATTGACAATTGGCAAGCATCCGGTGTTTTCAAGGGTGAGGTAAAATACGAACAGTCGAGCGACTTCAGTTCCTACCTTTGGTCGTTTGGTCCTATCGTTCTGCTCATTGTATTCTGGATATGGATGATGAAGCGAATGTCAGGCAAAGGCGACGGCATGGGTGGAGGCGTGTTCAGCGTCGGCAAGTCTAAAGCCAAAATCTTCGACAAGGACGGCCCCATTCAAGTCACATTCAAAGACGTTGCCGGTCTTTCTGAAGCTAAAACTGAAATTGAAGAAATCGTCGAATTCCTCAAAAATCCACAACGCTACACCAATCTCGGTGGCAAAATTCCTAAGGGCGCACTTCTCGTAGGCCCTCCGGGAACGGGTAAAACTCTGCTTGCAAAGGCTGTTGCCGGCGAAGCAAATGTGCCGTTCTTCTCAATGTCAGGTTCCGACTTCGTTGAAATGTTTGTTGGCGTCGGTGCTTCGCGTGTGCGCGACCTTTTCCGTCAAGCTAAAGAAAAAGCTCCTTGCATCGTATTTATCGACGAAATCGACGCCGTTGGTCGTGCTCGTGGTCGCAACCCGAATATGGGTGCTAACGATGAGCGTGAAAACACTCTCAACCAGCTTCTCACCGAAATGGACGGGTTCGGCACAAACAGCGGTGTAATTATTCTTGCCGCCACCAACCGTGCTGACATCCTTGATAAAGCGCTTCTCCGTGCCGGACGTTTCGACCGTCAAATTTATGTCGACCTTCCCGACCTCAACGACCGCGTAGCGATTTTCAATGTACACTTGCGCAAAATCAAAACCGACGAAACCGTTGACGTCGACTTGCTTGCGCGTCAGACTCCTGGCTTCTCCGGTGCTGATATTGCCAATGTCTGCAATGAAGCGGCACTCATAGCTGCACGCCATAACAAAGAATCTGTAGGTCGCCAAGACTTCATCGATGCCGTCGACCGCATCATTGGTGGTCTTGAAAAACGCTCCAAGATTACTACCTCGGAGGAAAAACGCTCTATCGCCGTCCACGAAGCCGGGCATGCTACTGTATCGTGGCATCTGCGCTATGCCAATCCGCTGATTAAAGTCACTATCGTTCCGCGTGGAAAAGCCCTCGGCGCTGCATGGTATCTCCCTGAAGAACGTCAGATTACCCCAACTCAGGCTATCCTCGATGAAATGTGTGCTACCCTCGGTGGACGTGCGGCTGAAGAATTGTTCCTCGGTCATATTTCTACCGGTGCTGCAAACGACCTTGAGCGTGTCACAAAGCAAGCGTATGCTATGGTCGTTTACTACGGTATGAGCTCCAAACTGCCCAACATATCGTACTACGACTCCACTGGTCAAGACTACGGACTATCAAAACCGTATAGCGACGAACGCGCACGTATGATCGATGAAGAAGTGTCGCGCATCATCAGCGAGCAATACGAGCGAGCCAAACAGATTCTCAGCACCTACGCTGAAGGTCATGCCGCGCTTGCATCGACTCTGATTGAGCGTGAAGTGATATTCACCGAAGATGTCGAAAAGATTTTTGGCAAACGCCAATGGGCATCTCGCACCGACGAGATTCTCGCTGCCAATTCCGAATCAGCAGAACCCACAGATGTTCCTGCTATTCCGGAATCATCATCTGAATCGACATCCGACAACGCTCCTACCTCTACACCCTCGGAGCCATCGTCTGACGATACTGATTCAAACAGCGACCAACAGACACCCCCTCCATTCTCTGGATTCTAATTTGAATTGAATAAAATAAAGGAAGCGCCCTAAAAGTTTTAATCAACTTTAGGGCGCTTCCCTTATATTCCGTATGACCTACGCTACTTTTAATCCAGCTTAATTTCCGCCTCAGCCATCTCATCATACTCAGCCCATTCAGGGTCGTTTTCACACGACACCTGTATCGGAAGTAGTGGAAATTCTGCCAGCGACTCATTCAGCTTACGGCCGAAGATATGAGTACTCAGCGTATAGAACACCCAATTTCGCTCGCCATCACCGGTGTACACACCTGTCAACACTGCCACAGGGTCTTTCTTAAACGCCTTGACAAGCACTTCCTGCACTTGCTCCATCAGTTCCGACTCCGACCTTACGGGCATTCCCGATGCATCACCATCATATTTCCACGACACATCGACACGAATTGAAAATCGCGGATTTTTGCGAAATGTATCAACATCTCTTCGGCCGGTCACCATTATCAGACGACCGGATTCACTCTCGGCTGGTGCTGTCCACCAATCTCCGGGTATATCTTCAATATTATTCATAATCAAATATTTTCACCAAAGGTAATCCCATTTTTTGTAAAATTCATAACTTTAGAGAGCAAAATTTGGTGCTTCGAGTTTCTCTCATTATTTTTGTATTATAATTATCACATCTTATAATGGAAATAAAAGGCAAAATCATCGTGGCTCTTCCCGAAATGACGGGCGTAGCCAAAAGCAGCGGAAACCCTTGGAAGAAACGCGAATACGTACTTGAAACGCAAGAAACATACCCCAAAAAAGTCCACTTCGACCTGTTTGGCGACCGTGCCGACCAGTACCCCCTCGCAGTAGGCGACAATATAACCCTCAGCTTCGACATCGAAAGCCGCGAATACAACGGCCGTTGGTACACAAGCATCCGCGGTTGGAAAGTCGACAAAGACGCACCCGGCGAAATGCCTGCTGGCCCTGGCGATTATCCTGCTCCCGCTCCCGTAGATTTTCCGCCTACTTCAGCTGACGAAGATCTCCCCTTCTGATTCGGCTATTTTCCCTCAGAACTTATTCCGAAAGGAACTCTCTACGCACATATTCTCCACATGAGTTGTCGTATAGAGTTCCTTGTTTCTTACCTAACACTACCATATCATTACAATGAAAAAACTAATCGCATCTATTGCTCTGTCGGCGGCAACCCTCATGTCGAGTTCATATGCCGTTGCCGACAACACCTACGTACCAAGCGAAGCCGTAAAGCAGTCGCAAGCTGATTTCGCCTCAGAAGGCTTCGGCATATTCCTCCACTGGGGCATCTACAGCATGTTTGCCCAAGGCGAATGGTATCTCAACTACGGCATCGATGCCAAAGAGTATGCTAAATCGGCAAGCGCCTTCTATCCCGCTGAGTTCAACGCCGCCGAGTGGGTTAAAGCCATCAAAGAATCGGGTGCAAAATACATCACCTTCACATCTCGCCACCACGACGGATTCTCTATGTGGGGCACAAAGCAGTCTGACTACAATATCGTCGATGCCACCCCATTCAAACGCGACATCATAAAAGAGCTGTCGGAAGAATGCCAAAAGCAAGGAATCGCACTTCACCTCTACTACTCCCACATCGACTGGACTCGTGAGGACTATCCGTCTGGACGCACCGGACTCCACACCGGACGCGACATATCAAAACGCAACTGGCCGAGCTACTACAAATTCATGAACAATCAGCTCACCGAATTACTCACTCAGTACGGCCCCATACGCGCCATTTGGTTCGACGGATTCTGGGATCACGACCACGATTCTATTCCATTCGATTGGCAGCTCCCCGAACAATACGAATTGATTCATCGCCTATCACCGGCAACTATGGTTGCAAACAACCACCACGAAACAGTTATACCAGGTGAAGACATTCAGATTTTCGAGCGCGACCTCCCGGGTGAAAACACCGCTGGAATGTCTGGACAATCTATTTCAAAGCTCCCCCTCGAAACATGCAACACAATGAACGGCATGTGGGGATATAAGATTGCTGACCAGAACTATAAAGACGTTCGCACCCTCGTCCACCAACTCGTCAAAGCACGTGGCATGGGCGCAAACCTCCTCATGAACATCGGCCCGCAACCCAACGGACGACTTCCCGAAACAGCTCTCGACCGTTTGGCAGGCATCGGTGAATGGATGAAAACCTATAGCCCAACTATCTACGGCGTAACTGCCGGCGACTTCCCGGCTCAATCTTGGGGCACATCTACTCGTAAAGGCTCTAAGCTATACATCCACATCCTCACTCCCGAATCTGCCGACATCCACTTGCCGTTGCAATGCAAAGTCAAAAAAGCCACTTCATTTGTCGACGGAAAGCCCGTAAAATTCACTAAAAACAAAAAAGAAGGTGGCATTACGCTTCACCTCGAAAACATTCCCACAGATATAGACTATGTTATTGAACTCGAAACACTTAATAAATAATTCCTCCCCTCTCCTCGAAGTCTGCGCTGCCGACCCCGACAGCATTTCCGAGGCAGCTAAAGGTGGTGCCGCCCGCGTTGAACTCTGCTCCGCACTTGGTGAAGGTGGCGTAACGCCTTCTGAAGGACTCATTCGCCACGCTCTGCGCCATCCCGAACTCATCGTTCACGTTCTCATCCGTCCGCGCGGTGGCGACTTCATCTACAACGACGCTGAAATCGCCTGTATGTGCGATGATATTCGTCGCGCTCACCAACTTGGTGCCCACGGCGTAGTGATTGGCGCTCTTACTCCCGACGGCGATATCGACGTCGAAGCTTGCAAACGCATGATTGCCGAAGCTCCGGGTATGAATATCACATTCCACCGCGCTTTCGACCTCTGTCGCAATCCCCTCGAAGCACTCGACACAATAATTGAACTTGGCTGCAACCGCCTGCTCACTTCCGGACAAGAAGCATCGGCACTAAAGGGTGTCGAAATGCTCGCCAAACTGACCGAACACTCAGCCGGCCGCATCACCATTCTTGCCGGTGCTGGTGTCAACGCTTCAAATGCTGCCGAAATAATGCATCGTGGCAACGTTCACGAGCTCCATGCTTCTGCTCGCCACTCTATTGGTAGCACGATGCGCTTCCGCCGCCAGGGTGTCAACATGGGCACTCCGGGTAGCGACGAATTTGCGCGCTCCACTACCTCTGCATCCGTCGTAGCCGACATCGTTAAAGCAATGAATTAATGCCTACTATGAATAGATTTTTTACATCTGCACTACTTTGCGCTCTCGCCGTCACACCCCTCACCTCTGTAGCCGAAATTGCTACTGAAGCCGTGAAAGCAGATTTTGCACAGCGAAAAAAGGAGATTAACTACTCCGAATATTTTTCTGTGTTCAATCGCTTGCTTACCGACGAACAGCGTGAAGCTCTTCAAGTGCTATACGCTTATATGCCTCTCCCCGACATCTCCGACTACTCCGGCGATTTCTTCCTCGAAAACGCCGACATGGCACTCCGTGCCCGCAAGGAAATGCCGTGGGGTAGCAAAGTTCCCGATCGCGAATTTCGTCACTTCGTCCTACCGATACGCATCAACAATGAAGCACTCGACGGACACCGCGCTGTGTTCTACCGCGAGCTGAAAGACCGCGTTAAGGGTCTTAGCATGAAGGACGCAATTCTCGAAATCAACCATTGGTGTCATGAAAAAGCCACCTACCAACCCTCCGACAGCCGTACACACCCCCCGATGTCAACAGTCTACACAGGCATCGGTCGCTGTGGCGAAGAGTCTACTTTCACTGTCGCCGCACTACGCGCTATGGGCATCCCGGCTCGTCAGGTCTACACCCCACGATGGGCACACACCGACGACAACCATGCGTGGGTTGAAGCATGGGCCGATGGCGAATGGTATTTCCTCGGCGCATGCGAACCCGAACCTGTGCTCAATCTCGGATGGTTCAACGCACCCGCATCGCGTGGCATGCTCATGAACACACGCGTCTACGGACGATACGACGGCCCTGAAGAGCAACTTATGCGCAAGGACAATTACACCGATATTAATGTGACGCGCCTCTATGCTCCCGTCGACACAATCACTGTCGAAGTTGTCGACAAAAGCGGCAATCCTGCCGTAGGTGCCGAATTAGGCTTCTGCATCTATAATTACGGTGAGTTCTATCCGATCGTCACAAAAACTATCGGCTCCGACGGACGCGCTTCGCTCATCACCGGCCTTGGCGACATGATTCTATGGGCACGAAAAGGCTCCGACTATGGAATTGCCAAATGCACAACAGGCAAAGACAACGTAGCTCGCGTAGTTATCGACCGCAATTCACTCACTACCGGCACTATAGCATTCGATATCGTCCCCCCCATCCAAGGAGCAAACAATGTCTATGTAAGCCCTGAAGCTCGCGCTGAAAACAACCGCCGTTTTGCGCTCGAAGATTCCATTCGCGGACTTTACACCGCAACATTCCTCGACGACAAGGCCATTTCGGCACTTGCACAAGAACTTGCACTGCCTGAAAATCGCATCCGTAGCGTCTTTTCAGTTGCACGTGGCAATCATGCTGTGCTCAAGAAATTCTTGCTCAATGTAGCTCCCGCTGATCGCGACCGTGCTCTTCATCTGCTCGAATCGCTATCAACTAAAGATCGCAGCGATGTGCCATATGATATTCTGACCGACCATTTCATGGCCGAGCCTGGCAATACTGAAATGTATTACAACTATATCCTATGCCCACGTATTGACCAAGAGCCACTCACTCCCTTCCGCTCATTTTTCAAAAAAGCCATAAGCGCTAAAGAACAGAAAAAGTTCCGTAACGACCCGACAAAGTGGGTAAAATGGGTATCGAAAAACATTGTTGCCGACCAAGACTGGTATCCCCCGACAGTACGTATGTCGCCTGAACAAGTCTACAAGTATCGCCACACTTCGCCCCGCTCACGCGACATTTTCTTCGTTGCCGCCGCACGCTCTATGGAAATTCCTGCGCGTATCGACCCTGTAACACAGAAAACTCAGTGGGCCGACTCCGAAGGTAATTGGCACGATGCCGACTTCCAGACTCCCGTCGATGTCGCTTCGACTCCACAAGGATCTCTGAAACTCTCATTCGAGCCCGTAGGTCGCATCACCGATCCAAAATACTACACTCACTTCACTATCTCGAAAATCACCGATGGTCTGCCGATGACTCTAAGCTACCCCGACGATGCCACCTATTCCGGCATCTTCAGTAGTCCCGTCAAGCTCGACGCCGGTCAATACATGATTGTCAGTGGGCAGCGTATGGCCGATGGTAGCGTTTTGGCAAACACCACCACTTTCGTCATCGAAGCAAACAAAACTACCGAAATTCCACTCGTAATTCGTCGCGATGACAGTGGTGTCCCCGTTATCGGCAACTTTGATTCTGAAAGCCGTTACACCGACCTGTCAGGAACGAATCCTTCGATTCTTTCAACGACAGGACGTGGCTACTACGTTCTCGGTGTTATTAAAGCAGGGCACGAGCCTTCAAACCACACTCTGCGCGACATCGCAGCCATGAAGAACGAACTCGAACAATGGGGTCGCCCCATTCTGCTGCTTTTCGAAAGCGAACGCGACGCATCTCAAATCGACCCTGAGCTACTAATTGGCCTACCTTCCACTGTAGCTCTCGGCATAGACGCCGACGGTTCTATCGCACGCCAATTGAAGGAAAATCTGAAGTTGACATCTTCCGATATGCCTATCTACGTTATTGCCGACACCTTCAATCGCGTAGTATTCCTTTCTCAAGGCTACACCATCGGCATGGGTAACACCCTCCTCGACACAGTTCACAAGATTGCAGAATAATCTTTCTGCACTGCAAATACTAAAAGAGCTCAGAACCATAAGTTCTGAGCTCTTTTCTTTATCATACCGCAGCTTATCAAAAGCGCGGATCAGTATATACCTTTCCCCTCATCTCATATCGGCTGTCAAGACCTATCATCGACTGTAGACGCCTCCGGCAGTCAAAGCCAATTTATGACTGTCCACGGGCACATTCATCACCTCTTCTGCATACAGCGCTATAGGCTCTGAACACCTGGAATATCCTTAAATCTACGTGGGCACGTACTCATACTTTCGCTTATCGGACGTATCACGCCAAACTTCAGCCCATTTATATACCTAATTTTAATTAGCTATGCCATATATACAAAAAAAAGAGGGTCGAAGACCTGCGGACTTCGACCCTCTGATACCACTATCTTGATTAGTATAACTCTTACACGTAACCGCGAATAATACCGCGCTTGGCATTACGGACAAACATGATGATTTCATCACGCTCATCGGTTGCGGGCAACTCTGCCTCAATACGGGCAACGGCATCCGACACATTCAAGCCCGAGAGATAGAGATAGCGATACACCTCTTGAATATCGCGAATCGCCTCATTTGAAAATCCGCGACGGCGCAAACCTACAGAGTTGATACCGGCATACGATATCGGTTCACGAGCTGCCTTCACAAAAGGAGGAATATCTTTATTGATTTTCGATCCTCCCTGAATCATCACATGAGGACCGATATGGCAGAACTGGTGAACCAGCGTACCGCCACCGATTACGGCATAGTCATCTACTATTACCTCACCGGCAAGCTGCGAAGCGTTTGATATAATTACATTGTTACCTACGATCGTATCATGAGCCACGTGCGAATAAGCCATAATAAGGCAATTATTGCCCACTACAGTCTTACCCTTTGAAGCCGTTCCGCGGTTCACGGTCACACACTCACGAATTGTTGTGTTGTCGCCGATAATAGCTACCGAATCCTCACCGACAAATTTCAAATCCTGAGGAATACCCGAAATTACTGCACCGGGGAAAATATTACAATTCTTACCGATACGGGCACCTTCCATTATCGTAACATTACTGCCGATACGGGTTCCTTCTCCGATTTCCACATTCTGCTCGATAGTGACAAACGGATCGATTACAACACTGGGATGAATCTTGGCTGCGGGATGTATATATGCTAAGGGTTGTTTCATATCTATGATTATTTATTTTTTACAATCTGTGCCATAAATTCGCATTCCGACACGATATGTTCACCGACAAAGGCATAGCCCTTCATCACGGCACATCCGCGACGCAGTTCGGTCATAAATGAAATATGGAATATCAATGTATCGCCGGGCACCACCTTCTGACGGAACTTCACATTATCTATCTTCATGAAATAAGTCGAATAGCGGTCGGGGTCGTCCACAGTGCTCAGCACGAGCAACCCGCCGGTCTGCGCCATAGCCTCAATCTGAAGCACACCGGGCATCACGGGCTCTTCGGGGAAGTGTCCGGTAAAGAACGGTTCGTTGGCAGTAATATTCTTCACACCTACGATATAGTTCGAGCCGATTTCAATAATCTTATCCACCAAAAGCATCGGATAGCGATGGGGAAGCAGTTCGCGAATGTGATTATTGTCCATCACCGGCTCCTTATTCGGATCATACATCGGTGCTTGCACATCCTGACGCTTGATTTCGCGACGAATCTTTTTGGCAAAAGTGGTATTTATCGAATGTCCGGGACGAGTTGCTATCACTTTACCCTTCAGCGGACGACCGATAAGAGCCAAGTCACCGATAATATCGAGCAACTTGTGACGTGCAGGTTCGTTCACCGAATTGAGCGGAGTTGTCTGAATATAGCCGAAATCCTCAACACTCTTACGTTCTACACCCATCATGTCGGCAATGCCGTCCAGACGGCTCTGTTCAATCTTCGAATCGTAGATTACGATAGCATTGTCAAGGTCACCGCCTTTAATCAGACCGTTGCTCACGAGCGGCTCAATTTCACGAACAAATACAAACGTACGGCTTGCCGCGATTTCTTTGGCAAAGTCGCTCAGATTATCGAGCGAAGCAAACTGGTTCGGAAGTACAGGCGAATCAAACTGAATCATCACATCGACGCTGAAGTCCGAATCGGGAAGCACCACAAGCGATGCACCGGTCTTTTCGTCGACCACTTCTATCTTCTGCTTTACGATATAATAATCCTTATCTGCATTCTGTTCTTCAAGACCGCAAGCCTCAATCTTTTCCACATATTCACGTGCGCTGCCATCAAGGATAGGCAATTCAGGGCCGTCCACCTTGATAAGCACATTATCGATACCGGAAGCATAGAGTGCAGCCATAGCGTGTTCAATGGTACTAACCATCGCATCGCCCTTCTTTATCACTGTTCCACGAGTCGTAGCCACAACATTTTCTGCAACAGCATCTATGATGGGTTCTCCTTCGAGATCGACACGCTGTATTTTATATCCATGATATGCCGGTGCCGGAAGAAACTCCGCATTTAGCGTCATTCCGGTATGCAATCCCTTACCGCTGACGGTAAACGACTGTTTAAGTGTCACTTGCTTCATTATGTGATATTTTTTTTGATTTATTTCTTAAGTTTTTCTATTTCCTTCTTAAGCTCTTTAAGTTCGCGAGCCATTTCGGGAAGATTCTTCACGTACACAGCCTGACGACCATACTGACGAAGATCCATTGCCGGAGTGCCAAACAGACGTGCTCCTGCTTCCACACTCTTTTGCGTTCCCGACTGAGCTGCTATCTGCGCGCCATCGCCCACAGTGATATGTCCGGCAAGACCTACCTGACCGCCTATCATACAATGTGCACCAACCTTTGTCGAGCCGGCCACACCTGCCTGCGATGCCATCACTGTCCATTCGCCCACCTGACAATTGTGAGCTATCTGAATCAGATTATCGAGCTTCACGCCCTGTGCTATGCGAG
Source organism: uncultured Bacteroides sp. (assembly GCA_964416545.1). Taxonomy (GTDB): domain Bacteria; phylum Bacteroidota; class Bacteroidia; order Bacteroidales; family Muribaculaceae; genus Paramuribaculum. The sequence continues at coordinate 9,485 of CAYQEN010000012.1, read as the reverse complement.
TGCTGCCCATCATTGCACGGTCTACTGTCGTATTCGCGCCGATTTCCACGTCGTCTTCTATCACCACATTGCCGGTTTGCGGTATCTTATCATAGCGACCGCCTTCCACAGGTGCAAAACCAAATCCATCTGCACCTATCACAGCACCGCTATGGATTATACATCTGTTTCCTACCACACATCCGTGATACACCTTCACTCCGGCATAGAGAGTCGTTTCCGCTCCCACCGAAGCTCCATCGCCAACGTATGCTTGGGGATAAATCTTCGCGCCCTTGCCGATTTTCGCACCCTTGCCGATATAGGCAAAAGCTCCGATATACACATCTTCGGGTATTTCAACACCCTCGGCTATAAAGCACGGCTGTTCGATGCCAACCTTTTTGGGTATCATCATTTCCTGAACCATCGACAGCAAATGCGCCACCGTTGCATACGGATCATCTACACGTATCATCGTAGCTTTCACTGGTTGCTCTGGCGCGAAGTCACGACTTACGAGCACTGCCGACGATTCGGTTGTATAGATATAGGGGATATACTTTATATTAGCCAGAAATGAGATTGCGCCGGGATGACCCTCTTCAATCTTTGCAAAAGTTCTGATTTTCACATCGCCGTCACCCTCTACGGTGCCGCCGACTAATTGGGCTATCTGATTGACTGAAAACTCCATTATTAAAATATGGTTTCGTTACATTTCGCAAAGATGCTAATTTTTTTTCACATTTTCGTCACTTTTGGACTAAAACTATCTCTCCCGACTCGGTTATTTCGACCTTGCGTTCTTTCAGCAATTTACCTATTGCCTTCTTAAAATCCTTTTTGCTGCACTTAAATTTTGCATCAATATCGGCCGGACTCGATTTTTCGGTCACTCCGAGCGTTCCATCTATTTTAAGCACCTCCTCAATCTTGCCGGCAACATCCTGAGTCCTCTGCGCGGCATTCCCTTCGGGAGTCAAATCTATTTTCCCATCCGGACGTACGCGCTTCACCGACGCTCTGGTTGTTTCTCCTATTTCGAGCGTACGATGCAATTCACTCTCATATATCATGCCGCGATGCAGATTGTCCACTACACACGCATATCCTATATCAGTGTGCTGATACACCAACGCCTCCACGGGTTGACCTACACGATACTGGGGCAACACATTACCGAGATATTTCTCGATTTTGGCGGTAGCCACTATTCTTCCGGTCGCATTATCAAGATACACATATACAAAATACTGCATCCCCGGGCGCATCTTCACTTTCTGTTCGCTGAATGGAACAAGCAAATCCTTGGGCAATCCCCAATCAAGAAACGCTCCTATACGATTCGAGGCCACGCACTCCAAAAATGCAAATTGCCCAACCGTGACAAACGGATGGTCTGTCACCGCCACCGGTCTGTCATCAGAGTCGCGATACACAAACACCTCTATTTCCATTCCGGGTTCGAGCGGTTCTGTTATATACTTTGCCGGCAACAACACCTCCGCGCCCTGTTCATCAGCAAGATATGCGCCGAAGTCCACAAGACGCGCCACAGTGAGCTTATTATATTTTCCTATATTCATATCTATCTCTTTAATGCTCAAAATTACAAAAATAGATTGATTTTATGTAAATTTGTCATCGGAATATGCGCCATTATGGCTCTTTCCGACCAAACCAAACAACCACATACGTATATGGATATCATAAAACGGTACTTTCCCGACCTTACCGACCGCCAGGCTGAACAGTTCGAACAGATTGGCTCTCTCTATCGCGAATGGAACGAAAAAATCAACGTTATTTCGCGCAAGGACATCGACAATCTATACGAACACCATATCCTGCACTCGCTCGCCATCGCCAAATTCATCACTCCGGTAGCTGGCACAACTTTCCTCGACATGGGCACCGGTGGCGGATTTCCGGGCATCCCGTTAGCCATCATGTGGCCCGATTGCAAGTTCCACCTCATCGACCGCATTGGCAAGAAAATCAACGTCGCAAAAAGCATCGCCGAAGCCATCGGTCTCTCAAACGTCACCGTCCAGCATGGCGACATTGGTGAATGCCGCACAAAGTTCGACTATGTTGTCAGCCGAGCAGTTATGCGACTCGACGAACTCGTACCGCTTATTCGAAAAAACATCTCCCACTCTTCGGCAAACGCTTTCCCTTCCGGTTTGTTATGCCTTAAAGGAGGCGACATCTCAGGCGAGTCTGCCACCGTTCGCCAGCCGAAAATCGAAGTCCCGCTGAGCGACTATTTCGCCGAAGACTTCTTTACCACTAAGTTGCTCGTCTACGTAGAGTTATGAATATTCTCCCCCTCGTCTTCAATCCATTTGGTGTCAACACCTACATCCTGTGGGACACCGAATCTCTTCAAGCTGCCGTCATCGACCCCGGCATGAGCAACAGCGACGAATGTCGCAAGCTCACCGACGCCATCTCATCCAAAGGGCTTCGCATTGTCAGCTTAATAAACACACATCTACACGTCGACCATGCTCTTGGCGATGCTTTCATCGAATCTCATTATGGAGTATCACTATCTGCAAATACCGACGATGCCTTCCTCGGCCGACAGCTTGAATCCCAAGCTGCCATGTTCCACTTGCCTATAGCCACAAATCCCGTCACTATCACTACTGAACTAAAGCAAGGCGACCGCATCTCTCTCGGAAGCGAATCTCTGGAAGTTCTCGAAGTTCCGGGACACTCTCCTGGCTCGATTGCACTGTATAGTAGCTCCGATGGCTTTGTCATCACCGGCGACGCATTATTCAACGGTAGCATCGGCCGTACCGACTTACCGGGCGGCGATTTCGACACCCTCATCCGTTCCATCCGCACACACCTTCTCCCACTCCCCGACGACACCATCGTCTACCCGGGTCACGGACCGACTTCTACAATCGGAGCAGAAAAGAAATGGAATCCGTTCCTTAAATAAATGGATTGAAATTATCTTCGGGCACTTCGCCCTTTATTGAATGTAGTATTTGGAGGAAGTAGTAACTCTGACCGATAGTCTTCAACTTGTCTTCAAGCAACGTGTCTAAATCTTTCGGTCTTGTACGTTCTATTTCCACCTGCTCTATCATTTCACTGATTCTGCCGGTCATTCTGAGAGCCAAGCAGTAGCACAAGCGATCTGTCGATTCAGGCTCAAAGCCGTTTTTGTCCGAAAAATACCGCTTAAACGTTTCCACCGCATCCTCAAAATGACGGATTCGACACTGACTTTCGAGCAGCAGACTCACTGCGCGACGACTGATTTCCACACCGACAAGAAGAACACCTTCGATAAAAGCGACAACACTGCCGAATCGACAATCTTCCACATATCTGTCGACAAGCGACATCATCATTTCATCGTCGCCCACCGATGGCAGACGCTCCACGAAAGTCTTCACGTCCTCTCGCGAATCTGCCGAATTGGTCGCAAATATCAATTGGTCAAATACCGTGACATTGTCCGGATTTCGCTTCAAAAATCCTTTCAGCAATGCCACAGCCTCATCCTTCCTGTGTAGATCTATCAACAGCGACGAGTGTACCACATAAGCACGTTCAAAGTCCGGTGCATCCTTTTCGATTTCCTCGAAAATAGCCACAGCCTCATCATAGTTATCTCCTTGCTCTACGAGATAGCCCGCCTTCATCAACAGCCCTTGATGCGAGCTTGGATTTATGGCAAGCGCATAGTCAAGTGCCGACAACGCCTTATCGCAGAACCCCGACAGTTGATAATATGAACTCGCCAGCGACAGCCAAAATTCTTCATTAAATGGCTGATCGGCCGTAAGGTCTTCGAGCGATTTTATTGCGAGGGTGTATTTATTCTCCACCACCGCCACGTCCGAACACTCATACATCACCGTATCTGGAAATTCGGCACACTGTTTTATCGTGTCATACCTTTTTTCCAGCCAGTCGAAAAGCTTCATTTCCACCACGGCATCCACAAGTTTTATCACCTCTTCATCATTAAGTCCGCCTTTGCGTTGGCGACTCAACAAATCGTCAAGTTTTCGCGCCGATTCCTCTGGTGTGCCCTGCTCCAAGCGTATCAGCAGTAGCTCTTTCAGGAAGCTGTCGACCTTTATTTCTTCTACCGCGCGATTAGCGCCGGCCATATCTCCTATATCAAATACGAAATAGGCCTTGCGCTCTCGTAATTCGCGGTCACGAGGATACTCACGAGCGCCGGTCAGCAACACCTGCAGTCGGGTATAATCATCATAGACATCTGTTGCATAATCATATATCTCCAACAGCTCGTCGCGGTCATACCCACCCATTGCAAGACCATCTTTCATGTCTTGCACAAAACGCTCGTAAAGCTCCTTTATGTAATTGTCTTCGTTCACTTTTTCTGAACCTTTTCCCAGCTATCCTTCAGCGCTATAGTGCGGTTGAATATCAAGCTGCCCTCCTTGCTGTCGGCATCGGGAGTGAAATAGCCGATACGCTGGAACTGGAAGTGTGCTCCGACGTTGGCATTTGCTGCAAGGAACGGCTCGATTTTCACATGTTCTACCACCTTAAGCGAATCAGGATTCAGCATGTCGCGGAAGTCGCGATCAGGTTCGGCTGCAGGATTTTCCACATTAAACAAGCGGTCATACACGCGCACGGTCGCATCGACGGCGTGCTCTGCGCTCACCCAGTGGAGTGTTCCCTTCACCTTACGCATACTTCCGGGCATTCCGCTACGGGTCTCGGGATCGTATGTACAATAGATTTCCTCGATGTTTCCGTCAGCATCTTTCTTCACATCCTCACACTTGATGATGTAAGCACCCTTAAGACGCACTTCGCCACCGGGAGCCAGACGGAAGAATTTCTTGGGAGGATTCTCCATAAAGTCATCACGCTCGATATAAATTTCGCGCGAGAAAGGCATTTCGTGAGTTCCGCCATTCGGATCTTCCGGATTGTTTTCCATCTCCACCATCTCGCTCTGACCTTCGGGGTAATTGGTTATGACGAGCTTCACGGGGTTCATCACAGCCATTGCGCGAGTTGAGATTGCATTGAGGTCTTCACGCACTGCGTGTTCGAGCAGCGAAATGCTGTTCAACGCCTCATATTTGGTATATCCGATTTTATCTACGAAGTTACGGATTGCTGTAGCGGTAAATCCACGACGACGCATACCCGAGATAGTCGGCATACGGGGATCGTCCCAACCTGCCACCAATCCTTCTTTTACGAGCTGAAGCAGCTTACGCTTACTCATCACCGTATAAGTGAGGTTCAGACGATTAAATTCTATCTGACGAGGGCAATATGTTTCATCCGCAAGTTCCTTCACAAAATATTCATACAGCGGACGATGCACTTCAAATTCAAGCGTACAGATTGAGTGTGTTACACCCTCGAAATAGTCGCTCTGACCATGTGCGAAGTCATACATTGGATACACGTTCCACTTTGTTCCGGTTCTATGATGCGGAGTTTTGATAATGCGATACATTATCGGGTCGCGGAAGTGCATATTAGGCGATGCCATATCTATTTTCGCACGAAGCACACAAGCGCCTTCGTTAAATTCGCCGGCATTCATTCGCTCAAACAAATCCAGATTTTCTTCCGGAGTACGGCTGCGATAAGGGCTTTCAGTGCCTGGCACTGTGGGCGAACCTTTCTGCTGAGCTATCTGCTCTGAAGTCTGGTCGTCAACATACGCCTTACCCTCCTTAATCATTCTTACCGCAAGAGCGTAAAGCTGGGGGAAATAGTCACTGGCATAATATTCGCGGTCGCCCCAGTCAAATCCGAGCCAATGAATATCTTCGCGGATAGAATCTACATACTCCACGTCTTCTTTCACTGGATTGGTATCGTCGAAGCGCAGATTGCAGGTTCCACCGAATTTTTCTGCCACGCCAAAGTCCATACAGATTGCCTTAGCATGACCGATATGCAGATAGCCGTTAGGTTCGGGCGGGAATCGAGTATTCAGTCGTCCACCGTTTTTGCCGGCTTTCAAATCGTCGGCCACTATCTGTTCTACGAAGTTAAGTCCTTTCTTGGGAGCTTCTTCCGCTTCTTTTATCTCTGCCATTACACAAGAATGATTGATTGTTTCTAATATCATTATACCGCTCTTTTTCGGCGGCAATTTTAAGTCACAAAAATAATGATTGTTCGCCAAACATCAAAATACGTTTTTTCACGCCGATTTAACTCAACGCTCTATCGACCCGTCGCGATAGTTGCGCCATCGCTCTATCAGCGCACACATATCTGCTGGAATTTCACTCGTGAAAAACATCTCTTCACCTGTCACAGGATGACGGAATCCGAGCGTACGGGCGTGGAGTGCTTGGCGCGGACATACATCCATCGTATTAGCCACAAACTTCCTATACGACGCCGTACGTTCTCCGCGAAGTATTTCATCGCCGCCGTAGCGTGCATCAGCAAACAGAGGGTGTCCGATATGCTTCATATGCACACGTATCTGATGCGTACGTCCCGTTTCGAGCACACACTTCACCATTGATACATAGCCAAGATTCTCTATCGTATCATAGTGTGTCACTGCACTTTTACCCTGACTTCCATCCGGAAATACAGTCATTTGCAGCCGGTCTTTCGGATTTCTGCCTATATGTCCTTCTATCCTACCCGACGGCGGCTCTGGCGTTCCCCAAACCACGGCCACATACTCGCGGCGCGTGGTCTTATTGAAAAACTGCTTACCGAGGTCGGTTTTCGCATCAGGCGTCTTGGCAACAACAAGCAGTCCGGAAGTATCCTTATCTATACGATGCACCAACCCCATTCGAGGGTCATCCACATCATAATTCGGATTATCCTTAAAATGCCATGCAAGCGCATTGACGAGTGTTCCGCTGTAATTTCCGTGACCGGGATGCACCACAAGTCCTGCCTGCTTATTCACCACCAGCACATAGTCATCTTCATATACTATATCGAGTGGTATATCTTCTGCCACGATATCGAGCTCATAGCGAGGTCTGTCCATCACCACACTCACCACATCGAGTGGCTTCACGCGGTAGTTCGACTTCACGGGCTTACCGTTCACAAGCACACAGCCGGCATCAGCCGCCTGCTGCACTCGGTTGCGCGACGACTTCTCAAGCCTTGCAACGAGGAATTTATCCACACGCAATAGCTGCTGACCCTTATCTGCCTCAAAGCGAAAGTGTTCGTACAGTTCGCGCCCATCCACCTCCACTATTCGGTAGCCATCCGAAGTTCCATCCGGCTGCTCAAGCGCGAAATCATCTTCGTCCAGCACACTACTGCTATTTATATCATTCGTTAAGTTCATATCAGATCCACCGGTTCCATTACCACTGAGTCCACAGGAGCTATCGAGTCAAGATTTTCCTCCGGTGCGCCGGCGCCTACTTCAAGCACAATATGCGAATTTATCGAAACCCTTGCACCGGTCGACAGACGCACTCCGTCGCGCTTCACGGCAAGCACAAGATTCTTAAAATCCGACGGCACCTCCACCACTGTAATATTCTTCACGCCCAGACCTTCAAGTATCGAACGAGCCTGACGAAGCGACGTATCCACTAAATTCGGTAGCGTAATCGTACGAGGCGAAAAAGCATTGACAGTCAGATACACCAACCGTCCTTCCTTAACCTTTGCATTCACATTCGGGCTTTGATCAACCACCTCTCCGGGGCGCAACTTCGTATCATACACCGAGTCAGTAAGTTCCACATCAAACCCTCCCTCATTCAAAACACGCACTGCCGCGTCATATGGCATACCCTTCACGTCAGGCACCACTGCATAGCGTCCGTGCGCAGTCCACGTATCAAGCCACATCGTCGACACCCAAACAAGAGCAATAGCCACACAGGCCATCGCGGCAATATTGGCAAGCAACTTCATTACAAGTCCGCCACCCTTACCTGTTTTCTTATCACTGCTGTTTTTTTCTTCCATTACCTTCTCGAAGATTTATTTTAAGCACTGCAAAATTAATGAAATTTCAATAACATCGTCCGCATACTCATCCTATTTACCCCCGCAAGCAGACAAAATAACATATTTTCACCCCACACCCAACGTCGTCTCAACGAAAAGTATTATCTTTGCATGATAAAATTTACGACTTTCATATATTATGCGCAAATTTCTCACGATTCTTCTGACTGCCGTGCTGCTCACCTCATGTGGCGAGTACCAGCGTGTCCAGAAGAGTAGCGACAACGATTACAAACTCGACTTCGCCAAACGTGCGTTTGAAAACAAGAAATATGTCCAGGCTGCAACAGTCCTTGAAGACCTCATTACCAAATTCAAAGGCACCGAAAAAGCAGAAGACGCCCTCTACCTCCTCGCATTGAGCCACTACGAAAACAAAAACTACACCGAAGCATGCTCATACTTCAAAACATACTACGGACGCTTCCCGACCGGTAAATACACCGAACTCGCACGCTTCTACTGCGGATACGGCTACTACCTTGACTCGCCCGAATCTCAGCTCGACCAGACTGGCACCGTAAAGTCTATTGAAGAACTGCAAGCCTTCCTCGACTACTTCCCCAAGAGCGACAAAGTCAGCATTGCTCAAAACGCAATATTTGAACTGCAAGACAAACTCACATTCAAGCAGCTTCAGAACGCCCAGCTATACTACAATCTTGGCAACTACATGGGCAACAACTACACCTCTGCTATCATCGTGGCAAAAAACGCCATCAAAACATACCCCTACTCACGCTACAAAGAAGACCTTGAACTGCTGATTCTCAAATCACGCTACCAAGAGGCCGTTCAGAGCGTCGAAGAGAAAAAAACCGACCGCTTCCGCGAAGTAATTGACGAATACTACTCCTTCGTCAACAACTACCCAAACAGCCCCAATCGCGAAGAAGCCGACAACATCCTCATCATAGCCGAACGCTACGTTAAAGACTGATTAATTTTTGAAGTATATACATATATAATTTAAAATATGGACTACAAGAAGACCAACTCTCCTCTCAACACCGTTACCCGCGACATGATTGAACTCTCGCAGGATACTGGCAACGTCTACGAAACAGTTTGCATCATCGCAAAGCGATCAAACCAGATCGCAAGCGAGATGAAACACGACCTTGAGAAGAAACTTCAAGAGTTCGCATCGCTCAACGACAACCTCGAAGAAATCTCCGAAAACCGCGAGCAGATCGAAATCTCTCGTTACTACGAAAAGCTTCCTAAGCCCGTACTCATCGCCACTCAGGAATACGTAGAACACAAAATCAACTTCCGCAACCCCAACAAAGAGAAAAATCTCGACTAATTACATACCTGCAAGCCAAGTTTCTCTCAAAACATTTGGCAGTGTAGCAAATATTGTGTAATTTCGTGCGCTCATTTTGAGCAAGCATTATATTTTCATTTATTAACACCAAAATTTTCCAAGAATGCATTTGAATTCTGACGAAAAAGTAGAAATCTTTGAGAAGTACGGTAAGGGCAAGACTGACACTGGCTCACCT
>CAYQEN010000011.1:0-46513 GCA_964416545.1 uncultured Bacteroides sp. | reverse complement strand
TTTTATCGCTCCTTGCTTTTTATATAAGCCTCATATTCTTTCAACAGTTTTTCCTATATAGATATTGTACCCACAGCCAGGCTCAAAAAGTGTTTTAAGCATATTGAAGTACATTTTATAGTAGAAATCATCGTGAGTCTGACTAAACAAATCATGCTTTAATTCCTGTTTGTTAGGAATAACTAATACACGAAAATGGAGGTCGATATTATCAAAGAAATAATTGACGACATCCATATAGAAGTCAAGTTGCCCAGGGGAAACCTTATTCCACTTAATCTCAAAATTTTTGCTTAGGCCATGTTCCTCCTTAATTTCGCGTATGCGGTGGAATATTTCATCTTTCTTGCTTAGAGGGCACCATATACCACCAATTGTCATCGCACTTTCACCATCATGCTCCAAATGACAACTTTCATCGCAATATATATTATATAACTGTCCCATATCTACAAACTTATAAATTTTAGTTGTTAAACTTCAAGCTGTCTAATTGCTTCATTATTTTCAGCTTCCAAACGGTGGCTTTCCTCAAGTTGTTGAGTAAGAGTAATCTTATATTCAGTTATACGCTGGTTGAATTTTTCCTCGGAAATATCGACATCGTCAATATAGATATCAAAGTATTATTCATATCCTCACTCAGTTTCCCGAAATATGAATGCCCAATTCTCGTCAGATAAACCATTGCTGGCATCTGTACCCGTGTTGATTCATTGTTTCATATACTATCCTCATTCAAATCGCATTCAAAAGATCTTGCGCCATTACCTACAGGCATAGAACCGAATTTGTCATAAAACATACCAATCAGTCTGGATTCCAGATTTTTTGATTCTTGCTTCCCCCTGCATAAGTAATAGTAAACTTTAGCACCATGATATTTCATGTAGTTATATCTATCAAAACGCCACCATTCGTCATAAATATCGTTTATAGTACTTCGGAGATTCTTTTGATGCTCTTTTAATCTTCTCCTAATAGCATTTGCTTTACCGATATATATAACCGTAGACTCTCCTTTGGGATATACAAACTTGGTCTTAGGTGATGCAATGATATAAACGCCGTCTTTTGTTGAAACGTCTGATAAATCAGCTTCTTCAAGATTCTGTATTTCTCCATCTATCCCCTGAATGGGTCTAAATGCTTTGATAAATAACAAATCTTTTTTCATATTCCTTGCGACATTAGATATTGTTTGTAATCTCTAATGATTAGTTCTTTTGTATCTACCTCTAGGTGGTCTGCTATTTTAATGCGGTTTACATCTTCCATAACTTTATTCGTTTGAGATAAAATTATTAATTTTATTTCAATTAGTTACAAACAAGAGGATTTTTTTGTTTTTACATTGTTTGTGCCTTTTCTCAGAAAATCGTTGCCCGGAGTATTTTTTCTTTATTAATCCTCTATAATGCTATGGGGAGAATCGGATATTTGTCACAATAATTTCAAAGAACAGCTTAACATGTGCTTTTGAAAAAATTTTAAGACGGTGTATTTTAATTTGTTCCTTATTGTTTTAATCTTCGAATTACATAAAGAAAATTGAGTATGGTGGGGTACTCGAACTTTTTTAAAATAAAAAAGCAATCACTGCTTTTATTCTCTCAATAGGTTGGGGAGAAGCAGTGATTGCTGTATGTATTAGCTACTTGCGGACGTTTAGTAGATGTCGTGGCGTCCGGCGAGGAGGGTATTTTTCATTAGTGATACGATGGTCATCGGACCTACTCCGCCGGGGACTGGAGTGATGTAGGAGCAGAGTGGGGCTACGTTGTCGAAGTCGACGTCGCCGGAGAGACGGAAGCCGCTTTTCTTAGAGGCATCGGGTACGCGTGTGGTTCCGACGTCGATGATTGTAGCTCCGGGTTTAACCATGTCGGCAGTGACGAATCCGGGTTGTCCGAGTGCGGCTATTATGATGTCGGCTTCGCGACATATCTCTTTGAGATTTTTAGTTGCGCTGTGGCATACGGTGACGGTAGCATCTCCGGGGTTGTGCTTCTGCATCATGAGTGTGGCAACCGGTTTGCCAACGATGTTGCTACGACCGAGTACTACGCAGCGTGCGCCCTTTGTGGGGATTTGGTAGCGAGCAAGGAGCTCCATGATTCCGGCCGGAGTGGCAGAAAGGAAGCAAGGGAGTCCGATGGACATACGCCCGACGTTGACGGGATGGAATCCGTCGACGTCTTTTCGGTAGTCTATTGCTTCGATGATGCGCTGTTCGGAGATGTGACGGGGGAGAGGGAGCTGTACGATGAATCCGTCGACGTCGTTGTCGTTGTTGAGTTGCGCTATGGTTTCGAGTAATGTTTCTTCAGTTACGTCGTCTTCGAAGCGTATGAGAGTGGATTTGAATCCACATTGTTCGCAGGCTTTGACTTTGTGGGCAACGTATGTTTCGCTACCTCCGTCGTGGCCTACGAGTATGGCTGCCAAGTGGGGGCGTTTTTCACCACGAGCTACCATTTCGGCTACTTCGGCCGCGATTTCGCGTTTGATGTCGTCGGCGATTTTTTTTCCGTCAATGAGTTGCATATCGGTTGAGGGGTTTTGTTTAACGGTGGCGCAGGTTGCGCATCATCTTCATGGGATTCTTCATTGTTGTAGCCATCTTCATGACTTTGCGCATTTCTTCGAATTGCTTAATCATGCGATTTACGTCGGCAATGTTTGTTCCAGAGCCTTTGGCTATGCGTTGGCGACGGCTTGCGTTGATGAGCTGTGGGTTGCGACGTTCTTCTTTTGTCATTGAGTAGATCATCGCTTCGATGCCTTTGAATGCGTTGTCGTCGATGTCGATATCTTTGATGGCTTTGCCTACGCCGGGAATCATCGAGGCGAGGTCTTTGAGGTTGCCCATTTTTTTGATTTGCTGAATCTGCGAGAGATAGTCGTCGAAGTTGAATTGGTTTTTGGCTATCTTACGCTGAAGCTTCATTGCTTCTTCTTCGTTGTAGGCATTTTGAGCCTTTTCAACGAGAGAAACGATGTCGCCCATGCCGAGGATTCGGTCGGCCATGCGGTCGGGGTGGAATGTGTCGAGGGCATCGAGTTTTTCACCAGTTCCGACGAATTTGATTGGCTTGGTTACAACGGTACGGATAGAGAGGGCTGCACCGCCGCGGGTGTCGCCATCGAGCTTTGTGAGTACAACGCCGTCGAAGTCGAGACGGTCGTTGAATGCTTTTGCGGTATTAACGGCATCTTGGCCAGTCATGGCGTCGACCACGAAGAGAGTTTCGTGGGGCTTGACTGCATTTTTGATGGCTTCGATTTCGTCCATCATCTGTTCGTCGACAGCAAGACGGCCGGCTGTGTCGACGATTACGAGGTCGAGATTGTGGGCTTTTGCGTAAGCGATACCGTTTTTGGCGATTTCGACGGGGTTTTTGCTACCTTCTTCAGAGTAGACGGGTACACCAATCTGTTCGCCGAGGACTTTTAATTGGTCGATTGCGGCGGGGCGATAAACATCGCACGCGATGAGAAGTGGGCGTTTCGCTTTTTCGCTTTTGAGCTTTCGAGCGAGCTTTCCAGAGAGAGTTGTCTTACCGGAACCTTGCAAACCTGACATGAGGATGACTGTAGGGTTTCCGGCAAGGTTGAGCTTGGCGGCGTCGCCACCCATCAGGGATACGAGTTCGTCGTGTACTATCTTGACCATAAGCTCTTTTGGCTTGATGGCGTTGATCACGTTCTGTCCAAGCGCCTTAGCTTTGACTGTGTCGGTGAAGTTCTTGGCTACCTTATAGTTTACGTCGGCATCGAGGAGCGCGCGGCGTACATCCTTTAGGGTTTCTGCTACGTTTATTTCGGTGATTTTACCTTGACCTTTGAGCAGCTTGAAGCTCCTTTCGAGTCTTTCGCTAAGATTTTCAAACATATTTGTGATAGGATAGTATGTGCTGGATTAATATTTATTTCGGCAGGCGGTTTGTAGCCGTGTCGGGGAAGATGACGTGGGGTTTGAATGTTTTTGCTTCGTCGTAGGGCATTGTGGCGTATGACATGATGATGACGATGTCGCCGGTGTGGACTTTTCGTGCGGCAGCGCCGTTGAGGCAAATCATGCCTGAGCCACGAGGGCCTTCGATGGCGTAGGTGTCGAAGCGTTCACCATTGTTGTTGTCGACGATGTAGACACGCTCTCCGGGTAGGATGTCGGCAGCGTCCATGAGGTCGCGGTCGATGGTGATGCTCCCGATGTAGTTGAGGTTGGCTTCGGTCACCGTCACGCGGTGGATTTTGGATTTCAGTATTTCTACCTGCATCATTGTTTAGATGGATGAGTGTACAAGATGTTGTCGATTAGTCGGACATCGCCGCAGTAAACGGTGATGCAACCGACAGTGCCTTCAGGGCTTGACCAATTGCTTACGGGCTGCATGGTTAAGGCGTTGGCTATTTCGAAGTATTCGACTTCGAGAGTGTCGACTGCGTTGATGCGGTCGGTAACAATCTTTTTAACTTCGTCGACCGATGTAGCCGGTACGAGCGCAAGGCTTGCGGCAAGCTCACGGTGGATTGCGGGGGCGTTTTTGCGACCTTCGGCTGTGAGTCGGACGTTGCGGCTCGATAGGGCGAGGCCGTCGTCTTCACGCTTGATGGGGCATGCGACGATGTCGATGTCGAAACCTTCGATTGCGGCCATACGGCGAATTACGGCAATCTGCTGGAAGTCTTTTTCGCCGAAGTATGCGCGAGTGGGGCGCGTCATGGCGAAGAGTTTGCTGACAATCTGGGCAACTCCGTTGAAGTGACCCGGGCGCATGGCTCCTTCCATGACTTCGGCTACGGGTCCGAGGTCGAATATGCGAGTGTCGGGCTCGGGATAGATTTCTTCGACAGAGGGAATAAATGCGTAGTCGACGCCAGCTTTTTCAAGAAGCTTGCAGTCGGCCTCTTCAGTACGCGGATATGTGCGAAGGTCGTCGGGATTGTTGAACTGAGTCGGGTTGACAAAAACGCTGGCCACAACGACGTCGTTTTCGCGGCGCGCTCTGTCCATAAGCGAAATGTGTCCTGCGTGTAAGGCTCCCATCGTGGGAACGAGTCCTATGCTTGACCGGTTGGCAATGGCCATGTCGATGGCTTCTTTGAGTTGGCCGGCTGTGCGTAACACTTTCATGCTGTCTTCGTTGTTGAAGTTTCTTAAAGTTTTAACGGTCGATGTCGCATAGGTGCGGCTACGACGTTGCAAAATTACACATTTATCCCGTTTCGGCAAAACAGCTATAAGTGCAATATTGTTACTTCGCTTAATTCTTGCTACCTTTACACTTCAAAACATCCATAAAAATGCAACAGGAATTTAACTCCAGAGTGCTCGAAAATGCCGTAGATAAATTGTCGCTATTACCCGGTGTGGGTAGAAAAACCGCGCTAAGATTGGCTCTGCATTTATTGCGTCGCGACAGGTCGGAGGGAGAAGCTCTCGGAAATGCCATAATAGAATTGTGTCAGGGCGTGAAATACTGTAAGGTGTGTCATAATATCTCAGAAACAGAGGTGTGTGACATTTGTGCTTCTCCACGTCGCGACCATACGCAGGTGTGTGTGGTGGAGAATGTGAATGATGTGATGAGTGTGGAGCGTACGGGACAGTATTCGGGATTGTATCATGTGCTTGGCGGAGTAATTTCGCCGATGGATGGTGTGGGTCCGGATGTTTTGGAGATAGATTCGCTTGTTGAGCGCGTGGCTGAAGGTGGTGTCAAGGAGGTGATATTGGCTCTCGGTGCAACGATGGAGGGCGATACGACGGGTTTTTATATCTATCGTAAGCTTGGTGCATTCGGCGATGTAGTGGTCAGTCAGCTTGCTCGCGGAGTGGCTGTTGGTAATGGTCTGGAATATACCGACGAAATAACGTTGGGACGGTCGCTGCTTCAACGCACGCCGTTTGACGGAACAATATGAGGGTCGCAGAATATGATATCTGATTCGATAATTCAGCTTAGAGCGTTGGAGCCATCGGATGTAGACGTGCTCTATATTTGGGAGAATGATTCGCGGTATTGGCCTACGGGGAATACGCGGGCTCCGCTGTCGAGATTTCAATTGTCGGAGTATGTAAATAATTATGACTCCAATCCTTATTCGGCAGGGCAGTTAAGGCTGATGATAGCCGATGTCGAAACCGGAGAGCCGATGGGGGCTGTGGATATATATGATTTTGATTCGATGTCGGGTCGCGCCGGTGTAGGGGTGTTTGTTGCTGAAAGATATCGTGGAAAGGGAGTGGCGTCGAGAGCGTTGCGACTGCTCGGACGGTATTGTCGGGAAATGTTGACGATGCACCAATTGTGGAGCATTGTGGCGGTGACGAATATAGCGTCGCGCAGGCTGTTTGAGCAGTCGGGCTACAAAATTTCGGGCTGCCTGAAATCGTGGATCAGACAGCCCGGTGGTGTGTATACGGATGCGTATATTATGCAACGGATGCTCGATGATGTCAGAACGGAGCAATAGCTTGACGTATGGCAATGAGTCGCTCCAATAGCGGTTCGAGCAAATCAAGGCGAAGCATATTGGCTCCGTCGCTCTTGGCGACAGATGGGTCGGGGTGTGTTTCGATGAATATGCCATCGACTCCCGATGCAATTCCGGCACTTGCGATGGTGGTAATCATTTGAGGTTTTCCTCCGGTGACGCCTGATGTTTGGTTGGGCTGTTGGAGAGAGTGGGTGACATCAAGAATTACAGGACAACCGAAACTTTTCATTGTCGGAATACCGCAGTAGTCGACTACGAGGTCGCCGTAGCCAAAACTTACGCCACGTTCAGTAATAGATACGCGATCGTTGCCGGCATCGCGTACTTTCTGTACGGCATATTTCATGGCTTCGGGTGAGAGAAATTGTCCTTTCTTAATATTTACGGTTTTTCCTGTCTTTGCAGCGGCGACAATCAGGTCGGTCTGACGGCAAAGGAATGCAGGAATTTGGAGAACGTCGACGTATTCGGCAGCCATAGCGGCTTCGTGGGCTTCGTGGATGTCGGTCACGACAGGGCAACCATAAGTTTCGCGTACTTCTTTGAGAATTTCGAGTGCTTTGATGTCGCCTATGCCGGTGAAAGAGTCGATGCGTGAGCGGTTGGCCTTGCGGTATGAACCTTTAAATATATAAGGAATACCGAGGCGCGAGGTGATTTCAACGATTTGTCCGGCTATGTCGAGTGCCATATCACGGCTTTCGATAGCGCATGGACCTGCAAGGAGAAAAAAATTCTCGGAGGGAGAGGTGGGGCGAATTATGTTTTCAGACATTGCTGTGTGGATTATTTAGAGGGTTGATATGTTTGGTCAATGATATGGAATGTGTCGCAAGCGGTGATGGCGGCAGTCTCGGTGCGCAGACGCGAGGGACCGAGGGTGACCGGAGTCCAAGCATTGTCGACAGCGAGCTTTACTTCATCGTCGGTGAAGTCGCCTTCGGGACCAATGAGAATGGCTGCCGACGTGGTGGGGAGATATTCGCGAGCGAGCGAAAGACGAGGGTAAATATCGTTGCAGTAGGCAATAAATTTGCCGGATGCGGAGAGGTCTTTTATGACAGCAGAAACGGGAGTCATTTCCCAGATTTCAGGCATTACAGTCTTGAGCGATTGCTTCATAGCTGAAACTGCAATCTTTTTCAGACGCTCGGTTTTGATTTCTTTGCGCTCGGATCGTTTGCAGAGGAGGGGAATTATGCGGTTAACGCCTATCTCAGTGAGCTTTTCGACCATCCACTCCATGCGGTCGAGATGTTTAGTCGGGGCTACACAAACGGTGAGCTCTTGACGCCATGGGAGAGGCTCGCTAATGGTGTCGATAATCTCAACTGCCGTGTGTTTGGAATGGGCTCCTGCAATACGACAGATGTAGAGATGTCCCTTACCGTCGACTACGTGGATGACGTCGCCTTCGGTAAGTCGCAACACGCGGATGCAGTGCTGAGAGTCGCTTTCGGGCAGTATGCCAGAGGTGGCAATGTCGGGCGCGTAGAACCGAATCATATCTTTGATGAAACGTTTGTTTTAGGTTTGTTTTCGTTGAATACGAGCCAGAATAAGATTGCTACAACAAGTGCGTAGCCGGCGAATATGAACCATGTGGTAGTCCAGTCGCCAACGAGAACACCATCCTGCCATGTGCAGTAGTGATTGACGATGGCTCCTGCAGCAAGAGTGCCGATTGTGGCACCGAGTCCGTTAGTCATGAGCATAAACAGACCTTGAGCGGATGCTTTGGTGGATTGGTCGCACTGCTGGTCGACATAAAGGCTGCCGGAAACGTTGAAGAAGTCGAAGGCAACACCGTAGACAATACATGAGAGGAAGAAGAGGATTACGCCGGGGAATTGCGGAGATCCGATACCGAAGAGACCGAATCGCAGTACCCATCCAGTCATGGCAATGAGCATGACGGTCTTGATGCCGTAGCGTTTGAGGAAAAATGGGATGAGGAGTATGCAAAATGCTTCGCTAATCTGAGATACGGAAACGAGCATTGTGGCGTTGTTAGCAGCAAAGCTATTGGCGATTTCAGCAATCGGACTGCTCTTGAAGCTCGTAAGGAACGGGCCGGCAAAACCGTTGGTGACTTGAAGTGACATTCCGAGAAGCATGGAGAAAATGAACAGTAGAGCCATGTTTCGATTTTTGAAGAGGTGGAATGCGTTGAGACCGAGAGTTTCTGAGAGCGACTGCTTGGGCTTGCGTTCAAGCGGGCATGTAGGCAGTGTGAGGCTATAGAGGAAGAGGATGAAGCTGAGAATGCCAGATACGGCAAACTGCATGTAGGTGTACTGGAATTTGAATTCGTCTTGCCCTAATGTGAATCCGAGATTTCCATCGTGGAGGGTGGCGCAGTTGACGATACACATAGTGACAATGAATCCGACAGTGCCGAGGACGCGGATGGGGGGGAAGTCGCTGACGGTGTCAAGACCGTTGCGGCGTAATATGGTGAATGCAACGGTGTTTGATAGAGAAACCGTAGGCATATAAAAGGCTACGCTAATGGTGTAGATAGTGATGAATGTAGTTTTGTCGGGCATGTCGTAGTGCATACCGAGCCAGCATAGGCATATCATGGCCAATCCAGCAACGAGATGGCATAGCCCGAGAAGTTTTTGCGGCTGAATAATCTTGTCGGCGATGATGCCCATTATTGTTGGCATGAATATCGATACGATTCCTTGAATGGCGTAGAACCAAGAAATTTCCTGTCCCATGCCGGCTCGGCCGAGGTAGTTGCCCATGCAGGTGAGGTAGGCTCCCCATACGGCATACTCAAGGAAATTCATTACTGAGAGTTTTGTCTTTATTGCTGACATATAATAAGACTTTTTATACTAAATGTATTATTGATTTTTCTTGCGTTTGAGGATTTCGCTGACTTTTGCAGCCTCTTCATAGGCTTCGCTATCAATGAGTTTGTTGAGGGTGCGTTCAAGCTCTTCAATGGTGTAGTTTTCGAGTCGTGGTTCGTTGTTGTAATCAGAAGAGTCGTTGTTGTCGCAGTCATCATCGCAGTCATCGGACTCATGGTCGGAAATCTGTTCGTCCATGATGAATCCTGTCTCATCGAGAATTTCGCGCGTGGTATAAATAGGCGCATTTGTGCGCATGGCAATGGCGATGGCATCGCTTGTGCGCGAGTCGATGCGCACTTGTCGATCTCCGTCGGTAAAAGTGAGTTCGGATGAAAATATGCCGTCTTCAAATTTGTAGATAAACACTTCGCATAGTTTTACTCCAAACGCGTGTGCAAAGCTGACGAAGAGGTCGTGGGTCATTGGGCGAGCGGGGGTGATGCTCTCCATGCGTAGAGCTATCGACTGGGCTTCGGCAGCTCCAATGACTACGGGGATGCGATGAGGTCCATCGACTTGTGCCAGAATCAGTGCATAGGCACCGCTCTGTATCTGACTATATGATATGCCGAGGACTCGGAGTTTTATTCGATCGTTGGAGGTCATATAGCAGTTGTGTCAATTCGATTGTTTTTCAGTGTCTATTTCGCGTCCGGTGATGACCCCGCTTCCGTAGCAGATATCGCCGTGGCTGTCGTAGATGACACCAAACTGTCCGGGCGCAAGACCTTGAATACGGTGCTCGCTTTCGACGAGATAGCCATCGTTGTCGGGGAGTCGCGTCAGCGAAGCATCGAAAAATTCGGGGGAGTGTCGATTTTTGAATTTAACGGCAACTTTGTGACATTCAGCAGGCCACGGGTCGCGTGTAATCCAGTGCATCTGGTCGAGGTGAACCGTATGGCTGTACTGACGAATGGTGTCGTAGCCTCCCGAAACGTATATTACATTGTCGTGAACATTCTTTTTTACGACATACCAGGGGCCGCCGCTGAGTCCGAGACCTTTACGCTGACCGATTGTGTGGAACCAGAATCCGCGGTGTTCACCGAGCTTGCGTCCGGTTTCGATTTCGATAATCGGGCCTGGTTTTTCGCCGAGGTGGCGACGAAGGAAGTCGTTGTAGTTGATTTTGCCTAAGAAGCAGATGCCTTGACTATCACGGCGAAACGCGTTGGGAAGTGCGCAGTCGCGCGCTATGCGTCGCACTTCTTCTTTGGGGAGGTCGCCGATGGGGAATGTCAGGTGGCTGAGTTGGCTGTATGAAATCTGTGCGAGGAAATCTGTCTGGTCTTTTACAGGGTCGGGGGCGGTGGCGAGGTACACAAGACCGTCGTCGCCGAGTTTGGTGCGAGCGTAGTGACCAGTGGCAGTAAGGTCGAATTCGTGTCCCCATCGCTCTTCAAAAAATCCGAACTTAATCATTTTGTTGCACATGATGTCGGGATTTGGTGTAAGTCCCTGTCGTACTGTGCGAAGAGCGTATTCCATTACATTTTCCCAGTATTCCTCGTGGAGAGATACGACATTTAATGGAAGAGCGTAGCGTGAAGCTATGAGTCGGCACATTTCGATGTCTTCTTCAGCGGAGCAGTCGCCCTCGCCGTTGTCCATGCCGATGCGGATGTAGAACAGGGTTATGTCGTGTCCTTGTTCGACAAGGCGGTGGAGTGCAACTGCGCTATCAACACCGCCAGAAATAAGCATTGCTATCTTACTCATACTTCGTCAAGTTCCTCCTTGTCGTCTTTGCCTTGCTGTCCCAAGAGGAACAATGTAATCAAATAGTCGAGAGATATGCGTCCCGGTCCGGCGAGGAAGATGAATATGTATATGCCGATAAATAGAATAGGCAGATAGCCGGGGTCGGTGCTGTCGAGTACATATATCGAAACGTGGGGCACAAGGTCGTGGATGATATAGTATTCAGCCGCAATCATTGACAATATTGGCGGAATAGTGGATAGTCGAGTTAGGAAACCAACCATGATGAACAGGGAGCATACCAATTCGATGATAATCATCAGTATGAGGCATGTAGGGTGCGACAGGCCGAGGATTGTGGGGAATTCGGTACACAGAGTCTGATAGTTAACCAAGTGGCGAATGCCAAACTGCATAAACATGACGCCAACGAAAAGTCGCAAGAAGAGGCGAGCCATATTCGAATACGTGTATCCAGTGAAGCGGATAAACGCGAGTGACAGTGCTTGATATATTTTAGTCATGGCTGAGTGTCAGTAAAAATAGAGAGTTATTTAGTTTCGCTATCTGAAGCCGGAGTTGTGTCTGAGGTGACAGTTGTGGCGGCAGGTGTGGTTTGCGGTAATCTGGCAGCCAACTGCATACATACGCTCAGAACCGATTCAATAGGAGCGTTTTTGCCGTATAGCTTGTGAGAACCGTCCATGATGAAGAAAGAAGGCGTGAGTCGAATGTCGTAGAGATCGTTGACGGCTTCAGTAGCTCCGACTTCCCAATGCGATGGGAATGAAGATACGGCATCGCGCCACTCTCCATCGGCTACGGTGGGCGAAATTGCTACGATTTTGAGGATTCCATTATCGATGAGACGCTGAGCGTTGATGTCGGCGTCGAGGCGCACTCTGGTGAGCGTGGTTTCGGCACTTCCGGGCTCAAAGAAGAATAGAACCACAACATCGGATACGTTTGTGGTAAAGTTTTTAAGAGAGCCGTCGCGTGAGGTGTATTCAAAATCGGGAGATTCAAGTCCAACTTGGCAGTTGCGAAGAATGCGAGCCTGACGTTCGAAGTGGGCTTTGTCTTCTTTTCGAATCTTTTTGTGGTTGGCAATTGCTTCGGCAAATGGGAGATAAAGCTCGTCGCTGAGCATTTCGGAGGTGTCGGCGTAAAGATTAGCTTCGGCCAAACGTCCGATAAAGAGCACGTTTTCAGGCTTCTTGTTGATGGCTTTCAGGAACTTGCTGACAGAAGCGTGGGCTTCTTCGGCTGTGGCGTACGGCATAAGGTCGAGGTATGACTCAAAAGCTTCGGCCATTTTTTGGGGGGTGGAGAAAGATTTATTCAGGTCGCAAAAATCCCAGTAATGTGTTATGAGATAGTTTGTTCTGTTTGTTAGCGTCACGATAGAGTCTGGAACTATCGGGAGCTGAAAGAACTGATCCTGCGCTTTGGCTGAAAGCGTCAGAAATGGCAGAATCGTAAGAAAAAATAGCAGTCGTTTCATACAAAATGTCAGAAAAATGGCACCGTATGCGGTACGGCACACAATTTGCAATACAAAGATATGTAATTATCTCCGTTTAAGCAGTGATTCTCTCTAAATATCTGTTAAAAGAAAAGATTGGTAAAGATGATAAAAGGAATGTAGAAAAGATAAAAATAGAGGCTTAGCAACCATTATGGTAAGCCGATTGTTAAGAAAATGAACGTCTGAAAACTAATTATTTCATATATTATGAATTTCAATAATTTTACTATCAAGTCGCAAGAGGCAATTCAAAAGGCCGTAGAGATAGCTAAAGGCAATGGAAATCAGGCTATCGAACCGACGCATCTGCTTAAAGGCGTGATGTCGGAAGGCGAGGCGTTGGTGAAATTTATTTTTGCCAAAGTCGGAGCCGGAATGGCAACAGTAGCAATGCAGGTGGATAACGAAATCGCCGGATTGCCAAAGGTGTCGGGCGGAGAGCCGTATCTTAGCCGCACCTCGAATGATGTGCTTCAAAAAGCACTCGACGAAGCGAAAAAACATGGTGATGAGTATGTGACGCTTGAGGCTCTGCTTGAGGCTCTGTTTGCCGTGGGTTCGTCGGCTTCGACGATACTGAAGGATGCAGGACTCAGTGAAAAAGAACTCGAAAGCGCAATAGCCGAACTCAGAAAAGGTAGAAAAGCAACCGATCAGAGTGCGGAGGATACATATAACGCATTGAGTAAGTATGCGATAAATCTTAATGAAAGAGCTCGCGCAGGGAAGCTCGACCCCGTGATAGGGCGTGATGATGAAATTAGGCGTGTGCTCCAAATATTGAGTCGCAGAACTAAAAACAATCCTATGCTCATCGGTGAACCGGGAACAGGTAAAACCGCGATAGCCGAGGGGTTGGCACAACGCATTGTGAGGGGTGACGTGCCTGAAAATCTTCGCTCTAAACAGATATTTTCACTCGATATGGGTGCGCTTGTTGCCGGAGCAAAGTATAAGGGTGAGTTTGAAGAACGATTGAAAGCTATAGTCAACGAAGTGACTCAGAGCGATGGCGAGATAATCTTGTTTATCGATGAGATACATACGCTTGTAGGTGCCGGTAAGGGTGAGGGGGCTATGGATGCCGCCAATATCTTGAAACCAGCACTTGCACGTGGCGAACTTCGCAGTATCGGAGCGACAACGCTTGACGAATATCAGAAATATTTTGAAAAAGATAAAGCTCTCGAACGCCGATTCCAAAAAGTGATGGTGGATGAACCGGACGAAACGAGTGCGATAGCAATACTTCGAGGATTGAAAGAACGTTATGAAAACCACCACAAGGTTCGTATTCGTGACGAGGCAATTATAGCAGCCGTAACTCTTTCGGAGCGTTATATTACCGACCGATTCCTTCCCGACAAGGCTATCGACTTGATAGATGAAGCAGCGTCGAAGCTGAGACTCGAAATAGATTCAGTGCCTCAGGCTCTGGATGAAATAAGTCGTCGTATAGCTCAAAAAGAGATTGAACGAGAGGCAATAAAGCGCGAAGGCGCCACCGAAAAGGTGAAAGAAATAGAGAAAGATCTTGCTCAAATGCGTGAGGAAGAGAAGCAATTTACGGCAAAATGGCGTGCCGAAAAGGAGCTAATCAATCGCATTCAGCAGAATAAAATAGACATTGAACAGCTGAACTTTGAGGCTGACCGAGCCGAGCGCGAAGGTGACTATGCGAAGGTGGCTGAAATAAGGTATTCGCGTATTCAAGAGAAGACGCAGGAGAATGTAAGAATCCAGGAACAACTCCGCCAAATGCAGGGCGAAAAGGCTCTGATAAAGGAGGAGGTGGATGCCGAGGATATAGCTGATGTGGTGTCGCGATGGACGGGAATCCCTGTGAATAAGATGGTGCAGAGCGAAAAGGATAAGTTGCTGCATCTTGAAGAGGAATTGCATAAGCGCGTAGTAGGTCAGGAAGAGGCTATTACTGCGATAGCTGATGCCGTGCGTCGCAGTCGTGCCGGACTGAATGACCCCCGTCGTCCAATAGGTTCGTTTATCTTCCTGGGTACTACCGGAGTCGGTAAAACGGAGCTTGCCAAAGCGTTGGCCGAGTATCTGTTTGACGATGAAAATATGATGACTCGTATAGATATGAGCGAGTATCAGGAGAAGCATACCGTGTCGCGACTCGTAGGAGCGCCTCCGGGATATGTAGGTTACGACGAGGGTGGTCAGTTGACCGAAGCTGTGCGCCGCAAACCATACAGCGTGGTGCTTTTCGACGAAATAGAGAAAGCGCATCCCGATGTGTTTAATGTGCTTCTTCAGGTGCTTGATGATGGCCGTCTGACCGATAATAAGGGCAGATTGGTAAACTTCAAGAATACCATCATAATTATGACCTCAAATATGGGGTCGAATGTGATACGCGAAAAATTCTCGAAAATGACGGATGAAAATCGCGAAGAAACAATAGATAGAACCAAAGATGAGGTGATAGAGATGCTGAAGCAGTCGATACGTCCGGAATTTCTGAATCGAATCGACGAGATAATCATGTTTACTCCGCTTGATAAGAAGGAAATCGAGGAAATCGTAGGTCTGCAAATCAAGAGCGTTCAGAAGATGCTTGAACGCAACGGAGTGACAATGAAGGTGACACCAAAGGCATTGTCGTATCTCGCAGAGGAGGGGTATGATCCGGAGTTTGGCGCACGTCCAGTGAAGAGGGTAATTCACCGAATGGTGCTTAATCGCTTGTCGAAGGATATCTTGGCGCAAAAGGTAGATAAAGATAAGGCGATAGTGATAGATGTAGACGGTGATGACCTCGTGTTTAGAAATCAATAATATGTTTCACCCTTTATCTTATAATTTTATGAAAAAGTTGATTTATTTGCTTTTAGTACTTCCAGTGCTACTTGTGTCGTGTCACGACGATAATGATTTGCCCGATGTGTCGGTAGGAGTAGAGTATGAAAACGGCACGCCCGTGAACAACAAAGTGTATGTTGTGAAAGGGTCGAATCTGGCGGTCAAGTCGGTAGATGTAGTATCGAATGTGAAAGACAGGTCGGCCGGCGTATTTGGCGGCGTGGCTTACACGTTCTGTGGCATACCGGTGATGTTTGGTACGGATGTTTACGGCAATCCGGTGTATGTGAATTATGTAGCACCGTTTGGCGTATCGTTTTATACCGAGGATCTCGAGCCTGGTGACTACTACTATACGATGGAGTTTGGCGTAGCTCAGGAGGGCTGTGAATTGGCTACAGTATTTGCTAATGTGCCCGTAGTGGTTGTGGCTTCTGTGGAGGATATTCCAGCATCGACCGGAGATTCGTCGAAGGCAATGATAGATTTCAAGTTTAAATAATGACTTGAAAACCATGTGCTAATATTTATAGTCGGTCGGCTCTGAAAGGGGGCGGCCGACTTTTATTTTTGTCGGTTGATGTAGCGGTTTATTTTACGGCGAAGAGGGTCGAAGAACCACCCCCATTTATTAAAGTAACGAATCATATTTGATGTGTGAATCCACGTCATGCGCAGGGATTTATATGAAGCCTGTTCGTGGTGATGAATTACGTGGGGGGTGGGGAGGGAAATTACTTTTCCGGCAGAAAGAAGTCGTCGGCTAAGGTCGATATCTTCGGGGTACATGAAATAGCGCTCATCAAAAAGTCCAACGGAAGAAAGAGCGGAGATTCGCAACACCATGAAGCTACCTTGAAGGTATGGGGCTTCGAATGGACGTGTACGGTCGAGGTGTTTCAGCAGATATTTGTCGCGTCGGTGTCTGAATGCCCATGTCGGGAGGAAGCGACGAATGAAAAGGTCGAATGGGTTGGGAAGGAGTCGCGCGGAATATTGGTCGCTACCGTCAGTATTGAGAATGCGCGGTTGGCAAGCTACAACATCAGAGTGGGTACGCATATAATCGGCGAGCAGCGAAATGGTAGCGGGGAGGAAAGAAAGGTCGGTGTTGAGTATGAAATGAATGACAGAAGAGTTGTCGATAGCTTGACGGATGGCAATGTTGTGGGCGCGTCCGTAGCCGACATTTTCAGATGGAATATATGTGGCTGATGGATATGTAGCAACAACGGAACGAATCGATTGATCCATTCCGTTGTCGATAATCCATATTTTACCGATTTCGGACTTTGAAATGGTATCTAAAAGTCTCGAAAGTTCGGTAGGGTTGGTGCGGTAAGTGACAATTGAGGCTGTAATCACTTGCCAGATGTCTGCGGGGTGAGTGTGTAGCCAGCAGTGATGCCATCATAACTCTTGAGAAGAGTGGCAACACTTGACGCGGTCTTGTTGTTGGTCAAAGTGCCAATGCGCTCTATTATAGCAATAAGTCCTGAAACATCGAAGGTGAGGTCGATATTGCCATTTGCGGCTTTTGAAACGTAGGCATCAACGCTACTGAACGGCTTATTGCCAACGATTGTGAAGTTGAAAAGGAAATTAGCGTCGCTATTGCTGTCGGTGACGGTTGTGATATTTCCTTTGAGCTTGATGCGCTTTACTGTCATAACGAAAGTGCTGTCGGCTTCAATCTGAAGAGTAAGATTGTTAAGACCTACGGTTTTGTAGTATGGCTCTAATTTAGCTTCGACAGTGGCTGCTGCCGCTTTTCCACCGGCTTGTTTGAGTAGGTTGTCACTTTTGAAATTGACCGCAGGGTCTTGGTATTTCCATGTGCCGATAAGTGTGTTGAAGTCAACTTTATCGGTTGAAATAAGTCCGCCTAAGCCACCGATGAGGTTTTCTATGCCTGATGAAGAACTCGAAGAAGAACCTTTTGCTTTTTGAAGAAGGTCTTTAAGAGATTGTGCGTTTGAAGTTGAAAATGCGCCGAGTATAGCAATAAGTATCAACGCGAACTTTAACTTTTTCATATCAATGTGAATAAGAGAATGATGTAATGAAATTATTCAGGACGTTTTGTCGCAGTGCGGCATGCTTCGATTTCGTATTTTCGCTCTGCGCTACATTTCAACAGCCATGCAACATTGTCGGCAAGAGTGCGCATTGTTAGCAGTCCGAATGAGTCTTTTTCGACGTCGCCTGGTTTGTAGCCAAAGGCAAAGTTCCAATATTGGGATGTGGCATGAATCATGTTGCTCATATCGGCATACATATTCAATCGCTGAAAAGCTGTGGTGGCACCACCTCTAAAGCATACGGTGAGAGCAGCCCAGACTTTGTTTTGCAGATGTTGCTGTGAGGAGTAGAAAATACGGTCGAGCAGAGCGCAAAGAGAGCCATTGGGACCTCCGTAGTAAGTAGGTGATCCAACAATAAGGGCGTCGGATGATTCCAATTCCAATCGCACGTCATTGTAAAGATTGTCGTTGATTGCACAACGACCAGAGGTAAAACATTGGTTGCATGATACGCAGCCATGCACAGGTTTCACTCCAATCCATAGGATTTTTGAGTCGATGCCGTGACTTTTGAGTTGATTAGCGACTTCTGTCAGTGCGCGATTAGTGTTGCCATCATGGTGAGGGCTTCCATTTATGAGTAGGACTTTCATGTTGTCTACATTTTTAGGCAATCAGTTGAATTTGCTTATTAGTAGTTTAGTAGTTGTAGGTATTTTTGCCTTTTGCAAAAGTACGATTAAAGCGAGGATGAGAGTGTTAATGTATGCTAAATCATAAGCGATTGTTGTCGCTGTATGAGTAGTAGGAAGATGAGGTGACGATGAGATGGTCGAGGACATTAATGTCGAGCAGAGCTGCCGCATCTTTAATGCGTTTGGTAAGCGAATCGTCTTCGCGACTTGGATTGGTATTTCCCGAAGGGTGGTTGTGAGCCAAAATGATGCCGGAAGCGAGGTAGTCGAGAGCTTGTTTGATGACAGATTTTGTTTCGACATATGTGGCTGATGTACCACCACGGCTTATGCAAACGGCTCGCGAAATAGTGTTTGCACGATTGAGAATTATAATCCAAAATTCTTCGACCGGAAGGTCTTGGATGTATTGTCGGATATAATTATAGGCATCTATGGAGCTGCGTACTTTTGGAGATGTATCCCTGTCGGAAGATGCGCTGCATCGAGCGCCGAGCTGAATTGCCGCAGCAACAGAAACGGCTTTAGCCGGTCCGATACCACTGAATTTATTGACCATAGACATAATCGACATTTTGGCAAGGTTTGCCAAGTCGTTGTTGCATTCGGCGAGAATCTCACGGCTGAGGTCGATGACAGATTTTCCCGGTATGCCACCACCGAGTATTATTGCGAGCAGTTCGGCATCGGTGAGTGCACGAATACCTTCGCGAATGGCTTTTTCGCGAGGTTTGTCGCTCTGAGCGAGGTCGGCTATACGACCTCGGTAGGCCGGGGTGTCGGGTCGGTCGCTATCTATGCTCATTTACCTTTGCGCATGGCTATTTCCTGGTCGATGTCGCGGCCTCGGCCAAGAATGATTTTAGTGAAGTAGGCGCGGATGAAGCCGGTGCCGTAGCCACATATTTGGACAACTCCTGCCGGCAGTGCGAGCAGAGCAATCTTGAGAGAGCGTGTAGAGGCAAGGGCTGTGAGAAATAGTGCAATTAAATATATGGCGAGGGGGAGCAACCACAATGGTGAAACAAGAAGGCCGAGTAAGAGAAGGGTGAACCCGATAATCACTGCTAAAGCCGGCAAGGTATGGACAAGTTTCATCGAGCCGGGGTAGAGGAGCTTCAGTGTGATGCGCGACATGCCGAAGACGTGAACTTGTCGCCAGAATTTGCGGAAGTCAATGCGACGTTTGTGGTAGACAAAAGCATCGCGGAGCAAGCCGATGCTGAATCCGGCCTGCCTGATGCGCG
Organism: uncultured Bacteroides sp.; assembly: GCA_964416545.1. Lineage (GTDB taxonomy): Bacteria > Bacteroidota > Bacteroidia > Bacteroidales > Muribaculaceae > Paramuribaculum. Next base: position 27,118 of record CAYQEN010000011.1, on the reverse strand, counting down.
TGCTCATGTCGATGTCTTCGGAAAACATTTCGCGGAATCCACCAACCTTATTGTAGACCTCGCGAGTGTAGCCCATGTTGAATGAGCGGGGTACGAATTTCTCCATTTGAATTTTTCCGCCACGTATGCCTCCTGTGGTAATGAATGATGTCATGGCGAAACTAATGGCTTTCTGTGTATCGCTGAAAGAATCGTGAGCAGCATCGGGCCCGCCGAAACAATCGAGGGGGGTGGATGAGAGGCAACGGTCGAGCGTGTCGAAGTAGTGGGGTGGTATAACGCAATCGCTATCGAAGAATATGAGGTAGCTACCTTCGGAGTGTTCGATACCATAGTTGCGCGCGATGGAGCGACCTTCGTTTTCTTTATAGAAATATTTTACGTCAACTTTGTCGGCGTATTGGCGAACCGCATTTTCACAAGGTTCAGTGGAGCCATCCTCGACAATGATGACTTCAAAGTCGCGGAAAGATTGAGCAGCCAAGCTGGAGAGAAGGTCTTCGACTTCGCTGATTCGATTGTAGACCGGAACAATGACGGAGTATTTTTTCATAATGGTCAGTCCATGCGGTTTTTATAGTCGTCGTAGCTGAAACGGCGCAGATAAGAGCATTCGCCGGCAGAGTTGCAAAACACCATATCGGGGTGTGAAATACCATTGAACATGTTGGTTTTCACGGTAGTATAGTGGTTCATGTCTTCGAGTGTGAGACGGTCGCCTGGGGAGAGGGGGAGAGAAAAGCTCCAATCGCCTGTGTAGTCGCCACTTAGGCATGAATTGCCTCCGAGTCGGTATGTGGGGAATCCATCGACAGGTTCGTCGCCTAAACTTTCGGTGATGGCCGGCTTATAAGGCATTTCCAAACAGTCGGGCATGTGGCATGCGAATGAGGCGTCGATGATGGCTGTCTTGATGCCTTGATTTTCTACAACGTCGACCACGCTTGTGATGAGGTCGCCGGTGCGCCAAGTGAAAGCACTTCCAGGTTCGAGAATGACTTTGATGTTAGGATGTCGCTCACGAAATTCGGTGAGAATTTTAATTAGCAGGTCGATGTCGTAGCCTTTGCGAGTCATAAGGTGTCCGCCCCCCATGTTGACCCATTTCAGAGAATCAAGGTATTGTCCGAACTGAGCTTCAAAGGCAGAAAGGACGGCTTGGAGATCGTCGGCTCCTGACTCGCATAGCGCGTGGAAGTGTAAACCCTCGATACATTCGGGGAGATGGTCGCCAATCATGTCGGCTGTAATACCGAATCTTGAACCGGGAAGAGCGGGATTGTAAATGTCGGTTTTGATGACCGAGCATTGAGGATTGACTCGCAGTCCCGGGCTAACTCCTGCATCCAGTGCCATTTGTCCGTAGCGTTCAACTTGCGATAGAGAGTTGAAAGTGATGTGTGATGAGCCTTCGAGAAAGCGAGAGATGGTGTCGGGCGTATAGACCGGACAGTAGGAGTGGGCTTTGCAGTGTAACTCTTCATTGCCGAGAGTAAGTTCGTTGACCGATGAGGCAGTGAACTTGAATCCGTATTCCACCATGATGGGGAATGTGCGCCAAAGAGCGTTGGCTTTGAATGCCATGATAATTTCCACTCCGGCTTTACGGCGTACGCTGTCGATGAGTTCGAGGTTTGAGCGCAGACGGTCTTCGTAGACAATGTAGAACGGTGTAGGGAGCTGTTCGGGAGTCATATCGAGGATGGGATGATGTTTTTTTATTCAGATAGAATTTTGAAACGAGCGAATTTAAGAAGCAGAACTCTGTTTCCGGTATTTTCAAACGCTACCGTGATGCGGGCTTCGGGTTGCGATGTGTCGATGTCGGTGATTGTGCCACGGCCGAAGCGGGTGTGCTCGATTTGCATGCCTTCGCAGAGCGATGTCGCCTGATGGAAATCGGCGTCGCCAGAGGTGGCCGTGCGCGGAGTGGCACGGTTGACAGGGCGCATGCCTATGGGCGCAGATGTAGGAGATGAGGTACGCTGTGGCGTAGGTTTTACCGAAGAATGGAAAGAGTCGCGATAGGATGCAAACGACGGTCGCGGAACTGAGGATGTGGAACCGGAAACGTAGTTGAGATATTTGGGGTTGATGTCGCGAATGAATCGCGATGGCGAACACATGGCGGTGGAGCCGTTGCGGTAGCGCGAAGAGGCATAGCTCATCATGCAGAAACGTTTGGCGCGCGTGATGGCAACGTAGAGCAGGCGTCGCTCCTCTTCGATGGCACTCGGAGTGGAGGCCATAGAGGAAGGAAAAAGGTCTTCTTCGACGCCGACGATAAAGATATTGTTGAATTCAAGACCTTTTGCCGCGTGTACGGTCATCAGCGTGACGCGTTCGGCATCTTTGTCGTCGCTGTCGGAATCCTGGTCGGTAGCAAGCGAAACTTCGGCAAGGAAGTCGCCGAGCGATTTATTTTCGTCGCCCTCTTCGTCGCGAGTGGTGACAAATTCACTCACACCGCTGATAAGTTCGTTGAGGTTTTCCTGTTTCGATACGTTTTCCGGAGTGCGATCGGTGAGCAACACGGCAATGAGTCGGCTGTCGTTGATGATTTGCTGCGCTACGGTGTGAGCGTCGGCACCTTCGGCATTTAGGCGTATACCTCGCTCGATTATGGCTCGGAAGCCGTCGAGTTTTTTTGCAGTGCCAGCATTTATGCCGGGGTTGTATTCGGAAAGGTTGCAGATAATCTGCCATGCGCTGACGCGGTGGTCGGCAGCACAGCGAAGAATCTTGTTGAGAGTGGTTTCACCGATGCCTCGTGCGGGGTAGTTTATGATGCGTTTTAGTGCTTCATCGTCGTCGGGGTTGATGGTGAGTCGGAAATAGGAGATGGCGTCCTTGACTTCCTTTCGCTGATAGAACGACAGACCACCGTAGATGCGATATGGAATGTTGCGCTTGCGGAGCGATTCTTCAAGGATACGGCTCTGTGCGTTGGTGCGGTAAAGAATAGCGAAGTCTTCGTAGCTGTCGTGGGAGCGCATCTTGACTTGTGAAATGCGGTTGGCTACGAGGTAGCCTTCTTCGAAATCGCTGTAGCTTTGAATCACTTCGATTCGCTCGCCCAAATCGTTTTTGGAAAAGACTTGTTTGGGGATTTGCTCGGTGTTTTTTTCAATCAGCGTGTTGGCTGCGTTGATGATATTTTGTGTTGAGCGGTAGTTTTGTTCGAGTTTGAAGATGCGAAGTTCGGGATATGCCTTTTTGAGATTGAGGATGTTGCGGATATTGGCACCGCGGAAAGAGTAGATACTCTGGGCATCGTCGCCTACAACGCATAGGCGATGGTCGCCGGCGCAGAGCTGCGACACGATGACGTGTTGGGCAAAGTTGGTGTCCTGATACTCGTCGACCAAAATGTAGCGAAAAAATTCCTGATAATGGTGAAGGATGTCAGGATTGTCGCGAAGCAACAGATTGGTATAATAAAGTAGGTCGTCGAAGTCCATTGCATTTGATGTAAAGCAACGGTCGCGATATGCCCGATAGACGGCGTAGAGCTGCGGACGTCGAGCCTGACGGTCGGCGTTCATAACGTCGGGCATTGTGGCGTAGCGCTCTGGAGAAACCAGAGCATTCTTTGCAGTAGAGATGGCAGAAAGAACTACCGACGGCTTGTAAATCTTGTCGTCGAGATCCATCTCTTTGATTATCATTTTGACGAGCGACTTGCTGTCGGCCGTGTCGTAGATGGTGAAATTGCTTTTATAACCAATGCGGTCGGCGTGACGGCGCAGAATTTTGGCAAAAATTGAGTGAAAAGTGCCCATCCATAGGCTTGAGGCTATTTTAGGGCCGGTGAGGAGCTCAATACGTTCACGCATTTCTCGCGCTGCTTTGTTGGTGAAAGTCAAAGCAAGAATGCGCCATGGCTCGTAGCCAAGCGAGAGGAGATGGACAATCTTATATGTGAGTACGCGAGTCTTTCCCGAACCGGCACCTGCAATGACGAGAGCAGGACCGTCGGTGTATAGAACGGCGTCGCGTTGTTGGTCGTTGAGTTGATCTATATAATTTTCCACTTAAATGAAACAGAGATGTGCGATACGCACGTTTTGTGCAGCTATACAGCAAATTTCGTCAGAATACTCGGATTCTGCAAGAGTTTTATATCAAATAGCCGAGAGTCATTGGCTATAGAGTATCGAATAGAACAGTCTGTAGACGTTATTTTGCAGACTGTTCTTTTTCGGACAGTTCGAGCCAACGCATTTCGGCTTCGTCGAGTTGCTCTTTGATTTCTTCGTATCGTTTCGATGCTTCGGCAATTTTGTCGGGGTCGGCACCATCGCTGAAAATTTGTTCGAGAGAAGCTTTTTCAGCTTCAAGCTTAGGCATGAGAGCTTCGAGCGATTCAAGCTCTTTGCGCTCTGCGTAGGTGAGCTTCGGGGTGCGACGAACTTCTTGCTTCGGCGCCGGCTTTGGCTGAACAGCAGGTTGCGAGGCTTTCTGCTCGTCGAGCATCTTTTCGCGGTATTCGGTGTATGTGCCGGGAAAGTCGCGAATCTGTCCGGTATTGTTGTCATCGAGGACAAAAAGATGGTCGACAACGTTGTCGAGGAAGAAACGGTCGTGAGTGATGACAATCAGGCAGCCACCGAATGTGCTGAGGAACTCCTGAAGAAGTCCGAGCGTCATGATGTCGAGGTCGTTGGTGGGCTCGTCGAGTATCAGGAAGTTGGGATTTGTCATCAGTACGACAGCCAAGTGCAGACGGCTACGCTCGCCACCGCTGAGGTCGGCAATGCGTTTTACGACATCTTTTGGCGAAAAGAGCCATTTGCCGAGGTACTGAAGAGGAGAGAATCGAGCTCCACCTTCAAGCACAATGTCGTCGGCAATTTCGGTAACGGCATCGATAACCTTTTTTTCAGGATCGAACTTGATGCCGTCCTGCGAGTAGTAGCCGAACTTTACGGTGGTGCCCACATCCCAGCTTCCGGAGTCGGGCTGAATCAGTCCTTGAAGCATTTTGACGAATGTAGATTTTCCAGCACCGTTAGGTCCGATGATGCCTACACGTTCGTAGCGAGCAAATATGTAGTTGAAGTCGCGGAGGATGATTTTGTCGCCAAAGCGTTTTGAGACGTTTTTGGCTTCGAATATTTTTGAGCCAATGTAGCTTGATTTGCCTTCGATTGAGACAGAGCGGTCGGTGAGATCGACTTTGGATTGCTCTTGCAGGCGATAAAATTCGTCGATTCGGTATTTTGCTTTGCCTGCGCGGGCTTGCGGCTGTCGTCGCATCCAATCCTGCTCTTTGCGAAGAGTGTTTTTTACGCGGGCAAGTTCTTCTGCCATAGCTTCAATGCGCTCGGCGCGGCGACGCAGGTAGTAGTCGAAATTGCCTTTGTAAGTGTAGATGGATTGACGGTCGATTTCGATGATGCTGTTGCATACACGATCGAGGAAATATCGGTCGTGTGTGACCATCAGGAGAGTGACGCGACTGCGCTTGAGATGGTTTTCAAGCCATTCGATGACATCAATATCGAGGTGGTTGGTGGGCTCGTCGAGAATGAGCATGTCGGGTTCTTCGAGGAGCAGGCGGGCAAGAGCAACGCGCTTGCGCTGTCCGCCAGAGAGGTTGCCCATGCGAGCATTCATATCGGTGATGCCGAGCCGAGTCAGCATCTGTCGAAGACGGTCGTCGTAGCTCCACGCGCCGGCAGCATCCATAGCCGATGATGCTTCGGCAATCTCATCGGCATCGCCCGAAGCCATAGCCGACTCGTAGCGGCTGATAATTCGGCGGGTGGGGGTGTCGGGACTGATACAAGCCTCAGTAACAGTGTCTTCCGGATTAAATTCGGGGAGTTGCTCGAGCATTCCGACTTTGATGCCGTTGCGGAAAGTGACGGTGCCACTGTCGGCAGACTCTTTGCCAGCGATGATACGTAGCATAGTTGTTTTTCCCGTTCCGTTTCGTGCGATAAGTCCGATTTTATCGCCTTCTTCGACGCCGAAAGTTACAGACTCGAAAAGTATTCTGTCGCCGTAGCTTTTAGTTAGATTCTCTATCTGAAGGTAAACTGCCATGTGTTCGAAATCTTTTTTGCAAATTTACGAGAATTTTATCGTGTCAGCGACAGATTCATCGAAATTCCGAACTCGGTGTTGGTGGTGGCGTAGGAATTTGAGGATACGATGGGTGTGTTGATCTGATGGTCGAAGTAGATACCGAAAGTCAGGCGTCGGCTCAATACGTAGTTGGCTGTGAGGTTGAGGTCGATTATGCGCGCTCCGGTGGTGGCCTGAGTATAGGCGGTTTCGATGCGACGGATGAGTGCTTGGCTGAGAGCGTATGAGAAATTGCCGTGGACGGTGAGATCGTTTGACACGCGGTGCTGTCGGTGCTTAAATTTCAGGACAGAGTTCAGCCCGACGATTTTGTATCCCATACCGGCTGTGAACCCTTTTTGTGAGGCTTCGACAATTTGTCCGGCCGAAGTGTTGAGGGTGATGGTGCGAGAATCTCGGTATTCGGCGTTGAGGGTAAGGTCGTTGTTTAGTGTGACAGACGCACCGAGAAGAGGGGCGAAGCGTTCGACGATTGCTACAGAGGAAATGTTGTAGGGCGATGACGGAATCGGAGTTCCGGTGGCAGAGTCGATGGTGAAACCGAGCGATTTTCCGTCGGCACTAATCCAATTGAGGTAGGAAGAGTATGATCCGACGGTGTATGTGCATTGGTATGCGTGGTTGATGGTGAACGCTTTAAGAATGTTGCGAAGCGAACCGATGTCGATGAGTCCGTCGTAGGTGATACGCCAGTTTGGCAATACATGGGCAAATGAGGGGAAAGGGTTGAGGTATTGATGAGAGGCATCGGTCCCAGAATATGCAGCAAGGAATGCCGGGATAAGTATGTCGCTACTTGTGGGGCGTGGCTTGCTGACAGCAGGATCGTAAGGGAGGCCGGCGTTTGGATTGCCAAGCATGAAGCCCTCAGAGGGGTAGTTGAGCCCGATGAATTGACGCTGGAAGCGGTCGGTGATGACCGGTATGTCGGACAAGAATTTTTCGAATGTTTCGCTACGGTAGCCGTCGGCAGCAGATCCGGTGGAGCGTAGAGCTGTGGCTATGGCGCAGTGAGTTTTAGTGTAGCTACCTGCCAGAGTGGTTGGCATATCGTCGTACATGAATTGAATCTGCTTGGTGCGATTGTCGGTTCGATTGCTTGTGAGCTGAATTTTCAGTCCACGAAGAGGTTCAAGGTTGAGTTCGATATGTAGTTCTTCGGCACGGCTGTATAGAGCAGGCGATACCTGCTCGTTGTCGGTCATGAGCCAGCCACGACTCTTGGCACGGTTGACGTAATCTTCGTCGAAAAATCCGAAGGCGAAGTCAAGCCCCGGAGCCATAGGTCCGAAACTTCGAGTCTGTCCAAAAACATTACCTACATCAGGAAGGTAGAGCGGAACGGAGAGCGATTTAGTTCGTCGGTAGCGAATGGCTGCCGAGCGTGGCGATGTAACGAGAGAAAGAGCATAGTCGGCCATATCGTGCCAGAAGCCCGAGTGGTCGTTGATGATTTCCGAGACAACGATTTTTGCGTTGACTTCTCTGTCGGATAAAACCGTTATTTTATTGTTGTCGACGATTTCGGTCGTGATGGGAATGGAGGTAGAGCCATCGGCAGAGCGCGCCGATATGCGAACTTTGGATGTGCGCATATTATGTGTAATCATAATGGCGGAGTCGGCCGGCAGATTGTAGATTCGTTCGAATCGGCGAGGCTTGGAGCGTTGGTTGCGAGAGCTATATTGCGAGCGTCGATGGAATTGAGAGTCGATTTTGCGCAAATAAGGGATTTTGGAGTATAGGTTGTCGAAACTAATTCGACCATCAATGCTCCATGCCGATTGTCCGGCAATGGAGTTGCCGGTATTTATGTTGTCAATCGTTGTGCCGCGATCCCAACGGTAGGTGGCATTGTAGCCGATTGTGGCGTTGAGGAAATTGACAGCCGGAATTTGGCTGAATGGGGCGCGGTATTGTCCGGAGAAAGTCTGATTGTAGCTCCACGGAGTGCCGAGATGCAGGATGCTCTGCATGACGGTGTCTTTCCACTCGCGGTATTGCTCGGGGAATAGTTTGCGGTTGACGGCGCCAATGGGTTCGTCAATGCGTGCCGAAGTGTTTGAATTGAAATTGAAGTTGAGCGATCGAGTCATATTCCAACTAACGGCGAGCTGGCGATCCCAAAGGAAGTTCTTGCTGACCGAAACGGGTAGCTTGAAATTGTTGTCGATTTCAGATCGTGTCTGCTGTTCGTAATAGTAGCGCGACACGGTGGTGAGGAAAGCAATCGAGTTTGGGAACCAGTTGAATTCCCATTCTTTGAAGTATCGTGCATTGCGCGAATTGCGGACAATATTTCGCAGTGGTTGCAGCCCACGGATGTATGGGCGGAAGGTGTATTGGAAGCTACCACGATAGTCGTTGATGTATTCGTATTCAGTGGTGGGATCTGTGCGCGACTGCTTGTTGAATGAGTAGTTGAGCAGGAAGTTTGCGGGATCCCAGGGTTTGGGATTTTTGCTTTTGACATCAGAGGTAAGCCCCGACAAGCTGAAGCTTTTGACGGTGGCGTTTTCGATGGCAAATGATTTGATTGAGTCTTGCTCATGACGGTCGGCGGCTTCGTCGAGAGCATCTTTCAGAAGTACATCTCGGTCGAGCGGATTGTATTTTGGTGTGATGCGCTCTTTGGTGACGGAGTAGTAGATGGGAGCTCTGACAGCGGCTTTTGCCGGGAGGAATTTGCCGAGGTCGGCTTGGATGGCAAAGTTGTATTGGTGCAGATCGTCAAGGCGACGTTCATTCAGACTTTGGTCGACACCTCCGAAACCAGCTGATTCGATGTGTGTGCCTAAATTAAGGCTCGCGAGGTCGGAAATGTTCAGGCTTGCTGTGCCGTCGACAGCCCAGCCACCTTCGTTTTCAAAGTCGGTAACTTTCAGTTCGTTTATCCAGACTGTGCCATCTTGAACTGTGTTGGAGCGGTTGCGTATGCCAATAAACATGACACGGATGTCGCTGAGCGATGGGTTGCCTTTGACAGTCATTGTATTGGCTGTATTATCGGGATCTTGTTCAGAGTATGGCGTAGAGTATCCGATGCCAGAGGATTTGTCGCGTCGGAGGCGGTTGCGCTCTTTCTTCAGATTGATGAGATTTTGGAGCTGAAGATTGAGGAAATTGCTCTCAGGCCAAACAATGTAGCGGTCGGATTGGGTGTCGGCATATCGTCCGGGAGGCGTGAGGCTTAGCGGAATTTCGTATTCGTAGAAATTTTGTTTTGCGTCGCTACCGAGTCGGATAAATAACGACAAATCGCCAGAGCGCAGTCCCTTGATGTCGGGGTCGGGAGCTTCGGCGTGAATCCACATTTGCAGGCGTCGATAGTTGCGCAGGTCGAGTATCGTATTACGGTAGATGCCTCTTGCCTTATCCGGGTCGAGATTTCCTACTTTGAGTGATAGCGACTGCTCGTTGAGTTGGATGATTTGCGACTGCCCAGGGTCGGAGATTCGGCTGACACCTGGGGGGAGGAGATAGTTGATAGGGGTACGTCCGGAATTTTCTTCGATGTTTACAACCGAGATGTCGAGGTCGCCTTCGGCCGGAGTGTCGCCTTGATTTTCGATGCTGAAATTGTAGGGTCGCCATTCTCCGCGTACGAGTTCGAGCGAGGCAAAACGAAGGTGGGTAGTATGACGGAATCCGGTCATAAACATTCGGGCAAATCTGATGCTTGAGAAGTCGGAAATCGAACCTACTCGGTGCTCATAGTCGGAGAGGGGTATTTTGAATTGATACCATTCGACTTGAAGGTCTTTGCCATCGCGCGTGGTGACCATAGATACTTGCTTGTCGGTGATGAAATTTTTTCCTACTTCGAGGTCTTCCGGACGAATAGAGATGCGGTACTGGTAGTAGCGCTCGTATTCGTTGAGAGTGTTGTCTTGATTGATGTCTTCAACATCGGGGAGTGTGCGACTCGACTGGTAGAGAGGGTCGGAGGCATCTTCGGGAGAAAGGGAGTTGCCTTCGATACCGTTGTATCGTTTGTAGCGGTCGAGGATGCCAAGACGCTGTTCGTCGTAGTCGTAGCCACGATAGAAGTGGTAATTGTCGCCGGCAGGGTCGTTGAGTGGCGAGAATGCGTCGGACTCCATGTGAGTGATTGCGGATGGCGAGAGTCGTAGGCGAAGACGCTCGATGTAGTCGCGGTAGGTATTGAAATGGAATTCGTCGTCGTTTTTCAGTCCGTCGAGTCCGACGTCCTGCACAGGGCGCGAAGTGCTATTATTGTCGAAAGCGTAGGTGAGAGAGTTTTGTGAATTTACACGTCCCCAGACGGTATTTTTCATGTATGTGTCATTGCCATCAAAGGGAACACCATTTTCATAGGATTTCTGTCCGTCCTTCAGAATGTCTTCGCTAATGTCGCCAAAGTTGAGGTAGAGGTCGCCACCGTCGTAGTTGGGGTTTTCGGGGTCGAGGAAAGGGTTGAGCAGCCAGAATTGGACGTACTCAATGTTGCTCTGCTCGAAGTTGGTATTGTCGAGACGGCGCATTATTCCACCCCAACGGCGTTCGGGATTGAGGAGCTTGCCGGAGTCGTCGATATTTTCGGTATCGAGATTATAGGGACCTCGTTCGTCGGGGTAGAAAGATAGATTAAGTGTCTGAATGGTAGATGATTCGCCATAAGAGAGCTCGCGATACGGAAATATCTCGCGAGAGGTGATTTCGCGGACGTATGGATTGGATAATTGCTTTAAGTCGGCACGAATATATCCCGGTGCGAGTGATGAATTGCGGTCGGTGAAGAGTCGGTCGATAGTGTACCAGTTGATTAGCGCGCGATTTTTGCCGTAGTTGATGTTGTCGGATAGTGAAGCTTCGGGGAACATGGCATTAGAGCCATTTTCGTATGGAGTAGAGGCGAGGAACCATGCGTATGGAGAGCGGAGATCAATGCCCATTTGTGCAGATTCGAAATCGTCGATGAAGGAGCTGCCCTTATTGGTACCATCGGCTTCGGAATGCGGCATCAGTTTAGCAACTTCACCTTTGAGTATTAAGCGCGAAGGTGCAGTGGCATTGACTGTGGGTATTTTGTTGGCAAGGTCGGTGAGCCACTGAAAATCGCGATTGTAAGAGAAGTTTAATCCGAGAATTGTGTTGTTGACCACTTCATCGCCGATATTCACCTTTTCAGTAAGGGCTTTTTCGGAGTAGTGCATTATTGTGGCTCCAAGATTAAAAGTAGGATTGAAGCGGTAGTTGAGGTCGATGCCTAAGAGTGTTTTTCGTTGATTTGAGAGAAGCGATTGATTTTCGAGTGTAACGTTGATGCTTTGACCAGAGTCGATGATGCTCTGATTAGTGATAGTGACAATGCCCATCGAATAGTCGACAGTGTAGTCGCTATTTTCGACAAGAGTGACCCCTCCAGCCGTTACAACAACCGAACCTCGCGGAATGTTCATGGCGTCAAGACGAATTTGAGAGCCTTCGGAAGCCTGGTATTCGCCTGTGAGGATGAATTTGTTTTTGTCGGTGTATTGACGAGCTACGACTTGCGTAGAGTCGTATAGTTCGGGATAGGTGTATTGTTTTGCGACGTTTGAGTCTGTGAATTTTGAGGCGAGGTGTCGGCCAAATGGTTCGACTACGGGGAAGATTATTTTGCCACTTTGCGGTAATACGGTGTAGCCTTCGATAAAGTCGAAAAATCCATCGGGGTTTGACATTTGGTTGGCGTCGATTCGGTCGAGTCCCATCAATTGCAGAATTGGTGTTGAGGAGAGACCAGCAACAGGCAAATAGTTGATTTCGGTGCCAGTGGTATCGGACAGGTATTTAATGGCAAGTTTGAAATTCTGCGGTTGAATTTGATAGGCACCGAGCGAGTAGACGTTTTTCATCATCAGGTCCCAGGCGGGAGTGTAGGGTGAAGATGAGGTGTTTTTGAGCATCTTCACATATATCGATTGGTCTGTAGAGGTGATGTCGCTTGAAAATTCGCCGACTTGAAATACTTGTCCATTGTAGGTGTATTCGTAGGCCACACCGATCACTTCGTCGGTGTTGATACGGCTTTTGAATGATACGTAGCCGAGGGTGGAATTGAGAGTATATTCGTTTTCGTTGAGCAGTCGTGCGCTTTCGATTTTAGCGTAGTCAATACCACCGACAATGCCGTAGGCCGATAGCGGAGCCAATGTTTGTGTGACATTGTTGATGTTTCGGGCATCGGGGTATTGAGAAGTGATGGTCTGGAGAAGATTGTTTGATTGGTTTGAAGGGTTGGGATAGGACGATTCGGGATTCCAGTAGGTGTTGGCAAGAACACTGTTTTCGCCAAGATCCATGAATGCGACGATGTTTCGCGACTGCTGGAAGTCGCTATTTTTGTTTGTGACCCAAATTTCAATGCGAGTAATCTTTACCCCAGACGAAACATATGGGAGGTGAGAGGCGAAACGATCGTAGTTGTCGCGGAAAAAGTGGGCAAGGAAAAAGTGGCGATCGGCGTCGTAGTTGTCGGCCGTGATAGAAAATGGAGTGGTCTGTACGCCACTGCGAGTGGAAATGGATCGAGATTCGGAGTTTTGCTGCGAAACGAGAGCCGTGGCGGTTAGTCGGCCGAATTGAAGAGTGGATTTTATGCCGAATAGAGAGGTGTTGCCACGAATGAGTGATGAGCCAGTGGTGAGGCTTACATTGCCAGCTTCGATGCTTTTGACAATGTCGTCGTCGGTGCCTTTGTATTGCAGTCGGATGTTTTTTGAATCGAAGTCAAAAGTGGCATCCGTGTTATAGTTCATGTTGAACGTCATTCGATTGCCAACGTCGGCAGAGATGTTGGCTTGAATTTTTTGTTCGAAGTCGAAGTATGTTTTGCGTCGGGAAGATAGCGACAATGCCGGATTGTCGGTCTTGTTTGACTTAATGCCCATGTTGGTTTGCACGGTGCCTCGGGTGTGAAGTTTAACACCTCCGGGTCCGAATATCTTTTCGAGAGGGCCGAGATTGAAATCCGTGTCGAGAATTTGGTATGGCTGTTTGTCGCGTTTGGAGTCGGTTTCGGAGTCGCGTCGACGGGCATAGTCGAGATAGGCGCGTCGCTCAAGAAGGCGGTTGTAGGCTGCGGCTGAAACTGCGAATGGGGTGGCAACGTCGATGTCGCCAATTCGTGAGCGTATGATGTAGTATCCGCTTTGAGGATCGTATTCCACTGTGGTTCGGATGTTTGATGGAATGTCGAGACCTGAGCTATATTCTTGGCTGATAAGCTCATCGTATGTAAGGGGAATGATTGGTGCGGATATTTTTGTTGCGGAGTCGATTTTTGCGACTTGAGGGCTTGGTGCAGAGGTGTGTGCAGATAAGGGTCGGGCGAATGCAACGGCGCTGAGCAGGCATAGCGATATGAGGAATATCCACGCAATGCGATGGCGCATGACGCGGATATATCGTGGTATGTCGAAATTCAGGCGTAGCATACTGATTGTAATACCGTAGCCCGTTTCGTAGCGAGTTGTATCACATCATAGTGAGTGCTTTTTTTATGGCAGCTTCGACTTTGATAGCAGGGTCGATGTCGAATAGCTTTTTCAGCACTTTCTGTGATTGAGGTCTTGCAAATCCGAGCATCACAAGAGCAGCGAGAGCTTCTTCGAAAGCATCGGATGTGGCAACGGGCTGTGATATTAACGTATCTTCTGCCGGTTTTATTTTGTCGCGAAGGTCAACAATTATTCTTTGTGCCGTTTTTGCTCCGATACCTTTGGCTGAAGTGAGTCGACGGTGGTCGCCATTGGCAATTACGGATTGCAGTTCAGGCGCAGGTATTGCCGAGAGAATCATGCGTGCAGTGTTGGCTCCGACTCCGGAAACACCGATTAACAGTCGGAATAGCTCTCGCTCGCTGTTGTCGACAAAACCGAAGAGCTGGTGGGCGTCTTCGCGAATAGATTCGTGTACGAAAAGTTTTACGGTGTGCTCTCCTTCCAGTCGGGAGAATGCCTGGAGTGTAATGTGGAGCATATAGCCAATGCCATTGCAGTCGATTACAGCGTATGTAGGTGTAAGTTCGGCAAGTTCTCCTTTGATATATTCGAGCATGATTGGATTCGTTTTTTCTTTCCACAAAAATACACTAAATTTGCAAAATATGGAAGTAGTTTACGAAGACAACCACCTAATTATAGTCAATAAACGCCCCGGCGAAATAGTGCAGGGCGACAAGACCGGCGATGAACCATTGTCGGAAACGGTAAAGAAATATCTTAAAGAAAAGTATCAGAAGCCGGGCAATGTGTTTTGCGGTGTGGTGCATCGTCTTGACCGTCCGGTGTGGGGTCTGGTTGTCTTTGCGAAGACTTCAAAGGCTCTTGCCCGACTTAATGAGATGTTTCGTGACGGGAAGGTGGATAAGACTTATCTTGCAATAGTTCGTCAGCTTCCGCCGAAGGAGTCGGATACGTTGGTATGCTATATCACTTCGACAGAACGCAATAATAAGTCGTATGTGTGGGCGCAACCTAAGGATGGCGCGAAGAAGGCAGTGCTCGACTATCGTCTGCTGGCTTCAAGCGACCGCTATCATCTGCTTGAGGTGAAGTTGCATACGGGAAGAAAGCATCAAATCCGCGTGCAGCTGGCATCGATGGGATGTACGATTAAAGGGGATTTGAAGTATGGCGATAAACGAAGCAATCCCGATGGAAGCATTTCACTTCAGGCTCATAGAGTGAAGTTTGTGCATCCTGTGTCGGGAAATTTGATAGATGTCACTGCTCCACTTCCGGAGAGTGATAATCTTTGGCAGTCGTTTGTTTCTGCTGTCGATAGTTTCGACAAAGCTCAGTCCAATTGCTAAACAGGCATTTGCGGTGATGCTCCCATACGATGGCCGGTGTCAGAGCCGAGTTGTCGCAGGGATAGTAGTGTGCCGGAATGGACGGATTCATATTGCGCGATATATCACGACGGTATTCGCTGTCGAGTGTAAGTGCGGTGTATTCCGAATGTCCGGTGACGTATAGTTCGCGACCATCGGCAGAGCACATCAGATAGAGTCCGCTTTCGGGGCTTTCGGCAAGAATGACAACGTCGTTGATCTGTTCAACGTCGGAGCGTCGGACTTCGGTGAAGCGACTATGAGGGACGCTGAACGACGGTTTGCATCCGGCTACTGCAGGATGGTCGGGGAGGAGCAAACGGTGGGGGAAAACACCAGAAATTTTATCAGTAATAACATATTTGGGTATTCCGTATCGGTGGTATAGTCCGGCGAAAGCACCCCAGCATAGCATCATGGTCGGTATTTGTGCGACTTTGATGCTATCCATTATGTTGCAGAGTTCCGGCCAATAGTCGACGCTCTCAAACGGGATGCGCTCGATGGGCGCTCCGGTGATGATGATGCCGTCGAAGTCGGTGACGGGTCGGTCGGAGAATGAAGAGTAGAATTCATCAAGATGTGCGGCATCGGTGTTTTTGCTGCGATGTGTGGCGGGCTGTATCCACTCGATGTCGATACTTACGGGGGATGACGATAGCGCACGAATAATGTCGCTCTCGGTCTGCTGCTTGAGTGGCATAAGATTGAGAACGGCTATTTTAACCGTGTTGTCGTTTTTTTCGTCGCGATTGCGAACATTGACCGTAATACCTTCGTCGGCCAACTCAGCAATGGCAGGTAATCCGCGTTGGACAGTGACGCTCATCAGAAGAGCGGTAGGGTGGAGTTGGACAATACGAATTTGCGACGGAATTCAGCATTTGTCATGCAGAACATCAGTATGCCCTGAATAAGCATGAGTACCTGCCAAACGCCACATGTAACGATGGATAGAAGTATGGTGATGAATCCAGCTGTGGTCTTACCGAGGTAGAAGTATTGTATACCAAGACCACCGAGCAAAATGGCAAGGAGAGCAGCTACGCCACGGCTTTTGCCTTCGGGACCTTCGTCGAATGCGTTGTTGCGATCGTAGTTTTGAGAGTATGCGTCGTAGGGGGGAGGTGTTTGCGGAAAGTGGTGACCACAGTTGTTGCAAACCATATCATTGTCGTTGGCTTCTTGGCCACAGTAGATACATTTTTTCATATTTGAAGGGAGTTATTTGTCGTTTTTATAGCCTATTATTGTTTTAACGCGTCGGAGAATGTTTTGCATCTCGAAAACTTTTGACGGATTTTCCAACGCAACGTTTTTCTGCTCGTTGAGCGATTCGGTCATGTTGTAGAGTTGGGGTGTCGAGAGGTTGCCAGTCTCAATTTTGGGCCCCCATTGTATCATTTTCGGACCATCGTTAGGCTCGATGTATTTCCATTGCGGAGTGCGGATGGAGATGGTATGGTTAGCAGCCATTTCGAGCACCCACGGGGTGTGGTTGGTGTCGTTGCCAAGCAGGTTTGTGCTACGGTTTCGACTGTCGGGAGCAGCTCCTTCAGGCAGTTTTGCTCCTATCTGAGATCCGAGAGAAGCCATCCAGTCAATGTGAGACATTAAGACGTCGGACTCCTTGCCGGCATCGACGTGTCCCGGCCATCGAACAATGGCTGGTACCATTGTTCCGCCTTCGAAGGCACTGTATTTGTTGCCACGGAATGGTCCGGATGGGGTATGATTGCCAAGTAGTTCTTCGGCTTGGTCGTCGTAGCCATCGTCGAGCACTGGGCCGTTGTCGCTCGATAGGATGACTATTGTGTTGTCGGCGATTCCGGCTTCGTCAATAGCTTTGAGAATTTCACCGACCGACCAGTCGAACTGTACGATTGCATCGCCACGTAAGCCCATAGGATTTTTGCCACGGAAGCGTTCATGGGGGAAACGTGGTACGTGGACATCATTGGTGCAGAAGTAGAGGAAGAAGGGCTCGTCGGCATTGCGTTTGATGAAGTTGACTGCGTGAGAAGTAATCGAGTCGGCAATATTTTCGTCTTTCCAAAGAGCTTTTCCACCTCCGGTCATGTAGCCTATGCGTCCGATGCCGTTGACGATGGACATATCGTGGCCGTGGGAAGATTTCAAATTATAGAGCAATTCGGGATTATTGCGTCCGGTGGGTTCGCCGGGGAAGTTTTGCTTGTAGCTGACTTTGATGGGGTGTTCGGAATCGTAGTTTGCCACCATGCCGTCTTCGATGAAGACACAAGGAACGCGGTCGGCTGTGGCAGCCATAATGTAATGATGGTCAAAACCTATATCGGACAGTGACATCGGTAGTGGCGAATTCCAATCCTGTTCTCCATCTTTATCCCCAAGTCCGAGATGCCATTTGCCGATGGCTGCGGTGCGGTAGCCGGAGTTTTTGAACATATCGGCCATAGTGTATTGTTCGGGGCGTATAATCATGCCAGCATTTCCGGGAGCGACATCGGTGCCCGGGCGTCGGAATGGGTATTCGCCGGTGAGCAAGGCATAGCGGGAGGGGGTGGAAGTTGATGCAACTGCGTGAACATTAGTGAATTTCGTACCTTGTGAAGCTAAGCGGTTGACATTGGGTGTAGAGACGTTTTTAGCACCGTAGCATTCCATGTCTCCGTAGCCGAGATCGTCGGCAAGAATGATGACGACGTTTGGTTTATCGGGATTGAGTTGCTTTGCTTTTTTCTTTGCTGCTACGCATGGAATGGCAAGCGGAGCAAGAAGCGAGATACTTATTAATTGTCTTGATGTCATGGTCTGATTGGTTTTGAAACAAAAATAGGTAATTGCTATAAATTACACAAATTTTTGTTTTGAGGTAGTGCGTGTGGTATAAAAAGAAAACCGCAGATAACAACGTTTGCTATCTGCGGTAGTTTAATAGTGTCGGGGTGAAAGGATTCGAACCTTCGACCCCCTGCTCCCAAAGCAGGTGCGCTAACCGGACTGCGCTACGCCCCGAGTAGATAATCATCGGTGATGATTAATCCGAGTGCAAAAGTACATAGTTTTTCTGTTATCTGCAAATGTCTGGCGATTTTTTGATAGATGTTTTGGCGTAGAACTTTAAGGATGTAAAATAATTTGTGGCGGAGAAGTTGGCTTTTTTGTGCGGATTGTGAGCTTATGTCGAGTGGAATTGACTAAATTTGCGGTCTGAATAGATAGTATTAATAGTATGAAATTGAAGTATTCGGCTGTTGTAGCAGTTATAATTGCAGCATCATCGCTTGTGTCGTGTGGAAAATCGGAAAAGCAGGTGGCTGCTGAAGAAAAAATAGTTGAAATAGAAAACGAAATTATCGAGTCGGGCAGTTCACGCGGAGTGTCGACAGCAATCGATAGTTTGGCTCTGAATGCTGATGACCTGACTCCGGCAGAAGCCGTTCAGGTACTTGTGGCTTATATGAATATCCATGAACAGGCTGTTGCCGATGGAAATGTTCGCCGAGATATGGAGACTCTGCGTAAGTATGTGGATGTATATGATATAGTGTTGAGTGCCGGAGGAGAGGAGATGTCGGATGCGTTTAAGAATCTGGCACGCCGCTCGCCTAAATATGACTTTGCTGCGACTGCCAAGCAGTATCGCTCGATTCTTTCGGATTATGCCGATGGGTTGAATCGTAGCGAAGAGGTGGATCGCGGAGAGTCGACTCAACAGACAGACTCAACTAAGACATCAGCAACAACGGCTATTTCTGAGTGAGAAGGTGCTCAACGGCGAGTCCGGCAAGTGTGAAGCCGAATATTGCCGTGATGTGGCACATAGCACCGTTGATACGTACTTTTGAAAATGACATAGCTCCAGAAGTGTCGTTGTCGGCACCAAGATTGGGGAGGAGTTCATCGGAATAAACGCATTTGAATTTTCGACGTGGCTTGATGCCGTTTCGACGGAATTTCTGTCGGAGTGCGGCGGCGAGGGGGCAACCCTTTACTTTCCAAAATTCGTCGACTGCGATGCGTTCAGGATTCATTTTCAATGCGGCTCCCATAGAAGAGAATAGTTTGGTATGAGAGGCAGTGGCGTTGAGGATTAGAGTGGCTTTGTCGGAAAGGCTGTCGATAGCGTCAATGACACAGTCGTAAGCGTCGAGGTCGTATTCGGCGGCTGTTTCTGCTGTGTATAGAGCTTCGATAGCTGTTATTGAGGCTTGTGGGTTGATATCGAGGAGTCGTTGTTTCAGAACTTCGACTTTTGACTGACCGACGGAAGAATTGAGTGCAGGGAGCTGTCGGTTGATGTTTGACACGGCAACTTTGTCAGCATCAACGATGGTAAGGTGGCCGATGCCACTGCGAATGAGCGATTCGGCAGTCCAACTACCTACCCCTCCAACACCAAAGAGGATGATACGAGCGTTTTGTAGTCGCTCGAAACTGTCGTTGCCAATGAGTCGGATGGTGCGGTTGAATATTTGCGATGTGGGGTGGTGCATTGTTACTGTTTTGTTGAGAATATAGAATCGGCTTTTTGTTCGATAATGGAGTTTAGAACTTTTTGTCTGTTTCGCTCCATTGCGGCTTTAGTGGCCGGCGGAATATCGGTGGCAACGGTTGTGCGGATAGCTTTTCGTGTTTTTTTCTTTTCATCGGTATTGGGGTGCGGTGATTCGACTTTGGCTGTCGGGATTTGTAGGTCGGCTTTCGAGTCGGTAGTGGAGAGCATGGCTTCGTATTGCGGTACGCGACCATAAGAGTGGAGATGCTTGACGTAGTAAGGCTGAGAGAGAGAAGTAACGATGACACCCTTACTTGTGGAAGCGTGAACCATGCGATCGTTGCCAATGTATATACCTACATGGCTGATATTTTTGCTTTGAGAGGATGTAAAGAATATGAGGTCGCCTTCGCGTAGCTTTTTGCGCTCGATAGAGCGACAGTACTCTTGCTGCATGGCAGAGTTTCGAGGAAGGTCGATGTCGAGTGCGCGTTGGTACATGAGAAGAACGAATCCAGAGCAGTCGACACCTCGTCGAGATGTACCTCCGTATCGGTATGGGACACCAATCCAAGAATTTGCTTCATCGAGAAGTCGATGAGTGTGAGAGGAAATGCCTGATGGGGCGGTGAAGTGACCGTCGGATTTGACTCCTTCAATTTTTTCGGTTGCAGTGTATGCTCCTGATGATTTTGCAGAGACAGCTTTGCGTCCGGAACCGCATGATGCCAACACCATCACGGATATAAAAGCGATGATTGAGTGGTGAATGACGGTGCGGGTGGAGAGAGTGTAGAATATATTTTTGATCATGTAGGAGCGTGTTGAGATTAGTCAGGTGGCAAATTTAGAGAAAATCTGCGTGTTTTGGTGCCGGTATGCGTTTAATATTTGTCATTTATGGCAGGAAATACTAAAAAATATACATTAAGATGCACAGCAGTGTAAAATATGCAAAAATGATAAAGGCATTATTAAATCAACTTAAAAACGTGCGGATTGGTCATTTGTCGATTAAATTTTACACTATTTTTGCCGTCAATAGAATGTGTGAGCATGATGCTCGCAGCAAGTGATAAAGTAATCAATAAACAAATTGAAATAATATGAAAAGTTCAATGAAATTCGCATTGTTGGTATGCTCAGCAGTCGGTTTGGCAGCAACTTCGGCTGCATCTTGTACCGATGCTCAGAGCGTAACAGGAAACGTGAGTGGTACTGAAGGTGAAGCTTTATTTACTGTGGCTCCATCGTCGTCGCGGACAAGTGCGTCGACAGGAGCACCTGATTTTACCAAGGCAGCTGAGAGTACTGTGAATGGCGTGGTAAGTATAAAGAGCTATGTGAGCCAGCAGGTGAATCAGTATCAGGGTGGATATATGAACGATCCGTTTTTGGAATTTTTCTTCGGAATGCCTTCGCGCGGTCAGCGTCAGCAACAACAGCGCAGAAATAACAGCGAAGATGAAGAAAATATGCAGCAGAAGGGTCTCGGCTCGGGTGTGATTCTTTCGGCTGACGGATATATCGTGACGAATAATCATGTAATCGATGGTGCAGACCGTCTTGAAGTGACACTGAATGATAATCGCAATTTCAATGCAACGGTGGTTGGCAAGGATGCCATGACCGACCTTGCGCTGATAAAAATCGAGGCTAAGGATCTGCCTGTAATACCTATTGCCGATAGTGATAATCTGAAGGTTGGCGAGTGGGTACTTGCCGTTGGAAATCCATTTGGCTTGACATCTACTGTGACTGCCGGAATTGTGAGCGCTAAGGCTCGCAGTATTTCTTCGGCTACAAATTCACGAATGATGGGTATCGAGTCGTTTATCCAGACTGATGCGGCTGTGAATCCGGGAAATTCAGGCGGCGCATTGGTGAATATGAATGGCGAATTGGTAGGTATCAATTCGGCGATCTATTCGCAAACCGGTAACTATGCAGGATATTCGTTTGCAATTCCGACGACAATTGTGAAGAAGGTGATAACCGATCTTCGCCAGTTCGGTCAAGTGCAGCGCGCAATGCTCGGTGTGGCCGGTTCGGATCTTACACCGGAGATAGCCAAAAAGAAAAACATCACTAAGGTGACACAGGGTGTCTATATCGGTTCTGTAGAAGAACAGACAGCCGCAATGGAGGCCGGACTGAAAGAGGGTGACGTAATCATAGCTGTCAACGAAGCCCCGATTCATTCGATGGCTCAGCTTCAGGAGAGTCTGAGTCGCTTCCGTCCCGGCACAAAGGTGACTATAACTTATATTCGCGACAATAAGGAGTATAAGGCTGAGGCTACGCTCTATAATGCCGAGGGAAGCACAGAAATAGTAAAGGCTAAGAGTGTTGCTGATCTTGGATGTGCGTTCAAGAAGATTGACGAAAATACAAGTCGTCAGCTCCGCATTTCGTCGGGCGTGCAGGTGGCCGGACTGAAGGATGGCAAGTTTAAGGATGCCGGTATTAAGGATGGCTTTATAATTGTGGACATCAATAATGTGCGTGTGCGTACAGCAGATGATGTAGATAAAATATTCACACAGATAATGAGTGCCGAGGGTGGCGATAAGGTGATGTTTATCACCGGTTTCTATCCGACAGGTAAGAAGATGTATTATGCAGTGCCTCTTAACGACTGATACATAGATAAACAGAATATAATAAAAGCTCGCACGGTACATACCGTGCGAGCTTTTTTCGTTTTTATGATTGCTCTTTGTAAGATTTGATAGAGTATGGCGCGTTAGCAGTCGTAGAACTCGCGGAAGGCGCGGACAGTGTAGCCGTGGTCGGCAGCAGAGGCCGTTTCGCGTACGGAGTGCATAGCCCAAATAGGAGTGCCAACGTCGACACCGCGAAGGTCGATTTGCGAGGTGAAGATGTTGCCGAGCGTTGATCCTCCAGCAACGTCGCTGTGGTTGACGAAGTATTGACATGGGACATCGGCACTGTCGCATATGGTTTTGAATACGGCAGAGCTGTCGGCGTCGGTCATGTATTTGCAGTTGGCATTGATTTTAATGACGGGCCCGCCACCGAGAACCGGGTGGTTTGTGGGGTCGTGCTTTTCGGTGTAGTTGGGGTGAACGGCGTGTGCGCAGTCGGCAGAAATCATAAAGGAGTTGCTAATGGCGCGCAAGTAGTCTTCTTCGTTGCCACCGAGAGCTTCAGTAATGCGACGAAGGATGCCACCGAGAAATGGCGAAGCAGCACCTTGCTTGGTGCCACTGCCGGTTTCTTCGTTGTCGAATATGGCGAGGACTCTTGTCATGTTGGCATTTGTACCACTGAGTTCGGGTTGCTCTTCGGCTACAGATTCGAGTAGAGCCATAGCTCCGGCATGAACCATAGCGAGGTCGTCGATGCGTCCAGATGTGATAAATTCGCCATTAAGTCCGACGCGGCAAGCAGGTGTAGTGTCGTAGAGAGAAAGGTCGAAATCGAGAATTTCGGTGGGCTCAACGTCAAGTTTTTGAGCAACGAGATTGAGCAGGAGGTTGTCGGCTTCAAGTCGGTCGTTTACGATGCCGATGACGGGGAGCATGTCTTTCTGCTTTGAGAGAGGATTTCCTTCGTTGACAGCGCGGTTGAAGTGGATGGCTAAGTGGGGAATGGTGAGGAGTGGAGAGTCGAAGCGTACAAGGAACGGCTCGGGACGGAGAGGGTTGTCGCTGCGAAGCATTACTCGTCCGGCAATGGAGAGCGGACGGTCGAACCATGTGTATAGAATGGGACCTCCGTAGACTTCAGTGTTTAGTTTGACGATGCCGCCGTCGGTTGTGATTTCGGCTTTTGGTTTGATGCGAAAGCCGGGAGAGTCGGAGTGTGCGGCAATGATTTTGAATCCGCAGTCGGGAGAGCCTTGTCCGATGGCAAAAGCGAATATGGCGGATGAATTTTTGGTTACGAAGTAGCGGCCTCCAGGGCGCAGATTCCAACGATTGGCGGGTTCAAGATGTTCGAATCCGGCATCGGAAAACATTTTAGCGAGAGTGTCGACGGCAAAGAAATTGACTGGAGAAGAGTCGAGAAATTCCATCAGCTCGTCGACGTAGGGGAGGTGTTGACTTTCTGTAATCATGATATGGGGGAGTTAGAGGTTGTAGCGAAGTTGGTTGAGTGGGCGGAGGAGATTGCAAAGGATTCGGCTCCAATATCCTGCGAAGTCGTCTTTTATGGCACCGAGGGCTTCTGCTATGACGTGAGTTGGCGCGTCGCGTACGGTCTCGATGAAGTTGTAGCAGACTTGGAATATGTCGGCGAGCCCTTCGGCAATGCTTGCGGCTATGGGTGTGTCGGAGTATTTCATGTCTTCTTCGAATACTTCGAGGTATGTGTCGTCTTCACCGAGAATGCGCTCGAATGTGGCGCGTATGGAGTTGTAGTAGTCTTCATCCAACGCTTGATCGATATACGAGTTTGCCATATCGTCGCTGTCGGGTAGGTCGGTTGTGGCGATGTAAAGGCGCGGCAGCATTCGGAGAGTTGTGGCGAGAAGTTCGTCGCGACTGAGGGTGCTTGCGTTTTCGGCCATCGAGCAGTATTCGTTGCATAGCCCGATGAAAGCGAGTTGCCCCGGAGTGAGCTGCATTTCGGTGTTGAAGTTATCGGTCATGACGTATAAAGTTTGTGGTCTTTGATGTATGATGGGAGAGGGGGGGGGAGAAAATGGCTCATGTCGTACCCTTTAGCGATGGATTGGCGTATGAATGAGCTGCTTATCTCAATTTGAGGGGCGGAAAGAAGGAACGAAACATTGGGATGTCCGGAGTTGGCGGGGAGAGGGTAGCCTGGACGTGGATATACGGCGACACGGAAGTTGTCGAGGATGTATTGGTGATTGCGCCATCTGTCGAAAATCAACCAATTGTCGCTACCGATTATAAGAGTGAAGTCGGTGTCGGGGTATAGTTCGGCAAGTCGGCGCAGGGTGTCGACAGTATATGAGGGTCGTGGCATGGATAGCTCAATGTCGCAGACGCGGATGCGTGTGTCGGAAGCGGAGGCTGCCTGGAGCATCTCGATTCGTTGGGTGTCGGTGGCGCGCGAAGTGCTTAATTCGTTAACTTTGAGTGGGTTGCTGGGTGATAGAAGCAGCCATACTTCATCGAAGTCAGCGAATTGCGCAAGATACTGCGCAAGCATCATGTGACCTATGTGTACGGGGTTGAAAGAGCCTCCGAAAAGCCCGATGCGTTTGCGTTGTTGAGTCATCAGCAAGCAGTGAAGTTGAGAATTTCTTGTTCGGTCTGCTCTATGGCGACGTTGAGGTCGTCGTTGATGATTGTGACGTCGTATTCGGGAGCGAATGAGAGTTCGAATTCGGCTTTCTGTACGCGCTTGTTGATTTCTTCGGCGGAGTCTGTTGCGCGTCCTTCAAGGCGGCTTCGAAGGACGTCGACTGAGGGTGGCATTATGAAGATGCTACGGGCTTTGTCGCCGTACATTTTTTTGACTCTCATGCCGCCTTTGACGTCGATGTCGAGAACGACGTTTTGTCCTTCGGCGCATCGACGCTCCACTTCGCTACGGAGGGTTCCGTAGAAGCGTCCGGGGTAGACTTCTTCGTATTCTACGAATGCGTCTTGCGAGATGGCGTTGCGAAATTCGTCGTCGGTGAGGAAGTAGTAGCTTTTGCCGTGTTCTTCACCTTCGCGTGGCGGTCGGTTGGTGGCCGATACGGAGAATTTCATGTCGACGTGTCCTCGCTCGAAAAGGGCGTTGATGATTGTGGATTTTCCACAACCTGATGGGGCTGATATGATGATGATTTTACCTTCTTTCATTCCGAGTGGATGATATTACATTGCGTTCAAGACTTGTTCTTTGATTTGCTCGAGCTCGTCTTTCATTTTTACCACGAGACGTTGCATTTCGGCATGGTTGCTTTTGGAGCCGAGGGTGTTGATTTCACGTCCCATTTCCTGACTGATGAATCCGAGTTTTTTGCCTTGTCCGGGTTCGCCTGCCATTGTTTCGAGGAAGTAGTTGATGTGCTGTCCGAGTCGCTGCTTTTCTTCGTTGATGTCGAGCTTTTCGATGTAGAAAATCATTTCTTGTTCAAGTCGACCGCGGTCGTAGTCTACTTGAGGCAGTTTTCCGAGGTTGTCAACGATACGTGAGCGAATGTGGGTGATGCGCTCGGATTCGTAGCGAGGGACTTCTTTGAGGAGTTCTGATATTGCGTTGACGCGGGTGGTGAAAAATTCTTCGAGTCGTGCGCCTTCGGTAGCACGGAAATGTATTAGGGCTTCGGCGGCTTCTTTTACGGCTTGTAGCGCGGCATTGAAGTCGGCTTCTGTGCCGGTCTGTGTAGAGTCGCTCTTAACGGAGTCGGGGAAGCGGAGCAGAAGGCTGTACCAGTCGGATGGTTCGGGAAGTCCGAGAGTTTGTTTCATTTCATCAAATTGGCGTTTGTAAGCGGCCATTTGATTGAGGTTTAGCTGTACAGATGGTTCGCATTGCAGGTTTTCGACGAACATAGTCAACTCGACTTTGCCGCGAACAAGCATGCCAGCAATAAGTGTACGCATCTCCATTTCTTTCTCGCGAAAAATGGGAGGGATTCTCATAGAGAGATCAAGTTGCTTGCTATTTAGCGATTTAATCTCTACAGTGATTTTTTTGTTAGGGAGTTCGACAGTGGATCTGCCGAATCCGGTCATAGATAGAAGCATGTTCTACAGAGTTAAGGTTCTTTTTTTGCAAATGTAATACTTTAAGCGGGGAAAATAAGTAAATTTGCACAAAAAATTGGACTATAACTTATGGCTGTCATATTAAATATAGAAACATCAACTACCGTGTGTTCGGCGGCTCTGACCGCAGAAGGAATGGTGATTTGTCATCGTGAGGATTTTCAAGGCAGAAATCATGCGGCACTTTTGAGCGGCTTCGTTAAGGAGTGTCTTGACTATGGTCGGGAACGCGAAATGAAGCTTGATGCGGTGGCAGTGTCGATGGGTCCTGGCAGCTATACGGGTCTTCGTATCGGTCTGTCGGAGGCTAAGGGTTTGGCGTATGCTCTCGATGTTCCTTTGATAGGTGTCGATACGCTTGAATTATTGGCTGTGACGGCGATGTTTGAGTGTGATGTTGACGGCGATACATTGTTTGCCCCAATGATTGACGCTCGCCGAATGGAGGTGTTTGGTGCCGTATTTGATATGGGACTGAATCAGGTGGTGACAGAAGGACCGATAATACTTGATTCTGAAACTTTCGGCAATGTCGAGGGTGGAAAATTGCTTATGTTTGGTGATGGTGCAGCGAAAGCGCAGGGCGTGATAACACGACCTAACACTGAGTATAAGGATGGTATTGTACCACTGGCTACAAATATGTTAGCTCTCTCCGAGCGCCAGTGGGCTCGAAGAGAGTTTTTGGATTTGGCTTATTCGGTGCCTAATTATCTTAAAGATTTTCAGGCTACCAAGCCTAAAGCAGGAATCTGAATCAGCAGGCTTTGAAGCTCATGTCAAGGCCTTTGACCGAGTGGGTGAGTGCGCCTACAGAAATGTAGTCGACACCGCATTCGCCGTATGAGCGAAGAGTGGCGAGTGTGATGCCTCCAGATGATTCGGTTTCGCATCGTCCGTCGATGAGCTGAACGGCCTTTTTTGTGGCTTCGGGAGTGAAGTTGTCGAGCATGATGCGGTCGACACCAGCTTCGAGAGCCTGACGAATTTCGTCTTCATTGC
>CAYQEN010000010.1:0-50267 GCA_964416545.1 uncultured Bacteroides sp. | reverse complement strand
AGTAGCCCATAGGAGAATCGAACTCCTCTTTCAAGAATGAAAATCTTGCGTCCTAACCGATAGACGAATGGGCCATGCTTCTTTGCGTTGTGCCTCAAAAGCGAGTGCAAATATAGACACTTTTTTTATTCTGTGCAACTTATTAATCAATTTTTCTTCATTTAACCCTCATTTTTCATATTTTTGTGCCGAAAAATGAAGGAAACGGTACATATCATAGCCCTTAGAACGATTAAATACAACGATCGCCACTCCATTCTTTCCACCTTCTCTCTTGAGCGTGGACCTCTATCTTTTCTCGTTCCTGCGGGCAACGGTCGGGAGGCTTCGCGACGCCGTGCGCTTCTCATGCCTCTCAGTATTGTTGAGTGCGCTGCCGATTTTCGCCCGGGGCGCGATATCCACACCATGTCCGACCCAAGACTCATGGCGCCGCTTGCCAATCTGCGCATGAGCCCGCTAAAAAGTGCCCTCACTCTATTCATCGCCGAAGTTCTTGTTTCTCTCCTTCGCGAAAGCCATGCCGATGCCGCTATGTGGGGATTTATCGAAAACTCTATATTGACGCTCGATGCTCTCAGCGACTCTCGAACGGCCAATTTCCACATCTGCTTCCTCTGTCGGCTCGGACATTTTCTCGGCATCGCGCCCGACACTACAACATTCAGCGATGGCAAGGTATTCGATATGATCGACGGCACTTTTCGCGCATCATTCCCCTCTCATAAGGAATTTCTCATCGGACGCGAGGCCGCTGTAGTTGCCACGTTGTTCCGACTCTCATTCAACGATATGCACCTTCTGCGACTGTCGCGCTCCGAGCGCAACGCCATGCTCGACGGCATTTTGCGATACTATTCGCTCCACATCGCCCCTCTCGACTCGCTACGCTCTCTCGACGTTCTCAGGGCTCTATTCTAAGCGGCAGCTCCACTCTGAACGTCGTTCCGCGCCCTACCTCAGTCGTTTTCACAAAAATACTACCTCCATGATAGCGTTCCACGATGCGCTTGGCGAGTGTCAGTCCTAACCCCCACCCCCTCTTCTTTGTCGTATAGCCGGCTGCGAATACCTTTCGCAGCTTATCGCGACGTATTCCACACCCGGTATCGCTCACTTCCACTACAGCTTTACCTCCGTCGCGCATCACCTCTACAGCCATTTTTCCGCGACCGCACATTGCGTCAGCCCCATTTTTCATCAAATTTTCCACCACCCATTCTATAAGCGGACGCGACATCCCTACCGGCAGTTCTTCCGACGGTACTCTTACATCCACAGCCACTCCCATACCGAGCCGCGATGCCATATACCTTGCCGTACCGCCTACCACCTCACAGAGATTGTCGATAGTCATATCCGGACGCGAACCTATTTTCGAGAAGCGCGATGCCACAACCGAAAGCCTGCGCACATCTTTATCCATCTCTTCCGTCACCGTTTCGTCACAACCACTATCTTTGAGCACTTCAATCCATGCCATGAGCGACGATATAGGAGTCCCAAGCTGATGCGCCGTCTCTTTCGACAATCCCACCCACACCCTGTTCTGCTCCGCTCGTCGCGATGCACTCACGGCAAAGTATAGCACTACGGCAAATATCGCCATCAACCCCACAAGTGCATAAGGATACACCCCGAGCCGCGACAATAGCTTCGACTCGGCAAAATACAAATGTTGCGACACTCCCGGTGCTATCGCTATTTCAATTACCTTATCCGTACGTTTCATGCGCTCCAACCGGCGATGCAACACCTCGACAGCCCCTACTGAATCATCGGGCAGATCGATATTCCTGCTCATCACTATCTGATTCCGCGAGTCGGTGAGTATCACCGGAATCGACACATTTCCCTCCACCACCCCCAAAAGGAAGTCAATTTCCGTATCTACCGGATTATCAGCTGCTAAACGTTGTGTCGCCTCCGCCCACAATTCCATCCTCCCCCTCTCCTGCTCCGACATATCTACAGTCAGCCGATGAGAAAAGTAGAGAAACACACACACTCCTATCGCCGACATTACAAGAAACGCCGGCATCAGCACTTTATATAATATACCTTTCACACCATATCAACGATACCCTGCCAAACTTTATTATACCGATTTCATAAAAAAAACACCACCGACATACACTTCCACACCAATCATTTCTGTATATTTGCTATAATCAAGCATACTTGCATAGTACTCACATCTAATATCATTCCTATGGCATCACCCCGTTTCCTTACCGTACTCAATAGTGCCACACCTGAAATCGCATTTTTACTACTCTCCTGTTGTTTAGCCACTTCCACTATTTCCGCCACCTCCCTCCCGGAATTGAAAATTCTCGAAATCCCATCACTCCTTCTCGGCGGAATAACTCTGTTCTACGCTATCGGTTGGCTCACCTACATATTCATCTCTGGAAAACAAGTCAAACCAATGCCATCAAAGCCACGCAACCACATCGAATGGTGCTCAATCATTCTGTTCGCCTACTGGTTTTTAGCAACACACGACCACCACTACGCATGGCCATGGATGATCGGTGTCGTATGGATTGCCTTCAACTTATGTATTGCCGACTACATTAAAAACAAAAATCTACCACAATGAAGCAGACCGTAAAAATCAGCCCGATACTTACCATTCTTTCCACTTTCTCACTACTTATTATCCTCGGAACAGCCCTCTACGTATATCGCAACTTAAACCCATACACTTCCTACCTGCTTTTCGCCACAGTTATAGCTATTTCGTTGCTCGCTCTTTTCTATATGCCGCAATCCATCTCTGTCGACGACCGTGAGCTATGTATCAATCGCTCGCTTAAAATCAAATCAATACCGCTTGCCGACATAGATTCTATCGAATTGCTCCGACCACGTTTCGGCGAAAGACGCATCTGTGGCAGCAAAGGACTGTTCGGATACTGGGGCTGGTACTACCACCGCGATTTCGGCAAATACTTCAGCTACTACGGCAACACCACCGATTGCTTCTTCGTCACCCTCAAAAACGGGCGCAAATATATGCTCGGATGCCAAAATCCGCAGACTATAGTTGACCACATTAAAAAACGGCTCGTCTAACAAGCCGTTTTTTTTATTACATTTGCACCATTATGAAACTATTTGCATCACTCTTTTTAGCACTCGCCGCCGCTCCTATAGCCGCCGGTGCTTCATTCTCCGACCATTTTGCCGACTCCACTCTGCGACTCGACTATACTTTCGGAGGCACAAAACATCACATCACCGCAATGCTCGACGCTCAGAGTCGTCAGAAGGGATGGGCAGGTCGTCGCACCAATCTCTCTAAACTCCCCTACCGTGGCAACGGCCAACTCACCGTTGTCGATGAAGCTTCGGGCGACACCATCTACCGCACATCTTTCTCATCCCTCTTCCAGGAATGGCTCTCCACTCCGGAGTCCGTAACTACCTCACGCTCATTCGAAAACACATTCCTCGCCCCCCTCCCCAAATCACCGGCTCTGATTAGCGTCACTCTTCTCGACATGCACGCCGACACAATCGCCTCAATGACACACCGTTATCGCCCCGACGATGAATTAATTGCCGTACGAGGAAAAAATCCCCTACCCCACCGCTACCTCCACCGCGGTTCTGCTGAAAACCCCATCGACATCGCAATCTTAGCCGAAGGCTACACAAAGCAGGAGATGGACAGTTTCTATGTACACGCACAGATGACCGTCGACGAAATTCTGCGCTACGAACCATATCGTCGCTATGCCGACCGCATCAACTTTGTTGCCGTCGAGTCTACATCAGCCGAATCAGGTGTCAGCATTCCGCGCATGGGCATCTGGCTCGACACGGCTTTCGGCTCTCACTTCTCCACCTTCTACTCAAACCGCTATCTCACAACTCCTCACGTCAAAGCCGTCAACGATGCTCTCGAAGGAATACCCTACGAGCACATCATTATCTTGGCTAACACCCCTGAATATGGCGGTGGCGGCATCTACAACAGCTATCTGCTCACCGCAGCGCGCCACCCTCAATTCCTTCCGGTCGTAGTACACGAATTCGGACATAGCTTTGGCGGACTCGCCGATGAATACTTCTACGAAGGCGATGTCATGGAAGACAGCTACGATCTCAAGAAAGAGCCTTGGGAACCAAATATCACCACACTTGTCAACTTCGACAGCAAGTGGAAATCCCTGCTCAAGAAAAACACTCCGATACCCACTCCGGTAAGCAAAGCCGATAAATATCCTTTAGGAGTATTCGAAGGCGGTGGCTACGCATCTAAGGGCATCTTCCGTCCCGCCGACGAATGTCGTATGCGCAACAATACTTATCCCACGTTCTGTCAGGCTTGCGAAGCAGCTCTCGAACGCCTCATCCTATTCTACACAACCACCGAAAAATAAAAAAGGGCGAACATTCGTTTCCGAATTCGCCTTACATCAAGCCCGGCCTTTGCGTCGGGCTTCTTTTCATACCATTTTCACACTAAACAAAAAAAATTGATTGTCTCACGACAACCAATCCTGTTAACCTTAAATCTAATACCATGAAAAACACAGTGCAAAGGTATACACTTTACCACATCCGTCCAAAATTTCCAACAAGAAAATCGCTCTGTTTAACATTGTTTTTAAAAACACCCACACCATCCCGCTATTTCAAAATATATTTTCACAAATGCACCAATACTAAGAGATTAAAAAAATCCCGCACTCAATAAGAGCACGGGATTTTTTTTACGATTTTATTTCAGTCCTGCCTTAGTTTATCAGCGAATGACCGGTCATTTCAGCGGGCTGCTCGATACCCATTATCTTCAGAATGGTCGGAGCCACGTCAGCAAGCTTACCGTCTTCCACTGTTGCATCCTTGCGATCGGTTACATACACGCAGGGCACGGGATTGAGCGAGTGTGCTGTATTCGGAGTGCCATCTGCATTCACAGCGTTATCAGCATTACCGTGGTCAGCAATGATTATCACCTCGTAGCCGGCTTCCTTAGCTGCCTCAACAGTCTTGTGAACACATTCGTCCACCACCTTCACAGCCTTTTCGATTGCTTCATACACACCGGTATGACCTACCATATCGCCGTTAGCATAGTTAACTACGATAAAGTCATAATTCTCTGTACGAATAGCATCAACGAGCTTATCACACACTTCAGGAGCGCTCATTTCAGGCTTAAGGTCATAGGTCGCAACCTTAGGCGAAGCCACAAGGATACGATCTTCACCCTCATACGGAGTTTCACGACCGCCATTGAAGAAGAATGTCACGTGAGCATACTTTTCTGTTTCAGCGATATGAAGCTGCTTCTTATTGAGCGATGAAAGATACTCACCGAGCGTATTGTTTACGTTTTCCTTATCGAAAAGGATATGAACACCGGTAAATGAAGCATCATACGGAGTCATGCAGAAATACTGCAATCCCTTTACAGTGTGCATACCGGCTTCGGGCATATCCTGCTGAGTCAGCACGGTGGTTATTTCCTTGGCGCGGTCATTGCGATAGTTAAAGAATATCACTGCGTCACCCTCCTTGATTGTTCCGTCAACACCGGCATTGTGGATAGGCTTAACAAATTCGTCGGTAACATCTGCATCATACGAATCCTGCATAGCCTTTACCATATCGGTAGCCTGCACGCCCTGACCGTCAACAATAAGGTCGTAAGCCACTTTCACGCGCTCCCAACGCTTGTCGCGATCCATTGCATAGTAGCGACCTACGATCGAAGCAATCTGTCCGGCGCTCTTTGCACAGTATTCCTGAAGCTCTTTGATAAATCCGATACCACTGCGGGGGTCGGTGTCACGACCGTCCATAAAGCAGTGGATATACACCTTTTCAAGGCCGTAGCTCTTTGCGATATCACACAGAGCGAAGAGATGGTCGAGCGACGAATGTACACCGCCGTTCGATGTCAGACCCATAAAGTGAATCGCCTTACCATTATCGCGAGCATAACCAAAGGCGTTTTTGACTTCCGGATTCTCCATGATAGAGCCTTCGCGGATAGCTTTATTGATTTTTACCAGATCCTGATATACCACACGACCTGCGCCGATATTCAAATGACCCACTTCTGAGTTACCCATCTGACCATCAGGGAGTCCCACGTTTTCTCCCCCCGCCTGCAATTGCGAGTGGGGATAAGTGTTGATCAGATTGTCCCAATTAGGGGTGGGAGTCGAGAAAATAACGTCGCTCTTGCTGTGGTCTCCGATACCCCAGCCGTCGAGAATCATCAGTAATGCTTTCTTAGCCATAATATATAAAAGAATTTTGTTTTGTATTTCAATTCTGATGCGAGTGCAAAATTAGGCAAATCCGCCGAGATTTCCATCTACTGTCACAGCCATTTATTTCGACTGCACACCGGATGCCGAAGGAACAACTTCAAAGATGAAGTTTTCGGGATTTTCCTTGCGATTCGCGCTCTTTGTTACACGATTTCCATCTATCTTCCAATAGTTCGTACCGGCAAAACCTGCATTCTGGATAGCATACTTTCCACCTTCGCGAGTAATATTGTATGTATTCCAGTTTTCATCGTAATTACCTCCGGCAAAGTTACCAACTTCGTTGATATAGCGCTTATCCCATTCGCTCTTTATGCTAAATCTACCGATTACGGGCTCGTAGGTTAATATCCAAAGTTGACGTCCGGGATTGATACCGTCAGGTTCATCCATGAGCTGAGGATTTGCGCTACCCTTCACATTTGTCAGATATTTTCCGTTTACTTTAATGTAGTAAAGACCATCTTCAAGAGTCTGAACAGGGAAGAGATCTGCGGGATATTCTGCGCCCGAAGCCTTGAATTTGGCTGTCAACTCTTTCACGGTTGTCTTGATAAACGGTTCTACATAGAGAGTACCTGTATGAGGAGCCACCGACTGTATCGAGCCTTCAAAACCACGGCTCATCAATTTACCACCGGCTTCAGATGCGTTGCGATACGCGCGATATGCTTCGATGAAATCTGATGCAGAGTTTTCGCTGATAGCCGTAGCCATCTCCATCACTTTCTGACCTCGAAGCGACTGATAGTCGAAATATTGCACAAACTCTTTTATTTCATCTACCATATCCGACTTCCCTTCGAGAGCGAGCAATTCTTCTGCAGCACTCTTCATTCGGGCAAAGTATGCCGAATACTCTGCAATTGCTTCTGGCGTAAGTTCCGAATATTTTTCGGCTATAACCTTAAATTCTGGTGTTTCTCCATACAGACGAAGTCCGTGAGTACTTGTTGCTACATCGACACTGCTCAGACAGAAGGATTTGAATGCGTCTGTATGCTCCGGCATCAAATAAGTCATAGAACGCTCCCAAGCCTCATCGGCATCATACGACGATGGATTCCAAGCAAAATCTGCTATCGAATAGAGTGCCACCTTCGAAGCTTCGGCATACTGCATCGGATTGGAGCAGAATGCGGTCACCTGATCATACACATCACTGCCATTATCCACAAACGGACCCATAAGCAGATTATGCTGACCGTAGTCATTCACAGGATAGTTAAGCCAAATAAATGGAGCACGACCGGTCTGTCCCTTAAACCAATCGCAATCCTCTTTCTGAATCATATCTACCACTGTATTACCCGTCCACATTATCTTGATGCCGGGATAAAGACCTTTACCCATTTTGGGCAGGTAGTCACCGTGCGACCATCCACGATTATACTGTGTCGGGCAAACTATAAGCTGCTCTACATCACCCTTCTTATTGACGAATTCGTCAGTCAGGAAGTTAAGATAAGCCACCTGGTCGTCCACACTTTTGGCACTGATATCATCGAAGAATATAGCAAATGCTCTCACTCCGAGATTATACATCTGTTCAAATTTTTCCAATGCCTTTTTCTTATCTTCGGCCGATACGATTGAATTGCTTGGATGCATAGCCCAGACAAATTTCACTTTATTATCGGCGGCATACTTCACCAACTCGGCCATCTTAGCAGCCTCAGTGGCCGGATATGGCGTAGCCCAACGACTGTGGTGATAAGGGTCGTCTTTCGGTCCATAGACATAGATATTCATCTTGTTCGCACCGTAGAAATCAAATTGACTCTTACGGTTCTCGAAGCTCCATGGATTTCCATAAAATCCTTCAATCACACCGCGAAGCTCGGTCATTGGCCAGTCTTTTACTTCTACCGACACTACTTTGGGCTGCGACACTACTTGTATCAACGTCTGCACGCCATAGTATACACCGGCATCATCACGACCGGCCACTATAATCTTTCCGGGAGCTACACTCAGATAATAGCCTTCGGCTTGCGCAGGTATTTTATCTGCCACTTTAGCCACTGCCGCATCACCGGCTTTTCCGACAACAATCTTCACCTTTCCTTTTTTATTATCGCCAAACGCCTTTTTGAGCAGTGCTTCGGTTGCATTATCCACCGCTCCGGTCACACGATACGTTGTTTTGGCCGAATCATAGGTTTTCTTACCCCATTCTACACTCTGAGGCACCGGTGATATGGCTACCTGCTGTGAATTTGCGACAAGCGCCCACCCAAGAGCCACTGCCGAGATAGCGATTTTTCTGAAAGTCATGAAGATATTTATTTTTTAGTTTCTATTTCGTTTGTCACATCCGAAACACAAATATACGCCAAAAATGAGTCAACTCAAAAGCCACTCCTAAAAATTCCGACATACACAAAAAAAGAGTTGCATCGTATGATGCAACTCCGAATGATTGTGGGCGCTGAGGGATTCGAACCCCCGACCCTCTGCTTGTAAGGCAGATGCTCTGAACCAGCTGAGCTAAGCGCCCGATTGGGATTTTTCTATTTTGCAAGTGAGAGAAGTTTCGTACCCTCTGGTACGCTTTTCAAGTTGTGGGCGCTGAGGGATTCGAACCCCCGACCCTCTGCTTGTAAGGCAGATGCTCTGAACCAGCTGAGCTAAGCGCCCTCTCTCCTTGCAAAAGCGATGCAAAGTTAGGCATAATTTTCAACTTTGCAAATTTTTTCACCACTTTTTTTTCAAAAATTATTTTTTCTTCGGTCGATACACAAGCTTACAGCACCGTTCCCGACGCAATACATCTGTCGCAATTCTGCGCACATCATCCTTAGTTACAGCAAGATACCGACCAAGCATCGTATCCAACTCCTCGCCATGAAGCTCTGCCATTGCCATCGATTGCGCCTTCGACATTATATTGAGTTGATTGAAGGTATAATTGCTCTCATAGCGATTTTTTGCGCGCTCGATTTCTTCATCGGTCACATCCTCGGTCATTATCTTGTCGAGTTCGGCTCTGATTGCTTTCATTGCTGCTTCAATAGCCTCATCCGTATTTTCACGCAGACGCGCCGTCACTATAAAGTATCCGGGATCCTCTATCCCGGATATAGACGCATCGACATCTGTAAATAAGTCGCAACCCATTACTAAGCGACGGAAAAATCTCGACGCTCTACCCGACGACAATATATCGGATATCATATCGGCCTCCACATACCCGTCTGCACCATATGCAGCCATAGGAAATGCCATTACTATACATACCTGAGGCACATCGCTCTCCACCTCTGCCTCGCGCGCCGCTTCCGGAGCAGGCTCTACGGGTAGTTTTCGTTTTGCCACCTCGCGATACGGTATCGGAGCAAACCATTTTTCAGCTAACTCACGTACTCGCTCAGGTGTAATATTTCCGGCAACAGCGAGCACTGCATTGTTTGGCGCATAATGGGAATAGAAAAATTGCTTCACATCCTCCATCGTCACCTTTTCAATATGCGACGGCTCTTTACCTATAGTCGGATATCGATATGGATGCACCGTATAGAGCATTTCGCGAAGACGATGCATCAAGTCACCGTAAGGGCGGTTCAGGCACACTTGCTTAAACTCTTCAAGCACCACCTGTCGCTGCACCTCAAGCGATTGTGGTGAAAACGCGAGCGACAACATTCGGTCACTTTCAAGCCAAAATGCGGTTTCCACATTAGACGCCGGAACAAGATCCCAGAAGTTTGTAAAATCATCTGACGTCCAGGCATTGTTCGACCCTCCGGCCAGTTCAAGTGCGCCATCAAAGTCTGCAACATTTACCGACCCGCCAAACATCAAGTGTTCAAACAGATGCGCCATACCGGTTAGTTCAGGCGACTCATCACGCGAACCGACATCATATAGCAGATTGACTGCCACCATTGCCGAACGTGGGTCATGGTGGCAGACAACACGCAATCCGTTATCGAGTGTAAACCGTGTGCAATCCATTCGCTGCTATCGTATCGACCAGATTATTTAAGCACTTTCATGCTGATAATGCGCACATCTTCGCGCGGACGGTCGTTGGAATCGGTTTCTACCTTCTGAATTTTATCGACCACATCCATTCCATCTACCACTTCGCCAAACACGGTATATCCGCGATCGAGATGCGGTGTTCCGCCAACAGTGGTATAAGTTTCCACCATTTCGGGTGTAAATTTCACGGGAGCACTCTCAGCGGCCTTAGCTTCAGTCTGGCGAATCAATTCATCCTGAAGTTGCTGAAGTCCTGCCTGGTCACGATTGCGACGCATAGTCATTATTGAATCTCGATGTTGCGACACGAGTGAATTGAATATCTCCTTCTGCTGCTCCATCTGCATATTGCGTTCCATCTGCGTGAGCTGACCGGCGTTAAACACTCTTCCGGTCACAATGTAAAATTGCGAACCGCTTGAACGCTTCTGCGGATTGGTGGCATCACCTTCGCGAGCTGCAGCAAGCGCACCGCGCTTGTGGTAATGACGGGGCCACACGATTTCGGCATCGATTTTATAGTCAGGATCACCCATACCGAGCATTTTTCCGGCGGGTGCGTTACGCGAATCCGGGTCTCCTCCCTGCACCATAAAGTCATTTATCACACGATGAAACAGCAATCCGTCGTAATATCCTTCCGATGCAAGTTTCACAAAGTTTTCCGCGTGGAGGGGGGTATCGCCATACAGCAAAATAG
Organism: uncultured Bacteroides sp.; assembly: GCA_964416545.1. GTDB lineage: Bacteria > Bacteroidota > Bacteroidia > Bacteroidales > Muribaculaceae > Paramuribaculum. The sequence continues at coordinate 39,281 of CAYQEN010000010.1, read as the reverse complement.
TAATATCTCCCATAGAAGTACTCATCAGCACCTTCACGTCGGCCTGATTAGTCGCAGTATTTGTAGTTGACATATCTTTATTATTAGAGCTGGCCGCCATAGCGCCAAAGGCTATCAGCATGGCAGCCAAAATTACAGTTATACGTTTCATTGACAGCAAACAGCTATTTCAAATTCCTTTCGGATAAATGCGTTTATATATGCGACGGAAATTATCATTTGAGGCCGACAGCTCTTCTGCGTGCTCCATATAGTTTTCGCCCCATATCGACGACAATAGCGAGCCTATATACTTGCGATCGCGGTCTTTTTCTATACCCGACGCTATCAGACGGTCTATACTTCCGGCGTAAGCATTGGGGTTGATAGCCGAAAGGAAGCGAGCCGCACTCACCGAAAATTGCCCGTCAGCGTCTACACGCACCAGATTATCTACCAGTTCAGACAATATATCGTCGCACGCTCCGATATGATTAGCAATATACTCATAAGTCAAAAGGCCGTCAGTGTCGGCACTCAGACGTTTTTTAAGTTGTTCGTCCATGATATTATTTATAATTGTCGTTTTACAAACTTACAAAAAAGTCGGTTTCGCTAAAAATTTATTCCACTATCGACACTCCGTCAATATCGGCGAGCCTCTCAGACAACTGCTTCACTCTATCTGCGCGTATCGAAAGCGTCATGCGACATGTATTGTCAAACTCCTGTCCGGCAATACCGGCCCCGCTCTCCTTCACTTCGCGCATCACGGAATTCATTGAGATATAAGGAAATGTAAACTTTACCTCCCCCATCTCATGCTTCACCACAGCCTCTCCTTCTGCTATAGCAAGTCGTGCAGCCTCGCGATAAGCTACAATAAGACCGGATGTCCCGAGTTTTATTCCGCCGAAATATCTTACCACAGCCACAAGCAGATTTGTCATCCCGGCCGAACGTATCTGACCGAGTATCGGACGACCGGCAGTGCCCGAAGGCTCTCCATTATCAGTCGACTGATACACACTACCGTCCGCACCAAGCATATACGCCCAACAGATATGGCGAGCGTCATGATAGTCGCGAGTTATCGAAGCTATAGCCTTTTTCGCGTCCTCGACACTGTCGATAGGCACGGCAAAAGCTATAAACTTGCTCATTTTTTCGCGAAACGACGCCTCTGCCGGGGCGGCAAGAGTAGTATATTCGCTGCTATGGCCTTCGTCGGTCATCAGATTATCAACATTGCGTCACCGTAAGCACCGAAACGATACTTCTCCTTGATAGCCTCATCATAAGCGCGCATCACAGCGTCATAACCGCCGAATGCAGCCACCATCATCAGCATCGTCGAATACGGCATATGGAAGTTGCTCACAAGCGCGTTGGCCACGGTAAAGTCATACGGAGGGAAGATAAACTTATTGGTCCAACCGGAATAAGTCTTCATGTGTCCGCCCATGCTCACTGCACTTGCTATACCGCGTAGCACTGACGTACCTACGGCACATACCTTTCCGCCGGCGTCTTTCACCGAATTCACGTGATTCACCAACGCTTCCGACACTTCAAGCTGCTCTGAATCCATACGATGCTTCGTAAGGTCTTCCACATCGATTTCGCGGAAATTTCCAAGCCCACTGTGAACGGTTATAAAATCCTGGTCAACACCCTTTATTTCAAGACGTTTCAACAGTTCGCGACTGTAATGCAATCCGGCAGCCGGAGCCACCACAGCACCCTCATTGCGCGCAAAGATGGTCTGATAATTTTCAGCATCCGATTCTTCCGGCTCGCGACCGATATACACAGGCAGCGGAGTCTGACCGAGGGCAAACAGAGCCTCCTTAAACTCATCGTGAGGTCCATCATAGAGGAAACGCAGTGTTCTACCACGCGAAGTCGTATTGTCAATCACTTCCGCCACCATCGACTCATCATCGCCGAAATACAGCTTATTTCCGATACGGATTTTGCGAGCCGGCTCTACGAGCACATCCCATAACTTGTTTTCAGCATTGAGTTCGCGAAGCAGAAATACTTCGATTCGCGCTCCCGTCTTCTCCTTATTTCCGTAAAGGAGAGCCGGAAATACTTTGGTGTCGTTAAACACCATCAGGTCACCCTCGTTGAAATAATTGATTATTTCCTTAAACACATGGTGTTCGATTGCGCCGGTGGCACGATTGAGCACCATCAGACGTGCCTCGTCTCGCTGAGGCACAGGATACTGAGCAATCAACTCATCCGGCAGACGGAACTTAAACTGCGAAAGCTTCATTATATAATTATTTGGTTGTCTTTAATTTTCATCATCTTCAGCCGGAGTTTCTATCTCGACTGTTCGTATCAGTTCTACGGCTTGGTCTACAGTCAGACACTGCGACTCCACCGCATCACCTACTCTCGTTCGGCGTAAAGCGGTCAAATGCGCACCCGAACCGAGGGCAACACCAATATCACGAGCCAACGCTCGGATATACGTACCTTTACTGCACACCACCCTTATCGTCATACTCTCCTGCGCGAAATCGAGCAACTCAATCTCGTCTATCACGAGCGTCTTCGGCTTCAGCTCTATCTCATGCCCCTTACGAGCCATCTTGTAAGCCCTTTTGCCGTCTACTTTGCACGCCGAAAATGCCGGAGGCACCTGACTAATCTCACCGACAAACGAACGCAACACCTCTTCTACCTTTTCGCGAGTTATGTGTTCGGTAGGGTAAGTAGCGTCCACCTCGGTTTCGAGATCAAAGGATGGAGTGGTGGCGCCGACGCGAAGTGTCGCAACATACTCTTTTACATGAGCTTGCAGTTCATCGATAAGCTTAGTCGCTTTTCCGGTCACTACGGTTATCACACCGGTAGCCAGAGGGTCGAGCGTACCTGCATGACCCACCTTAAATTTCTTACGACCGAGCCTTCGCAACAATGCTCCACGCACGCGCTTCACCACATCAAACGATGTCCAATGAAGCGGCTTGTCTATATAAAGTATTTCTCCTGATACAAAATCCATATCAACACAATGACCAGCCGATACAAGTTGCGCCGGCCAGCGCACAATATAGAGCAAACCATATCAGCTTGCCTTTTTTAACAATATCGAGCATCCAGCGACAAGCAATACAGCCCACCACAAACGATGCAATAAATCCAACCGCTATAGGCATCAATCCCACTGCTTCATGAGCAGCCGATTCGCCTCCTATCATATCCTTCAGGTCGAGGAGTGCCTCGCCGAGAATTGGGATAATCACCATAAAGAATGAAAACTGTGCCACCTTATCGCGCTTATCGCCGAGGAGCAGACCGGTTGCAATGGTTGTTCCTGAGCGGCTGAGTCCGGGAAGCACTGCCACGGCCTGCGAACAACCTATCACAAAGGCATCAAGCCAAGTTATATCATGTTCCTTTCGACGCACAACGGCATTCTTCACCGCCGGCGATGCGCCATAGTAGTATGCAAACGACAGCAAAATAGCAGTCACTAAGAGACATACACCGACAAGGTTCAAGTCCTGTCCGAAAAATTGCTCAACAAAATCCTTGAAGCAAATCCCTACGATAGCAACAGGGATACACGACAGCAATATCTTACATACATAGCTGAAGTTTTCGTCGCGCTTAAACGTGAAAAAAGACTTACAAAGAGGCAAAAACTCGCGCCAAAGCACCACTATCGTACTCAGCACAGTTGCCACATGCAGAGCTACATCAAATTCAAGTGCTTCCGACGGGTCGAGATTTATTCCGAGAATTTCACGGAATATCTCCAGATGTCCGCTGCTGCTTATTGGCAGATACTCGGCAAGACCCTGCACAATGCCCATCACAAGGGCGTCTAACAAATCCATAGTATTTAGTTGTTTTCTATTAAAATCTTATTTCTTACCGGGCCACATTATACCGAAGCCCATAAAAATAAAGCCGATAAAGGTTATAGCCGGACCTACCACTATGCGACGCGTGCTGAACACCTCCGGATTAAACTCCGTAGCCGATTCAGGTGCGCCACCCGACATAAGCACAAAGCCCAAGATTATCATCAACGCAGCCACGCCCATCATTATAAAATTGATTTTCACCAATGGAAACTGCGATTCCGATTCATGCTCCATATTAGAGCCTTCGGCTGCTGAATTTATTTTTGTCGACATATCAAATTATATAATTTTCTTACTTAAAGAGCGAATCATAACCTCCGCTCAGATGCTTATTTGTTGCAGCGGCAGCGGCTACTACACACAGCAATATTCCCGCCACAAACAGACTGATAGCCACCATTCCTGCCTCAGCCCACGAAATAGCCGATGCCGAAGGAGGCCATGCCACAAACATATAATAAAGTGCGCCACCTAAAACGGCAGTAGCCACTCCGGCGGCAATAAGTCCGCTATATAGTGCGCCAATAACAAACGGCTTGCGAATAAATCCGCGCGTAGCCCCTACAAGCCACATGGCATGAATCGTATGACGACGCGAATACACCGACAAACGCACCGTATTGTTAATCAGCACAAACGAGATTATCATCAAAGCCACGGCAACCGCCAGAAGCACAACAAGAACCACATCGAGCGTATCATGCACCTCGCGTGCTATATTCACACGACTGCTCACCTCGCCCACTTCTTCAAATTCGCTCACTGCTGCCATTATCTTATCGAGGCTGTCGGGTGCGGCATAAGCAGATGTCACCGTCACTTCCCACTCTTCAAGAAACGGATTCTCTTCGAGCGTCGAATCAGTCATGCCAATCATTCCGTTCCAACGGTCGAGCACCTCATCAGCAGTCACTCTTACCACATTAGCAGAATAGTGCGCTGCTTTCAGATGCTCTCCGAGCGAATTACTGCCCTCAGGTGTGGCTGTCTCAGCGACAACCACCGTAAATCCGGCATCACTATCAAGCGATGCAGCCACATTACGTGCACCGATACTCAATAGAGCCACGATGCCAAGCATAAGGAGAACGAGCGTCACAGTTACGGTCGACGTTACCTGTGAGCTCAATATCGAAGTTCCGCGATGCGATTGTCTGTCCATCATTAAGGTCGGAATTATCCAAATATCGTGCAAATATAATAAAATTGTAGACCGAAGTCAATACCTCAGTCTACAATTTTATCACCTTAACAGGCGCGTATTTACGTTTTTCAGACGAGTTCGCCTATAAGCGTTGCTGAAGTAGCCGAAGCCACCTTAACCCTCACGGTTTGACCCACTCGGGCGCCACCGCGCGGAAATACCACTGTCTTATTTCCGGGAGTGCGACCTACCATCTGGTCATTGCTTCGTTTCGCCACTCCCTCTACAAGCACTTCCACTTCGCGACCCACTTCTTTCTGATTCGACGCAAGCGAAAGCTCATTCTGAAGTGCTATCATACGGTTCAATCGGTCGATTTTCACCTCTTCAGCCACATTATCCGGCATTCGCTTCGAGGCCATTGTTCCCGGACGTTCGGAATACTTGAACATAAATGCCGCATCGAAGCCTACTTCGCGCATTAGCGATAATGTTTCTTCAAAATCTTCCTCTGTTTCGTTGTGAAAGCCGGTAAACATATCGGTCGAAATTGCGCAATCAGGCAATATTCGACGTATGGCAGCAATACGATCAAGATACCACTCACGAGTATAATGGCGATTCATATCGCGAAGCACCTTCGTACTTCCACTCTGTACCGGCAGGTGGATATGATGACAGATATTCGCATGACGCGAAATAGCCTCAAGTATATCATCCGACATATCCTTCGGGTGCGATGTCGTAAATCTCACTCGCATTTCCGGTGCTGCCTCAGCCACAGCCTCAAGCAGGTCGGCAAAAGTTGTCACATCTCCGGCCTCGGACACATAGCGATAACTATTCACATTCTGCCCGAGCAACGTCACTTCCTTATATCCGCGCTGACGAAGATCGGCAAGCTCGGCAAGAATACTCTCCTTTTCGCGACTGCGCTCGCGACCGCGTGTGTAAGGCACAATACAATACGAACAGAAATTATTGCATCCGCGCATTATGCTGATAAATCCGCTCACGAGATTTCCGGCAATTCTCACCGGTATCACCTCGCGATATGTTTCGGTCGTACTAAGCTCTACATTGATAGCCTTTTCTCCGGCCTCAGCCGATGCGAGCAGGGCAGGCAAGTCAAGATAAGAGTCCGGACCGGCCACGAGATTCACCCCATGATTCTCAATCAGCTCATCTTTCACGCGCTCGGCCATACACCCTATCACGCCGATTATCAAGCCTTTTCCATCTTTAATGCGTTTTTTGCGCAAAGAGTTCAAAAACTGCAATCTTCCTAAAATACGCTGCTCGGCATTGTCGCGTATTGAGCACGTATTCAGCAGCACAGCGTCAGCTTTATTAATATCATCCGTCACCGCATAGCCGGCCATTTGCGCCACAGAAGCCACAACTTCACTATCAGCCACATTCATCTGACAGCCATACGTTTCTATAAAAATAGAGTGCGAGGAAACACCGTTATCGTTTAATATTGACATACTTACACTTTTATTCCCAAACGAAATTGGAAAACCTTTGGATTAATCCGATTATTGTTTATTTTTGCACAAATTTACTAATTCCATGCAAATTGGATAAACTTCTCGGCAGAATTTTGACCTTTAAGGTTACATTCGTCGCAAATGAGGCTGAAATGATTTTTTAAGTGTAGCGACACTTTCAAAAAAACAATATTTTTGCACCCGACGAAGCTTCCGCCACGAAGCTGATTCAATAAAAAAACAACCAACTAAAAATAATTAACCTACTGAACTAATATGGGATTCCCAATTATGTCGCCGAAAGAAGCGGCCGAACTGATTCACCACGACGATAACCTCGGATTCTCTGGCTTCACAGCCTCCGGCTCTCCGAAGGTAGTACCTGAAGCACTTGCTGAAAGAGCTCTTAAAGAGCACGAGGCCGGACGTCCCTTCAAAGTAAATATATTCACCGGTGCATCGACAAACAACTGGGCTGACGGTGCTCTTGCACGAGCCAACGCCATAAACATCCGCACCCCATACCAAAATACGCCCGACCTGCGTAAGCGCATCAACTCACACGATGCCAACTACTTCGACCTTCACTTGTCGGAACTTGCTCAGAAATTCCGCTACGGCACCTACGGTGAGCTCGACGTTGCCATCATCGAAGTTGCCGATGTGTTTGACAATGGCGATGTAATTCTTGGTACTGGTGTAGGCAACGTACCCACCTATGTCAGCCGCGCCAAGAAAGTAATCCTTGAGCTCAACGACAAGCTCCCCAAAGAAATGTACGGCCTGCACGACATTTATATGCCGCTCGACCCCCCTAATCGTCGCGAAATACCAATTTTCAAGCCGCTCGACCGCATCGGTTCGCCGATAGTCAAGATTGACCCCGAAAAAATTGTCGCCGTAGTCCACAGCGACAGATTCGATGGCATAAAAGGCTTCACAGAACTCGACGACACAACTCTCCAGATTGGAGCAAACGTATGCGGATTCCTCACTCAGGAGCTTCGCGCCGGACGCATACCCAATGGTTTCCTACCCATCCAGTCGGGAGTAGGCAATGTTGCCAACGCTGTCCTCTTCGGACTCGGCGACAGCAAAGAAATACCCCACTTCTGGATGTACACCGAAGTAGTACAAGATGCCGTCATCGAACTCATGAAATCCGGCAAATGTCTTGGTGGCTCTACCTGCTCGCTAACACTCTCCGACAAAGCCGAAAACGAAGTGCTTCACAACCTCGATTTCTTCCGCGATAAAATTGTACTTCGCCCGGCCGAAATATCAAACAGCCCCGAAATCATACGTCGACTCGGTGTCATCGCCATGAACACAGCTCTTGAAGCCGACATTTTTGGCAACATCAACTCCACACACGTTGTCGGCACTCGCATGATGAACGGCATCGGAGGTTCAGGCGACTACACTCGCAACGGTTACCTCTCGATTTTCAGCTGCCCATCCATCACCAAAGGCGGACTGATAAGCAACATTGTGCCGATGGTATCGCACGTCGACCACACAGAGCACTCTGTCGACATTATCATCACCGACCAGGGTATCGCCGACCTGCGTGGCAAATCGCCAATCCAACGCGCCGAGACCGTGATTGAAAATTGCGCACACCCGATGTACCGTCCGCTCCTCCGCGAATACCTCGCACTCGGCAAAGGTGGACAGACTCCCCACACCCTCGAAGCATCGCTTGCTTTCCACACCACATTCAAGGAAAAGGGCGACATGAGCCAAGTCGACTGGAGTCGTTACGGTTTCTGACAATCAATTAAACACAAACAATAAAAAAAGAGGTGCCGTCCCTTTCGGGATGGCACCTCTTTTATCCATTCGGAGGGCAGATTATTCTCCGATATATTCCTTAACGAGTTTAAGCACTGAATCGGCAGTGAAGCCAAACTTCTGGTCAAGCACCTTATAGGGAGCCGATGCACCAAAGCGTTCCATGCCATAAACCTTACCATGCACGCCCACTACCTCACGCAGAGTCGAAGGCAGGCCGGCAGTAAGACCGAATGCAGGCATTCCGGCAGGAAGCACACTCTGACGATATTCGGCATCCTGATCAAGGAACAAGCCAACCGATGGAACAGACACTACGCGAGCATGAACGCCTTCAGCTTCGAGAAGCACAGCTACTTCACAGAGAAGCGACACTTCCGAACCGTTGCCCACGAGGCAAACCGATGCTCCGGGAGCATCCATCACCACGTATGCACCGCGACGTGCGCCCTGAGCTTCAGCATAGCGATCGCCGGTAGCCGACGGAATATCCTTCACATCCTGACGGCTCAGAATAAGAGCTGTGGGGCTGTTGCGATTTTCCATTGCCATTTCCCAAGCCACTGTAGTCTCAGCGCTGTCAGCCGGACGAAGTGCAAGCAGAGCAAGATTTCCCGAGAAGTTGCGCATCTGTTCGAGCAGACGTATCTGAGCTTCATGCTCGATAGGCTGATGCGTCGGACCATCTTCACCCACGCGGAATGCGTCGTGAGTCCACACATACTTCACAGGCAGTTGCATCAGCGATGCCATACGCACAGCAGGCTTCATATAGTCAGAGAACACAAAGAATGTTCCGCAAGCCGCCATCATACCTCCGTGAAGCACGATACCGTTCATTATCGAAGTCATTGTCAACTCGCTCACACCGGCGTGGAGGAACGCTCCGCTGAAGTCGCCATTGGCGAGTGCTCCGGTCTGTTTAAGGAAAGCATCGGTCTTATCCGAGTTCGCCAAGTCGGCGCTCGAAACGATCATATTGCCCACCTTCTTACCAAGTTCCGACAAAACATTTGCCGAAGCCGTACGAGTCGCAATATCAGGCTTATGCGCTATTTCGCGATAGTCAATCGAAGGAATCTCTCCCTCGATGAAGCTCTTGAGTTCGGCAGCCTTTTCAGGATTAGCCTCTGCCCATGCACGTTCTGCTGCGCGACGTTCGGCAACGATAGCACGAAGTTCTTCAGCGCGAGCGGCATAAAGCTGCTTCACTTCTTCGCGGATAACCCACGGATTTTCGGGGTCGCCACCAAGATTCTTGACTGTCATAGGATAGTCTGCTCCCGACTTACTCAAGGGCTGACCATGTGTTGAGCACTGACCCTCAAAGTTCGAGCCGTCAGCCTTTACACAACCGCGACCCATCACCGTGTGACCGATAATCAGAGTCGGCTTACCCTTTACAGCCTTAGCCTTTTCAAGAGCTTCGGCCATAGCAATGGGGTCGGTACCGTCAACTTCGAGCACATCCCAGTGCCAAGCGCGATATTTTGCGGCGTAGTCCTCAGTGTCTACTGCGTCGACATCCGTTGAGAGCTGCACCTTATTGCTGTCATAGAACATCACCAGATTATCAAGGCCGAGATAGCCGGCAATGCGGCCTGCGCCCTGCGAAATCTCTTCCTGAATACCACCGTCGGAGATGAAAGCATAGATTGTATGATCCATCCAATCGCCGAAACGATGCTGAAGAAACTTAGCTGCGATAGCCGCACCTACAGCCATCGTATGTCCTTGACCGAGAGGACCTGAGCTATTTTCCACCCCCCTACTCAAATCGAGCTCGGGATGACCGGGAGTCACGCTGCCCCACTGACGGAACTGGCTAAGCTCTTCCATGCTGTAGCGACCCGTAAGTGCGAGCACGCTATACAGCATCGGCGACATATGACCGGGATCAAGAAAGAAACGGTCGCGGCAAAACCACGTCGGATCGTCGGGATCGGCCACCAGACACTTTGAGTAGAGCACATTGATAAAGTCAGCGCCGCCCATAGCGCCGCCGGGGTGACCCGACTTGGCCTGTTCGACCATTGCTGCCGATAACACGCGGATATTGTCAGCCGCCGAGTCCATGATCTTTTTGTCCATTATAGTGATGAGTTTTTGTTATATACTGCAAATGTACTATTTCATTGCCACTTCACAAAATTTTACACACTGACCCGACGCTTTTTCACTTGCTTTATCCTCATACCAAACAACGGGAACGACCCATACTGAGCCGTTCCCGGTTAGATATGCAAATATTATGCTATTTTGCGTCGTTCAGAGTCTCTTACTTCTTCACGCTGGTACGCGAACCAACAAGAGCGTAGAAGAGCAGGTAAGCGGCACATGCGATGATTACCCAGATCGAAGCGGCATATCCGGCAACGTCAGCAACGGCAGCTTCGATAGCGAGCATCACAGCACAACCAAATACCATAGTCATAAAGATACCCGAAGCGATAGCGGTGTACTTGCCAAGACCTTCAACAGCCATGTTGAAGATACCGCCCCACATCACACTGGTGCAAAGACCGACGAGGAGCATAGCAAAGATACCGGCAGGAACCTCTGTCCACTCGATAGTAAACGAAGCCCAGTCAACACCCGGGAACGAAACCAATGTTTCCTTCGGAGCGAAGTAGCCGATAAGCAGAAGCACAATCGACACAAGCGAAACAGTGGTAATCATAGCGCGAGAGCTCACCTTGCTGCCGATAGCGGCACCGGCAAAACGGCCGACGAGCATAAAGAACCAGTATACAGCCACAATCATACCCACAGTACCAGCAGCGATGCCGCAGTCAGTGGTAAGATACTGCTGAACATAGTTAGGAACGCCCACTTCGATACCCATGTAGAGGAAAATACCGAGCGCACCGAGAGCGAAATGACGATAGCTCATCGCACCCTTGATAAGGCTTACTTCAACGGGAGCCTGTTCGGGTTCCTCGATTTTAGTCATCGAAATGATAATGAACGCAACAACGAAGATTGCGCCGGCAATCAAAAGAGCAGGAGTAGCGTCGCCGATTGTAGCCTTAGCAGCATCACCGATAAGAGCGCCCATCAAGATATAGCAGCAAACAGCAGCTGTCGAGTTAAACACACCGCCGAGCTGAATAAGCTGATTACCTTTATTGCCGCCACCACCGAGGATGTTAAGCATCGGGTTTACAACACAGTTAAGAATACACATGCAGAAACCTGCGATAAATGCACCAACGAGGTAAACGCCAAACACAAGACCTAGATTTTCCTTCGGATCGAGCAAGCCGCTACACCACTGAATTGCAATACCAAGAATACCTACAGCCAGACCGATAAGAGCTGTTTTCTTATAGCCAAACTTTGCGATAAGCATACCGGCAGGAATACCCATCACCAGATAAGCCACAAAGTTACCATAGTTACCTATCTGCGCCAATACATTCGAGATAGGACCCTGATTCTTGATAATTGTTGCCATCGGCGTACACAGATTCGTCACGAAGGCAATCATGGCAAAGAGGGCTATCATAATCACAATAGCGCCCCATTGTTTTGACTTGTTACTCATGATAAGAAGATTTGTTTATAATTATTTGATTTTAATTTTCGCGCCCTAAAATTAGTGAATTTTGCGATAACAATCCTCCTTTTAGGGCAAAATTTAGAAATATTCAATAAATATCAATATTCTCGGTCGCCGAAAATTGCCGAACCGACGCGCACCATCGTGCTTCCGTGCCTCACAGCCTCAGGATAATCATGACTCATACCCATACTCAGTTCCGTGAAATAAGGCAACTCATCGCCACACAGCGACCGAACCGACGAAAACGCCTCCGCTATACGACCGAAATCCGCCGACACTCGCTCAGCATCATCCGTATTCGACGCCATTCCCATCACACCGCATATCTGCGTGGCGGCAAGCCCGCGATGTCCGCCCGAACGGAAAAAGTCGAGCAACTCATCACAATCGAAGCCAAACTTCGTCTCCTCGCGCGCCACATGCACCTGCATCAGCACACGGCTCTCCACGCCGGCACGAACACTCTCCGCATCAATCAAGCCAAGCAAACGCACCGAATCGACACTCTCGATCATCGACACCTTGCCCACCAGCTGACGCACCTTATTCGTCTGCAAATGGCCTATAAAATGCCACTCCACATCCTCCGGCATCGCCGCCACCTTCGTCAGAAGCTCCTGAACACGACTCTCGCCAAACACACGCTGACCCGCCTCATAAGCCTCCATCAGCTTCTCCACAGGGTGAAACTTCGACACAGCCGTGAGTCCGACGCCCGCAGGCAGCCCACCGCGCACACGCGCTATATTTTCGGCAACGCTACCCATCTCTCATCAAGCCTCCTCGCTTGCTGCAGGGCGGCTCGACAACTTAGCATTGTAAACATCCATAATCGGAGTTTCAGCTATCGAAACGATATCAAAATCAGCCATCGTACCCTTCATGCCCGACATAAAATTATCGTAAGCATTCTTAAAATCGCTACCAGCAGTCAGTATCAACGACGTCGACTTCTTCTCCGCGGCAGTCTTCTCATCGATTGTAATAAATGCCACCTTCACCAGATACCACTTATCAGCCGTATCATCGCGGAAAATCTCAGTTATCTTCGTACGCTTCACAGCGCTCACCGAAAACTCACCCGAAATAAACGGAGTCTGCTCCTCGATGATACGAGCCTCAGCCTCAGTAAACGAAAGTGCATCAACCAAATAAGGCTCATTCACCTTCTTCACAACGCCATTTTCCATCATCTTGTCATAGCGCACCTTGCACTCAAACCAATTTGCCATAATATCCTAATTTATAAAATTTCAAAAGTTAATCAATCCACAAATTTACTCATTATTTTCAAAAAACTGTCGCGACAGCACTCAAAAGCAAGAAGCGTGTGCCGAACATATTCGACACACGCTTCTCAATATCAAAGACGGCTCTTATTAGAGCTTTTCGAAATGCATATTGGTATATTCATTATATCTACCCATTAAGGCACCGGTTGCGGAATTGTAAACCTGCATTGTCCAACGAGCTGTGGGAGCTACGCTGATTTCACTGAAATCGGTTACCGTAACGGGGATATCTTCTCCCTCTTCGGGGTGAGCGCTCGCGCCGTACAACACTCCGTTAAATGATCCGAAATTGATAACACCACTACAAGCAGGAGTACCAACCTGAATAGACATCGTTACCTTTTCAGTTTCAACATCATATTCAAAATTAAACGGAATAAGCATAAAGTCGTAACCGTCGATACCGATTGCATAGTATTCCATACCGTAATACTCGTCATCAGTGCTCGGAGTAGTAAAGGTCAGGTTGCACGCATAGTCTTCACCATCTATATCCTTAGCGGTAAATTTCCACTTACCAAGCATCATAGTGTAAGCATCGTCGACATTGGCTATAGTCACCTGACATGTCGCATTCGACACCTGCGCACCCTCAGCGCTGGTAATAGTAATATTAAATACACGGTCGTTGTTGATTACGCCCTGTTCCCAAACGGGATATACTTCGACTTTGCCTGTCGACTCGCCACTGGCAATGTTTACCACCTTCGATGTAACATTGTAGTGTTCCACTTCTTTTGCGGCTTCGGTATCTACTCCGGCGGTAGCCTCGCTCACTTCCACAGTCACCACTACCTTTCCGTTGGTAGTTCCGGCAACATTGATAGGAATATAAAACGGAGCTTCACTTTCGTTGGCAGTGAATGTTGTCGGCACGCTTACTGTAACACCGGCTTCACTATTTACCGAGCCCAAGAAATTAGGATAATCATCGCCATCAGAGCACGAACTCAGTGCAAGCACCGACAGAGCTGCGGCGAATATTTTATTGAATTTCATAATTATTTCCTTTTGATAGTTCGCACTTTATTAATATCCGGGGTTCTGCTGACCTGCCAGATTCGGGTTAACCTGCATTTCGCGGAACGGTATCGGCCATACAAAATGGTTGTCAGCGGGCTGGTAAGTCACATTGTTGGTTGAGTTTACAATCACCTCTGAAATTGCATCAAACGGTGAGCCGAGAGCCTCAAACTGAGCCACGCGAGTAAAGCCGTTACCCCAACGACGCAGGTCGCCCATACGCAGACCTTCGCCGATAAGCTCCTTAGCTCGTTCTGCCTTCACTGCATTCAGAAGAGCAGTTCCGCTGTAAGTCATCGAAGTATAGCCTTCGATACGATTCGAGCGAAGTTCGTTAAGATAGCTGTTTGCCTTTGCCTCATCCTTAGATGCTCCGTCAACGGCACAAGCCTCGGCGGCAATCAGATACTGTTCCGACAGACGGAAGGGTTTTGCCTTCTGGCGGTTGCCATTTGATGCGGTCGAATTAAGGTCGGGGTTACCGGGATACTTGGTAAATGCGTAACCGTAATATTTACCACCGCTTATAGTCATCTGATACAACGAGAAGAACGCATCGAAACGAACGTCACCTTCGCCATACGAAGCAAGCACGCTGACAGTAGGAAGGTAGTCCGACTTATTTTCCTGATTGTCTGAATACCAGTTACGACCGATTGTGGTGTAACCCTGACCTTTGTCGGCAAACGGAACGAAAATAAGTTCGTTGCCTTCGTCATATACCCACATATCTTCATAATCATCAATGCTTGTAAGTTCAAACTTACCGCAATTGATTACCTCTTCAGCCTTAGCCTTTGCAGTGGCATAGTCATTTGTCTGAAGTGCAAAACGCGCCTGAAGAGCAGCAACAGCATAAGAGTTTATGCGAGAAGCATTAGGTTGGCAATATTCGATCGAAACATTGTTTTCATAATCGCGAATTGCGCTGTAGGCAGCAGCAAGTTCGCCATTGATAAAGTCGATTGTTGCCTTAAGCGAGCTGCGACCCACATAAGTGGCGCGGTCGGATGAAGGGCTGTATTCGGTCACAATCTGCAAGCCTGTGCCTTCAGTGTTCAGATTAGATTCCTTATAGAACACAAACTTGTCAAAAAGCCACCAGTAAGCGTATGCGCGAGCAAAATGAGCCACACCGTTATAGTAACGAAGTTCGGCCTTTTCTGCTTCCGACACCTCTTCGCTCTCAATCAATGCATCAACGCGAGGGAGGAAGAAGTTAGCATAGTTTGCCACCATATATGCTGCATAATACATATCGACGATATCTGTATCGCTTGATGTTATCTGACCGGTAGAAAACGCACCGATACGATTGCCAAAATCCACAGTAGCCACAAACTGGTCCATCTGCATTTCGCCATATACTGTATATGCGCCCGAAGAGATGCCACGCAGCTGGACGTAGATACCGTTAAGGAAACTCTTTGCGTCTTGAACATTTTCGATTGAGCTTTCCTGGTCGAGCACACCATAGTTCTTCGTATCCATGTCACACGACGACATGAACATCGCTATAGAGGCTACGAATCCTAAAAGTATTTTTTTCATATTTGATAATCTAAGAGGTAAACGTTTTGAAGAGAGTAATTAGAATGAAACCTCGATACCGAATTCATACTGACGAGTATTCGGATACTGGAACTGAACCATATTGCTCTGAACCTCGGGGTCATAGCCTGAGAAGTCGGTAAGAGTCCAAAGGTTACGGCCGGTGAAGTGGAGCTGTACAGTCTGCAAGCCTGCGCGGTTCAGCAGCTTCTTGGGCAGATTGTAGCTGATAGTCAGATTCTTCATACGCATAAACGAAGCATCTTCAAGCCAGCTGGTGTCTTCACCTGCATAAGTCAGAGTTTCGCCCATTGCAGGGATATCGGTTACCTGACCGGGAGTTGTCCAGATATTAAGCATATCTACCGACTGGTTGTAACCCGTACCGAATCCGGTAGCATTCTTAATGAAGTATGCGTCATTGTTTACCATATACTTACCCGACTGCCATACAAACGACGACGACAGTGAGAGGTCTTTCCAACGTGCATTGAAGCCGAAACCGCCTGTCCACGGTGCGTATGCCGACTTACCGGTGCATACCTGTGCGTCCGAGGGGAATACTTTGGTCACATTGTCGTTCTTATCGAGCCACATCTGCTTACCATCTGCAGGGTCTACACCTACATAGCGCACTGCATAATACTGGCTCATCACGTCGCCCACCTTCTGAATCAGGCCGGTTGATCCAACGGGATATTCATCGGTGCCGTCCCAAAGTTCGAGAATGCGGTTGCGGTTGTAGTTGAAGCTTACGCGAGCACCTACAAACCAGTCTTTGCTCTTATAGATATCGCCCTGTACTTCTACTTCGATACCCTTGTTGGCCATTTTGCAGACATTGCCGTAACCCGACGATGCGCCTACGGTCAGCGAGTAAGGAATGCTGTAAAGCATATCCTCTGTACGCTTGTAATACCAGTCGGCAGTAAGAGTCAAGCGGTCGAAGAAGCGAGCGTTCACACCTAAGTCATGGTTGAAGATTGATTCCCAAGTCAGATCATAGTTTGATGCACCCGAAATACCGGTCGACGACTCATTGCCATATCCCGGTGAGAATGTACCAACGGTACCCATCCAACCGAAGTCACCAACATTTGAGTTACCGGTCTTACCATAGCTGTAGTGCACACGAAGATCGTCAAGCCATGTAGTCTCTTTGAGGAACTTTTCGTTCTTCATGTTCCACATTGCTCCGACAGCCCAGAATGTACCCCAACGGTGGCTCGGTGCGAGCTGCGATGTTCCGTCACGGCGGATTGAGAAGTCGGCATAGTAGCGATTATCGTAGTCGTAGTTTCCGTTAGCGAAGTACGAGTTCAGCACACGGCGTGATTTGCTGTAGCTCACATTTCCCATTGTAATGGTAGTACCCTGATCCAAAAGATTCATGCGCACGTCGCTTGTTCCGGAAGTTGCCAATCCGAAGCCTTCCGACTGCATTACGATTGCTTCCTGACCCACGAGCACGCGAGCATGATGCTTGTTTGCTACATTAAATGAATATTCACCTGTATTGGTGTAAGTAAATTGATAGTAGCGAGAGAAAGATTCTGAGTTAGAGCCCTGGTTGATAAAGCCCTCCTGGTTAGAACCGACCTTATCACCCATTGCGGTGTAGAATGTCTTACGAGGATCGATTACCTCTTCTGAACGTGCGTCATAGCCTTCGAATGCCTGCTGTGCGCGAAGAACAAGACCCTTAATCGGAGTAATCTGCTCATACAGACGCATATTGCCGGTCACGCGATTACGGCTAAAATGATCGTAAGTATACGTATACCAAGGCATTGTAATACCCGAATAGTGCAATTTTTCGGTCTTCGAGCCATATACGATGTTTCCGTCTTCGTCAAACGAATAGTTATAAGGCGAGTCATACGGCAGAGCCATACGGGCAAGCAGAATCGGGTTGGTCAGGTACAGACCACCAGATTCGGCTGTATCTTCAAGGTTTGTCTTACTCTTACGATAGCCTATATTTCCTGAAAATCCGGCGCGGAACCAATTGTTCACACGAGAATCGATGCTGAAGCTGAGGGTCTCACGACGCATTTCAGAGTTTTCGATAATACCCTTCATATCGTAGTGAGCAAGAGAGAAGTAGTAGTTGGTGCTTTCTGTACCGCCGGTCACTGTAGCATCTACGCTATATGTCGGAGCATCATCCTGGAACATTTCATCGCGCCAGGTTGTCGAAATACCATAATTATTCACAAGATCTTTGATTGACTGCGATACAGGCTGACCGATCAAGTCGCGGAACTGAACATATTGTTCAGCATTCATCATATCCACATTGTCGGCTACCATCTTCGACCATCCGTAATTTGCGCGGAGTGTCACGCGAGCCTTTTCTCCGAGTTTACCCTTCTTGGTAGTGATAAGGATAATACCGTTTGCACCACGTGCACCATAGATAGCGGTCGATGCAGCATCTTTCAATACGGTAACATTTTCAATATCATTGGGGTTCATCGATGTAAAGAACGACTCCGAAACAGGAGCACCATCGCATATAAACAGAGGCGAAACGTCCTGGCTCAGCGAGTTTGCACCGCGAATAATAATCGAGTTTGATGTCGACGATGGGTCACCCGAGTTCGAGTTGATTGCCAAACCGGCCACCTGACCCTGAAGAGCATCCACGAAGTTCGATGCCGGAGTTTCCTTAAACACCTGGTCTCCTACCACTTGCATCGAGCCAACGACTGACTTCAGTGCCTTACCCGAGCCATAGCCCGTAAACACCACCTCGCCAAGTTCTGTACCTGTCACTTCGAGGGTTATTGTCATTTGGGGACTTACTGGAACCACCACGGTCTTCATTCCCACATACGACACACGCACCTCCTTCACTGTCGAAGGAATGCGGAGTGTGAAATTACCGTCTATGTCGGTCGACACACCCGTGCCACCGCCGATCGGCAAAACTGTTGCGCCTACCAACGGTTCTTTGTCGGCTGCGCTCAGCACCGTACCCTTAATGGTCTGCGTTTGGGCTGATACCCCTGCTACCATAGTCACGATGACTGCAAGTAATAAAAACAGCTTTTTCATACTTAAATTAATTAGACATATAAATTGATTGATTTTGCTTTCAAATCTTAATCTTGCTGTTACGTCCGTACCTCTCTTACTAAGAGAGGTGAGATTCCGCAAAGTTACCAATAATTATCTATCCACCAACACTTCAACACATATTTTTTCACCGCTTAACACTTTCAGACCCGTTTTTCGCCCCATTTTTTCATTTTTAAGCACTTGATATAGCCACATTTAGAGTAAATAACATAAGACTCGTTTTTTTTTGTGATTTTTGATAACAATTTTCACAAAAACCACCCTAAAAACAACGAAATCGTAATCTTTCACACCTTTTAGCACGAAATTCCGCACAACCCCAAACACAGCGCATGCTTATTAATTAAGGTGTAGCCACTGTCCTACTCTTAGTAAGAGAGGGACAACCCGATGCAACAGCAACGTCTATTTTGAATCATTCACTATATGTCTAATTAATTTAAGTATGAAAAAGCTGTTTTTATTACTCGCGACAGTGGTATTATTCTCACTGACTGCGCTGGCTCAAACAGTCAACGTACGCGGAACAGTCATCTCCGCTACCGACGAAGAGCCCGTTGTCGGAGCCACAGTCATGGCAAAAGGCACCAAAATCGGTACTACTACCGACATCGATGGTAAATTCCACATCGCAGTGCCTGCAAACGTAAAAAAACTCGTCATCACCTACGTAGGTATGCTCCCTGCCGAAGTCGACGTTAAGCCCAACGTCACCGTCGTCATGGAAACCAACGAAACAGTTCTTGGCGAAGTAGTCGTTACCGGCTACGGCACCACTCGCAAGGCCGCATTCACCGGTGCCGCATCAATCGTCGACGGCGACGAAGTCAGCCGCAAAAGCGACGTCAACCTCGTCAAGTCGCTCGAAGGACAAGTTACCGGCTTCCAATACAACAACTCAACCGGCATGCCCGGACAGTGGGGTTCTGTATACGTACGTGGCATGGGCTCACTCTCAAGCTCTTCTCAGCCCCTCTACGTCATCGACGGTGTGCCCGTTCAGTCTGACTACGACGACATGGGTGACGCCAACAACTACTTCGACCCCATGTCGGCCTACAACCCCTCCGACATCGAAAGCGTTACCGTTCTTAAAGACGCTGCCGCCACCGCAATCTACGGCGCACGTGCCGCAAACGGCGTTATCGTCATCACCACAAAAAAAGGCGGCCAGTCTAAGCTCAACATCACCTTCGACATGCGTCAAGGCGTATCGTCTGTAGCAAACAACAACATGGACTTTGCCGATGCCGCAAACGCCATGAAGCTCTTCACCAACGGCTTTGTTGCCCGCTATGGTTGGGCTCCCGAAGAAGCCGAAGACTACCTGACCAACACATACTTCGGTTGGGACGGAAAATCATCATACGACTGGATGGACGCCGTAACTCGTAGCGCTCACTATCAAGACTACAACATCGGCTTCAACGGAACCGTCGGCTCTACTAACTACTACGTTAGCCTCGGCTACAGCGACACCGAAGGTATCACCATCGGCTCAGGCAACAAACGCTACTCAGGTCGCGTAAACCTCGACACAAAACACAACTTCCTCACCGTCGGCATAAACACCTCTTACAGCTACTCTGAAAACAACAGCTTCTCGCAGAGCACCGGCGGTGCCATGTCGTCGCCCATCGTAGCTGCCATCTCATCGATGTCACCGTTCGACCCCATCTTCAACGAAGACGGTACTTACACAGCTATCGACTATCACCCCCTCGCCGTCAACGACCCCGACCTCGGCGACCTCAATCAGGTAAACAACCAGACCCTCAACGCCAACCCCTGGCTCCGCATCGACTTTGGTAAGGGCATCTGGGCAAAGACCAACTTCGGATTCAACCTCATGGACCAGCGCCAGTATCAGTATTGGAGTGCCGTCTACAACCCCCAAGGCATGGATTACAACGGCCTCGGTCAGCAGTACAACAACCGCAACACCACCCTCACTTGGACCAACACCATCGGATGGGACTACACCTTCGGCAAGCACACCATCAACCTCCTCGCCGGACAGGAAATGCAGCGCAAGGACTACTGGTATGAGTACTACTCCGGACAGGACTTCCCCTTCGCCGATTCTGGCATGCGCGACCTCTCCACTGCAGGTTCTTGGGGCGATGCTGCATACTATAAAGAAGCTTCTCGTCTCGCCTCTTACTTCGGCGACTTCCACTACAGCTACGACAACCGCTACTACGCTTCTGCTTCTTACCGCCGCGACGGTAGCTCCGTATTCGGATCCAACAAGCATTGGGGCGACTTCTGGTCGGTAGGCGGAAAATGGCGTCTCAGCCACGAAGCTTTCCTCGAAGGAAACCGCATCATCACCAACGCCGCTATCCGCGCAAGCTACGGTACTGTCGGCAACCAGAGCCTCCCCACTGTTTACGCTGCTCGCGGATTCTACACCGCCGGCTACAACTACGCCGGAAACCCCGGTATGCGTCCCACTCAGATCAGCAACCCCGACCTCACTTGGGAAACATCTAAGAAGTTCGACGTTGGTTTCGATCTCTCGCTCATCAACCGCGTTCACTTCACTTTCGACTACTACAACGAGCTCACCGACGACGCTCTCTATAGCGTGCCCCTCTCCTACGTTACCGGTATCAGCTCCACATACCGCAACATCGGTAAGATTCGCAACCGCGGTATCGAATTTGGCGTAAACGGAACCGTTTTCCACTCAAAAGACGTCATCGTCAACGCTTTTGCCAACCTCACTTGGAACCGCAACAAGGTTGTTAAGCTCGCCAACGGCTCCGTCGAAGGCTCTATCAACATCATTGAAGAAGGTCGTCCCTACCGCCAGTTCAAGATGATTGAATTCGCCGGTGTCGACCCCGAAACTGGTAAGGCTCTTTACTACAAGAATGCTGAAGGCGACGAACTCACCGACAACTACCTCGAAGCCGAAAAACGCTACGTTGGCAGTGCCGAGCCTAAAGTATTCGGTGCATTCGGTTTCAACGCCGCTGCCTACGGATTCGACTTCGCTATGCAGTTCAACTACCGCCTTGGCAACAAGGTCTACGATAGCGGTGCCAACTACACCGGATGGGGCATGTCGTTCCGCACTCCGCTTCAGACCGTTGTCGACAATTCTTGGACTCCCGAAAATCCCAACGCCAAGTATCCGCAGTACATCTTCGGCGACCCCAACCGCTCTACGTCTTCATCTACTCGCTACCTCATGGATGGCGACTACCTCCGCCTGAGCAACATCACTCTTGGCTATACCATTCCTCAGAACATCACCCGCAAGGCTTTCCTCCAGAAAGTGCGTCTCTACACCACTCTCGACAACGTCTACACTTGGACTGCCTCTAACTTCGTCGGCTACAACCCCGACACCTACTCAAGTGGCGTGATTGCTTGGCAGTATCCCGCTGTATTCACAGTGACCGGCGGTATTCAGCTGACTTTCTGATTAATGAATCATAACTACAAATACAGAACGTAACGATGAAAAATATATTTATAAAGGCTCTGATGGGAGCGTCCCTCTTGATGGGCACCGCTTCTTGCGGCGACAGCTTCTTAGAGACCGACTACTACCAGGGTATCGACCTCGACACCGGTCTCAACTCGGTTGCCAACATCGGCAACGCCCTCAACGGCACTTACTACACATTCATTTACTACGGCTTTGCCGGCAACTACGCCACAATAATCGGCGACGTCGCTTCCGACCTCACTTACCACAACGGTCAGACCGGTCACATGACTTCGCTCTACCGGTTCTCTTACATCGACACCGACTCTTACCTCCAGTCTATCTGGGTATATGGTTATAAGGTTGCCGACAACTCTGCTCGTGTCATCAAAGCTGCCAACACCCTCCTCCCCGAAGCTTCTGAGGCTGAAAAAGCCGAACTTCTCGTCTACAAGGCCGAAGCCGAAGCTCTCCGCGCTTACTCGACTTTCGTCATGACCAACGTTTTCGGTCATCAGATTAAGGTCAACGGCCAAGACTTCTCAAGCGCTCTCGGTGCTGTCGTTATCGATGAACCCGTTCAGGCTTATGCCAACGTTGAGCGCTCCACTGTGGGCGAAAGCTACTCGGCCATCTTAGCCGACCTCAATGCTGCCATCGCCGACTTCCAGGCTGCCGGTGGCGACCGTGGCGACATCAACTACTTCTCTGAAGCTGCCGTCTATGGTCTACGCGCTCGCGTAAATCTCTATATGGAGAACTACACCGCAGCTCGCGAAGATGCTGCCAAAGCTATTCAGATCAGTGGCAAGAACACCATCGCTTACGACGCCAAATCATATAAGGCGCTCTACAACGGCGGCTCTTCAAACACTGAAAGCCTCTTCACTCTCGCCATCGACAGCAAGACCAACTGGAGTGCAAACTCTTGCGGTAGCCTCTTCACCACATACGGACTCAGCCCCAACAGCTACCTTCTCAGCCTCTATGGCGAAGACGACTGCCGTCGTGCCATCATCAACTGGACAAACCAGGCAGGCACACAGCAGGTTCAATTCGGTGAAACAAGCCAGCCCTGGTACGGTGGTGGCAAATTCTCTTGCTTCTCAAGCGGAAACACTGCCGAAGCTACCAACTACATTATCAACATCCCCGAAATGTTCCTCATTCAGGCCGAAGCTTACATCAACGAAGGCAACATCACTGAAGCCAAAAACGCTCTCTTTGTCGTTGCTCACCGCAACCCGGCTATCGACTCTACCGACGACCTTCCCGCCACTAAGGACGCTCTCTTCGCATTCCTCAAAGACGAACGCGCTCGCGAACTCTATCAGGAAGGACACCGCCTTTGGGACCTCCGTCGCTGGAATCAGACCACCAACTTAGAGGCTTATGGATACCCTGAACTCAAATACTCCTATACGAACGTTACAGTAGGCAATCTCCTGTTCCCCGTTCCCTCTGCGGAAATCAACACCGGATTCGGCGTTGTTCAGAACCCCGACTGGGGCTCTACCCGTCCGCAATAATTCACGCGACTTTTCACGCATCTTCATAGAGTGCTGGCCGACGCCCGTCGGTCGGCACTCTTCTGTTTTTCAGGCATTAAATTTGCGTGTATTCGATATTTTTCATAACTTGCCGCCGTTTTTCGGCTCCGCATGCCGATTTCGACTATCGAGAGCCGCCCGAACTTAAATCAACAAAATCGATAAATAAACCAAAGAGTCAAAAAAAGAAGAGTGCCATGAAGAGATTGACATTTCTGATGATTTTTGCCGTTGCCGCAATATCCGTATTTGCGCAAAGCAAAATCAACCCGCTCGGCAACATCCTTATTCTGGATTACAAAACCGTTCAGCAACAATGCAAGCTGACAAACACCCAGGCTCCCGAAGCCCCTGTCTACGAAGCCATCATCCTGATCAACGATGTCTCTAAAAAGAGCGTCCTCGAAGAAAACGGTGTAGAAATCACCGGTGGCATCGGCAAAATCGTTATCGGACGTCTTCCCCTCGACAAAATGGAGATGATTTCCCAACTCCCCTTCGTCAAATTCATCTCTTTCGGCGAAAAGCACGAATTGACCATGGATGTCGCTCGAAAATCTGCCTCGGTCGACGCCGTTCACAACGGATTCGAATACGATGGCAAAACGCAGAGTTTCGATGGCACAGGTGTTGTTTGTGGTATGGTTGACATCGGTCTCGATGCCAACCACATTAATTTTAGAAACACCGACGACAATACCTCTCGCATCAAACGCGCATGGCACATCTCCACTTACGAAGGCGCGCCGACCGAATACACCGACGAAACAATCAAAGACTTTGATACCGACGACAAAAACGGAAGCCACGCCACACATGTTGGCGGCATCATTGGCGGCAGCTTCAAAGGAACTTCTACCTACGCCATTGCCGATGCACAAGGCTACAATGAAAAATTCAACGTCGAAGGTGCCAACCCATACTACGGCATCGCCACCGGAGCCGACCTCGCTTTCGGAGTTGGTCCGCTTTGGGATTCCAGCATCTTAAAACACATCGGCAACATCATCAATTACGCCAAATCCGAAGGCAAGCCCGTAGTCATCAACATGTCTTTCGGTCGCACTAACGGCCCTCACGACGGCACCGATATCTTCTCGCGAGGTCTTGCCGAATATGGCAACGAAGCCATCCTCTGCATCGCTGCCGGCAACGACGGTACAAACGACCTCTCCATCGAAAAGACTCTCACCGAATCCGACACCGAAGTCAAGACCTTCCTCGCCGGCAACAAGGCTTCCTCCTACGTCGACATCTGGAGCTCTACTTCCGCCCCCATCAAGGTCAGCGTCGTTATCTACAACAAGGACAAAGGCACCTATACTACCGCCCTCACATGCGGTGGCACACCCGCTGGAGGCACCACCAATACATCCATCAACCCCTCTGCCGACTACAACAAATACTTCAGTGGCACAACCTCTGCCACTGCATCAATCAACAATCTCAACAATCGCTACAACGTCCATCTTGAATTCAGCAATGTCAAGGCCTCTAACCTCAACAGTGAGAACAAATACCTCCTCGGCTTCATCGTTGAAGGCAAAGCCGGTGCTACCGTCAACATCTACGGCAATGCCACCAACACCACATTCACATCAGAAGGTATTACAGGATGGGAAAAGGGAACTCCCGATTGCTCTATAGGCAACGATGCTTGCGCCAAAAATGTTATTGCCGTTGGTGCTTACACTTCTCGAAACGCATGGCCTCAGTTATCTGATAAAAAACGTGTATGGTACGGATACACCCTCAACAAAATTTCGCCCTTCTCTTCCTACGGTAAGTCGTTTAATGGTCAGCAACTCCCCCACGTTGTAGCGCCCGGATCCAACATCGTTTCAAGCGTAAGCCGCCACTATGTATCCAGTGGATCGGAATCCAATATGTATGCAAGTGCAAGAGCCTCTAGAAAAGTAGGTTCAAGCATAACGTCCTCCCACTATTGGGACTTAATGCAAGGCACTTCTATGGCTTGCCCGTTCACCACCGGCACCATCGGTCTTTGGCTTCAAGCCGACCCGACCATGAAGTATGCCGACGTCATGGAAATCATCAACACAACCTCTTCCAGAGATAACATTGATGAAAATAACAGCGGCAATAACGGCCCTGAACGTTGGGGTGCTGGCAAACTCGAAGCTCTTGCCGGAATCAAAAAAATCCTCGAAAAGAAAGCCGGCTTCGGTTCTGTATTCGAAGACGACCAGGATCGCCTCATCATTCAGCAGGATGGTAGCCAAATCAACGCTTTCGTTGCCGGTGAAAGCCGCATGCAGCTTCAGCTCGTCAACATCAGCGGTGCCACTGCTGCTCGCACCGACGCTTCGGGCGACTCTGCTACCATTCAGACCTCTCAGCTCCCCAAAGGCGTCTACATTCTCGTTGTCGACGGCACTACCGGTCGCTACACTCGCAAGGTAGCCATCCGATAATCCCCACGTCACCTTTAATACTATTGGCAATATACCCACGAGGGCGACAATCCGATTTGTCGCCCTCGTTTTTCATTTTCGCTAAAGCACGCACAAATCCGCACACCGTGTCGTTTTTTGTGTAAATATTTGCATAGTCGGTCGACAACCGATAAATTTGTACACATACTTACCTGATTTACCTACCCTGCCTTCCCGTCATGAAAACATTCTTGCGTTGGAAGGCGTTGCTGTATAATCAGTCTAAGGCATGTCTCTATCACCCAACGAAACGTCACTGATATGAACGATAAGAAACCAGCCCGACAGCTCCGAAGCGCTCTCAGCACCACTGGCCGACGCATGGCAGGAGCACGCGCTCTATGGCGTGCCAACGGCATGACCGAAAGCCAGATGGGGCGTCCTATTATAGCCATCGCCAACTCTTTCACTCAATTCGTACCCGGCCACACTCACCTCCACGAAATCGGACAGTTTGTAAAAGCCGAAATCGAAAAAGCCGGATGCTTCGCTGCCGAGTTCAACACCATAGCCATCGACGACGGTATTGCCATGGGACACAGCGGAATGCTATATTCTCTCCCCTCCCGCGACCTAATTGCTGATTCTGTGGAGTATATGGTCAACGCTCACAAAGCCGACGCTCTCGTATGTATATCCAACTGCGACAAGGTCACTCCAGGCATGCTCATGGCTGCCATGCGACTCAACATACCCACGATTTTCGTCAGTGGCGGGCCTATGGAAGCCGGCCACGTTGGAAATCGTGCCGTCGACTTAGTCGACATCATGATTGAATCTGCCGACGACACTGCCGACGACGCCGTTGTAGAGCAACTCGAACTACACGGCTGTCCCACATGCGGCTCCTGCTCCGGCATGTTCACCGCAAATTCAATGAACTCGCTCAACGAAGCTATCGGACTGGCTCTCCCCGGCAACGGTACAATCGTAGCGACACACGCCAACCGTCGCGAACTCTTCAAAGAAGCAGCACGACGCATCGTCGAAAACACCTACGCCTACTACCGCGACGGCGACGATTCTGTACTCCCACGAGCCATCGCCTCTCGTCAGGCCATGCTCAACGCCATGACTCTGGATATCGCTATGGGAGGCTCAACTAACACAGTTCTCCACCTCCTCGCCATCGCACACGAAGCCGAAGTCAATTTCACGATGGACGACATCGATTATCTGTCGCGTCGCACCCCCGTGCTCTGCAAAGTAGCTCCCAACTCCCACTACCATATCGAAGATGTCAACCGCGCCGGTGGCATTCTTTCGATTATGAAAATACTTGCCGATGCCGGACTTATCGACACCTCCGTGAAGCGCGTCGACGGACTCACCCTCCGACAAGCCATCGACTCTTTCGCCATTGGAGGTAGCAATTACTCCGACTTTGCCGACCGTCTTTGGCACAGCGCACCCGGCTTGAAGCGCACCACACTCCTCGGCTCGCAAATATCCGAATATGAATCACTTGACACAAATCGCGACACCGGCACCATCCGAGACATCGAACACGCCTATGTAGCCGATGGCGGACTTGCTGTACTCCACGGCAATATAGCCCTCGACGGATGTGTCGTTAAAACCGCCGGTGTCGACCCTTCCATTTTCCGTTTTAGCGGCTCGGCACGCATTTTCCGCTCTCAGGAAGAAGCCGTCGACGGCATTCTCGGCGGAAAAGTCAATAGTGGCGACGTTGCTGTCATCATCTACGAAGGGCCAAAAGGTGGACCCGGCATGCAAGAAATGCTCTACCCCACAAGCTACCTCAAGAGCCGACATCTCGGCAAAGAGTGTGCCCTCATCACCGACGGTCGATTCTCGGGGGGCACATCAGGTCTATCTATTGGACATATTTCGCCCGAAGCAGCCGCCGGTGGTGCCATCGGACTCGTACGCGACGGCGACATTATCGATATAGACATTCCCGCACGCTCCATCAATGTGCGCCTCTCCGATGCCGAACTGGCCGACCGACGCGCCGAAGAGATGTTGCGAGGCAACGAAGCCTTCACTCCGGCCGGACGCGACCGAAATATATCAAAAGCTCTGCGTGCCTATGCCTCTACTGTAAGCTCAGCGGATAAGGGGGGGGTGAGAATCATTTAATCAACTGAACAATACCATCTTATGAACGAAACAATAACAGGTGCAGAACAACTGATGCGCGGACTTGTAGCCGAAGGCGTAGATCGCGTTTTCGGCTACCCGGGCGGCTTCATCATTCCGGTCTACGACCGTCTGTATGACTATGCCGACCGCATCAACCATATTCTCACCCGCCACGAACAGGGAGCCATACATGCCGCACAAGGCTACGCACGCGCATCCCACCGCACAGGGGTGGTGATTGTCACTTCCGGTCCTGCCGCCACAAACCTCATCACCGGACTCAGCGATGCCATGATGGACAGCACTCCGCTCGTCATCATTACCGGACAGGCTCCTTCCGATATGCTCGGCACAGATGCCTTTCAGGAAACCGACGTTATCGGCATCACTCAGCCGGTCACAAAATGGTCGTGCCAGGTACGCCATGCCGATGATGTAGCTCCAACTCTCGCCCGAGCATTCCACATTGCATCAACCGGTCGTCCGGGACCCGTAGTCATCGACCTCACTAAGGACGCACAGACAGGTCTCACCGACACCATCTACGAAAAGTGTTCGTTCATTCGCTCCTACGAACCATTCCCCGACATCAATCCCGCACATGTGCGTCGCGTGGCAGACCTCATCAACTCATCGCGCCGCCCTCTCATCCTCGCCGGACAAGGTGTCACCATTGCCGAAGCCGAAGACGTCCTCATCGACATAGCCGAACGCGCCTCCATTCCGGTAGCCACTACTCTGCTCGGCATGTCGGTAATCCCCACCGGCCACCCTCTCAATGCCGGTATGCTCGGTATGCACGGCAACATTGCCGCCAACGTAGCCACAAACCGTGCCGACCTCATCATTGCCATAGGCATGCGATTCGACGACCGCGTCACCGGCGACGTCACAACCTACGCCCGACAGGCGCAGATTGTCCACATCGACATCGATGAGTCGGAGTTCAACAAAAACATACGCGTCAACGCCACAGTACATGGCGACGCCCGTCAAGTGCTCGAACGCCTTCTTCCTCAAATAAATGAAGCCGACCATTCGGAGTGGCTCGCAACTTTCGACACCCCCCGCGCCACCGAATACGAAAAGGTGATGCGCGATGCAGCATGGGCTACCACGCCCGACGAACCTGCACGCATGGGCGAAATGGCTCGCAAGGTTTCCGAAGCCGCCGGCAACGACCCGATTCTTGTAACAGATGTCGGTCAGAATCAGCTTCTTTCGGCTCGATACTTCAAATACAAAGCCCATCGCAGCATAATCACTTCCGGAGGTTTGGGCACTATGGGCTTCGGACTTCCCGCCGCCATCGGTGCCGCTATGGGCGCTCCCGACCGCACGGTATGCCTATTCGTCGGCGACGGAGGCATACAGATGACCATCCAGGAGCTTGGCACAATCATGCAGTATCACACTCCGGTTAAGATTATTCTCCTCAACAACAACTTCTTGGGCAACGTGCGCCAATGGCAGGCTCTCTTCTTCGATGGCCGTTTCTCGCAGACTCCGATGCTCAACCCCGACTTTACCGCACTCGCCAAAGCCTACGGAATTCCGGCCGAAGACGTCACATGTCGAGCCGATGCCGACGCTGCCATTGCGCGAATGATGGCTACTGACGGCCCATACCTGCTAAATGTCAACGTAAAGGAAACCGATATGGTATTCCCCATGACTCCCGCCGGTGCCACCGTCGACTACATTATGTTGAACCCCTCTGAGCGCTACTGCCTCGACCAGAACCCACAACAGCCATGACCGACACTTCGACCGACACCCTATACACCATCATTATCTACTCTGAGCACCACGTCGGACTGCTCAATCAGATTTCTATAATCTTCACGCGCCGATGCCTCAACATCGAAACCATCAGCGCCGGTCTCTCTACTCGTCCCGACATTCACAAAATCACCATCACATGCCGCTCCAACAGCGAAATGATGGACAAGGTGGTCAAGCAGATTGAAAAACGTATCGACGTCATCAAAGCCTTCGTCTACACCGACGACGACCTCGTATATCAAGAAGTTGCCCTCTACAAAGTATCGACAGAAAAACTGATGGCCGAACGCTACATCGAAAACATCATACGCCGCTATGGTGCTAAGATGCTACGCCTCACCCCCGACTACACCGTCCTCGAAAAGACAGGCCACAGCGACGAGATTCTCGAACTATTCGAAGCGCTGAAGCCATACGACGTGAAGCAATTCACTCGAAGCGGACGAGTGGCAATCACCAAAAGTCCTGTAGAACACGTAGATATGTTCCTTCGCGACCGCGAAGCCCAACGCGAAAACCATATACAATAATCTCACAATGACAGAATTACCCAAAATACATACTCACACCGTCACCCTATCTGCCGCGCTATGCAACGCACAGATGGAAATTTCGCCGGCAATGCTTATTCAGCATATCATCGAGACGGCCACCGAACATGCCGACCGCCTCGGCGTAGGATTCAAACGCCTCAGTCAAGGTGGCAATCTATGGGTGCTCTCACGTCTTGCCATCGAAATGGCGCGCTACCCACGTGTACTCGAAACATTCGCCATACACACATGGATTGAAAGTTTCAACCGCCACTTCTCACAGCGCAATTTTGAAATCACCGTCGACGGCACTCCCATAGGCTATGCTCGAACCATCTGGGTAGCCATCGACATGCAGACCCGACGCCCCGCTGACATCGGGTCGCTGGCCGACATTGCTCCGACCGTCATCGAGAAGGAGTGCCCGATTCTCCCCCCCTCAAAACTACGCTCACTACCCGAGCCCACTATCGTCAAGGACTACACGTTTCAAGTCAGCGACATCGACTTCAACCGCCATGTCAATTCAGCGCGCTACGTCGAACTCTTCCTCAACCAATTTGACCTGCAGACTTTCGACGAAAACTACCTCTCGCGTTTCGATATTGTATTCCAACACGAAGCCCACTTCGGCAATCAAGCACGCGTTTCGTCCACCCCTTCAGGTGGCGGTTCGCTCACAAGCTCTATAAATGTCGACGGTCGCGACGTATGCCTGTCTCGCTCCACGCTGACCGCCCGTTCAACTAAACAATAACCAAACAACAAGCTATATTATGGCAAAATTAGATTTCGGCGGAGTGATCGAAAACGTAGTCACTCGCGAAGAATTCCCTATCGAAAAAGCTCGTGAAGTCCTCAAAGGTCGCAAAATAGCCGTACTTGGCTACGGCGTTCAAGGCCCCGGACAGAGCTTAAACCTCAAAGACAACGGCTTCGATGTCATCGTCGGACAACGTCAGGGCAAAACCTACGACAAGGCTGTAGCCGACGGTTGGATTCCCGGCTCTACCCTCTTCAGCATCGACGAGGCTTGCAGCCGCGCCGACATCATCATGTGTCTGCTCAGCGATGCAGCTGTCATCGAACAGTGGCCGACCATCAAAAGCCACTTAACCCCCGGCAAAGCCCTCTACTTCTCTCACGGTTTCGCCATCACTTGGCCTGACCGCACCGGCGTAGTACCCCCGACAGATGTCGACGTTATCATGGTTGCTCCCAAAGGCTCGGGCGCATCGCTCCGCTCCATGTTCCTCGAAGGTCGTGGCGTAAACTCAAGCTACGCAGTTGAGCAGGATGCTACAGGACACGCTCTCGACACCACCCTTGCCCTCGGCATAGGCATCGGTTCAGGCTACCTCTTCGAAACCACTTTCAAGCGCGAAGCCGTCAGCGACCTCACCGGCGAACGCGGTGCGCTCATGGGTGCCATCGAAGGTCTCTTCCAAGCTCAATACGAAGTGCTCCGCGAACACGGTCACACTCCATCCGAAGCCTTCAACGAAACTGTCGAAGAACTCACACAAAGCCTCATGCCGCTCTTCGCTGCTCGTGGCATGGACTGGATGTACGCCAACTGCTCCACCACAGCACAGCGAGGCGCACTCGACTGGAAGCAGCCTTTCCACGACGCTATCAAACCCGTCATGGAACGCCTTTACAAATCAGTGGAAAGTGGTGTAGAAGCCCAGAAGAGCATCGACTCAAACTCTCAGCCCGACTACCGCGCAAAGCTCAACGAAGAGTTGCGTCAAATGCGCGAAAGCGAACTCTGGCGTGCAGCCACTACCGTTCGTCGCCTGCGCCCCGAAAACGACTGAGTGTCATTCATCATATAATAGCAACGGCAGCAATCCATGATGGGTTGCTGCCGTTCTTATTTTTTCTCAATATCACATTGTCCGCCTGATGCCTACAGACAATGCCATCGACGGCTTATGCTTATATGCGCCGCTGCTACCAAACAGATTGCGCCAAAACGCCTTTGTAGTACGGTCAATCACCTTTACCTTATGGTAATATATCACCCCGGCCTCAGCGTATATCGACACCTTATCTGCCAACTGATACGAACCTCCGACGGTGGCCTTAAACGAATTATTCACATACAATTTAGTTTCACCATTCACCCTCATCACGGCATTAAACATCTCCATATCCAACGGAGCGAATTCCAATCGGGTTTTGGGATTAAGCTGCGTCGAGATTCTAAACTCCGGACGACCATGCAGATTCAACTCATAGCAATATTTTCCATCCCTTTTCCACGTCAAAAACGGCAAAGGCATAAACACAGGCTCACCGTAGATGGTTGTAGCCACAACGCCGGCACCAAGATTCAGCTCCCTATTGACCTGATACATAAACATAGCTCCGGCGGTCAGAGCCACACTCCTCATGCGAATATAATCTGAAATGACATTCAGGTGCACCCCTGCGGTAGCTATCATATTCCAACGCGGAGCCACTGTACGCACATGCGTCAGCATAGCCCCCGCATTAATGATATCGTCGGGATTTATAGCCATCGCACCACCCTCGTTATCAAACGACGTATAGCGTCCGGACAACGTAGCCGACCACGAGCGGACACGGCGCAACGAATCGACTTTCATAGAAACCGGAAATGTGTGATCTACAGACACATAATATAATTTCCCCCTCCCCACATTTTCTCCGACATCATTTTCCATATCACTTGGGAAAAACGTTCCATACTCTACACACTGAGCAGACGCACTCACTGCGATCAGAAGTAGTCCGCAACAGACAGTTGCTATTTGAGCCAAAATCTTCATAAAACTCGAATATTTACTATTTTTCGATACAGCATGCAAAGTTCGGTTATTTTATCCATTTTTACATTCTATATACATCCTTAAAATTCCCCGAATTATACGAATTTTACTCCTTTTAGCCACATTTTCGAAAGAATTGCAACAGAAGAAGGCCAAATACACCCATATTTTTGTACATTTGCGACTCTGAAGAGAAACCTCTTTAGAACCTAAAAGGACAACTCATTCTTAAAAATAATTACACAATCCATGAAAAAAATCATTACCGCAATGGCCTTTGCCATAGCGGGAGCTACTGCGGCGAGCGCACAGGCTCAAGCCGACGAAATTGTCAAATTGCAAATGGACACCCGTCTTGATTATCAGCGCGACTATCTCGACGGCACAACCGTGAAAGACAACACCGGATTTGAAGGAAAATTTCTCAACATCCGACTCGACGGCAACATCAACGACCAAATATCCTACTCCTGGCGCCAGCGTCTAAACAAAAAACACAACGACGGCTCTTTTTTTGACGCCACCGATTGGATTTACCTCAACTACAAATACGACGACCGCTGGAGCTTCTCCGCAGGTAAGGAAGTGGTCAAAATAGGTAGCTGGGAATACGACCGCGCCCCTATTGACATCTACGCAGGCTCCGTTTTCTGGAACAATATACCATGCTACCAGATAGGCGGCTCAGCCACCTATAATCTCACGGCATCCGATGCTCTCAGCATTCAATTCTGCCAAAGCCCATTCTTCACCGAAACAAACCGCGACCTATACTCATACAACCTCTATTGGCAAGGCTCTCACGGAATACTGTCAACCATATGGTCGGCAAATCTCATCGAATATCAAGCCGGTCACTACATTTCTTATCTCTCGCTCGGCAATCGCTTCAACATGGGCAACACCACGCTTGAATTCGACATCATGAACCGCGCCTCATCTCATCAAGGCTACTTTTTCAAGGACTGCTCTCTGATGGGAGAACTATCATTTCGACCCTCACAAAAAGTCACCCTCCACGCCAAAGGCACATACGACGTGAACCATAGTGGTAACAATGCCGACTTCTGCGTACTCGACGGAACAGAGCTTACAATGGCAGGTGGCGGAATCGAATACTACCCCCTTCGCTCCGACTCGCAGGCTCTACGCATCCACGCCTCTTGCTACTACTCGTGGGGCAAGAACGCCAATCCAGCCAACTCGATGCAAGACAAGAGTCTCCTCATGTCGGTAGGTATCAAATGGAACATGAATCTTCTGTCGCTAAAACGCAACTAATCAAATGGCACAAACATCTTCAAGCGGCAACCGATTCAACATCTTCCGCTACATTCCCACAGGCATACCCTGCCTCCTCTGCGTCATCGCACTATTCTGGTATCTCGGTCACTCGATGGGCATATCCAACACGCTCAACACCCTGATGCGTACAGCCCACGACCTGCTTATAAACACCGTCTTCTACCTCATGGGCATCTGCGTCCTCACCGGTGCCATTGGTCGACTCTTCGTCGAATTCGGCGTTGTCAAACTGCTCGAAAACCTACTCCGCCCCCTCATGCGCCCGCTCTTCAACCTCCCCGGTGTGGCAGCCCTCGGTGCGGTAATGACATTCCTCAGCGACAACCCCGCCATCATCTCACTTTCGCAAGATAAGCGTTTCAGCCAGTATTTCAAGAAGTTCCAATATATCTCGCTCACAAACTTCGGCACAGCCTTTGGTATGGGACTGCTTGTTATCGTCTTTATGATAGGTCAGAATTTCTACTTCGAACCGCTTCTCGGACTAATCGGCGCTTTCGTAGGTTGCATAGTTTCAACCCGACTTATGCAACATTTCGTTATCAAAGCCTATCCTGAATATGCCAAAGAAAACGTTACCGACTCACTCGAATCGCTCCCCGAAGAAGAATCTGCAAAATCACAATCAGTATTCATCCGAATGCTCAACTCACTGCTCGACGGCGGACGCACGGGCGTAGATGTCGGTATTGCCATCATCCCGGGCGTACTCATCATCTCATCGTTTGTTATGATTCTCACCTTTGGCCCTTCGGCATCAGGCACCTATACCGGCGCTGCCTACGAAGGTGTTGAGCTTCTTCCGTGGCTCGCTCAAAAAATCGATTTCGTATTCGAATGGCTCTTTGGATTCAACGATCCACACCTCGTAGCCTTCCCCATCACAGCTCTCGGTGCCGTAGGCGCAGCCCTCAGCCTCATACCCAACTTTATCAGTCAGGGTTGGGTTGATGGAAATGCCATTGCCGTATTCACGGCTATCGGTATGTGTTGGAGCGGCTATCTCAGCACCCACACGGCAATGCTCGACTCAATGGGCTACCGCAACCTCACCCCCAAAGCCATCCTCGCCCATACTATCGGTGGCATCGTGGCGGCTATCGTAGCACATCTCCTCTACATGCTCGTCACCATGATATTCTGATTCTCACATACTCAAATACAAAAGAAGCCGAACTTCATGATGAAGTTCGGCTTCTTTTATCTGTCAATCTTCTATGATTACGCTTCTTGAAGCTCGGCCACGGCCACTTTCAGCCCCTCAAGAGCCTTAAGCAATTCGGCACGCGGCATTCCGATATTCAATCGCATATATCCGCGACCTTGCGAGCCAAAC
The DNA here is from genome assembly GCA_964416545.1 of uncultured Bacteroides sp. Taxonomy (GTDB): domain Bacteria; phylum Bacteroidota; class Bacteroidia; order Bacteroidales; family Muribaculaceae; genus Paramuribaculum. The sequence goes on along the minus strand of CAYQEN010000010.1, from coordinate 3,155 downwards.
ATTTCGCCATTGTTCAGAGCCAAATGAGCCTTGTTGACAAACATATCTACAAGCTCAGCCTGCTCAAGTCCGAGTTCACGACAATCGAGCCATATCAAGAATGATGCCTGCGGACGAATAGGCTTTATGGCCGGAATATTCTCGGCAAAATACTTCTCCACAGCCTCTATGTTACCTTCGAGATACGGAATCAGTTCATCAAGCCACTCGGCTCCATTACGATAAGCTGCTTCCGCACCGATAGTAGCCGAGAAGAACGGCGACGAGAATTCATTCACTTCCATCCAGTGATAGAACGGTTTGCGAAGTTCCGGATTGCGAACAATCATCCATGAGCTCACCAAACCTGCTATATTAAATGTCTTCGACGGTGCGCCAAAAGAAACCGATACTGCTGCCGCATCCTCGCTTACCGAAGCAAAGGGGACGTGCGCACGTCCGTAAAGCATCAAATCGCCATGGATTTCATCCGAAATCACCGTCACACCATACTTGCGAGCCAGTCGAGCCACTTCACGAAGTGTATCTGCATCCCACTGAATACCGACCGGATTGTGAGGGTTACACAGAATCATCATCTTCGGTTGCTCCGTAGCAAACAAATGCTCCAAATGAGCCAAATCCATCTCGTAATGCACTCCGCTATCGGTAGCTACAAGCGGATTTTCGAGCACTATGCGACCATTTCCCTGTGCTACAAGGCGAAACGGATGATACACCGGCGGCTGAATCACCACCTTATCGCCCGGACGAGTAAAGAAATTTATAGCGTAAGCAATTCCCCTCACTACGCCAGGAACAAATGCCAGTTCCTCGCGTTGCGGACGAAATCCGTGACGGCTTTCAAGCCAATCGCATATCGACTCCCAATAGCCCTCTCCGGCTTCTGAATAGCCATACACGGGATGTGCCACTCGGCGAGCCATTGCTTCAGATATTTCAGGACAAACGGCAAAATCCATATCCGCTATCCACAAAGGAGTAATATCGGCACGCCCAAACAGCTGTCCGAGCTGATCGAATTTCATGGCTCCCGTACCGCGGCGATCTATTACCGCGTCGAAATTATATTTTCCCATTGCTGTATTATAGTAGTTTCCTTAACAAGGAATTAAACATCGCAAAAATAGTCATTTTTTTGTAAATTAGAAAATTATGCCTATCTTTGCGCTCTCGATAAGTGAAACCAACATAATGTCTAACTTATTAATTAACTCTATTTACTAACTTAATTAAATGACTGAATTAAAAAATTCACCCATCGAAGATTTCGATTGGGAAGCCTACGAAAATGGTGACACCCAGGGTGCAAAGACCCGCGAAGAGCTCACCAAGACTTACGACGAGTCGCTCAACACCGTCAAAGACAAAGAAGTAATCGAAGGTACCATCATCGCCCTCAACAAGCGCGAAGCTGTGGTTAACATCGGCTACAAGAGCGACGGCATCATTCCCATGAATGAATTCCGCTACAACCCCGAAATCAAAATCGGCGACACTGTAGAAGTATTCATCGAGAATCAGGAAGATAAAAAAGGACAGCTTATCCTTTCTCACCGCAAAGCACGCGCTGCTCGTTCTTGGGAGCGCATCAACCAGGCTCTTGAAAGCGACGAAATCATCAAGGGCTACATCAAGTGCCGTACCAAAGGCGGCATGATCGTTGACGTATTCGGCATCGAAGCATTCCTTCCCGGATCACAGATCGACGTTCGCCCCATCCGCGACTACGACGTATTCGTGGGCAAGACTATGGAATTCAAGGTCGTTAAGATCAATCAGGAATACAAAAATGTGGTGGTATCTCACAAAGCGCTCATCGAAGCAGAACTCGAACAGCAGAAGCGCGATATCATCGCTAAGCTCGAAAAAGGCCAGGTTCTCGAAGGAACCGTTAAAAACATCACTTCTTACGGTGTATTCATCGACCTCGGTGGTGTTGACGGTCTTATCCACATCACTGACCTCTCTTGGGGCCGCGTAAGCCACCCCGAAGAAGTCGTTCAGCTCGACCAGAAGCTCAACGTCGTTATCCTCGACTTCGACGACGAAAAGAAGCGCATCGCCCTCGGTCTCAAGCAGCTCCAGCCCCATCCTTGGGATGCTCTCAGCGCTGACATCAAGGTTGGAGACAAGGTTAAGGGTCGCGTAGTTGTTATGGCCGACTACGGTGCATTTATCGAAATCGCACCCGGCGTTGAAGGCCTCATCCACGTTAGCGAAATGTCTTGGAGCCAGCACCTCCGCTCAGCTCAGGACTTCATGAAGGTTGGCGACGAAATCGAAGCCGTTATCCTCACCCTTGACCGCGAAGAACGCAAGATGAGCCTCGGCATCAAGCAGCTCAAGAAAGATCCTTGGGAAGAAATCGAAACCAAATACCCTGTTGGCAGCAAGCATAGCGCACGTGTTCGCAACTTCACCAACTTCGGCGTATTCGTTGAAATCGAAGAAGGCGTTGACGGACTCATCCACATCAGCGACCTCTCTTGGACTAAGAAAATCAAGCACCCCAGCGAATTCACTCAGATCGGTGCAACTATCGAAGTTCAGGTTCTCGAAATCGACAAAGAAAACCGTCGTCTTTCTCTCGGCCACAAGCAGCTCGAAGAAAACCCCTGGGACGTATTTGAAACAATCTTCACCGTTGGTAGCGTTCACGAAGGTACTATCATCGAACTCGTAGAAAAGGGTGCTGTTATCACACTCCCCTACGGTGTTGAAGGCTTCGCTACTCCTAAGCACCTCGTTAAGGAAGACGGAACTCAGGCTCGCCTCGACGAAAAGCTCGACTTCAAGGTTATCGAGTTCAACAAGGAAAGCCGTCGCATCATCCTTAGCCACAGCCGCATTTTCGAAGACGCTAACAAAGTTGAGCGCACCGAAACTCGCAAGGCTAAGCGCACCGAGACTCGCAGCAAGCGCGCTGAAGAGCCCGCTATGATCAACCAGACTCTCGAAAAGACTACTCTGGGCGACCTCGAAGCACTCGCAGCTCTCAAAGAGCAGCTCTCTGGCAAATAATTCTGTTTAGCCACAACCTGTATACTCAGAGGCACCTGTCGCACAACGTGCGACAGGTGCCTCTCTCTTTTTCCATACGATGCCGTATCACCTTCATCGGCGTCGTTACAGCTCCAAGATTTGACACAGCA
>CAYQEN010000009.1:0-54565 GCA_964416545.1 uncultured Bacteroides sp. | reverse complement strand
GCAAATTTATATCCATTGCGAATATACACGGGAATCAAGTCTGCAAAAATCAGAGCATTAGCACCTTTACTCATATAATCCTTACGAACAGCTATCAGCATCAAATCCACAACATCATTGCGTCCATAAAGTGCCTTTAATATATGCACCCATCCAAATGGGAACAATTTTCCCTTTGATTTCTGAAGCGCACGCGAGAACGATGGCAAGCTGATACCCATTCCTACAAGTTCATCATCGCCATCCACCACCACGCTTATACAATCGAGTCTCAATATCGAAAGATACTTATCTATATAATAGTGTATCTGACGCTCCGACAGAGGTGAATAGCCATAAAGTTCGTCATACGCCTCATTAATAAGCTGAAATATCTTTTCGCCATAAAGCTTGGCAAGTTTCTTGCGCGATTTAAAGTGCAACGTGCGCAAACCATACTTTTTAGCTACGATGTCAGCTATTCGCTGATGCTTTTCGGGCACACTATCGGGTATCGCAATGCGATACTCCACCCAATCCACATCGGCCTTATACCCCAAACGCTCCAGATGCGACGCATAATACGGATGATTATATATTGTAGCCATCGTGCCAAGTTCATCAAACCCATCCACGAGTAGCCCCTCATGATCCATATCCGTAAATCCCATCGGGCCAACAACTTCAGTCATTCCTCTCTCCTTTGCCCAACTTTCGGCTGCATCAAACAGAGCATCAGCCACTTCCTTATCATCTATCATTTCAAGATGACTGAAGCGAGCCTCCTTACGACCGGTGCGCTCATTCACCACATTATTGATTAACGCCACAATGCGACCAACGGGGAGGGAGTCGCGAAATGCCATAAAAGCCTGAGCCTCACAGAAATCAAATGCAGGGTTCTTAGAAGGCATAAGTGTTTCCACTTCATCAAACACCAACGGTGGCACATAGCAGTCATTTCCCTCATACAAATCAATGCCGAACTGCACAAACTTGCGCAATTCCGACTTTACGGGAGCGACTTTACGTATTTCCAAAGACATAAATAGATAATTTTTTTGCAATCCTACATTCTCCTTTTTCGCATCAACCTGCGTGAGGAGGAGCCCACGATGAGCCGAGCCATAGCAGCACAGCCACCATTATCAGCACAAAAACCACAACCGACAACATCAGCCACTTATCCGACCTATGCGCCAACGCCATGCGCAAATCGTGGATTGTACGATAACGATGCGCAGGATTTGGATGACAACATTTTTCAGCCACGCGACGAAGATATGCCGGTGCAGTATCAACTTGATCAAGCACCTCGCCAAGCACCTTGCCGAAACTTAGAATATCCTCCGACGTTTCTGCCGGCGTCAAATGCTCGCGCTGATCAAAGCCCACATCTATGAGCTTAAGATTGCCTATATTTTCAGTAAAAATAATTGTTTCAGGACGAATCGGGAAATGAACCAAATGATTGGTCTGAATATAATCTATCGCATCGACGAGCTGACCGCACACCTTTTCTACGTGCGCTTCCGTCACCTTCTTTCCGTCGAGCAATTTACGGAGCGAGTCGCCATACACGTCGTCTGTGATAATGCAGCGTCCCAAACCGGGCACATCCTCAAAATCGTTTATCATTACGATATTGGGATGCGCAAGATTATATCGCACATCAAATTCCTTTTCTATCATCGCCTTAAACCGAGGGTCGTTCTTATACTCCGGTTTAAGCGTCTTAAGCATAAGCCATTTGCCAAACTTTTTGGCCGTATAGACGTCATAGAATTCCTCTCCCCATTCAGGAAGAAGTTCTATTTCTGTCCACTTTTCGTTGGCAATATGCGCAGTCTGATTCATTTCCGTCAATTTGCCGACACGTAAAACAGATTCTGACCCGTATCTATATCGATAAGCGAGAGTGTGCTATACGTCACACGATAGTCATACATCCATATCTCGCCACCGCCGGCATCGACATACAGATAGTCATCCGGGGTAACACCCCACTCTATCGGATAGTCAATCCAGCGACCTCTTTCATCATACTGACCATACAGACCTGTTCCATCAGCCATAAACGAAAACACGCTATTATCGAAGCCCGACACCGGATAGCCGTCAACTTCGTCAAGCACCCAATCGTTTACCAAAAGAGGATTGTATCCGATATACACATCATCATCGCTACACGAAGTATTTAGCATAGCCAGCATCACGAAGCATGCCGCAAGAGCACAGAATTTCTTATGCAAAATATTTTTTGCCATAATAACACTATATTAGATTGCAAAATTATACTATTTTTTCAACATCTATTCTCATCTATCGCAAAATAGGACTTATTTTATGCCGCCCGGCTGTTTTTTTCGTTATTTTTGTTATTCAATAAAGTAAAACAACAACGCCACATGAACCTGACCGGTTTAATTCGTCCTATATTCATGCGTCGCATCAGTGCCGCCATGCGTGCCGCTGCAACACCGGAAGACACGCAACGCCTGCTGTTGCAACGCCTTATCCATACCGCACGACCCACCGAATGGGGGCGCACGCACAACTACTCTTCACTGTCCAACTACGAAGATTTCGCCGACGCCGTTTCGTTAACCCCCTACGAAAACATACGTTCCTACGTAATGCGCATGATTGCCGGACAGCCCGATGTGCTATGGCCGGGCGTCACCAAACGCTTCGCACAATCTTCCGGCACATCCGATGGCAAGAGCAAGTACATCCCCGTCACCCAAGAATCGCTAAAGCGGAGTCACTACCGCGGAGCTTCCGATGTCGTGGCACACTATCTCAACCTCTACCCCGACAGCCGCATTTTCTCCGGCAAGAGCTTCATTCTCGGAGGCAGTTTCGCCAACGAGCTCTCCATCGCCGCATCTGCGGGCGTTAAAGTCGGCGACCTCTCGGCCAACCTCATCGATGCCATAAATCCGCTGGCCGAACTTGTCCGCGTTCCCGACCGCACCACGGCTCTCATGGCCGACTGGCGACAAAAGTTACCCCTCCTCGCACAAAAAGCCGCAAAACAAGACATTACCAACATTTCCGGCGTACCATCTTGGTTTCTCGGAGTTCTACGCGAAGTCCTACGCATCACAGGAGCCTCAAACATACACGACGTCTGGCCAAACCTCGAAGTATTCTTCCACGGCGGCATATCCTTTGCCCCCTACCGCAAGCTATACGCTGAAATCACCGACACCGCCAAAATGCGCTACATCGAAACCTACAACGCATCCGAGGGATTCTTCGCCATTCAAGACACCACCACCCCAGGCGCCATGCTCCTGCTCCTTGATGCCGGCACATTCTACGAATTTGGCGACCCAATCGACCCGTCGAAACCACTCATACCGGCATGGCAAGTCGAAAAAGGCCGAATATATTCACTTGTCATCACCTCCTGCAACGGACTTTGGCGCTACCCGATTGGCGACACCGTAAAAATCGAAAGCATCAACCCAATTCGCATCTCCATTGCCGGACGCACCAAACACTACATCAACGCGTTCGGCGAAGAAGTTATGGTTCACAACACCGATGCTGCACTCGCTCACACATGCGAAGCCCTTCACACGGCAGTTCTCAACTACACCGCAGCGCCGGTCTACGCCACTGAACATTCACACGGACGCCACCAGTGGCTCATCGAGTTCGACACCATGCCCACCGACCTCGATGCCTTTGCCGACCAACTCGACCGGGCACTCTGCAACGAAAACAGCGACTATCAGGCAAAACGCGCCGGAAGCATATTCCTCGACCGTCTTGAAATCATCCCGGCTCGCCGCGGTCTTTTCGACGATTGGCTCGCATCTACCGGTAAGCTCGGCGGACAGCGAAAAGTGCCACGCCTGAGCAACGACCGCACCACCATCGAGCAAATGCTCCGCTTCAACAGCACCAAACTACAAATTTGATAAACGATATGAACAAGAAATCTGCAACCATCGTAGCCTTAGCCATCGCCATTGGCTTAATCTCTCTTGGGCTTTGCATTCGCAGTGGCCTGAATTCATTCAATCAAAGTTTGCGCAACGTAGAAGTGCGCGGTCTCGCCACGCGCGAAGTTCCCGCCGACCACGTCACATGGCCGATAGTTTTCAAAATTGCCGGCAACGATCTCCCCTCACTCTACTCGCAAGTCGAGCATACAAACACCGAAATCGTCGACTTCCTCAAAGCAAACGGCATCAGCGACAAGGAAATTTCCATCACTGCCCCCTCGGTCAACGACCTCTCCACCGACCGTTACAGCAACCAACCGATTCCCTACAACTACAATGTCACCTCCGTCGTAACCGTCAGCTCGAATCAGGTCGACAAAGTGCGCTCTCTCATAAACCGTCAGGGCGAACTCCTGCGAAAAGGTATTCCCATCAACTCGCAGGACTACTCCAACCGCACAGTCTACAGCTTCACCGGGCTCAACAAAATCAAGCCCGAAATGATAGCCGAAGCCACTGAAAATGCCCGCATCGCTGCAAAGAAATTTGCCGACGACTCCCACAGCAAAGTTGGCAAAATCAAACACGCCAGTCAGGGACAATTCTCCATCGAAGATCGCGACGCATACACACCTTATATAAAAGAAGTGCGCGTCGTCACATCTCTCACCTACTTCCTTGAAGATTGAATTTTGCTAATTAATCCTAATTTGAGTAATTTTGCGACCAAACAACAAGCACTATGGACTTATTTGAAAAAATCAGCACCGACATTCGCTCTGCGATGCTTGCCAAAGAGAAAGTTCGCCTCGAAACACTCCGCGGCATAAAAAAAGAATTTCTCGAAGCCAAAACAGCAAAGGGTGCCGATGGCTCCCTGAGCGATGACCAAGCCACTAAGATTCTGGCAAAGATGGCTAAACAGCGTCGCGAAACTGCTCAGATTTACGCCGAGCAGAATCGCCCCGAGCTCGCCGAAAACGAACTCGCCGAAGCCGCAGTCATCGAAGAATACCTCCCCAAACAGCTCTCTGAAGAAGAACTCGTAGCCGAACTTCGCAAAATCATCGAACAGGTAGGCGCCACTTCTCCCAAAGAGATGGGCAAGGTTATGGGCGTTGCCTCTAAGGCCTTAGCCGGTCGCGCCGACGGACGCATCATTTCCGCCAAAGTCAAAGAACTTCTCGCATAAGACAATCAACTACATAAATGCTTACACTTCAGCAAATCAAAGAGAATCCCGAACAGACCATCAAGCGTCTGGCTATTAAAGGATTCGATGGCAAGGCTCCCATTGAGCGCGTGCTCGACCTCGATCAGCAGCGCCGCAGCCTCCAGCAACAGTTCGACAACATGGCTCAAGACCTCAAAAAGCTCGCTGCCACCATCGGTGCTTCGATGAAAGCCGGCGACAAAGAGGCCGCCGAAAAAGCGAAAGAAGAAGTAGCCCGTATCAAGGATCAGCAGAAAGAAGTCAACGCCGCCCTTGACCAGGCCGAAATAAGCCTGCGCGACGAACTCCTTTCCATCCCCAACCTCCCATGCGACATGGTTCCCGAAGGCACCTCTGCCGACGACAATGTGGTTGAAAAGACCGGCGGCTCGATGCCCGAACTGTCCGAAGACGCTCTTCCCCACTGGGATCTCGCCAAGAAATACAACATCATCGACTTCGAACTCGGTGTTAAAATCACCGGTGCCGGATTCCCCGTTTACATCGGCAAAGGTGCTCGCCTGCAGCGCGCCCTCATCCAGTTCTTCCTCGACGAAGCAGGCAAGGCCGGTTACACCGAAATCGAACCGCCCTACGTTGTCAACGAAGCTTCAGCCTACGGCACCGGACAGCTCCCCGACAAGGAAGCTCAGATGTATGTAGCCACCGAGGACAATCTCTACCTCATCCCCACGGCCGAAGTTCCCGTCACCAACATCTACCGCGATGTCATTCTGACAGAAGAATCACTCCCCCGCATGAACTGCGCCTACTCGGCTTGCTTCCGTCGCGAAGCCGGCAGCCACGGCAAGGACGTGCGCGGCCTGAACCGTCTGCACCAGTTCGACAAGGTTGAAATCGTTCGCATCGAAAAGCCCGAAAACTCATATGCCGCCCTCGAAGAAATGAAAGACCACGTTCAGGGTCTTCTCGAAAAGCTCGGTCTTCCCTGGCACATTCTCCGTCTTTGCGGAGGCGACATGAGCTTCACTTCGGCCATCACATTCGACTTCGAAGTATTCTCGGCTGCGCAGAAGCGTTGGCTCGAAGTTTCTTCAGTATCAAACTTCGAAACCTACCAGGCCAACCGTCTGAAATGCCGTTACCGCGGTGCCGACAAAAAGACCCACCTCTGCCACACGCTCAACGGCTCGGCTCTTGCCCTTCCGCGCATCATGGCAGCCCTGCTCGAAAACAATCAGACTCCGCAAGGTATCGTGGTGCCTGAATGTCTCCGTAAGTACACAGGCTTCGACATCATCGACTGATGGAAAAGAAAACTATATGGGATCTCGGGCGCGACACTCTTCAGGAGTATCGCGCCCGCCCTAAATTACCGCTCACCGTTGTCCTCGACAACGTGCGCAGCCTTAACAATATTGGTGCTATTTTCCGCACTTCCGATGCTTTTCTTGTCGACCGACTGATGCTGTGCGGCATCTCAGCCACTCCGCCGTCGCCCGAAATTCACAAAACGGCGCTCGGTGCTGAAGATTCCGTCGAATGGAAATATTGGGAAAACACCGTCGACTGCATCGACGCGCTCAAGCGCGATGGATACACTGTCTGCGTACTCGAACAAGTAAAAGAAAGCGTTGACCTTCGTGAATTCGCGCCCGAAGAAGGTAAAAAATATGCTATCGTTGCGGGTCACGAAGTTAAAGGTGTCGACCCCGAAGTCGTAAACCGTGCCGACTACTGCATCGAAATTCCGCAATTCGGCACAAAGCACTCGCTAAACGTTTCCGTAAGTACCGGAATTGCTATTTGGCACTTCTTCTCGGCAATGATGCGATAACACTGCGCGTCGCCATTGCATCGGTGGCGAGCTGACCTTTTAGCGCGTCGAGCGAATCAAACTTCTGCTCGTCGCGCATCTTTTTTATAAAATCTATCGATACTTCGCGTCCATAAAGGTCGCCTGTATAATCAAGCAGATTTGCTTCCACCGTTATTGATGCACCTTCGGCATCCACTGTCGGGCGACTGCCGATATTCACCATTGCGGCATACTCTTCGCCTCCCGGCAGAGTCGCCACACAAGCATACACCCCCATCATCGGACGCAAGCGACGCCTTTCCACACTTATATTTGCTGTCGGAAATCCTATTGTGCGCCCAAGCTGTTGTCCGGATACCACCGTTCCATTCAGACGATACTCTCTACCGAGAGCCCACGCAGCCCATTCAACATTGCCCGACAGCAATGCCTCGCGAATTTTCGATGAGCTTACTTTGCTTCCATCGACACCACGATACTCCTCCCCATGAAATATTTTCAGCCCGAGCTCCTCACCGGTTCTGTCATAATCAGCAGTCGAAGTCAGGCGGTCGCTCCCGAAGCGGTGGTTAAATCCCATATACATGGCTGTCACGCCATAGTCGTTGCGCAGCATTTTCATAAACTCCCCGGCCGTCAGTCTGCTCATCGCCTTATCGAAGTCGAGCACAACCACGCGCCCCGAAGCACTTTGACGTAGCTTTTCACACCGCTCCGCCACCGACATCAGCATTTGAGGAGCGGTCTCAGGCCTTACCACCTCAAGCGGATGGCTGCCAAAAGTCACCATCAGCAGCCTGCACCCCTCTTCCGTTGCCTTTGCCGAAGCCTCCGCGAGCAGCCAACGATGTCCGCGATGAACGCCGTCAAACACGCCCACCACAGCCATCACTCCTTCGCCACATCCGCAAGGCATCGACATCACAATTCTATTCCGGGATACTCCTTCAGCAGCTCATAAAACTCCGTTTCTGGAGCCACGAGCAGTGTCTTAAATCCAAATTTTGCAGCGGCATCAAGATTTGCCTGCGAGTCGTCGAGAAACAGTGTCTCCTCCGGCTCTATGCCCAAATGCTTTATTGTATATTCAAATATACCCGGCGCAGGCTTCATCACCTTCGCCTCATAGCTGCGAACCAAACCGTCGAAGTAATAATTTTCGTCTTTTCCCTCCTGAGCAAACGCCTTACGTATTCCGTCGGCCCACATTATCGGGTTTGTATTGCTGAGAAGATACATTCCGTATCGTCCGTGCAATGCGGTCAACTCTTCGAGACGATGGCGCGGGATGCCTACGAGAAACTTGCCGAATGCCTCATCGATTTGAGCATCCGTCACTTCCGTATCACCCATGATTTCGCGTATCGCTGCATGAAATTCTGCCTCATTCAGACGACCGCTCTCGATTCCCTCAAAAGGGCCTTTCTGCGCATACTCGCCCAAAAACGCATTCGGATCTTCCATTCCAAGCTGACGGAATGCCGCAACGCAATTCTCACGGCGGATATCCATTATCACGCCGCCAAGGTCAAAAAGCAGATTCTTTATCATTTCACGTTCACTTTTATCGTCGGGGGTTGCGTTCTGTTTCGTTCAGCCACGGCATCTACTACCTCATGCGCCAGATGCAGATACGACTGCGCTGCAAGCGTATCACCCATAGCTATAGGCTCGCCACCGTCACCATGTTCACACACACTACCTACAAGAGGCAGCTGCGCCAGTAGTTTCACGCCCAATTCGCGAGCAAGTTCCACTCCACCGTCACGGCCGAAGATATAATACTTTTCCTCAGGATGAAGTTCAGGAGTAAACCATGCCATATTCTCAACAAGACCAAGAATAGGCACATTCACCTTATCGCCCATAAACATTGCGATACCTTTACGCGCATCAGCCAGTGCCACTTGCTGCGGAGTTGACACAATTACCACTCCGGTCATAGCCAACGTCTGCACCAAGGTCAGGTGAATATCGCTCGTTCCCGGAGGCATATCTATTAAGAAATAGTCCAATTCGCCCCAGTCGGCCTCGCCGATGAGTTGCTTCAGCGCATTCGAGGCCATGCCACCACGCCAAAGCACCGGTGCATTGCGGTCTACCAGAAATCCTATCGACAGCAACTTCACACCGTAACGCTCCTCAGGGATTATCAGCTGACGGCCATCCACCTCGTGCATATACAATTGGGCACTCTCCACACCAAACATCTTTGGCACCGATGGACCAAAAATATCTGCATCGAGCAAACCCACTTTATAGCCCTCACGAGCCAGTGCTACAGCGAGATTGCTCGCCACAGTGCTTTTTCCTACCCCACCTTTTCCCGACGACACGCCGATTATATTCTTAACTCCCGGCAATACAGGATGTTCCTTAGCCTTCGGAGCTTCAGGCACCACTGCTGTTACAGTCGGTTCCACTTCCGGCGATATATATGTACGGAGTGCTGTTTCGGCAGCCTTCACGAGCGACTTGATAAATGGGTCGGTGCTCTTCTCGAATATTAGCGAAAAGCTCACTTTTGAACCGTCGATACGAATATCATCGGCCACCATTCCGAGTTCAACAATATTTTTTCCGTTACCCGGATAGCGCACATTTTCAAGCGCCGATAGTATAAGATTGGGATATAATCGTTCCATATCGGATTTTGTTTTATTCTTCATCTTCGCCTACGCAGAGTTCGGGACACTGGAGCATTCCACGCGAGAAACTGCGATAGGTATCATACGGTATATCAAGCTCCGGCTCGCTAAGTTCTGTAGCCGACGGTAGCAGAAATGAGAAATATTTTATGGTCAAACCTCGATCAAGCCACTGGCTCTCATAGTATGTACGGATTTTCAGCACCGGATCTTCGCCAAGTTCGCCGGCATAGAGGTCGGCAGTATTTGCCATAATGGGCAGCGAGTTGTGTTCGGCCATACCCTTTGTATAGGTATATAGAAACGGGCTATCGGTCTTCAGATGAATCCTGCCCTCTTCCACCATCACCTTTCTATACAGTTCCATAAATCGAGTTGAAGTCAGACGCTTACGCACTTTCTTCATCTGCGGGTCGGGAAATGTTATCCATATTTCGGCCACTTCACCGGAAGCAAAGAAATAAGGCAGCAACTCGATATCGGTACGCACAAACGAAACATTCGTCAGACCCTCATCGCGAGCCATGCAAGCGCCGGTCCACATTCGCGCACCCTTGATATCTATGCCGATAAAGTTTTTATTTCTCTCGCGGCGTGCAAGGCCTACTGTATATTCGCCCTTTCCGCAACCAAGCTCCAAAACTATCGGATTTGAATTATGAAAAAATTCCTCATGCCAGCGACCTTTCAAAGGAAACCCCTCCGACTGCAATCGGGCAAACGGATACTGATGGACGAACTCTATCGTTTCCATCTCACGAAATTTCTTGAGCTTGTTTTTTCCCATAGTTCTCTCAATTTCCCACAAAGATAATGAATATTTAGTAACTTTGCGACTCTCGACAATCAGCATTCAGAACGATGAACACAGACAACACATCCCGCCGGGTACTCATAGTCGGAGCCGGAGGCTTCATTGGTGGTTTCATTGCCGCCGAAGCCCTGCGCCGTGGTTTTGAAACTTGGGTCGCTGTCAGAGCGTCCACTTCGCGTCGCTTTCTATCCGACGACCGACTCCGTTTTATCACCATCGACTACGATGCCGGTGCCGAAGCTATTGCGCAGACGCTATCCGATGCACTCCCCGATGGCGAACGATGGCACCATATTATCTACAATCTTGGAGCCACCAAATGTGTAAATTTCCTCGACTTCAACCGCATCAACTACATCTACTTGCGTGATTTTGTCGAAGCCCTGCGACTCTCCACCAAGTTGCCCGACCGTTTCCTCTACATGAGTTCGCTCAGTGCCATCGGTCCCGGCGACGAAAAGGAATACACTCCCCTCACCATACGCAATATTCCGCAGCCCAACACTCGCTATGGAGTGTCCAAAATCAAAGCGGAAACGCTGCTCGAAACATGCCCCGACATTCCGTGGACGATATTCCGCCCCACCGGTGTATACGGCCCCCACGAGCAAGACTACCTCATGATGATTAAGAGCATCGACAGCCACTTCGATTTTGGTGTCGGCTTCCGTCGCCAGATGCTCACATTTATATATGTCGACGACCTCGTAGGCGCCATGTTCGACGCTCTCGCCACCGACGCAACAATCAAAAAGAAATACATCATTTCCGAAGACCGCGCTTACAGCCAGAAAGAGTTTCGCAAAATTGTGGCCGACGCACTCGGATGTCGATTCGTCATACCTCTCCGACTCCCCATGTGGATGGTATATATTGCATCCGTCGTTGCCGAAAAATATGGTGTCGCCCGCATGAAAGCAAGCACTCTCAACCGCGACAAATTCATGATTATGAAGCAGCGCAACTGGACGTGCGACATCTCCGACGCTCAACGCGACTTCGGATTCAATCCTCGCTTCGACCTTCGCAAGGGCATTCAAGCCACCGTCAAAGCATATCTCGAAAGCAAAAACGCAGAAAAATGAACAAGATTCTCATCATAAACGGCCCTAACCTCAACCTCCTCGGCCGTCGCGAACCCGACATCTACGGCTCGCTATCTATGGACGATTGTCTCAACTCTCTACGTTCTCGCTACCCCGACATCTGCATCGAATATTTCCAGAGCAACCACGAGGGCGACATCATCGACCGCCTTCACGACGTTGGCTTCGACTCTTCCTACACCGGCATTATTCTCAACGCCGGTGCCTACACCCACACGTCGCTCGCCATTGCCGATGCTATTTCAGCCATCTCGCTACCCGTCATCGAAGTACACATTTCAAATATACACTCACGCGAGCCTATTCGTCACCAGTCTATGATTTCCGCCGTTTGTCGCGGAGTCATTGCCGGTTTCGGACTCGACAGCTATCGACTCGCCATTGAATCATTCAATTTAGCATGACCAAAATTTCAATCATGGCCACTGTGGCCGATGTGCGTTGCACACCCGAACTCATATCCTCGCTGCGTGAAGCAGGCATGGATTCCGTACGTATCAACTCCGCTCATGTCAACCCCGAATCAATCAAACGCATGGTATCGATTATTCGCGGTGTTGACCCTGATATTCGCATCCTGATGGACACAAAAGGTCCCGAAATACGCACCACCGCACCCGTAGAGTCGCTCGACATCACCTGCGGAAGCCGTTGGATTATAACTTCCGGAACCGAACCATCCTCTGAAGGACGCATCGTAGTTGCTGTAGCCGACATCCACAAATACCTTCATCAAGGGCTCATCGTTCTTGTCGACGATGGAGCGCTCAGCTTCCGCATCAACTCCGTCACCGACGACGGTGCCGAAGCTACTGCCCTCCTCAACGGCACCCTCAACGCTCGCAAGACCGTAGCCATCCCCGGCATCGACCTCCCCCCTCTTCCCGCCGTTTCCGAGCGCGACCACATCAACATCATTGCCGCCCGCGAAGCCGGTATCGACATGATTGCCCACTCTTTCGTCCGCGACAAAGCCGACGTAGAAGCTCTGCGTGCCGAAATCGAAGGCACCGAAATCGAGTTGTACTCCAAAATCGAATGCCGTCAGGCCATGAACAATCTCGACGAAATCGTTGAAGCCTCCGATGGTCTGCTTGTAGCTCGTGGCGACCTCGGCACTCAGATGCCAATCACCGAAATCCCCACTCTCCAATTCCAAATTCTCAAAGCATGCCATAAGGCCGACAAGCCCGCCATCGTTGCCACACAGATGCTCAACTCAATGATGTCGGCACCTACTCCCACTCGCGCCGAAGTAAGCGACATCGCTCTTGCCGTAATGGAAGGTGCTTCCGCACTGCTCCTCTGCGGCGAAACTGCACAAGGCTCTTACCCGAGCGAATGTGTTGCCACTATGCGCGCCACAATCGACGCCACTCAGCAAGCCGGACTATGCAACATTCTTTAGACGATTATATCGCTTCACATATATCTCCCGAGCCGCAACAGCTCTACGAGATATATCGACACACCAACCTCTACCACGTGTACGGACGTATGTGTTCCGGACACGTGCAGGGGCGTGTCCTCAAAATGCTCACTGCAATGTGCTCTCCACAGCGCATTCTCGAAATCGGAACCTTCACCGGATATTCTGCTCTCTGCATTGCCGAAGGGATGCCGCAAGGTGCACAGCTACACACTCTGGAGCTTGACGACGAATGGGAAGACGAACTTCTATCCCAATTTTCTCGACACCCTCGCGGTGCCGACATACATCTTCACATCGGTGACGCAATGAAAATCATCCCCACACTCCGCGAAACGTGGGATTTGGTATACATCGATGCCAACAAGCGCCACTATATCGAATACTTTGAATTGGTACTTCCGATGATTCGACCGGGTGGATTCATAATTGCCGACAACACCCTGTGGGACGGCAAGATACTTGAAATTCCCCTCCCCTCAGACCCTCAGACTCGTGGCATCGCTGCATTCAACGACTATGTTGCCAACGACCCACGCGTCGAAACAGTCATTCTTCCGCTACGCGACGGTCTTACTCTGCTCCGAAAGCTCTGAAAGCCTTCTCATACGTCCGAAGCACTGCTGAAGCCGCCGTATCGCCGGTAATTTCAGCTATATGTCTACGACCCTCGGCCACCATCGTCGTGCGAAGAGTCGCATCTGCCAACAGTCGCGATGCCTCTGCCGCAAAACCGTCTACATCGTCAGGATGCACATATACACCACCTCGACCACCGGCCTCCTCCAAACACGACCCCGTGGCTGCTATCACAGGCGTGCCGGCCGACAATGCCTCAACCACCGGTAAGCCAAACCCCTCATACCGCGACGTATAAGCCGTAAGCTCTGCCATGGCATACAAAGCCGGCAGATCTCCAAACGGCACTCCCGGTATCAAATGCACACGCTTCTCCAAACCCAATTCGGCCACTCGGCGCACAATTCTATCCCCATAATCCTGACGCGGACGACCGGCAATCACCAAATGCACCTCCGGATCAATCTTCGCCATCGCCTCCACAGCGAGTAACTGATTCTTGCGTGGCTCCAACGTTCCAACCATTGCTATATACCTGTCAGGCAATTCATACGACCGCATCACGCGAGCTCTCGTCTCCTCACCCACAGGTTTCGAAAACTCCGGACTACACGACTGATAGATCACATCAATTTTCGCCGGGTCAACATCATACAGCTCCACAATATCAGCCTTCGTGCGCTCACTGATTGCTATCACACGCGTAGCATTCTTCGCCGACCGGCCATACTTATAGTCGTAAATCATACGATCTATAGCCTTATAATTATCCGGACATCGACGATATATCACATCATGAATCGTCACCACCGATGGCACACCCGATTTACGAATATCAAGAGGAAGTTCATTGCTAAGACCGTGAAACAGACTCACGCCATCGCCACGCAACTGACGCGACAAACCGCCACGTACTCGCCACAGCGACGACAGACTGCGCCACACCGCACCATCCGGCAGTGCAAGCTCCACATTTCCACGCTCCAGCAACGACGATGCACGCGAACCATCACGCCAACGAGGCGAGTAAAGTACAAACTGCCACGACGGCTCTGCCTGCGAAAGTTCCTCTATCACACGGCGGCTATAATTGCCCAAACCCGTATCATTCAGCACGGCGCGTTTAGCGTCAAATCCTATTTTTATTTGCGGAGTCATAGCCACAAATTTACAAGATTTTTATCTTTATTTTGCAATTTAACGATACAAATATGAACACCATAAATCGACTGCTTTTTCGAAGATTTTTGTTATACTTGCAAAAAACTTTCCCTCATGACTACTACCAAGAAACGCAAACTCGTCATATCTACCGGTGCAGGAGTAAGCGCCGAAAGTGGCATCTCCACATTCCGCGACAGCGGAGGCCTTTGGGATAAATACCCCGTCATGGACGTTGCGAGTGCCGACGGATTCGCACGTAATCCGGCCCTCGTCCACGAATTTTACAACCGTCGACGCCACGAGCTGATTAATGCGCAGCCCAACGACGCTCATCGCGGACTCGTTCAACTCGAACAATGGTTCGACACCCACGTCATCACACAAAACGTTGACAATCTGCACGAACGAGCCGGTAGCACCAACGTGCTACACCTCCACGGCGAGTTGATGAAAGTGCGCTCCATGCGCCATACGGAGCGCGTCTACGAACTCTCGCCCGACAACCTCGACACCACCCCAGATACACGCGACGCCTATGGCGACCCTGTCCGACCGCACATCGTATTCTTCCAGGAAGCCGTGCCAAACATTGAACCAGCCATCGAATTAGCTTCACAAGCCGACATCTTCGTCGTAATTGGCACATCGCTCGCCGTATATCCTGCCGCATCGCTACTCAACTTCGTTCCCAAAGGCACACCAATTTACTACATCGACCCCAACCCGGCCGCCGTACCTTCCTACGTCAATCTTCTTCGAATGCCCGCCACCGAAGGCGTCGCACGACTCATCGAAATCCTACGTCCGTAGCACCATATCCCCCCTCTCCGATTTACATTTGCAAACGCCATCGCCCCCCTTCAGGCCATGGCGTTTTTGGTTGTACAGCAATTATTTATTCCATTGTTAATAACTCGTGCCCCTTTTTCAATAAATATTTTGAGTTTCAGATGTAAATTTACTCCAAAATTTCATACCTTTACGCTCCAATACAATGAACGAAATAGCATACCACATACCGGCCCTTCTCAGTGAATCTCTCGACGGCCTGAACATCCGTCCTCAAGGCACTTACGTCGACGCCACATTTGGCGGAGGAGGCCACTCGCGTGCCATCGTTGAGAGGCTCGCACCCGAAGGACACCTCTACTCCTTCGACCAGGACGACCAAGCCGTTGCACGCGCTTTTTCCGATCCTCGGTTTACAATCGTGTACAGCAACTTCCGCTTTCTCGGCAATTTCTTGCGCTACTATGGAGTCGATGCTGCCGACGGCATTTTGGCTGACCTCGGAGTTTCATTCCACCACTTCGACGACTCTGAACGTGGATTTTCTTTCCGATTCGACGGCGCTCTTGACATGCGCATGAACCGCCACGCATCTCGCTCGGCGGCCACCGTACTTGCCGAAAGCTCCACCGAAGAGCTTATACGCATATTCCGCCTCTATGGTGAATTCAAGCAAGCTCCGCGTTTAGCAAAAGCCATTGTCACCGAGCGCGAAGCCGGTCGACCCGTCGACACCGTAGCTCGACTACTCGAAGTCGCACGACCCACCATCAACCCCCGCCAAGAGAAAAAAGAACTCGCCATGATATTCCAAGCGCTACGCATCGAAGTCAACGGCGAGCTCAAAGCTCTCGAACAATTCCTTGCACAGACCCTCAAAGCCCTCCGTCCCGGTGGACGTCTGGCCATCATCACATACCACTCTCTCGAAGACCGATTGGTCAAAAACTTCATGAAGAGTGGCAACATTGCCGGTGAAGTAGCCACCGACTTCTTCGGCCGTCGCGACGTACCATTCAAGCTCCTAACCAGCAAACCTATCGTACCCTCCGACGCCGAAATCGAAGCAAACCCGCGCTCTCGCAGTGCTAAACTCAGAGTCGCCGAACGCATTTAACCTCCGAAACGATGGCCGCAAAACACGACAAACAGCAACAACACACCAACCGACGCCGATTCTCGCTATGGGGCATGCTATTCCGTGGGCAGCTCATCGATAGCGACTTCTTCGCTCGCAACTGGCTCATCATTGCCGCAACGGTCGTACTTGCCCTCGCCTACATAACCAACAAATACAGCTGCCAGACCCTCATGGAAGAGGAAAGGCGACTGAGAGAACAGCTCGAAATCGTTAAGACCGAACGCATCAGAGTGCGAAGCGTCTACATGGGACGCATCCGCGAATCCTCGATGAGAGAACTCGTCGACTCCCTGCAACTGGGACTGAACGTTCAAAACCGTCCGCCATTCAAACTCTCCAAAAAAGAATGAAAAAAGAGAATCGCACAGGCATATTACTCCGCTACGGAGCTGTTCTCGCAGTGACAGCATTGTTCTGCGGGCTTATTGTGTATAAGCTCTTCGACACCACCATCATCTCGGCCGACGAATGGAACAAGAAAGCCATGGAGAGCCTGACAAAAATCGACACCATACAGCCCGAACGCGGCAACATACTCGCCGACGACGGAAGCGTATTGGCCACAAATCTACGATACTACACCGTGCGTCTCGACTACCGCGCATCGAAATTTGCCGAAGACTCCCTTCACAAATACATCGACGCACTATCCGACAGCATGGCTCACCACTTCACATTCCGCACTCGTGCCGAATGGCGAAAACACCTCCTCGCTCCACTCTCCAAAGCAAAAGATAAACGTCCGCGAAGCTACAAAGTAGTTGGCAATATTTCTTACGCCGACTACCTCACACTACGCACATTCCCATTCTTCAACCTCAAAAACCGAAACAAGAACGGATTGGTTAAAGAAACACGAATGCGACGCACCAACCCATACGGCTCAATGGCACTCCGAAGCATCGGACGCGTCGGTGCCACCGACAAATGCAACGAGATACACGGTCGCTCGGGACTCGAAATGGCCCTTGACTCAATGCTTTACGGAAAAATCGGATACGCCAAAAAAGTACCGCTGACTCGTGGCATCGTCAACTGGACCGACATTCCGCCGGTCAACGGATATAACATACGCACCACCATCGACATCAAGTTGCAGGACATCGTTGAAAACGAACTCAACACCATGCTCGAAGAGTCTGTGGCCGACTGGGGTGTGGCCGTTCTCATGGACGTAGCCACCGGCGACATAAAAGCCATATCCAACCTCGAAATCGACTCCCTCGGACGCGGATACATCGAAGGTAAAAACCGTGCCGTACTCGGATTCGAACCCGGCTCCGTTGTCAAAACGCTCTCCATGATGGTTGCTCTCGAAAACGGTGCAGCAAGCAGCCCTGCCGAAATCATCACCACCGGACAAAACTATCGCTACTCCGAAGGCCCGGCCATCAGCGACTGTAGCCCACGCGCATCCATAGAAGTCGGCGAAGTTCTTGAACGCTCCTCCAACATCGGCATGACACGCATCATCACACGCAAATATGGTGACGCGCCCGGTGAATTCTACTCCGCCATCAAGCGCACAGGCTTCCTCGAACCGCTCAACGTAGGCATCGGTGGCGAGCGACGTCCGCGCATCGACTCGCTCGGCAACGACAACCCCTCACGCATAGCCCTTTCTCGTCAGTGCTACGGCTACGCTACCGAGATTCCTCCCCTCCACACACTCGCACTCTACAATGCCATCGCCAACGGTGGTCGATTCGTGCGACCCCGCCTTGTAAAGCGCATCACCGGCAACGGCATCGACTCCACGCTCGAAGTGAGCTACATCCGCGAGCAAGTATGCAGCGAAGCAAACGCCGCAAAACTGCGTGAAATGCTCCGACGTGTCGTATGGGGCGACGGCGGCACAGCTAAACTCCTACGCAACAAAGACGTCGCCATCGCCGGAAAGACTGGCACAGCATTTGTTATCGAAAACGGACGTTACAACACATCCAAAAAGCGTCTCTCATTCTGCGGATTCTTCCCCGCCGACAAGCCACGCTTCTCCTGCATCGTACTCATCAGCAACCCACGTCTCAAAGGCGGTGCATCCTCTACCAGTGGCACCGTCCTCAAAAACATAGCATTAAAACTCTTCTCGCGTGGCATTCTAAACAGCCACTCCGACTACACAAGCGGAGCGCGCGACTTAGACGCTCCGACGCTCTACGCTTCTGTCGATCCTACTCGCACAGAGCACGTGCAACAGAGCCTCGGCATTCGCGACCATCATAAAACGCCGGCCGCCGCAACACAAAAAAAATCCGGCATACCATCAGTCGTCGGCTACGGCATCCGCGATGCCATTTCCCTCCTCGAGCAAGCCGGCTACAACGTGCGCATCTCAGGCTCCGGCTGCGTAGTCAAACAAGAGCCTGAAGCCGGAACTCAACTACGCACCGGCGCACAAGTTCATTTGACATTGAAATAACTCACTTGACTATCTCTAAATAAGAAAATATGAAACGGTTAGCAGATTTACTCTCAGCCATAACAGCGCAAGAGATTATCGGCAGCGAGGACAAAGAAATCACCTCGCTTGAGTGCGATTCACGACGCATACAGCGCGGTTCGCTCTTCGTAGCTGTTCGAGGCTACAACGTCGACGGCCACAAATTCATTCCCCTCGTCACTCTTGCCGGAGCATCGGCCATCGTGTGCGAAGAGTTGCCCGAACGTCTTGACGCTACCGTTACATATATTAAGGTGGAAAATTCCGCCATCGCCCTCGGCTTCCTCGCCTCGCAATGGTGGGGCAACCCCTCGCGCAAGCTCAAGCTCGTAGGCGTAACCGGCACCAACGGAAAGACCACAACCGCCACCCTCATCTACGAGATGGCTCGCATGATGGGACATAAAGCCGGATTGCTATCCACCGTATGCAATTACGTCGATACCACCCCTTATCCCACAACGCAGACCACTCCCGACCCCCTCACGCTCAACGAGCTTCTGCATAAAATGGTGGTCGAAGGATGCACATTCGCCGCTATGGAGGTCAGCTCTCACGCTGCTCATCAGCATCGCATTGCCGGTCTGACATTTGCCGGTGGCGTATTCTCCAACCTCACTCGCGACCACCTCGACTACCACAAAACCGTCGACGCATACATCGCCGCCAAGAAATCTTTCTTCGACAATCTCCCCGCCGATGCATTTGCCCTGACAAATCTCGACGACAAGACCGGCGAAGTAATGCTACAAAACACCAAAGCATCTCGACACACCTACTCCCTGCGTCGCGACGCCGACTTCATGGGTCGCGTCATCGAGCCTCGACTCGACGGCACACTGATGAGCTTCAACGGTCACGAAGTCGAAACCCTATTCACCGGTCGCTTCAACGCCTACAACCTCACAGCCGTCTACGGTGTCGCATCGCTCCTCGGTTGGGATGCCGAAAAAATACTCATCGACATGAGCCGACTCGTTCCCGTAGCCGGTCGTTTCCAGACTATCCACGGTGCCAACGGTGTAACCGCCATTGTCGACTACGCCCACACACCCGACGCTCTTGTCAACGTTCTCGACACCATCCGCGAAGTCATCGGCCGAAGCGGTTCTATCTGCACTGTCGTAGGTGCCGGAGGCAATCGCGACCGTGGCAAGCGCCCCATCATGGCGCGCGAAGCCGCAACGCGTAGCAACCGACTGATTCTCACATCCGACAACCCTCGTGACGAAGAGCCTGCCGACATCATAAAAGAAATGGAAGCCGGTCTCGACGACGCCGCACGCGCCATCACACTCAGCATTGCCGACCGTCGCGAAGCCATTCGCACCGCTCTCATGCTTGCCCAGCCCGGCGACGTTGTCCTCATTGCCGGTAAAGGCCACGAAGACTATCAAGAAATCAAAGGCATCAAACACCACTTCGACGACCGCGAAGTAGTGCTCGAAAGCCTCTCAACCATCAAATAATCGGCCTCATGCTCATATATCTTTTCGACTATCTCGAACAAATGGGCGTCCCGGGCGCACGCCTTATCGACTACATATCGTTCCGTTCTGGAGCGGTACTGATGCTTGCGCTATTCATTGCCCTCGTATTCGGACGCAAAATCATCGACCGCCTGCAACTAATGCAAGTGGGTGAAATCGTGCGCGACCTCGGTTTAGAAGGACAGATGCAGAAAAAAGGCACCCCCACAATGGGTGGCATCATCATCATCATTTCGATTCTCATCCCATGCCTGCTGCTCGGCAACCTCGAAAGCATATACATGCAACTGCTCATCATTTCTACCCTTTGGCTCGGCACAATCGGCTTCCTCGACGACTATCTCAAGATGAAGCACCACAATAAGGACGGAATGAAGGGCAAATTCAAAATTGTCGGACAGGTCGGACTCGGACTGATTGTCGGCGTAACAATGTATGCAAACTCCGACATTGTCATGAGCGAAAATGCCGAACTCGCAGCCGAACATCATACCGAGCGCACCGTCACTTTCCAAAGTCAGAACATGAAAGTGGCTCAAACCACCATTCCATTCGTCAAAAACAACAACTTCGACTACGCTTGGCTCACCGAATGGATGGGAGAGCACGCTGCCACCGGAGGATGGATTGCTTTCATTATCATGACAATAATCGTTGTCACAGCTACATCAAATGGTGCCAACCTCACTGACGGACTCGACGGTCTATGCACGGGCACATCTGCCATCATCGGAGTTGCGCTCGCCATCATGGCCTACCTCGGAGGCAACGTTATCTACGCCTCCTACCTTAATATTATGTATATTCCAGGCAGCTCCGAGCTCGTCGTATTCATGGCGGCCTTCATCGGCGCGCTCATCGGATTCCTCTGGTACAACACATATCCCGCCCAAGTATTCATGGGCGACACCGGCAGCCTCACCATTGGCGGCATCATTGCCGTTTTCGCCATCCTGATTCGCAAGGAGTTGCTCATACCCATCCTCTGCGCCGTCTTCTTCATCGAAGACATCTCGGTAATGCTGCAAGTGGCCTATTTCAAATATACCAAACGCCGCACAGGCACCGGACGTCGACTCTTCAAAATGGCTCCTCTGCACCATCACTTCCAGAAGCCCGGCAACTCTGGCATCGACGCCATCATCCAATTTCCTATGAACGCTATTCCCGAATCGAAAATCGTCACTCGATTCTGGATTATCAGCATATTTTTGGCAGCTGTCACTTTCGTGACACTAAAAATCAGATAAACAGATGACTAAGAAAAATCTCGTAATACTCGGAGGAGGAGAAAGCGGCGTCGGTGCTGCTATCCTTGGCAAGGAGAAAGGAATGAATGTCTTCCTCTCCGACATGGGTACTATCACTACACACTACCGCGAAATTCTCGACAACGAAGGCATCGATTGGGAGGATGGCAAACACTCCATCGAGCGCATACTATTGGCCGATGAAGTAGTGAAAAGCCCCGGTATTCCTCCCACTGCGCCTATCGTAAAGACCATCATCGAACACGGCATCCCCGTAATTTCCGAAATCGAACTCGCCGGACGATACACCGATGCCAAAATGGTCTGCATCACAGGTTCTAACGGCAAGACTACCACCACTCTGCTCACCTACCACATACTCCGCAAGGCTGGTCTTGATGTTGGTCTGGCCGGCAACGTCGGACGAAGCCTCGCTCTTCAGGTGGCTCGTGAGCACCACGATGTCTACGTCATCGAGCTGTCGAGCTTCCAACTTGAAAACATGTACGATTTCCGTACCAATATTGCCGTGATGCTCAACATCACGCCCGACCATCTCGACCGATACGAATACAAGATGCAAAACTACATCAACGCCAAGTTCCGCATCGTACAAAACCTCACTCCGACCGACGCCTTCATCTTCTGGCAAGACGACCCTGTCATTCAGTCTCAGCTCCGACAGATGAGCATCGAAGCACAGATGTACCCCTTTGCCGAGCACCCCGCGCCGGGCACAAGCGCATTCATCGACCCCGACGACTATCTCGTTGTCGACACGCCAAACACATCGCTCCGTATGCCTCGCGCCGACCTCTCTCTCAACGGTCTTCACAATCTCTACAACTCTATGGCCGCCGGTCTGTCGGCTTGCCTGCTCGATATTCGAAAAGACGACATTCGTAAAGCTCTCAGCGACTTCGAAGGTGTCGAACACCGTCTCGAATTTGTAGCTGAAATCAATGGCGTCCGCTGGATTAACGACTCAAAAGCCACCAACGTCAATTCTTGCTGGTACGCTCTCGAAAGCATGCCCGGACACGACCGCAATGTGGTTCTCATTCTCGGTGGCAAGGACAAAGGCAACGACTACTCTGAAATCGAACCTCTCGTTCTCCAAAAGGTGAAAACTCTCGTTTGTATGGGCAAGGACAACTCTAAGTTGCTCGATTTCTTCAGTGGTAAAGTCCCCGAAATCATCGACACCCACTCGCTCGACGACGCTGTGGCTGCTTGCTACAATGCCGCTTCCGAAGGCGACACGGTGCTTCTGTCGCCATGTTGCGCAAGTTTCGACCTCTTTAATAGCTACGAACACCGTGGCGAACTTTTCAAAGCGGCTGTACGTGCCATTGCCGATAAACAATAACGACCCATCTTTCAGCAAAATGAACTCATTCTCCGAAAATAGCGATTTTGTGGCATCAGCACACGTCGACGAGAATTCATCGACAAGCCCTCGCTCTACGCTCGACGAGCTTCCCGTAGCTCGTCCCGACCGACATATATGGGGCATTTACATTGCTCTATGCATCATTTCGTTGGTTGAGCTGTATAGTGCTTCATCTCGCGAAGTCGCCTCATCGGCCATCGGTGTCTATGGTCCTATTCTACGCCACGGCGCAATGCTGATTGCCGGACTCGGTATCATTCTGCTGCTACAACGAATCCACTACCGCAATTTCTGGTGGATGACCCCCATTTTCGCATTCGTCAGCGTCATCATGATGGTCTACGTCATCTTTTTCGGCGATGTCGTCAACGGAGCGCGACGAAGTTTTAGCCTGCTCGGAGTCACGATGCAGCCATCGGAGTTCCTAAAACTGTCGGCGGCAGCCATGATTGCTCTCGTTATGTCTCTCAGCCAATTACGTGGCACTGTTAAACTCTCGGGAGTCATAATATGCGCATCCATAGTCTTGGTTTTTGCCGGTATGCTTGCTCCGCAAGGGCTCACCAACACTCTGTTGCTCATGGCTATCAGCCTGTCCATGATGCTGATTTCCGGCATTTCGGTCAAGCGACTGGTTGCCGTTATGGGCATCTACGCCATTGGTGGTGCTTTTCTGCTGATTATCCACCATTTCCTATCCGACGGCGACGGCATTCTCGGCCGTTGGGACGTTTGGGTATCACGCATCTCACAATTCCTCGGCGACGGCACTCCGAAGTATGCCGAAAAGCTCACAAGCGACAACGCTCAGGAGATGTACAGCTACATGGCTCAAGCTCACGGCGGCATTTTCGGGGTTTTGCCGGGCAACTCTCGCGAAACTGCCCGACTTCCGCTCGCTTTTTCCGACTATATTTACTCGATTATTGTCGAAGACCTCGGGTTTGTTGGCGGAGTTGTTGTAATTTTGTTATACATTTGGCTTTTGGGTCGTGCAAGCGCCATTGCCTCTAAATGCTCTCGTGCGTTTCCGGCTCTGCTGGTCATCGCCATGGCGCTGACCATTGCATTCCAAGCATTCTTCCATATAGCCATTGTCACAGGCGTATTCCCCGTTTCCGGACAGCCGCTGCCTCTGATATCAAAGGGCGGAACATCGATTCTTATCACATCGATAGCTTTCGGTGTTATGCTGAGTGTAAGTCGATATGCTGTTCGTTCCGGTCGACGTCGCGACATCAAAGCTGAAATGGAATCGCTACCCGAAGAAGCTCGTGCTCAAAATCCGGCTCAACTCTCTTAATTTGCAGTCACAAATGAAGAAACAAAACCTACATACATCCGACGATATCAACTCCCGCCCCCTCCGAGTTCTCATCAGTGGTGGTGGAACGGGTGGACACATATTCCCGGCTCTGTCGATTGCCAACGCCATTCGCCGACGTCAGCCCGACGCTCAGATTCTGTTTGTCGGAGCGGAAGGTCGTATGGAGATGGAACGCGTCCCCGCTGCCGGATACGACATCACCGGACTCCCTGTTGCCGGATTCGACCGAAAACGCCTATGGCGCAACTTCGGCGTCATAATAAAACTCTTGCGTAGCATGCGCAAAGCTCGGCGCATTCTTCGCGATTTCAATCCCGACATCGCAGTCGGCGTGGGTGGCTATGCCAGCGGCCCCATGCTCAAGCAAGCTCAGAAAAACGGCATTCCCACACTGCTACAAGAGCAAAATTCTTACGCCGGGGTCACAAACAAACTCCTTGCCGCCAAAGCCGATGCCATATGCGTGGCCTACGAAGGCATGGAGCGTTTCTTCCCTGCATCTTCCATTATACTCACGGGCAATCCTGTTCGTGTCAATCTCCTCAACTGCATTCTCACTCAGGCTCAAGCCAAAGCCACGCTAGGCATGAACCCGTCTGAACCTCTTTTGCTCGTCATCGGCGGTAGTCTCGGCGCGCGCACTATAAACGAAGCCGTTGCCTCTGCTCTCCCCGAGCTGACTGCCACAGGTGCTAATATCCTTTGGCAGACCGGCAAATTCTACATCAACGAGTGTAGCGAAATTGCCGAAAAGCATATCGGGGTCAAAGCAGTTCCTTTCATATCCGAAATGGATATTGCATATCGAGCTGCCGACCTCGTTGTCGCACGTGCCGGTGCCGGAACCATATCCGAGCTTCAGCTCCTTGGAAAAGTCGCAATTCTCATCCCATCGCCAAATGTTGCCGAAGATCATCAGCGAAAAAATGCCGAAGCTCTCGCGTGCAAAGATGCTGCGGTGATGATTCTCGATGCCGACGCACGACAACTACTCGGCAAAACCGTTGTCGACCTCCTCGCCGACGGGCCTCGACGCAAGTCACTCGCTGAAGCCGTCAAAGCTATGGCTCTTCCGCAAAGCGACGAAAAAATTGTAGACAAAATCTACGAAATTGTTTATAAATAAGACACTATCATGAGTTCTTCAGCAAAGCACAGCAACATATACTTCGTAGGCGCCGGAGGCATAGGCATGGCCGCTCTCGAACGCTACTTCCTCATGCACGGTTACAACGTGGCCGGATACGACCGCACAGCATCTGAACTGACCCACGCCCTCGAAAACGAAGGCGTAGCAATTGCCTACGACGACGATCCCGAACTCATTCCCGCGCAGTTTCGCAATCCTGACGACACTCTGGTAGTCTACACACCCGCTATCCCCGAATCTCACCGCGGACTGCAATGGTTCCGCAATTCCGGTTTTGATATAATGAAACGAGCTGCCGTACTCGGATTGGTCACTCGCGACAGTCGCGCGCTATGCTTTGCCGGCACTCACGGCAAGACCACGACATCTTCGATGGCTGCACATATACTCCACTCCTCTTCTGCCGGATGCAACGCATTTCTGGGTGGTGTACTTCGCAACTACGGCACAAACTATATGCTCGACGAGCACTCTCCTTTCAGCGTTATCGAAGCCGACGAATACGACCGCTCTTTCCACCACCTCACACCCGAAGTGGCGGTAATTACAGCCACCGACCCCGACCACCTCGACATCTACGGAACTGAAGAAGCCTATCTTGAAAGCTTTGCTCACTTCACCGAACTTATCCGCGAAGGCGGTACCCTCATCCTCCACGAAGGTCTTAAACTAAAGGCGCGACCCAAACAAAGCGTCACCACATATACCTACTCGCGCGACGCCGGCGACTTCCACGCCGAAAACATTCGCCGAGGCAACGGTACGATCTCATTCGACCTCGTTACTCCCACATTCCGCATCGCCGATATCGAATTGGGCGTACCTGTCGAAATAAACATCGAAAATGCCATCGCTGCAATGGCGGCTATATACGCCGCCGGAGCTCTCGATGCCGACTCGGCGCGTAGTGCAATGGCATCTTTCATGGGACCCAAACGCCGATTTGAATTCCACCTCCGAGGTGAAGGAGCAGTCCTCATCGACGACTACGCCCACCACCCCGACGAACTCCGTCAGTCCATAGCCTCCGTGCGTGCACTATATCCCGAGCGAAAACTCACCGTCGCTTTCCAGCCTCATCTCTTCACGCGCACTCGCGACTTCGCACACGAATTTGCCGCCGCGCTATCAGCTGCCGACGAAGTCATTCTTCTCGACATCTACCCCGCTCGCGAGCTACCAATCGAAGGCGTCACCTCTCAGATTATCTTCGACCGCATCACAGCCCAGAAGCGACATCTTATCACCAAGTCCCAACTTGTCGATACCATCCGCACCCTCCAGCCCGAATTGCTCCTCACAGTCGGTGCCGGCGACATCTGCAACTTCCTCCCCGAAATCACCGAAACCCTCTCCAAAATCCAATGAATCGCGCCACCCGTTCCCGCATCTTTGCCGCAGCTACGATTGCCATCATTGCCTACTTGGCCGTGATGGGCTCTATATGCTCGCAAAAAAGTGCCGAAAGGAGCTGCCGCGGTATTATTATCGATGTAATTGACACGGCTCAGCAAAACTTCGTCACAGCCGAAGAACTGCGTCGTGAACTCGGACGACTCCCCTCATTAGCTCAGGACATGCCGTTGCAGGCCATCAACACCGACAGCCTTCAACGAATGCTGCGCGTCATCGACAAAATCGAAAACGCCACCGTTTCCCGACGCACCGACGGATTCATACATATATCCGTCGAGCCGATGCGCCCTGTAGCCCGCGTGTTCGACGGCGAAATATCCTATTACATCAACAAAGACGGAAAGCGCATATCTGCCGAAGCACGCTACTTCGTAGATGTACCGGTAATTCAGGGTCACTTCACCGACACCACCTTCTCCCCTCTCCAACTCCTCCCCCTCATCTCCTACATCGAAGCCAACCCTCGATGGAGCAAAGTGGTCAGCATGTACAAAGCCGACTCTCCGCGCGACATCATCCTGATTCCCGCCATGCGCGACCTCGTATTCAACATCGGCGACCTCTCCGCGCTCGACAACAAGTTTTCGCGACTCGACCGCATGATTGGCGAAGTTCTACCTCTCAAAGGATGGACTTACTACGACACTATATCCGTTAAGTGGAGCGGACAGATTGTTGCCACTCGCGCCAACAAGCGACTTGCGCCCACCGACAGCGTCATTGAAGAAGTCGACGAAGACGTCGAAGTATCGACAATGCTCGCCGGAACAAACATCGCACCGGGACAAGCTCTTGCCGGACGAAAAGCCAACTCCGAGCGACCCGTACCGGGAACAAACAAGCCTCTACCCATAGCATCTTCTGTCAACAAGAAGCTACCCGAGGCCAAAAACGACAAAGATAAAAAAGACAAAGCCGACAGCACATCGCATAAAAAGGCTGACATCAACTCAAAAGTATCCGACAAATTCTCTCCAAAAAAGGATACCAAAACCAATAAATCCGACGGCAGAAAAGCCGACGCAAATCAGAAAAACAAAACAAAAACGATATGAACGAAATCAACATTGTGGCATTGGAATTAGGCAGTTCCAAAATCAAAGGAGCTGTCGGTACGGTCGACTCGTCCGGCGCAGTCACCGTTAAGGTCGTCGAGGAGGAACCGCTACTCGACTGGGTGCGTTACGGCATTGTGAGCAACGTCGAAGAAGTTGCCGTACTCACTGCCAACCTCTTGGAGCGCCTGGAGAAAAAAATCTCCCCCCTTACCGTCGACGGAGTATATGTAGCAATGGGTGGTCGTTCTTTCCGTTCCGATAATCGCGAAACAGAGCGTCTGCTCCCGGAAGAAACCGAAATAAGCTCCGAAATCATCGAGCAACTCATGGGCGAGACACAAGCCACCGTACCCGCAAGTCGCGAACTCTTTTCAATCGAGGCTCGCGAATATGTGGTCGACAAGAGTCGCGTATCAAAGCCGATCGGCACATTCGGTCGCAGCATCCGCATGTACTCAAACGTCATAACATGCCGCCCTCAGATTAAGCGTAATCTAAAACGCCTCCTCAACGAAAAACTCGGTCTCAACATCAACGGTTTCGTTGTCCGTCAGACCGCACAAGCCGATTTCGTGCTCAACCCCGAGGAAAAACGACTCGGCTGCATGCTCGTCGACTTCGGTGCCGAAACGACCTCTGTGTCTATTTACAAAAACGACCATTTACAATACTTCAACACCATACCCTTAGGCTCGCGCAACATCACTCGCGACCTCACCAACCTCAACTACATCGAAGAGCAGGCAGAAGAGATTAAGCAGCGTATGGGCGATGCGCTCGGCAGCGCAAACCTCGACAGCGCCGATGCAAACTCAGGCATCAACATCGTTGCCGTAAACAACTACATCTCAAATCGCGCCGGCGAAATCATCGCCAACATTCGCGAACAGATAAAATACGCCGAACTTCGCGCTACCGACATCCCGGCAGGCATAGTTCTCGTTGGTCGTGGCACACGTCTGCGCGGATTTGGCGACCGACTTGCAAAAGTCACCGGACTGAAAGTACGCACCGGCAATTCAGCTTGCCTCGACATTCGTCTGGCCGACCCTCGAATCTCAATGAGCGATTCCGTCGACGTAATTTCCACCCTATACTACGCAGCTCGCCACACACCGCTGGAATGTCTTACCAAATTCATCAGCGAACCCGAGCCCGAACAGGAAGTACAACAAACTGTCGTTACTACTCCCGAACCGGCAAAAAACGTTGAAGTAACTCCCGAGCCGGAAGTTCACACCGACACTCACGAATCTCCCAAAACGCCCAAACAGCGCAACGGTTGGATGAGCAAGTGGAAAGAACGTTTCAACAAGATAATGGACGAAAGCGAAGAGATGGACGACGACGATGCCATCATGCGCGAAGACGAAGACTAATCACTGCAAATAGAAAAAAGAATACATATATGGACGAATCTTTAATGGATCAGCTCGCCGGACAATTCAACGACGACGCCGAAATCGAAGACCGCACCCCGATTATCAAAGTAGTGGGTGTTGGTGGTGGTGGCAGCAACGCCATCAACCACATGTTCCGCCAGGGCGTCAAGGACGTTTCATTCGTGGTCTGCAACACCGACCGCGCCGCACTCCGCACGTCGCCCGTCCCCACGAAAGTGATGATTGGCAACGGCCTCGGCGCTGGAAACAAGCCCGAAGTTGCTCGCGAAGCCGCTGAAAGAGACATAGAAAAAATCAAAGCCATCTTCAACGATAAGACAAAGATGGTATTCGTCACCGCGGGCATGGGCGGTGGCACAGGCACAGGTGCCGGACCTGTTGTTGCTCGCGTTGCTCGCGAAAAAGGGTTGCTCACCATCGGCATTGTAACCATTCCATTCCTCTTCGAAGGCAACAAGAAGATTATCAAAGCGCTCGACGGTGCCGACGAAATGGCAAAATACGTTGATGCTCTTCTCGTCATCAACAACGAACGCCTCGCCGACATCTACGGCGACCTCGACTTCCTCAACGCTTTCGGCAAAGCCGACGACACACTCTCTACTGCCGCACGTTCTATTTCAGAAATAATCACTTGCGACGGACACATCAACCTCGACTTCAACGACGTTGACACCACGCTTCGCAACGGTGGCGCAGCCATCATTTCTACCGGATATGGCGAAGGCGAAAACCGCGTTCATAAAGCTATCGAAGACGCCCTCAACTCGCCTCTGCTGAAAGACCGCGACGTTTTCGGCTCGAAAAAACTCCTATTCAACCTCTACTTCTCGCGCAAATCGAAGACTCCGTTTGCCATGAGCGAATCCTCCGAACTTCGCGAATTTGTCGGCTCGATTCCCGATGTTGATGTTGTTTGGGGTATCGCCTTCGACGATGAACTCGGCGAAAAAGTCAAGATTTCGATTCTCGCTTCCGGTTTCGACGTCACCATACGCGAAGAAGAAGGCTCCGTCATCAAAGTTGCATCAACCGGCAACAAGCCTGCTGATAAGAGCGAAAAAGCCAAAAATCCCGATGCTCGCATCATTGAGCAATACGGATCAGCAGCCGACGACAAACCATCAAACTACATCGTTCTATCGCCCGAACAGATGGACGACGACGACATAATCGACCAGTTGGAACGCTCCGCCACCTACGGACGCGACCGCAAACTCACCGACAGTCTGCGCGGACAATCTTCGCCCAAAACTGCCGACAAGCCCTCGATTAAGCCCGGAGGTCCCGGTACCATATCATTCTGCTAATTCACTCATAGCC
The DNA here is from genome assembly GCA_964416545.1 of uncultured Bacteroides sp. Taxonomy (GTDB): domain Bacteria; phylum Bacteroidota; class Bacteroidia; order Bacteroidales; family Muribaculaceae; genus Paramuribaculum. Next base: position 23,711 of record CAYQEN010000009.1, on the reverse strand, counting down.
ATAAATGCCAAGCCGCCGATTGGATTTGCTCCAATCGACGGCTTAACTAATATCTTTTACCGAACAAGCGGACTTTATTCCACTCCTATCGGGATATTGCGATGAATGCTATGGTCGAGCGAAATCAAAGTTTCCGTACCGCTCACACCGGGAATATTCTGAATCCTGTCATTCAGAAGCTCCATCAGATGCTCATTATCACGAGCAAATAGCTTTATAAGCATTGTATAAGGACCCGTAGTATAGTGACATTCCACGATTTCAGGTATCTTCTCAAGCTCCGGCACCACATTACGATACATTGCCCCTCGCTCAAGATTCACACCGATAAACGTACATGTACGATAGCCAAGCAACTTAGGATTCACATTATAACTCGAACCGGTTATAACGTCCAAATCCATCATTCGCTGTAGTCGCTGATGTATCGCCGCGCGCGACACACCACACTCTCCCGCAACATCTTTGGACGGAATGCGGGCATTATTCATCACAATATTTAGAATCTTTTTATCAAGATTGTCTATTTTTCCCATAAAACATGACTATTGTTAAGGACTTCCCTGCAAAAATAATCATTTTTGTGTACTTTAAATACATTTTGCCATTTTTCATCCGTCAATATCATAAATACTCGCCAAAAAAATTTTAAGCAGACCGTCCGTTTTTATAAAAAAAGATTAAAAAAATATTATATCTTTGCGAAGTACTTCGTCGTTTTCGGCGCAGCAATACATAAACCATCTACTCACTAACCGATATGAGTTATAGCTTTCTCGACTTCCTGGGGCTTCTTGGAGCCGTAGGTCTTTTCCTCTACGGAATGAAAGTGATGAGCGAAGGTCTGCAAAAAGCCGCAGGCGATCGCCTTCGTAACATCCTCTCCGCGATGACACGCAACCGCCTTACAGGCACCATCACCGGATGTTTAATCACTGCCCTCATCCAAAGCTCATCAGCATCGACGGTAATGGTGGTTAGCTTCGTCAACGCAGGTCTGATGACTCTCGCTCAGTCCATGTCGGTAATCATGGGTGCCAACGTCGGCACTACTTTCACCGCCTGGATTATTTCGCTATTCGGTTTCAAAGTCAACATTTCAGCCTTCGTCCTACCTCTCATAGGCTTTGCCGTTCCTCTCCTATTCGCCAAAACGAGTCGAAACAAATCCATAGGCGAATTTCTCATAGGCTTTGCCTTCCTCTTCATGGGTCTTGACCTGATAAGTACCTACGTACCTGATCTTCAGAGCAACCCCGAAATGTTCGAATTCCTTACCCGCTACACCTCTATGGGCATGGGTTCGGTTCTCATTTTCCTCCTCGTCGGCACAGCCGTAACAATGGTTATCCAATCTTCGGCAGCCACATTCGCCATCACACTGATAATGTGTACTAAAGGATGGATTGGATTCGACCTCGCCTGCGCTCTCGTTCTTGGCTCAAACATCGGAACTACCATCACTCCCATACTTGCATCCATGAGCGGCAACGTTGCCGCAAAGCGCACCGCTATGGGGCATCTCCTGTTCAACCTTTTAGGTACAATTTGGGTTATATTTCTCTTCTTCCCATTTATCGATCTAAACGTCTGGATTACAAAACTTCTCGGTGCCGGTGACCCGACTGCTCTTGTAGGCTATGTCAACCACATCGAAGCCACTCAGCCGGATATATACAACCACCTGTTCGACAACTCCCTCCCTGCTGGACACCCTGCTCTCACACAGATTGCAGCCATGCAGACAAGTGTTTCTGTCGGACTGTCCGTATTCCACACCGTATTCAACCTCATCAACCTCTCCGTCATGATTTGGCTCACTGAGCTTTACGTTAAAATCGTTGAGCGACTCGTACCTGCCAAAAACAAAGAAGACGAAGAATTTCAGCTCAAATTTATATCCGGCGGTCTGATGAACGCATCCGAACTCAACATCACTCAAGCCGAAAAAGAAATTGCCGTATTTGCCGAACGTGTCGATCGCATGATAGACATGGCACAAAAACTACTGCACACCAAGTCAGAAAGCGAAGAGTTTGTCAGCCTATTCTCTCGACTACAGAAATACGAAGACATTTCCGACCGCATGGAAATCGAAATCGCACTCTATCTGAAGCGATGCTCCGAAGGTCGACTCTCAAACGAAGGCAAGCTCAAAATCACTGCTATGCTACGCATGGTCAGCGAAATCGAAAGCATCGCCGACTGCTGTATGGGCGCCGGCAAGATTTTGGAACGCAAATCTCAGTCACACGTTCAGTTCAACGACGAGATTTACGCCAACATCGACACCATGTTTGTCCACATTAAGGACGCAATGAAGAATATGCTCGTACTCCTCAGCGACATCGAGCACGCCCGCGAAGCCGAAATCATTGCTTCCTACAACAAAGAGCGCGAAATCAACAACCTCCGCAACCTGCTCCGCAACGGCAACATCGAAAACATCAACAACCGCCACTACGAATATCAAGCCGGCATCTACTATATGGACCTCATTTCCGACCTCGAAAAGACCGGCGACTATATCATCAACGTTGTTGATACAGTGAAAAATCAAACTCGCGCCAAAACGGCTTAATGAGTTCCAACCGCCACACATCGACTCTACCTGCCTGCCACACACCCGGCATTCTCGAAGCCGGGTGCGATGAAGCCGGTCGCGGATGCCTTGCCGGGCCCGTATGTGCCGCCGCGGTTATCCTTCCCGACGATTTCTCCCACCCACTTCTCGACGACTCCAAGAAGCTCACCGAACATCAACGCGAGCTCCTGCGCCCCATCATCGAGACAGAAGCCGTAGCTTGGGCTGTAGCTATGGTGACAAACGACGAAATCGACAACATCAACATTCTCAACGCCTCGATTCTTGCCATGCACCGAGCCCTCGACGCCCTAAGCATCCGCCCCGGAGCTATAATCGTCGACGGCAATCGATTCAAGCCCTACGGCGACCTCCCATGGCAGACATTCGTCAAAGGCGACGGACGTTTCGCCAACATCGCCGCCGCATCGATTCTTGCCAAAACCCACCGTGACGAAGCCATGCGAAAGCTCAGCGCCGACTATCCGGGCTACGGTTGGGAAATCAACAAAGGCTACCCCACCAAAGCCCATCGCCAAGCCATTGCCCAGCTCGGTCCCACCCCACTCCACCGCATGTCATTCCGACTGCTCGACACACAACTCACCCTCCCCCTCTGATTCACACCGATTCGTGCGATATTTTCGGCGGTTTGTTGAACGGATTTCGCCCCGACAACCACTTTTTTGTACTTTTATAGGCAGAAAAAAATATCCGTCATGACATCCACACGCAATCGTCATACCGAAACCATCGTCTACATAAGTCTATGGCTCATTGCCATCGGGCTTTATCTCCTCACAGCCATGCGTAGCCGTGCACAGCTCTCTCAGCCGCTGCTCGACCTGCAACTCATCACATCCATTGCCACCACCATCCTGCCCTTCCTCATCCTCTTCCTCATCAATAACCTCATCCTCATTCCGCGACTCCTATTCCGCAATAAATTCACCCTCTACTTCATCGCCACAGCAGCAGTCATACTGCTCACATGGCTCTGCCAATATTTCAGCTTCATGCACGAAGTTGCAGCATCGCCCTGGCCATTCAAGCACAACCCCATTCCCCACCCGCGCCACGTCACGCCTCTCCTCCCCATGCCGCTCTTTCTCGACTTCACATACGCTCTGCTCGTCATCGGATGCAACCTCGCCTGCGCCCTCATGTTCCAGCGCTTCGACGACAAGCTTGAGCACGAAAGCCTCATGAAAACATCTGCCGAAAGCCGCCTCTCATATCTCAAAGCGCAGATCAACCCTCACTTCTACATGAATATGCTCAACAATATTCACGGCATGATTGAAATCAACCCCGACAAAGCGCAAAACATGGTGCTCGACATGTCGCGACTCATGCGATACATGCTCTACGATAGTTCTCGCCCACTCATTTCGCTTGCCGACGAAGTCACATTCCTGAGCAACTACCTCAACGTCATGCGACAGCGATTCCCCGAAAACCGCTTGAGCATCGACGCCCGATTCCCTTCCGAAGCCGAAATGCAAGGCATATCCATCCCCCCGCTCCTCTTCCTCGTATTCATCGAGAATGCATTCAAGCATGGTGTGAGCTACCGCGAAAACTCTTTCGTCGCAATTTCTGTTGAAATAAATAACTCCACACTCCTTTTCAGTTGCCAAAACAGCAACCACTCCTCATCCTCACCCGCCGACGACTCCTTACGACGCGAAGGCATCGGACTGCGCAACGTCAGCCAGCGCCTATCGCTCCTCTACGGCTCAAAAGCCAACCTCACCATCCAATCCTCACCATCCGTCTACACCGTACTCCTCACAATTCCTTGTCATGAAACTACGGACTCTGATAATTGACGACGAGCCAATAGCGCTCGAAAAGCTCAAAAACTACGTCGAAAAAGTTCCTTTCCTCGAACTTGCTGCCGATTGCCAGAGCGGATTTGAAGCAATCGACTTCATCGCCACCCACGACATCGACCTCATAATCACCGACATCAACATGCCCGACCTCAGTGGCATGGACTTCATTAAATCTCTCCCATCTCCTCCAATGGTGATTTTCATCACGGCACACCCCCAATATGCCGTCGACAGCTACAAGCTATCAGCAATCGACTACCTGCTCAAGCCCTACGGATTTGCCGACTTTCAGCGCGCCGTCAACAAAGCCGTCGAATTATACGGTTCTCGCCACCAAAACGCGGCCGAACCTACTGATTCCATATTCATCAAAGTCGACTACCGCTACATCCGCGTCTCGCTTGCCGACATCCGCTTCATCAAAGGCTACGGCGAATACCTCCAGATATACACCGTGGGCAGCACCTCTCCGCTGCTCACACTCAGCTCTTTCACAACCATTAAGGAGAAACTGTCCGACAATTTCATTCAGATTCACCGCTCCTACATTGTCAACATGAACCACGTCGAACAGATTGAACGAAGCCGAGTCATCATGGATGCTGACAATCATATTCCCGTCGGCGACAGCTATCGAAACTCCTTTATGCAATACCTTGCCTCCCACACCATCGGTCGACTAAAATGACTCCTTTTCGTTGGATAAATTCTACCGTTGGTTGAATTTTTTTCTACGCTATCACCTTCTATTTTAATTTTGCACTTGTACTTTCAAATTGAGTAATATATCCACCCGACGATGAAACAATACATCATTTCTACTGCTCTGCTGCTCGTCACGCTATCGGTATCGGCTCGCACTTGGACCTACGCCGAATGTGTGGAGTATGCCCGACAGCACAACATCTCGCTGCAAAAGTCAATTCTTAACGAAGAAGCCGCAACTTACGACCTCGAAGAATCGAAAGCTCAATGGCAACCGTCTATCGACTTCGCCACCACCCACGGCTTCACAAATACTCCATGGGGCGGCGGTACCAAAAACGCATACAACAGCTCCTACGGCCTTAACGCCGGATGGACTGTGTGGAACGGCGGTCAGCGCGAAAACACCATCAAGCAAAACAAAATTCGCACACAAATCAACCGTCTTAATACCGGCAACATTCTTCGCTCGCTCGAAACAGACATTCTGCAAGCCTACATGAACATCCTCTACGCTAAGGAGTCGATTACCATCTACGAAGAAGCCGTCAAAGTCAGCGAAGCTCAAGCCGAGCGTGGCAGACAGCTCATGGAAGCCGGAAAGATTTCAAAAGTTGACTACACTCAGCTTCGCTCGCAGTACGAACAAGACCGCTATTCGCTCGTCAACGCTCAAGGCACCTACGACACTCGACGCATGGAACTTAAAAAGCTTCTCGAACTCGGCATCGATGGCGACATCACTCCTGCCGAAGTCGAATGGACTACCGAACAAGTACTCGCAGCCCTCCCCCCTCTCGACGAAAGCTACCGCATGGCCATTGCAACCGACCTCAAAATACAAGGTCTTGAGCTCGAAAAAGATGCATCCGAACTCAACATCGACATTGCCAAAGCCGGACGCTCTCCAAAAATATCGCTCAACGCCGGTGTCGGAACAGGCTACTACGCTCCTGGAGGTGCTTTCGGCACTTCGCTAAAGAAGAGCCTCAACGAATCTCTCGGACTGACTCTCTCGATTCCCATCCTCGACAATAAGAAGACAAGCTCTGCCGTTGCTCGCGCCCGTGTGGCTAAACTCGAAGCCGAACTCGACATCGACAGTCGTCAGACCGAACTTGGTCGTCTGGTCGAAAACTGGTACATCGACACTCGCTCGGCTCAGTCGCGCTTCTCTGCTGCTGAAACACAACTCGAATCGGCTCAGCTTACCGACGAACTCACCAACGAGCAATTCAAACTCGGCTACGTCAACATCATCGAACTCATGACTGCCCACAACAACTACATCGAAGCTCGCCACTCTTTGCTTCAAGCAAAATTCATGGCTATTCTCGGACAGAAAATGATTCAATACTACCGCACTGCCGAAATTTCTCTGTAATCATAATAAATCATCCATAATGAAAACAAGCAGACTTCTATTATCCGCCGCAATCGCTCTCACGCTTGCAGCTTGTGGCAAAGAGCAAAAAGTAAGTCTTGAGACCGTTAAGGCCGAACGCGGTGAACTGACCGAAACTGTTACCGCTACAGGCACTATCGAATCGGCCACTCAAGTCGACGTCGGTACCCAGGTCACCGGCATTATCGACAAGCTCTATGCCGACTACAATTCAATAGTTACCAAGGGACAGCTAATCGCCGAAATCGAAAAAACGCTCCTTCAGAGCGAACTCACAAGCGCCGAAGCTAACGTCGAATCGGCTCGAATCACATACGAGTACAATCTCACAAACTACCGACGCGACAAGCAGCTCCACGACAAACAGCTCATCAGCGACTACGAGTTTCAGACTTCGCAAAAAGACCTTCAAGTATCAAAAACCGCTTACGACAAAGCTAAAGCCGACCGCGTAAGAGCCGCTAAAAACCTCAACTACGCCGAAATTTACTCGCCAATCGACGGCATCGTAATCTCTCGCGACGTCGAAATCGGACAGACAGTCGTTTCAAGCATGAACGTAGCCAACCTATATACCATCGCCGACCTCGACAACATGCAGGTTATCGGCAACGTCGACGAAGCCGATATAGGTCAGGTCAAAGTCGGTCAGCCTGTCACTTTCTCTGTCGACGCTTACACCGACCGACTGTTTGAAGGCACAGTCACTCAAGTGCGACTAAACCCAACCACCGAAAGCAACGTTGTCACCTACGAAGTTGTCGTTGCCGCACCCAACCCCGACCACAAACTCATCCCGGGTCTGACTGCCAACCTCACCATCTACGTGATGAACGAACAGAACATTCTGCTCCTCCCTCAGAAAGCTTTCACCTTCGAACCGCAGTTCGCCGACAATGCTGCCCTCCCCCAACCCGTAGCCGATGCTTCGTCGCTCAAACTCGGCAAAGACCAAAAGTGCGTATGGGTTGTCGAAAACAACAAACTTATTCCGACAGCCGTCACTATCGGCATCAGCAACGGCATTAAAACTCAGATTACAGCCGGTCTTGCCGACGGTGCTGTCGTTGCCACCGACTACTCTGTCGTTGCCCCGCAAGGCGAGGCTTCTGAAGGCGAGCGAAGCCCATTCGCCCCACAGCCCCCGGGTCGTAACAAAAAGAAATAATTCTACCAACGGACAATAAGTCAATGGACAATAAGAAAGAAATCATACGCGTCGAAAAGCTGCGCCGTGAATTTTTCGTGGGCGACGAAAAGGTCAAAGCTCTCAGAGGGGTCTCTTTCACCATCTACGAAGGTGAATTTGTCACCATCATGGGCACCTCCGGCTCCGGCAAATCTACGCTGCTCAACATACTCGGATGCCTCGACACTCCTACTTCGGGCGAATACAAGCTCGACGGTGTGTCGGTGCAGTCGATGAGCAAGAACCAACGTGCCGTGACTCGCAACCGCAAAATCGGATTCGTTTTCCAAAACTACAACCTGCTGCCCAAAACCACAGCAATTGAAAACGTCGAATTGCCCTTGCTTTACAACACCGCCGTAAGCGCACGCCTGCGTCGCGAAAAAGCCATCGAAGCACTCAAATCCGTCGAACTCGGAAGCCGACTCAACCACAAGAGCAATCAGATGTCCGGCGGCCAGCAGCAACGTGTCGCCATCGCACGCGCATTGGTCAACGACCCTGTCATAATTCTTGCCGACGAAGCCACCGGCAACCTCGACACGCGCACTTCGTTCAGCATCCTCACCCTATTCCAAGAGCTTCACGCACGCGGACGTACCATCATCTTCGTTACCCACAACCCCGAGCTGGCCGACTACTCTTCGCGCAACATCGTACTGCGCGACGGAAAAGTGGTGTCCGACACCCTAAATCCGCACCCAGCTTCGGCTAAAGAAGCCTTCGATAAACTACCTAACGACAACGACTGATCATGAACATAGCCAATCTACTAAAAATAGCGTTAAAAGCGCTTAACAACAATAAGATGCGATGCTTCCTGACCATGCTCGGCATCATCATTGGCGTTGCATCGGTCATCACGATGCTCGCCATCGGTCAAGGCTCGAAAAACAGCATCAAGGAGCAGATTTCCGAGATGGGTTCAAACATGATTATGATTCATCCCGGCAATATGCAGCGTGGAGGCGTACGCCAGAGTGCCGACGACATGCAGACCCTTGAAGTTGCCGACTACGAAGCCTTGAAGAGCGTCAAAGGCGTCGCTTCAATATCTCCGCTCGTCAGCTCCGGCGGTCAGCTCGTAAACGGCAACAACAACTACCCGTCGCAGGTCTACGGCGTCACGCCCGAATACCTCGACATACGCAAGCTGAAAGTCAAAGACGGAACGATTTTCAACGAAAACGAAATCAAATCTGCCGCAAAAGTCTGCATCCTCGGTAAAACTGTGGTCGACAACCTATTCCCAAATGGCGACAACCCCATTGGCCACGTCATTCGATTCGGAAAAATACCCATGACCGTCATCGGTGTTCTCGAATCGAAAGGCACAAACTCTATGGGACAAGACCAGGACGACGTTGTCATCGCTCCCTACACCACTGTCATGAAGCGAATCCTCGCCATCGACTACATTCAAGGCATTTTTGCAAGTGCAGTCGATGAAAACCAGACTGAAGCCACAATCGACGCAATCACCGACGTATTGCGGACACAACACAAGATTAAGGACGATGCCGAAAACGATTTCCAAATCCGCTCGCAGCAGGAACTCAGCGAAATGATGAACTCCACAAGCGACATGATGACTGTCCTTCTCGCCTGCATTGCAGGCATTTCGCTACTTGTGGGCGGCATCGGCATCATGAACATCATGTATGTTTCTGTCACCGAGCGCACACGCGAAATCGGTCTTCGCATGTCGATCGGTGCCCGTGGCATCGACATCCTCTCACAGTTCCTCATCGAAGCCGTCATCATCAGCGTCAGCGGTGGTGTCATCGGAATCATCATTGGATGCCTTGCTTCTTGGCTTGTCAACCTCATTGCCCACTGGCCGATATTCATTCAAGCCTACTCCGTGATTCTTTCATTCGCCGTCTGCACCATAACCGGTGTTTTCTTCGGATGGTATCCGGCTAAAAAGGCCGCAAATCTCGACCCCATTGAAGCCATACGCTACGAATAGTTTCATGATAAAAATTCGTTAGATTGGTTGCCGGCATAGCTCTCCATGCTATGCCGGCATTTTTAATTTTTAACGCTTATAGCACTCTGAAAGCCAAAAGATACAGACATTTGTTGTATCTTTGCATTCCTAACCAACTTCTACAATTATGTCTATAGACCAGATACTGGCCCAGGCTGTGGCCAAAGCTGTTAAAGAACTTTTCGGCATCGAAGCCGACCCCGCTTCGATTCAGCTTCAGACTACAAAAAAAGAATTTGAAGGCAATCTTACGGCCGTAGTTTTCCCATGGGTCAAAGCCGCTCGCAAATCGCCCGAAGACGTCGGACGCATGATTGGCGACTGGCTCGTCGACAACGAACCCGCCGTCGACCGCTACAACGTTATCAAAGGCTTCCTGAATATCGTCATTGAGCCTACTTTCTGGGCTCAAGTGCTAAAGCACATCGAATCGACTCCCGACTTCGGCATAACTCACCCCACCGAAGAATCGCCGCTCGTAATGGTCGAATACTCTTCGCCAAACACCAACAAGCCTCTCCACCTCGGACACGTGCGCAACAACCTCCTCGGCTACTCTCTCTCCGAGATTCTTAAAGCATGTGGCAACCGCGTCGTTAAAACAAATATCGTCAACGACCGCGGCATACACATCTGTAAGTCAATGCTTGCTTGGAAGAAATGGGGCGAAGGTGCAACTCCCGAATCCGTAGGCAAAAAGGGCGACCACCTCATCGGCGACTTCTACGTACTCTTCGACAAGCACTACAAAGCCGAAATTGCCGAACTCATGGAAAAAGGCATGACAAAAGAAGAAGCCGAAGCTGCTTCTCCTCTCATGCAGGAAGCTCGCGCCATGCTCCGCGCTTGGGAAGCTAAAGATCCCGAAGTGCGTCAGCTCTGGACTATGATGAACGAATGGGTTTACGCTGGATTCGACCAGACTTACAAGCGTATGGGAGTCAACTTCGACAAGATTTACTACGAAAGCGACACATACCTTCAGGGCAAAGAGCTCGTCCTCCGCGGTCTTGAAGAAGGCAAAATGTACCGCAAAGAAGACGGCTCGGTTTGGGCTGACCTCACCAACGAAGGGCTGGACCACAAGCTCCTTCTCCGTAGCGACGGCACATCCGTCTACATGACTCAGGACATCGGCACCGCACGACTACGCTATCAGGACTACCCCATCGACAAGATGATTTACGTCGTTGGCAACGAACAGAACTACCACTTCCAAGTTCTCTCGCTTCTCCTCGACCGTCTTGGATTCAAATGGGGAAAAAGCCTCGTCCACTTCTCTTACGGCATGGTTGAACTTCCCGAAGGCAAGATGAAGAGCCGCGAAGGAACTGTTGTCGACGCCGACGACCTCATGAACGAAATGGTCGACACCGCACGCAACGTCAGCGCCGAACTCGGCAAACTCGACGGATGCTCTGATGAAGAAATCGCCGAAATCACCGAAACCGTAGGTCTCGGCGCATTGAAATACTTCCTCCTCAAAGTCGACCCGCGCAAGAACATGACCTTCAACCCCAAAGAATCAATCGACTTCAACGGAAATACCGGACCATTCATTCAGTACACATACGCTCGTATCCGTTCCGTACTCCGCAAAGCCGAAGCCGAAGGCATGACTATTGGCGATTACACCACCGTAGAACCCGGACAACGCGAAATCACTCTCATCCAGCGCCTTAACGAATTTCCCGCCACCGTCTCCGAAGCCGGTCGCACATACAGCCCTGCTCTGATTGCCAACTACGTCTACGACCTCGTTAAAGAATACAACCAGTTCTACCACGACTGCTCTATCCTCAAGGAAGAAAACGAATCCGTACGCTCACTCCGACTCGCCCTATCCGATGCCACAGCTCGCTGCGTGGCTCGTGGCATGAGCCTCCTCGGCATCAAAGTCCCAGAGCGCATGTAATCACCTCTTAATCCTCATAAACAAAGACTTTTATGGACAACAACTATTCTAATTTTCCCAACTTCTACTCCGGCGGAAACGACGTTTCGCTTGATGTCCGTGTATCGGCCATCATGAAGCGCGTCTACGTCAAGATGTTCCTCGGACTGCTTGTTTCTGCATTCGTATCGCTCGGATGCGCTTCAAGCTTCGCGGCCATCCAATTTTTTGCCACCAACAGCTGGGCTATGTTCGCATTGGTTATTGCCGAGCTCGCTATCGTCTTCAGCCTCAGTGGTGCCATCAACCGTCTTAGCTCAACAGCCGCCACAGCTCTCTTCTTCCTATTCTCTGCGCTCAACGGTCTGACGCTATTCCCCATCTTCTTGGTCTACTCTCTGACAGCCATCTATAAGACCTTCTTCATTACCGCCGGCATTTTCGGCGCAATGAGCATCTACGGCTACTTCACTTCGCGCGACCTCACCCGTTGGGGCACATTCCTCACAATGGCTCTCTTCGGACTTATCATCGCAAGCTTGGTCAACATCTTCGTCCACAGCTCTCAGCTCGACTGGATTATTTCTTTTGCCGGTGTGCTCATCTTCGTGGGTCTTACTGCTTGGGACACTCAGAAAATCAAAACAATGGCAATGATGGCTCCGCAAGAAATGTCATCTAAGCTCGCCACATTCGGTGCGCTAAGCCTTTACCTCGACTTCGTCAACCTCTTCCTCATGTTGCTCCGCCTATTTGGTGGCAACTCTCGCGACTAATCGCACACAATCCCACATAACTATAAGAAACGGGGCTTTGCTTGATTGCAAAGCCCCGTTATTTTGATGCCAATCGCTGTGTGAATTATAGATTAGATATACTCCGAAAATTGTTCTTTCAAACATTGACGGGCTGAAAATATACGGCTTTTAACCGTTCCGATAGGAAGCCCCAGCCTATCGGCTATTTCATTATACTTATATCCTGCAACGTGCATTGAGAACGGCTCGCGATACTTATCCTCAAGCCCGCGTATCGCCGTCGACATCTCCTTCACGCTGAGCACTCCTTCCGGCGAATCGCCATCCTCACGGAGAGGTATATTCAGACGATAGCCATCGATGCTTCTGTCGACAATCTCCACCGAGTTCATCATACGACGGCAGTCATTCACAAAAATGTTACGCATTATTGTAAACACCCAACCCTTAAAATTCACATTATCTGTAAATTTATCGCTATTGTCAAGTGCCTTCAACATCGTATCCTGCACAAGATCATTAGCATCATCGCGATTCGACGTCAAGCCATACGCAAAATCCTGCATCCTTGCTCGGAGGCTCGTCAGAAGTGTATGAAACATTGTCGATTCCATTCCTGTTCGGGTCTTTACAATACAACAATCCGGACTTAAAAAAGTCAATTTCACAAATGTACAAAGTTTTTTCTTCAAAAACACAATCCACCTACCACAATTATTTGGCAACAAAATCACTCCGCAATTGTTACTTCTCTTAGACACACCCTTGCGGATTATAATTTTTATTAAAAAGTATGATACTGAGCGATTTTTACTCTACCTTTGCGCCGGTAAATCTGTAATCATAACTCATATACCAAAATACCTAATATTTTAATATGGAAAAAAAAGAACTTGACCGCATCAGCTATGCTCTCGGACTCAGCATGGGCAACAACTTCCGCAGTAGCGGCATTGAAACTATCGATGTAGCCGACTTTGCTGAAGGCGTAGCAGCAGTATTTTCTGGCGCACAACCCCGTATGTCATACGATGAGGCCAAAGAAGAAATTCGCAAATATTTCACCGCTATGGAAGAACGTCAGCGCGCAGCTGCTGCCGAAATAGGCAAGGCTAACCGTCAGGCAGGCGAAGCTTTCCTCGGCGAAAACGGAAAACGCCCCGAAGTAAAAACCACCGCTTCCGGCCTGCAATACGAAGTTATCGAAGAAGGCAACGGCGCAAAGCCCTCAAGCGGCGACCAAGTGAAAGTTCACTACACCGGACGCCTCATCGATGGCACCGTATTCGACAGCTCTGTTGAGCGTGGCGAGCCCGCCACTTTCGGCGTAACTCAGGTTATTCCCGGTTGGGTTGAAGCTCTACAGCTCATGAACGCCGGCTCAAAATGGCGTCTCTTCATCCCCTCAAACCTCGCCTACGGTCCCAACGGCGCAGGCGGTCTTATCGGACCCGACGCAACTCTCATCTTCGACGTTGAGCTCCTTGAAGTTATTGGAAAATAATCAATACAACATAACACAATTAAAATGAAAAAGATTTTCATGGCTCTCGGCGTAGCCTCTATCATGCTCGCCTCTGCCTCTTGCTCTTCAAAAGCAACATCAAGCGAAAACGCCAATACCGATGGCGTTGACAAAGCATTTATCGACACTCTCTCGCGCGACCTCGGATACATGAATGGCGCCATGATTGGTGGCCAGATCAAGCAGTACCTTGGTCCCGACAGCACTAAGCTCAGCAAAGCCGACTTCCTCCGTGGCTTCAAGAGTGCTTTCATGGCTGATACTGCCGATGTCAGCTATATGCTCGGCATGCAGTTCGGTATGCAGTCTATTCAGCAGCAGAGCATGATGCGTCAGAACGGCATCGCCATCGACCGCGACGCTTTCTACAAGCAGCTCGCCGCAGCTTTCAACCTCGACAGCGTTCCTAAGGCTGAAATGGAACAGCTCAACGAAGAGCTCAACAACTTCATGCAGCGCGCTCAGGGCATCATGATGGCTCACCAGCAGCAGCGTCAGGAAGCTATTCAGGCTGCCAAGAAGAAAGAAGCTGAAGAAAATGTTGCTGCCGGAAAAGCTTTCGTTGAAAAGGCTAAAGCTGCCGACAACACCATCAAGACCACTCCCTCTGGACTCTCTTACAAAGTCGTTAAAGAAGGTACTGGCGCTCACCCCGCTGCCGACGATAGCGTTAAGGTTATCTACACCGGTCGTCACATCGATGGTACTGAATTCGACTCTTCAAAGGGCGAACCCGCCGCTCTGACCGTAAACGGCACTGTTCGCGGCTTCGGCGAAGCTCTCCAGCTTATGAGCAAGGGTGCTAAGTACACCGTTTACATCCCCGGCGAACTCGCCTACGGCATGAACGGAGGCAACCACTTCAAGCCAAACGAAATGCTCGTATTCGACATCGAACTCGTTGACTTCAGCCCCCGCAAAAAGAAATAATCAACAATCTATTTGATACAAAAAAAACCGCCCCCTTCGGAGCGGTTTTTTTTATATTACTTTTTTTGATATTTATCTCTTCAGCATAGACCTCAGAACCAAAACAGCCTCCGGACCCATATTAAACAGCAGATCGAGAATACTCTGATTAGCCTTAAATCCATACCGCTCGCTCCATATCTGATAATACTCCTCCACACCCACAAAGTTTGGCTCCTCACGACGGCAATCCACAAAATCGCCGTCCGCCACACCATATTCCACTTCGGTCATTATACCAAGCAGCGTCCGTACCGCCTTGTCCGTATCACGGCAAAGATCTACGAGCTTCCTTCCTGCCGCATCGGCAGTCAGATATGGAAACAAATCATCCTTATAAAACCCAAAAAACGGTGTCCTTCCGTAAGCCGATTCGATGGCCGTTCGGTGCACGTGCCACCAATTTCCATGATCCGACACTTCTATATCCGCCCAAGTTGCGGCTGTCAGCGACTCCGGCTTCTTGATAGGCACGGTCAACGATGTCTCACCGTGCGTATCAACAATATCACACCGGCGCACACTCTTCCTCCGCTTATCGTAGCGCGAAGCCACATCCACCGTAGCCTTGCCAAATGCCGCAAGCGTGGCATAATAAGCCACCGAACCGAAATAGCGGGGCTCAACTACCACATGCAGCTCCGGATAGAGCATCAGTGGCGACATGCGATTATTCTCCGGGGTTTGCATCCTTAAATATGCGATTCCAACGCAATCCGCCGTTCAGCAAGCTCTTATCCTTGTCAAACGACACCAACACTCTCATTGGCTTACCTACCACATGATCCTCGGGAACAAATCCCCAATAGCGTGAATCAAGTGAGTTATCACGATTATCACCCATCATGAAGTAATAGTCCATCTCGAAAGTATATGTTTTTGCGGGTTTACCGTCGATATACACCACCCCATCCTTCATATAAGCATCGTGATGACCCTCATAATTGCGTATCACACGCTCATACACAGGCCATGTCGTTTCGGTCAAATCTATCTGCGAACCCTTTGCCGGAATCCATATCGGGCCATAGTCGGCGCGAGTCCAATTGGCCGACGCGCCTGTCGGATAGAGCAATTCTCCGGCTGGGGCTGGCTGCTTCATTATGCGCAGCACATCCTTACGAGCCTCAAGATTCTTCACCATTTCAGCAGTCAGTGGCGATAGATACAGCGGAGGCACACTGCCATCCTCATTCACCGTAAATCCCAACTGCTTCATTCCGTCAATATCTTCAGCTGTCACAGGCACCGACAATCTATCATCCTTCGACACCCCTATTTGCTCCCAATCCATCGACGAAAGCGGAGCCGACGTCTGATAATAGTAATTAAACTGAGCCTCGACAGGCATTGCCTGCTTCTTTCCATCAATATAAATGTCGCCATCCACGATTTTTAGCACCTCTCCGGGCAGTCCCACTGCGCGCTTCACGTAATTCTCTCGGCGATCTACCGGACGATAGACCACTTCGCCAAACTGCTCAGGATTTCCGTTCACCACATCACGGCCGTACACACTCACGAGCGTATAATAGTCCGGATTGGTTATATTAGTAGCAACCGTATCGCCGGCAGGGAAATTAAACACCACAATATCACCGGTTTTAACGCTCCCGAATCCTTTTAGGCGACGATAATTCACTTGAGGATTATCAAGATAGCTCTTCACATTGAGTATCGGAAGCGTATTCTGAACAAGCGGAAAGTGGATAGGTGTCATCGGAACGCGAGGGCCATAAGCCATCTTATTGACCCACAAATAGTCACCCACAAGAAGCGACTTTTCAAGCGACGACGACGGTATCTGATAATTCTGACCTACGAAAGCAAACACAAAATACACCAAAATCAGAGCATAAACTATCGCATCCACCCAGCTCATCACTGCGCGAACTACCTTACTCTTGCTCTTTTTCCACCATGTAAAGGGGATAAATCCTGTTATATAGATGTCAAATAGTAGCGGTAGTGCCAACAGAAACCACCAATTATCCATCCATGCCACCCACCCCGTATAGAGGGCGGCGACAATTCCGAAACGCACCCAACGCGCGCACTTGATTTCCGACACTCGACGCTTCAATTCTGCCGAAAATGTCGTTTTCGAGGTCTGTTCTTTCATTCAGAGCGGGTTATTTTATAATGTCGAGCAAAGCCGAATTTGCAACCATCGAGTGCATCATCGTATCCATTGTCAGGAATCCTGACTTGCCTTTCACCCATTCGGCGGCAACAACAGCACCAAGAGCAAAACCTTCACGCGACTTTGCCTCATGCTCTATCGTTATCGTATCCACTTCGCTGTCCCACTTGATGATATGAGTCCCGGGCACTTCGCCACGACGCTCCGACTCGATTAACACCTTTTCCTGTGCTTCCGACGCATCTTCTGTCCAGCCTTTCACTGCCTTATCCACTGCACCGATTCCCTCTGCGAGGGTTATTGCCGTGCCACTCGGATGGTCAAGCTTGTGAATATGATGTATTTCTTTCATCGAAGGAGTATACTGAGTAAATCCGGCCATCAGCGACGCCAAATAGCGGTTTACTGCAAAAAAAACATTCACGCCGAGCGAAAAGTTTGATGTCCAGAAAAAGGTTGCCTTACCGGCATCACACTGGCCCTTAATCTCTGGCATATCTTTAAGCCAACCGGTACTTCCCGATACCACAGGGACTCCCTTGGCAAATGCCTTGCGATAGTTCTCTACGGCCGTTGCGGGAGTTGTAAACTCTATCGCCACATCTGCCGAAGCAAACTCGCTACTCTCAAAATCTTCTTGATTATCTTTATCTATGCGACACACTACTTCATGGCCGCGGGCAATGGCTATGCGTTCTATCGCATGACCCATTTTGCCATATCCTATCAGAGCTATTTTCATATTGGTTTGAGGTTTTACCCACAAAGGGTTTTAAGCCACAAATTTACTGCAACTTTCCCTCATTTCCAATACAAATTGTCACCAATTGGGCTACCTATTTATCAGCTATAGCGGTCATCAAACCGCTGTTCAACGTCGATTACCATATTTTTTATGCGCTGTTCCTCCGAGCGAGGACATATCAGCAACACGTCGCCCGAATCAGCCACGATATAGTCTTTCAGTCCCGAAGCCACCACGAGCTTGTCGCCACGAGCCATAAAGATATTACCCGAACACCCATACGACAGCACACAGCTATTTTGCGTCACATTCCCGTCCGCATTTTTAGGCGAATTGTCATACAGCGAACCCCACGTTCCGAGATCGCTCCAACCAAAGTCTGCACACTCTACATACACATTGTCCGCCTTCTCCATTAGCGCAAAGTCGATTGATATCGACGGACAACCGGGAAAATGCTCCTCGATAAAGCGCACCTCATCCGACGTCCCGAATGCCGAAAGACCCTTATCAAATTCAGCCGTCAGATCCGGACAATAGCGATGCATCGCATTTATCACCGTCGATGCACGCCACAAAAATATACCGGCATTCCAGAAAAACTCTCCGGTCTCCAAAAACACACGAGCAAGCTCTATATCAGGCTTTTCTGTAAAGGTTTTCACCTTCATAAATCCCGGAGCCACCTCATGACCCGTCTGAATATATCCATAGCCGGTCTCCGGACGTGTCGGATTGATTCCGAGAGTCAGCAGAGCATCATTCTGCTCCACAAAGTCAAAGCCTCGGCTTATACAATCCACAAACACCGATTCGCGAGTTATCAAATGGTCACTCGGAGTCACTATCATCGTTGCCTCCGGATCGATGGCTGCTATATGATACGCCGCCCACGCTATACACGGAGCGGTATTTCTACGATCGGGTTCGAGCAAAATCTGACTCTCCGAAAGCTCCGGAAGCTGCTCGCGCACCTTATCCGCATAGCGGGCATTTGTCATGACTATCACATTTTCGCGAGGCACAAGCGGCAATATTCGCTGATAGCTCATCTGTAGCAACGACGAACCGGTACCCATAAAGTCGATAAACTGCTTAGGCATATCAACTCGACTGTAAGGCCAGAATCGGCTTCCGATTCCGCCACACATTATCACGCAATATCTATGATTATTAGTCATGAGCATTTCTTAATTATATTGCGAAGATATAGCTTTAATTCCGATTTCCCAAATAGATGGCTCCGGTCCATTTTTTTGTAATCTCCATTTAGAGTTGCTAACTTTGCATCGCAAACTTCTAAAAATCTATCACTGATATGTCAACATACAACGAAAACGCGCGTCCTAAAGTTACTACTGCGCGACTACTCGAAATGAAACGAAACGGCGAAAAGATTGCTTGTCTTACCGCCTACGACTATACCACTGCCTCTATCGTTGATGGCGCTGGGGTCGACTTGATTCTTGTCGGCGACTCTGCCGCAAACGTCATGATGGGCTACAACACTACACTCCCCATCACTCTCGACCAGATTATCACATTCGCCTCAGGCGCTGCTCGTGGCATCAAGCGTGCATTTTTGGTGGTTGATATGCCTTTCGGATCTTATCAGGGCAACTCCGACGTTGCCGTAGCTTCTGCCGTTCGCATCATGAAAGAAACAGGTGCCGAAGCTGTTAAGCTCGAAGGAGGTGCCGAAATCCGCGAATCGATTGAGCGAATTCTATCTGCTGGCATCCCTGTTGTCGGACACCTCGGACTCACACCCCAGTCTGTCAACAAGTTTGGTGGCTATGGAATCCGCGCCAAGCAAGATGCCGAAGCCGAACGCCTTCTCAACGACGCTCGCATGCTCAGCGACCTCGGCTGCTGCGCCATCGTACTCGAAAAAATCCCCGCCGACCTCGCCGCTCGCGTCACTCGCGAAGTCAGCGTTCCCGTCATCGGCATCGGTGCCGGTTCCGACGTCGACGGACAGATTCTCGTCGTTCAGGACATGCTCGGCATGAACAATGGATTTGCGCCCAAATTCCTCCGCAAATACGCCGACCTCCACACCGTCATGACAGAAGCTCTTCAAGGCTATGTTGGCGATGTTAAGAACGTTTCTTTCCCCAACGAAAAAGAAAGATATTGATACCGAAACCCACCGTCTCTAAAACTCCCTTTTGGGAGAGATACATAAAAATCATTCATCTCGGGCTGCCCATACTTATTGGGCAGCTCGGTATGATTATAGTCGGTTTTGCCGACACCAAAATGGTCGGAGTATACTCCACCGAAGCCCTCGCCTCAGCCTCTTTTGTCAACAATCTTTTCAACGTCTGCATTTTTGCATGCACCGGGTTCACATACGGACTCACACCTCTCATTGGTGCCATGTTCGCCCGAAAAGACACCGACGGCATCGGCTCTCACCTACGCAACGGCCTGCTCGTCAACCTCATCTTTGCGATTGTCATCACAGCCATAATGACGGTCATCTACCTCAACCTTCACCGGCTCGGACAACCGGAAGAACTCCTCCCTCACATCCGTCCATACTACCTCATCTACCTGGCCGGAATCATACCGATATCCATATTCAACGTATTCGCACAATGGGCATACGCCATCAATCGCACACGAATGCCTATGTGGATTATCCTATCTGCCAACATCCTCAACATCATTGGCAACTACATGCTGATATACGGCCACTTCGGATGCCCCGAACTCGGACTCAACGGTGCCGGTATTGCCACTCTCACAGCGCGACTCTTCTGCACAATCGCCATCATAGCCGTATTCTGCTTCCGGAAAGACTACCGCAAATACCGCAATGGCTTCTCCGATGCTCATTTCAACAGCAGCGAACTTCGTAAAATCGCCACCACTTCTTGGCCTGTCGCCATGCAAATGACTTTCGAAAGTGGCTCTTTCACCATCGCAGCCATAATGGCTGGATGGATTGACGCCATTTCTCTCGCCGCATACCAAATTGTCGTCATCACTGGCACTCTCGGATTCTGCGTCTACTACAGTGCCGCCGCAGCCGTATCCGTCCTCGTCGCAAACGCCGCCGGACTATCCGACTCGCGCGAAATGCGCCGTACAGCATTCGCCGGCTACCACATCATCCTCTCTCTCGCCACCTGTGCATCCCTGCTCTTCATATTCGCCGGCCCTTGGATAATGAACCAATTCTCCAACGACCCACGAGTCATCTCCACAGCGCTCTCCCTCATCGTCCCCCTCGTCATCTACCAATACGCCGACGCCACTCAAATCAACTTTGCCAACTCTCTCCGTGGCACCGCCCACGTCATGCCGATGGTATGGATTGCATTCTTCAGCTACGTAATCATAGGCATCCCCGCCACATATATCCTCGCCTTCCCTCTCGGACTCGGTTGCTACGGCATCATACTCAGCTTCTCCATATCCCTCTTCATCGCCGCAGCCCTATTCATCCGCTTCTTCCTACGCGCCACCCGCTAACCCAAGCAAATATTTCACCGATTTGAGCTGATGTGACAAAAATTTCTGTAATTTTGTCTTTGGCGAAATTACCGACTGGTCGCATACTGCATTTACTAATGCGTACTCGCCGATATACGCCGACATATCAACAACATATACTTATTCGAACTCACGTTGTTATTAAAGCATGACTTACGAGTACGACTATTTGGTAATTGGTTCCGGCATCGCGGGCATGAGCTTTGCCCTAAAAGCGGCCGGCAAAGGGCGAGTGGCTCTCGTCTGCAAGACCTCTCTTGAAGAAGCAAATACCGCATTAGCTCAAGGCGGCGTCGCTTCAGTTACTGATTTTAGTGTCGACAACTTCGACAAACATATAAAAGACACAATGATTGCCGGCGACTGGCTCAGCGACCCTGTTGCTGTCGAAAAGGTTGTCAAAGAAGCTCCGACTCAAATTGAACAGCTCCTGAAGTGGGGCGTCGATTTCGACAAAAAAGAAGACGGTTCCTTCGACCTGCATCGCGAAGGCGGACACTCTGAATTCCGCATTCTACACCACGCCGACAATACTGGCTTTGAAATTCAAGAGAGCCTCATTAAAGCCGTCAGAGAAAACCCCGGCATCGACGTTTTTGAGAACCACTTTGCCATAGAAATTATCACGCAGCACCACCTCGGTCGCATCGTCACTCGACGCACTCCCGATATTACATGCTACGGTGCTTACGTTCTCGATACCACTTCTGGCAATGTCCACAAGTTCCTCTCGCGCGTCACTCTTATGGCTACGGGTGGTGCTGGTGCCGTATATACCACTACCACAAATCCTCTCGTCGCTACTGGCGACGGTATCGCTATGGTCTACCGAGCTAAAGGCACGGTGAAAGACATGGAATTCATTCAATTCCACCCCACCGCACTCTATCACCCCGGCGACCGTCCATCATTCCTCATTACCGAAGCCATGCGTGGCTATGGTGCCGTTCTGCGCAACAAGCGTGGCGAGGAATTCATGCAGAAATACGACCCTCGACTATCGCTCGCGCCTCGCGACATCGTTGCTCGTGCCATCGACAGCGAGATGAAACTCCACGGCGACGACCATGTATATCTCGACGTCACCCACAAAGACCCCGAAGAAACCAAAAAGCACTTCCCAAATATCTACGCCAAATGCCTATCGCTCGGCATCGACATCACAAAAGACTACATCCCGGTGGCTCCGGCCGCACACTACCTTTGCGGTGGTATCAAGGTCGACACTAATGGCGAGTCGAGCATCAAGCGTCTGTATGCCGTTGGCGAATGCTCTTGCACCGGACTGCATGGAGGCAACCGTCTCGCTTCAAACTCTCTCATCGAAGCTGTTGTTTATGCTGATGCAGCTGCTATCCACGCCACTGCAGTCGCGCCGGGTTATGAGCTGCGCACCGACGTCCCCGACTGGAACGACGAAGGCACGCGCCACCCCGAAGAGATGGTGCTCATCACTCAGAGCATCAAAGAGGTCGGTCAGATTATGAGTGCTTACGTTGGCATCGTGCGAAGCAACCTCCGACTCGACAGAGCTTGGAACAGACTCGACATCCTATATGAAGAGACCGAACGTCTCTTCAAATGCTCGAAAGCATCGCGCGAAATATGCGAACTGCGCAACATCATCAACGTCGGATATCTCATTATGCGTCAAGCAAAAGAGCGCAAGGAGTCTCGCGGTCTGCACTACACTCTCGACTACCCACCGGAATCAAAAAAACTCTCATAAACGCATCCTTTTTCTTCCACAACACAATGCCACGAACTCTCCCTCTTATCTTATTCTTACTATCCGCCATGCTCTCCTCGGCATCGGCGCAAAGCATTACCGACATACCTGAGCCGGAGTTAAGCGCACTGCAACACCCCGTCCGAGGCTATTTTTACGAAAACGACTCTGTGAAAGTCATTGTGCTCAACAATGTTTCATGCTTTCCAAAAATGACCTTCAAGAATAAGAAAGAAGAAGAGTTTTATTGGCGAACCGTACGCGACGTAAAAAAGACTCTCCCTTACGCCAAGCTCATCTGCGAAACTCTGCTCGAAACCTACGAGTATATCGAGACTCTTCCAACGCAGAAGGAGCGCGAAGCATACTTAAAACGCATGGAAAGCGCTGTATTCGACCAATATAAGCCCATTCTCCGACGTTTCTCCAAATCGCAGGCTCAATTACTCTGTAAGCTCATTCATCGCGAAACAAATCAGTCGGGCTACAGCATCATCAAAGCTTTTCTCGGCTCATTTCGAGCTGGTTTCTGGCAGACTTTCGGACGTTTCTTCGGCGTAAACCTCAAGGTCGACTATCGCCCCGACAAAGACCGTCGCGACGGCATTGTTGAGCGCGTTGCCAGCTACGTCGAGCTTGGCATGCTCTGATTCTACCCATGCTCCATGACAAGATTTGCGCTCATATTCCTGCTATCACTACTAGTCGCTTGTAGCAGTGGCGACAACGA
>CAYQEN010000008.1:0-66325 GCA_964416545.1 uncultured Bacteroides sp. | reverse complement strand
CATTCTATTGCGGTTTTCTTGCTAAAACTGTGCATTTCTATTTGGATTCTTCACTTTGGATGTGTTGAGAAGCGGAAAGCGGACTCCGGTTGGGGAGTCCGCTCTGTGGATATATACCGAATGGGCTATTAAGCAAGCTTTTCGGCGATAAATTGTTTCATTTCAGGAGTGTGGGCTTCTACGCTCTCAAGCATTTTGACTTGTGCTTTTGTGCGCACGAGGTTGTGCTCGGGGTAGGCGATTTTGTAGTAAGTGTCGCCGTTGATGTAGTCGGTGAGGAAGCGAACGGCCTGCATGTAGGGGAATAGAGCCGCAGCGTAAGGGAGCATTTCTATTTCGAGGGGAGTGAGGAATTTGCCAGCTTCGCTGAGGTAGCCTTCGGTGAAGGCTTTGAAGATTTCCATGTCGAATTCGACTTTGCTCAAGTCGGGTTCGTCTTCGGCAGAGGTGCAAGCACCTGTGCGTAGGAAGTCGCCGTAGTCGCTGAATATGAATGATGGCATAACGGTGTCGAGGTCGATGACGCAGAGGACGCGACCTTCGTCGTCGAACATCATGTTGTTGACTTTAGTGTCGCAGTGGCATACGCGTTTGGGGAGCTTACCTTCGCGGTAAAGACGCTCAGCAGCAGTCATTTCGTGGGCGCGGCGGAGGAGGTCGTCGACAATCGGCTGAACTTCAGCGAGTCGGCCAGCGGCATTAGCCTTGATGGCATCGTCGAGCTGCTTGAGACGGAATTCCATGTTGTGGAAGTCGGGAATCGACTCGACGAGTGTTTCGGGGATGTCGACCAGAGAGGCCTGGAATTGACCGAAAGCAGCACCGGCGTGGCGAGCGAAGTGGGGGTTGACTTCTTCGTATGTTTTGGCACCCGGAATGAATACCATTATGCGCCAGTAAGATTCGCCATCGAAGTAGTATGTCTTTTCGCTGTCGCGCAGAGAAACAAAAGAGAGGACGCGACGGTCGATGTCGTCGGCACCTTCGGCTTCGAGCTTGCGACGAATGTGACGAGTGACGGCAGCAATGTTGTTTTGCAGGCCTTCGACGTCGGTGAAGATGTGATGGTTGATGCGCTGTAGAACGTAGTCGGGAGCGTCGTTTTCGGCGGTGATTACTCGGTATGTGTCGTTGATGAGACCGTTGCCAAGAGGTTTGATTTCAGCAACAGTGCCTTTGGTGGCAAATTTGCCAGTGATTTCGTTTAAATCCTTCATTATTGGTATATGATAGGTAAGATTAGATGCAAATGTATGAAAAAATGAGTGAAATGAGTGGTTATCCGAGCGAAATTTCGTCGATAGCTTCCATGTCGGGAACCCATGTTCCGGGCTGTTCGACGGACATTTCGATAAGATCCATGGCGGAGTATATGTCGCGAGGATCAGCGTCGATGTCGGATTCGTCGGCATCGATGAGCTCGGCAGTTTGAGCCTGTCGGTCGACAGCCAGCATGATGTTGTCGCTCTCGGTGACGTCGTCGGCAATGAATTCGCGGACGGCTTCGATGATTTTGTCTTTCAACATGATATTGCAGGTTTTGTTTTTCTGATGTGCAAAGATAGCAGAATATTGCGAAAAAAGTGCGGATCGGTACAAAAACGGTGTTTTGGCGGACGTAATTTTGCGGCATGAAACAGCAAAAGAATACAGTAGTGGAAGTGAAAGTGGAGGCTATGACCGCAAAGGGAAGAACAGCCGAGTGTGTGAATCTTGTGGAGCGTGCGGATGGCGGACTTGTGCCGTGTGCGGCGGCGCGAGTTGTGGCGGAGGGAGCGTTGACACCGCTACATGAACATCTGCATCCGTCGGGCGAGCGAACGATGGTGATGTATGCGAAAACGGGGGGTGGCGGATATGAGATAGTGACGGATATGGGAGGAGGGAAGAGGGTGGCTGGCGTGATGGCTGCCGAGCCTCGATGTGCGCTGTCGCGAGATGACGGGGTGATAGTGATGTCGAAAAACGGTAGACGGCGATTGATGTATGATAGGGAATCGGGGTGGCGGATGGAAGAGACGGCAGCTCCAGAGATGGCTGTGGTGCGCGCTGAAAAACAGGGCGAGCTATCGGCGTGGACGGAGAGCGTGGAGGTAAAGGATTATACCAGCGGACGTTTGCCGACCTCAGCGGTGGGGAAGCTGTCGAAGAGTCTGAGGGCTGCCTATGGCGAGCTGTGCGGCTCGGCGATGACTGCCGGACTGTGGGTGCAGCCGTCGCTGATGGAGGTGCGCTATCTTGACGGCGAGGGACGGTGTGTGGCAAAAAGCTCACCGATATTGGCGGCACCCAACGGGTGGCAGTGTGTGGAGCCATTGACTGCCGAGCTGACGGCGGAAGGGAGCGGTGTAGTGATACCCGAGATGCGACTGACGGCGCAGACATATCGTTTGGCGATAGATGTGCCAGTAGGGCTTGTGGCATCCGGAGTGGCTTCGGTGGAGTTGGTGGAAACACCACCGCTACATCCTGTGGACTTTTCGGGCGAGGCACCGACAAGAGTGACGAAGCGCGGCGGCGTGTTGCATCTGACGACAGCCGTGCCCGGCGTGACAGAGATGATGGCATCGAAAGAGAGTGTGCGTAAAGAGAAAATGGCCGAGTTGGCGAGTGTAGAAGGGTGTTTCAGCTGTAGGGTGGTGATGCTCGATGCAACTGCCGTGGAGGGGACGACCGTGACAGTGAAGCGCGTGGGAAGCATGACGGCAAAGGAGGAGGCGCAGAGCGCGGAAGCGATGGTGAGCGGACGAGAGATGACAACGTCGGATTGGTCGGCGCGAATATTGAAGAGCGAGGAGTTTGTGGCCGAGAGCGTGGGCAGAAGTGGCGGAGCTGTGTTGTGGGGAAATCTGCGGATAGCACCGACCGGGGCAAAGCACGCCGAGGGGTGGACGTGTGAATATTCGGGAACGAAGCGAGGATGGAGTGGAGCCGTGGTGGCAGAATATGCCGGCGGAGGGCGTATGGTGGAGCGGATAGCATCGAAGGGTCGCGTGCCCCAGTCGCTGATGCCGATGCTGACGATTGAAGACCGGAGAGTGTCGAAGCTGACTGTGTATGTGAAGGATGGCAACGGCGAAAAGCGGATGGCGACGGTGGCGCTGACGCCAGACCGACTCGGGGCAGACAGGGCAACGTATGTGGCTGACGGGTTGAAGCCGATAGCATTGTCGGCATTTGAGGGGGAGATACCTGTGGAAACCGAGCGAGAGATGGCAGAGTATGCAGATGTGGTGGCTTATGCGTCGGCAACAGATCCGATGCGACTGCTGTCGGCAACGAAAAGCGGGGCCGGACGAGTGGAGGCAATAGTGGCCGGCGGACGAGGGTCGTCGCTCGATATGAACAGAGTGAGATTTTGGTGTGTGGCTCGTGGCGGAATAGTGTCGGTGAATGCCAATCAGAAAACGGGGCGGGTGACAGCGGTGTTGGCAGACAACCGAGGAGCGACGTCGGGCGCAGCGGTGGCCGAAACGCCATACGGGATGATGGTGGCAACGGGGACGGAAATAGTGGCGGCGAGTGGAAACGGCTGTAAAACAGTGTTTAATAATATTGCTGCGGAGCAAGCGTGTTGGAGCGTGCGCGAACATGGACTTCGTATGACAGACAGCGCGGGGAATACGAAATTGATGGTGTTTCCGTCGAAGAAAATCAGCGAGCGACTGATGCCGGTATTGCCCGAAAGGATGTTTCGGACGGCGACAGGTGTGATGATAAGTTCGGATACGGCACTGATGGCTGTGGATGAGAAGAGCGAAGAGAGGGAGAAAATGGTGGTATGGAGCGCAGAGGCGGATGTGCCCGACGGAAGAAGAGTGGCGTGGCTGAAGGTGGATATGGCGGCATCGGAGATGAAGGGAGATGTGACGCTGAGTCTGAATGACGGCGCCGGTAGTGAGTATAGTTCGATGCTGATGAAACTGACGGTGGTAGGAGCCGTTAATTCGCCGATATATGCTCCAGTGGCAGCTCCGAAGAGGCGGCGCGCCGTGGTGAGAGTGGGCGGTAGAGTGTCGGAAGACTTTGTGCTGAGGAAGGTGGAGCTGGGTGTGATGTGAAAACAGAAAGGAGAAATGTGAGGGATGAGAGAATATAATGTGGATGAGGTGCTTGAGGAGAATGAGCGAAGGATAATGCCGCGTGAAGAGTATGACCCGATGCGCGGAAGAGAGGCGGACTGGCGAGAGTATGTGACTCCGAGGTGGGTGAATAGCGGAGTGTGGCTGCCGAAGTCGATGGTGGAGAGCGAGGAGTATGCAGAGCTGAAAAACTCAACAGAATATGCGCTATTGCGTCAGCGACACGACTTTGAATATTGGGCGGCGACATGCGTGAAGATACGCGACAAAGAGAGTGGCAGAAAAGTGCGGTTCGTATTGAATGCACCGCAGCGGCGAGTGCTTGATGTAGTGGAGGCCGACAGGCGAGCCGGCAGGCCACTTCGATTGATAATGCTAAAGGCACGACAGTGGGGCGGGTCGACATTGATACAGATGTATTTTGCGTGGATACAGTGTGTGTTGCGCCGCCGATGGCACTCGCTGATATGTGCGCATGTAAGGCAAACATCGGCTTCGATACGCGGAATGTATACGTCGATGCTCGCCAACTATCCGTTGAAATATTGGAGAGAGAAAGAGCCTCCACACCTGCGACCGTTTGAGGACTCGAAACATACGCGCGAAATAGCGGGTCGCGAGTGTTGCGTAACCTTAGCATCGAGCTACAGCCAGGAATCGGTGCGCGGACTTGACTGCGCCTTAGCGCATCTGAGCGAGGTGGCGTTCTGGAAAGATAGTGACACGATGACCCCAGAGGACTTCATTCGCGCCGTGAGTGGCGGAATAGCGATGGTGCCCTGCTCGTTTATAGCACTCGAAAGCACGGCAAATGGCGTTGGGAACTACTTTCATGCAGAATGGTTGAGGGCAAAGCGCGGAGAGTCGGATAAACGAGCCGTTTTTGTGCCGTGGCATGAGATAGAAATCTACCGACGGCGATCAGAAGACCCAGAGAGACTGCTCAAAGAGATGACCGAGTATGAGTGGGGATTGTGGGATAAGGGACTCAATCTTGACATGATAAACTGGTATCACTGCAAGCGCAAAGAGATGGCTTCGGACGCGGCAATGTATTCGGAATATCCAACGGATGATGTTGAGGCATTCGTGTCGACCGGCGCCGGAGTGTTCGGACGAAATGATGTAGACCGCTTACGCCGAGAAACGCGAGAACCGCAAGTTGTAGGGGAAGTGAGCGGACGAGCCGCCGTAGGAGCCGGAGCTGTAGAAGATGTGAGATTTACACCGTCGGAAAAAGGAGGACTTAAAGTGTGGCGCAAACCAGACAGAAACGACCGTCGGAAGAATCGCTATGTGGCAGCCGTGGATGTAGGCGGCAGGTCGGCAGGAGCAGACTGGTCGGTAGTGGCCGTGATAGACCGTTATACACTAGACGGCCGGCCGGCGGTGGTGGCACAGTGGCGCGGCCATTGCGACGCCGATATCTTAGGATGGCGCGCCGCCGCGATAGCGAAATGGTATAACGAGGCATTGCTCGTGGTGGAGAGTAACTCGCTTGAAACCGCATCGGAAGGATCGGCGCGGTATATACTCGAAGAGCTGAACGGCGTGTATGCCAACCTGTATGTGAGAGCGTCGCGCGATACGTTGAGTCCACATATAGAGAGTCGTCCGGGGTTTCATACGAACCGCGCGACAAAAGCCGTTGCAATAGCCACGCTCGTGTCGATGGTGCGAGAATGCGGATATGACGAGCCGGATAGAGATGCTTGTGACGAAATGGATGTGTATGAGCAGACGCAGAACGGAGGTTATGGAGCAAAGCGCGGATATCATGACGATATATTGATGACACGCGCCATCGGACTGTATGTGGCATCGACGCTTCCGATAACAGATTATGCCGATGCAAGGACGCTACTAAAGAAATCGCGGTGGTAATAAATGTCGGTATTTTTTTGACCGCAAAGGTATGATTTGCTAATTTTGTGGCTAATTACCGATTAATCTATACAGTAATGCGATATTCATTATTAATTCCGGCGCTTGCCGCCGCTTTGACTGCCGGTGCCGAGGTGACGACGGTCGAGGAGTTTGACTATTATGGACCTTATCCCATGTCGGCTCCTCTGATGATCGACTCGGTCGACGTGCATTCAAAAAAATATGATGTTAAAGGACTGCTTGCGCAGCCAATCGAACTCGGAGCGACAAAGGCTTCGGGAGTGCGCCATCAGGGAGTAGCTGTGCCCGGCTATGAAAACGGACCGGCACTTCACATGATAGCATTTACAGCCGAAAACAATAGCTATGTAGAACAGACGCTAAGTGTAAGCGGTCTGCATGACTACAAGGTGCTTGTGGACGGAAAGGAAATGAGCGGTCAGCTCAAACTCAAGCCCGCATCGCACCGCGTGGTGATAAAATATTTGTCGCAGCCCGGTCAGGCCGATTCGGCGAAGGTGAAATTTGAGGGCAAGGGCGTTCTGAAAATCACAAATGACGGACGTAGGCTATATACGATGGATGACGTGCTCGACGGAACACGCATCAGCGGGCTCTCAATCTCGCCTGACGGTCGCTACATGATAAATGTATACACAACGACATCGAAGGGCGGTCAGGGAGCTTCAATCTGGCGACTTAGCGAAGTGGCTACCGGCAAAACCATATTGTCGACCACCGAGCGCATCACATGGATGCCGACCTCGACACGCTACTACGTGACTCGTAAAACGGTGGACGGCTGGGGACTCGTGGCCGTCGATCCGGCAACCGGCGTAGAGGAAACACTGACAGAGAAGCTGCCTCAGGGTTCGTTTCGCGTGATGCCTGACGAAAAGCGACTGCTCATTTACAGCACACAGGAAGGTCCGAAAGAAGATCCGGAAATATATCAGATACTCGAACCGGATGATCGTCAGCCGGGCTGGCGAAACAGACTGTCGCTGTCGATTTTCGATTTGGCATCGAATGTTCTAACACCGCTGACACATAACTATCGCGGTCTGGGAATGCTCGACATATCAGACGACGGACAGCATCTGCTCTTGTCGGTGCGCGACCGTCGCTTGGAAAAGCGTCCGACCTCGCTGACAACAATTCTGTCGCTCGATCTTCAGACAATGAAAGCCGACACAATCGTGGCACGCGACGGATTTATCAATTCGGCAATCTACTCGCCTGACGGAACCGAAATACTGATAAGCGGATCGCCCGAAGCACTCGGCGGAATCGGCAACGTGGTGCCCGAAGGAAAGATACCGAGCATGATAGACGTGCAGCTGTATCTCCGTCGTGCCGACGGCCGAATCGAACCACTGACTCGCGAATTTAACCCGAATGTGACTTCGGTGACATGGAGCCGCGCTGACGGACAGGTGTATTTCACCGCTGAAAACCGCGACTATGTGAGCCTGTACAGACTTAATCCGAAGAACGGCAAGATAGCGCAGATACCCGGAACAGAGGAATTCGTGAGAGGATTCTCGCTGCCTCGCACCGGCAATACAATGGTGTGGTACGGTCAGAGTGCATCGAACCCGAACCGTCTCTACTCAATGGATACCCGTAAGCTCAAGTCGACACTGCTCGACGAGCCTCAGGGTAAGATGATGGAAGAGGTGAAGCTCGGCGCTTGCGAAACATGGACATTCATCAACTCTCGCGGTGACAGCATCTGGGGGCGCTACTATCTACCGCCGAACTTCGATCCGACCGTGAAGTATCCGATGATTGTGAACTATTACGGTGGCTGCAGCCCGACAAGTCGCTACTTCGAGAGCCGCTATCCGCATCACGCATACGCAGCATTGGACTATGTGGTATTGGTGCTTCAGCCGAGCGGAGCAACCGGCTTCGGTCAGGAATTCTCGTCGCGCCACGTGAAGACCGCCGGTCAGGGCCCTGCCGAAGATATAATCGAAGGCACCCGTCGCTTCTGTCAAGAACATGAATATGTGGATACGACGAAGATAGGATGTATCGGTGCATCGTATGGCGGCTTCATGACCCAGTATTTGCAGACTGTAACCCCGATGTTTGCAGCAGCGATATCGCATGCCGGTATCAGTGACCATACGAGCTATTGGGGCGAAGGCTATTGGGGATATTCGTACAGCGAAGTGTCGATGGGCGACGCATATCCGTGGTCGGACACAGATCTGTATGTGAAGCAGAGTCCGCTCTATCGTGCCGACAAGATTCATACCCCGTTGCTCTTCTTGCACGGAGATGTGGACAAGAATGTTCCGCCGGGCGAGAGCATACAGCTCTTCACCGCCCTCAAACTTCTCGGACGCGAAACAGCATTTGTAGAAGTGACCGGTCAAGACCATCATATACTTGACTATAGCAAGTATCTCAAATGGCAGAGCACGATATTTGCATGGTTTGCCAAATATCTGAAGAATGACCCGACTTGGTGGAATGCACTCTATCCTCCCAAGACTTTGTAATAAAAGAAACCAAAGCGACTCCGACCTGCAAGCGAAAGCAGGTCGGAGTCGCTTTTTTTAGGCGTATGATGGTGATAGTGACGCAAATTTGCTAATTATTCAAGTTTGCACTAAATTTGCAAATTAGAAATAGTTTACACAGCCTTATATGGAAAAGAATTATAAAAGGACGCTGATAACCACAGCATTGCCTTATGCTAATGGCCCCGTTCACATAGGCCACCTTGCCGGAGTGTATGTCCCGGCTGATATTTATGCCCGTTACCTACGCCTACGCGGTAGAGAGGTAGTGATGGTGGGCGGTAGCGATGAACACGGAGTTCCTATCACCATCAAGGCTCGTGCAGAAGGCGTAAGCCCCCAAGATATAGTAGACCGCTATCATAATATAATCAAGGATTCGATGGCCGAACTCGGAATCTCGTTTGACGTGTATTCGCGTACGACCTCGGAAATACATCACGAAACGGCAAGCGAATTTTTCCGTAGACTGTATGATAACGGACAGTTTGAGCAGAAGACCTCGCTCCAGCCCTATGACGAGCAGGCCGGCGAATTTTTGGCAGACCGCTATGTGACCGGAACATGTCCGCATTGCGGCAGCGACCGTGCGTATGGCGACCAGTGTGAAGCCTGCGGAACGACCCTTGCCGCGACTGACCTGATAAATCCACGTTCAAGCCTGACATCAGCGCCTGTGACCATGAAGGAAACTACGCACTGGTATCTGCCCCTCGATAAGTGGGAAGCGAAGCTCCGCACATGGATACTCGACGGACACAAAGAGTGGAAGAGCAACGTGTACGGTCAGTGCAAATCGTGGCTCGACATGGGCTTGCAGCCTCGCGCTGTGAGCCGCGACCTGAATTGGGGAGTGCCAGTGCCGGTAGAAGGTGCTGAAGGAAAGGTGCTTTATGTGTGGTTTGACGCCCCCATCGGATATATATCGAATACGAAAGAGATACTGCCCGACAGTTGGCAGACTTATTGGAAAGACCCCGAAACACGCATTATCAACTTTATCGGAAAGGATAATATCGTGTTCCACTGCATCGTGTTTCCGGCGATGCTGATGGCTTATGGTGATGGATATCAGCTTCCAGACAATGTGCCGGCAAATGAATTCCTGAATCTTGAAGGAGATAAGATTTCGACATCGCGCAACTGGGCCGTGTGGCTGCATGAGTATCTGCGCGACTTCCCCGGCAAGCAGGACGTGCTTCGCTACGTGCTGACTGCGAATGCACCCGAAACAAAAGATAATGACTTCACTTGGGCTGACTTTCAGGCTCGTAATAATAATGAGCTTGTGGCTATCATGGGTAACTTCGTGAATCGTGCCGCCGTGCTGACCAAGAAGTATTTCGATCTGAAGGTGCCTGCCGCCGGAGCATATGAGGAGATAGACGAGCGTCTGTTTGCCGATGTGCGTGCCGCTAAAGCATCGCTCGAAGCAAACATCGAAACATTCCACTTCCGCGAGGCTCTGAAGGATATGATGGAAATAGCCCGTATCGGTAATAAGTATCTTCAGGATACCGAACCGTGGAAGCTTGCAAAGACCGATATGGCACGAGTGGCAACGGTGCTTAACTGCGCATTGCAGCTGTGTGCAAATCTGGCAATCGCATCGGAACCGTTTATGCCGTTTGGCGCTGCCCGTCTGTCGGCAATGCTGAAGCTCGAAAATAAGACTTGGAACGACCTCGGACGAACCGACTTGGTGGCCGCCGATACAGTGCTTGCCGAACCGGAACTTCTGTTTGAAAAGATAGAGGATGCCGCAATTCAGGGTCAGCTCGATCGCCTTGCCCGAATCAAGGAAGAGAACAAGGTGAAGAGCTTCCGCCCCGAGCCACAGGCACCGGACGTTGACTTCGATACGTTTATGAAAGCCGACCTTCGTGTGGGAACGGTGGTAGAATGTGTTAAGGTGCCGAAAGCGGATAAGTTGCTGAAATTCCTTATCGATGATGGAATGGAGAAGCGCACAATCGTTTCGGGAATCGCAAAATATTACAATCCGGAGGATCTTGTAGGTAAGCAGGTGTGCTTCATAGCGAATCTGCCGCCGCGCAAGCTGAAGGGAATCGTGTCGCAGGGAATGATATTGTCGGCAGAAAATGCCGATGGCTCGCTCGTTGTGATTGGCCCGACAGCCCCGGTTGTGCCCGGCGCGCAAGTGAAATAAAACCGGCGCCGGGTGTCGGCGCACAGCATCTCGACAGAGTGAAATAATAAAATAAGAATTATGGCACACTTAGGAGCTCAACCCCGTATACTGCTGATATATACGGGAGGTACGATAGGAATGATAGAGGATCCGGACACGCATTCGCTGCGCCCGTTTGACTTTACGCATCTAATCGATAACGTTCCGAAGGTCAAGATGCTGAATTATGTAATCGATAATATCTCATTCGATCCGCCAATCGACTCCAGCGATATGACGACACGCCACTGGGTGCAACTTGCCGAGGCGTTGGAGAAGAATTATGATAAGTATGACGGCTTTGTGGTGCTTCACGGCACAGATACGATGGCTTATTCGGCGTCGGCATTGTCGTTTATGCTTGAAAATCTGCGCAAGCCGGTGATTATCACCGGCTCGCAGCTACCAATCGGTGAGGTGCGTACAGACGGCGAGGAAAACCTGATAACGGCAATCCAAATAGCTGCGGCGACCGACCGAAAAGGGAATCCGATGGTGCAGGAGGTGGCAATATTGTTTGAGAACTATCTGTGGCGCGGAAATCGTTCGACCAAAATGAGTGCCGACAATTTTAACGCCTTCAAGAGTAATAACTATCCGTCGCTTGCCAAAATAGGCTTGGGAATCAACTTTAACGAGGATGCGCTGTATCGCGTGTCGTCGGATCGCGGACGGCTGAAAGTGCATAAGGAACTTGATACGGACGTGATGTTTATCGACTTGTTTCCCGGTCTGAATGAGCGCGTACTCCGTCACCAGCTTGCCACTCCAGGGGTGAAGGGTATTGTGCTGAGAACGTATGGTGCAGGAAATGCGCCGACGGCTGAATGGTTTACGCAGAGCGTGAGTGAAGCCGTGACACGCGGAATAGTAATAATAAATGTGACGCAGTGTGTGAACGGAGCAGTGCATAAGCGCTATGCTGCGGGCGATGCACTCGCTGCCAGCGGAGTGGTGCTCGGTCGTGATTTGACGGCAGAGGCAGCAATAACCAAAATGATGTTTCTTTTCGGTCTCGGTCTTGACGGGGCGCAGGTGCGCCGAGCACTTGCCCATCCGCTCTGTGGCGAGATGAGTCCGATAGCTTGACTTGAAAGAATATGGCTGAAAATGTAGAAGAAATCAAGCCTACGGTGCTTGATGTGAATGACGTGGTGGAAATGGTGCCAAAACTTCGCGGTCACGAGAAATTAGTGAATCGTGTGCTGAAGTTTTTGGCAATCGATAAGGTAAACGCCATTCACGTGAATAATTATAAGACTCCCGGCGTTCCCTTTACGACCGGTCTGCTCAAGGATTTGAATATCAATCTCAGAGTGGACAATAAGGAGGTGCTCGAACAGCTGAAGGAGGGTGCGTTTATTACGGTGAGCAATCATCCGTTTGGCGCGCTTGACGGCATATCGCTGATAAATCTCGTGGGGTCGTATCGCGATGACTATAAGGTGATGGTGAATATGATACTGAATCGTATCGGCGCTATGCGCCCCAACTTTATAGCCGTGGATGCGCTGGCGAGCGACGACCCGAAGAAGAAGGCAGTGTCGATGCAGGGTATCAAGCAGGCAATCATGCAGGTGCGTCGCGGCAGACCGTTGGGATTTTTCCCTGCGGGAGCTGTGTCGAAGGTGAAACTTGACGGCCGTCTTGAAGACCGAGAGTGGCAACCGTCGATAATCCGTCTAATCGACCAGCTGAAGGTGCCTGTAGTGCCTATCTATTTTCATGGTCGCAATTCGTGGTGGTTTAACTTCTTGGGAGTGGTGAGCTGGCAGCTTCGCACGCTCCGCCTGCCGGCAGAAGTGTTCCGCCGTCATGACAGCGAACTGCATATCACTGTAGGCAATCCTATCAGCGTGGAAGAACAGCAGAAGCATGCCGGTTCGGTGGAAGAGTTTGGACTGTTCCTGAAATCAAAAACATACGAACTTAGAAAATGGAAGTAAATCGCGATATATCGCCCGAAATAGCTCAGGCAAAGCAGCGTTTCGGTATAGTGGGCAATTCGCCTGCTCTGCTTGAGGCGGTGTCGCGAGCCATCCGCGTGGCTCCCATAGATTTGTCGGTACTCGTGACCGGCGAGAGCGGTTCGGGTAAGGAGTTTTTTCCGAAAATAATACACGCTTACAGTCCTCGCAAGCATGGCCGATATATAGCGGTGAACTGCGGCGCAATACCGGAGGGTACGATTGATTCGGAGCTTTTCGGACATGAAAAGGGCGCGTTTACCGGAGCCGTGTCGGCTCGTAAGGGCTACTTTGAGGAGGCTGACGGCGGGACAATATTTCTGGATGAGGTGGCTGAGCTGCCTCTGACAACGCAGGCGCGTCTGCTACGTGTGCTTGAGAGCGGTGAGTTTATAAAGGTGGGCTCGTCGACTGTGCAGCGCACCAATATCCGCGTAGTGGCAGCCACGAATGTGGATCTGATGGCGGCAGTGGCTGCCGGACGTTTTCGCGAAGATTTGTTCTATCGCCTGTCGACGGTGCAGATAACCGTGCCACCGTTGCATGACAGAGGAAATGATATATTGCTGCTGTCGCGCAAGTTTGCGTCGGACTTTTCGGAGCGTTACCGAATGCCGGCAATATCGCTTGACGATGAGGCGCGCCGATTGATGCTACACTACCGCTGGCCCGGAAATGTGCGTCAGCTGAAGAATGTGGTGGAGCAGCTTGCGCTGTTTCATGCCGGCAAGGATGTGGCAGTGGCTGATGTAGAGCCGTATCTGCCCGGTCATGTGAGTGTATATACTCCGGCGTTGGCGTCGTCGGCTACGCAGGCGCATACGTATGACCATGAGCGCGAGCTACTGTTTAATATGATATTCAGAATGCAGCGCGAAATCGATGAGCTTCAGGCACGCCTCGATGGCGGCCATCACGGGAATGCGGAGGAGGTGTCGAGCAGTACGCCTTCGCTTGAAGTGGTGGATATGCCTCGCTCGCTTGTGAGATTTAAGTCGGATGCTCCGAATGTGGTGCGCCTCGATGATGTGGAGGATATAAGCAATCAGACAGGTAATGGCGGACTGACGCTCGAACAGACCGAGCGCGAAACAATCCGTCGCTCGCTTGAGAAGAATGGCGGTCGCAGAAAGGCTACCGCTGCCGAACTGAATATATCGGAACGTACGTTGTATCGTAAAATCAAGGAATACGGCCTTGAGTGAAATAATAGAAATAACGGATTTATCGCATCCCGGTGTGCAACCGTATGCGGCACTCACGGATGCTCAGCTTAGGAATAGGCTTGAGCCGGATAAGGGCGTGTTTATAGCAGAGAGCCCGAAGGTGATTCGAGTGGCGATGTCGGCCGGCTATGTGCCTGAGTCGATGCTGTGTGAGCGAAAGCATATCGATGGTGATGCGGCTGATATAATAGCCGCTTGTCCGAATATGCCGGTTTATACGGGAAGTAGAGAGCTACTGACAAGGCTTACGGGGTATAAGCTGACGCGAGGAGTGCTATGTGTGATGCGCCGCCGAGAATTGCCGTCGGTGGCTGAGATATGTGGCGATGCGAGTCGCGTGGCTGTGATAGACGGGGTGACCGATACGACGAATATCGGAGCGATATTCCGCTCGGCAGCTGCACTCGGTATAGACGCTGTGGTGTTGACACCGACATCGTGTGACCCACTAAATCGTAGGGCGGTGAGAGTGTCGATGGGAACGGTGTTTCTTGTGCCGTGGACATGGAGCGAAGATGCTCCGACGGAGTTGCGCAGGCTTGGTTTTAAGACGGTGGCGCTGGCATTGACCGATAAGTCGGTGTCGATAGAAGACCCGGTGCTTGCTGCGGAGCCGCGTCTTGCTCTGACGCTCGGGACGGAGGGTGACGGACTGTCGCACGATGCGATAGCCGATGCCGACTATGTGGCGCGTATCCCGATGGCTCACGGGGTGGATTCGCTGAATGTGGCTGCCGCCTCGGCAGTGGCGTTCTGGCAACTCAGACGACAGTAAATGTAATTGATACAGAATAAGAAAGGGATAGCCAATTGGCTATCCCTTTTCTGTTTTGTGTTATTTCTTGGAGCGTCGCGGTGCGCGATGCTTGATTTTCCAAATTGCAGCTCCGAAAGGCTCGACGCATGCGTCGAAAGGCTTGTCGGGGCGGAAGTCCTTGCGCATCTTCTCGCCGGAGAGCAGCTCGGTCATTGTGGCTGTGGCGCCGGATATGCCGAGTACGTTGAACGCGTGTTCGGGAATGTTGATGTGCATGTCGGCACGCTCGGTAGAGAAGTTGGTGGCAATGATGATGGTCTCGTCGCCGTGGTGGCGCAAGAAAATGTATTGGCGGTGTGGGTTGACCGAAGGGTTGTCGTAGTTGACGTACATGAGGTCGAAGAAAGAGCCTTCGCGAATGGCACGCTCGGAATTGCAGAGCTTGAGGATGTCGGCGTATTTGGCACGTAGGCTACGCTCGGTATCGGTGAGGTGTGCGGTGGATGGGTTGCCGTTGTTGAGCCATCGGCGCAGAGTGGCAATGCTCCAGTAGTCAAAAATGGTGGTGCGTCCGTCGAAGCCGCTATATCCTTCAGAATCGGCAGCCGGCTCGCCGAGCTCTTGTCCGGCATAGATCATCATTGCACCGGTGTTTATCATTGCGCTGATGACTAGAGAAGGAGTCATTTTTGATGCGTCGCCGGCGAAGAAGTGGGATGCGAAACGCTGTTCATCGTGGTTTTCGAGGAAGTTGAGCATGTTTGGAGCGATGCCTTCAACGGTCTGCCAGCAGTTGGTGAGCTGAGCCGCTGAGTAGTTGGCGGTCTGTATGCCACGGAGGGTGTCGTAGAGAGTGACCTTGTCGTATAGGTAGTCGAAGCCGCCTTTGAAGATGAAGTCGCGATAGAGACCGGTTTCGTAGATTTCGGCAATGAAAATGATGCCCGGATGAGCTTGCTTGACACGCGGAATAGCCCAAGACCAAAATTCGAGGGGTACCATGTGAACCATGTCGCAACGGAATCCGTCGATGCCTTTTGATGCCCAATATCGCAGGATGTGGAGCATTTTGCGCCATGTGTCGGGGATTGGGTCGAAGTGG
The DNA here is from genome assembly GCA_964416545.1 of uncultured Bacteroides sp. Classification (GTDB taxonomy): domain Bacteria; phylum Bacteroidota; class Bacteroidia; order Bacteroidales; family Muribaculaceae; genus Paramuribaculum. The sequence goes on along the minus strand of CAYQEN010000008.1, from coordinate 50,579 downwards.
CGCGAGCCGTCGCCGTAGTCGATGCCGTAGTTGAGTTTTACGGTGTCGTACCAGTCGTTGACGCCAGGGAATGCCGAGAAGCAGTCGTTGCCAGAGGCTTTTGCTGGAAATTCGATATAGGCATCGGTACCTTGTCCCATGTCGACGCTCGGAGCGAACAGCTGTCGGGGAATGTAGTAAAAATTGTTGTCGTGGGCGAAGTATTTGGACGAGTCGTCGTATGCGCCGAAGTCGGCCGGTCCGCCCATAGGTACAGCATCGCTGTGGTAGCGACGAGCAACATGGTTGGGGACGAAGTCGATAATGACTTTCATGCCGGCGTTGTGTGTGCGCTTGACGAGAGCTTCAAATTCGTCGATGCGCTTGTCGACGTCGACAGCCAAGTCGGGGTCGATGTCGTAGTAGTCGCTGATGGCGTATGGGGAACCGGCTTGTCCTTTGACAACGTGAGGATTGTCGGCAGGCTCAATGCCAAAGTCAGAGTAGTCGGCGCAGTGTGCGTGTTCGATGACGCCGGTGTACCATACGTGGGTTATGCCGAGTTCGCCTATTGAGGCGAGTACTTGGTCGGTTATGTCGTTCAGCTTGCCGGAGCCGTTCTGCTTAATTGTGCCTCCGGGAAGGCAATTTGTGTTGTAGTTTGTGAACAGTCGGGGGAGAAGTTGATATATTACCGGTTTTTTGTTCATGCTTTAAGATTTAAGTATGCAAAATTAGAAAAAAACGTGTGTATCACAAAAATACCGCGTTTGGAGTGGGTGGAAAAAGGTTGGGATTTGCGGTGGTAGTATTTTGCGCGTAAAAGGTGGGGTACTATAATAAATTTTAGTTAACTTTGCAGAACTAATTTTAGAGTATATCTAAAAACAATCATAACATCTATCTATAGATCGATATGGAGTCTACAATCCACCCTATCAAGATTTTCGCCGGCACGAAGTCGCGCTACATGGGCGAAGAAATCTGTAAAGACCTCGGAATTGAACTGGGCAAGATGAATGTTCAGCACTTTGCCGACGGTGAGTTTGAAGTTTCGTTTGAGGAAACCGTGCGCGGTTGCGAGGTTTATCTCGTGCAGTCGACCGTTCCGAGCACAGACAATCTGATGGAGCTTCTGCTTATGATCGATGCCGCAAAGCGTGCATCAGCTCATTCGGTAATCGCAGTTATCCCTTATTTCGGTTGGGCACGTCAGGATCGTAAGGATAAGCCGCGTGTTTCGATTGCCGCTAAGCTCGTTGCCGATCTTCTTTCGGCAGCCGGAGTGAATCGCGTGATCACTATGGATCTTCATGCAGACCAGATTCAGGGCTTCTTCAATGTTCCTGTCGATCACCTCTATGCATCGTCGGTGTTTATCCCTTATATCAAGAGCTTGAATCTTGAAAATATGGTGGTTGCAACTCCTGACGTCGGTGGTGCGAAGCGTGCCAACAGCTATGCTAAGTATCTCGATGTGCCTTTGGTGCTTTGCCACAAGCAGCGTGCAAAAGCTAACGTTGTAGAGTCGATGACCGTAATCGGTGATGTGAAGGATAAGAACGTGATTCTCGTGGATGATATGGTGGACACCGCCGGTACAATCTCGAAGGCTGCCGACCTGATGATGGCTAATGGCGCTAAGTCGGTTCGCGCACTTGCTTCGCACGCAATCATGAGCGATCCTGCTTCGGAGCGCGTTGATAAGTCTGGTATGTCGGAAATGATATTCACAAACAGCATACCTTTCGATAAGGATTGCAAGAAGGCTACAACTATCAGTGTGGCTCATCTGTTTGCTGATACTATTCGCCGCGTACACAACAATGAGTCGATTTCGGCTCAGTATGTGTTTAAGTAATACTTCGGTAGCTACGATATAAATGGCCTGCATCGATACTTCGGCAAGTGTGTCGGAGTGGAGGTGCAGGCTTTTTTTAGCTGAAAGCTGAAAGGGGGGAGATTTGACGTTTGCTTTTGGTGGAAGATGGGAAAAATGGGGCTATATTGTCGTAGATTAAGGAATTTAAATCGTTGTAGTTTTGGGATTGTGGAATAAATCGCTAACTTTGCACAGTTTTTTCAATATATCCAGTCGTGAAAAAGTCTACTGAATATAAATTGCCACTGAAAAGTATGCCCCTCGGCACTCAGCATTTTGAGTATCGCTTGGACAAACAATTCTTTGAGATGATGGAGAGTGCGGATATTCATGATGCCAATCTCACGGTCAATCTCGATGTGACTCACAAGGGCGATTTGTATAATATGGACTTTCGTATCGACGGCACGATGACGCTCGAATGTGACCGTTGTCTTGACGATATGGAGTGTCCGGTGGAGACGGAGTATTCGATAGCCGTGAAATATGGCGACGAATATAACGATGAGTCGGATGAACTGCTGGTTATACCGGAAAACGAAAATTATTTCGACGTGGCATCGTTGATGTACGATACGGTGGCTCTGACGATACCTATTCAGCACGTTCATGCCGAGGGTGAATGTAACTCTCAGATGAGCGATATGCTGCGCAGGCATGGAGCATATCTGTCGGACGAAGATGAGGCCGAGTCGGATGAAGAAGCGCCGACAGATCCGCGCTGGGACGCACTGAAGAACCTGCGCACTGACGGTGAGTGAAAAAAGAGCTATAGATAACAGAAATAAGTAACAAAATAAATAATTTAAGCAATGGCACATCCTAAACGCAAACAATCAAAGACTCGTACAGCTAAGCGTCGTACACACGACAAGGCTGTTGCCCCCACTCTCGCTCTTTGCCCCAACTGCGGCGCATGGCACGTTTACCACACTGTATGCGGCGAGTGCGGATACTATCGCGGAAAAATTGCCATCGAAAAGGCAGCTGCCGTTTGATGAACAGCGCCGGAACGCAAGGAGGTCTGAAACATCCAGAAGCGCTCCCGGCGCAAATTTTTTCAATAGATTTACCTTATAATCTCTCCGTCGGTTGCCGTAAAGCTCCGGCAGGGAGAGATTTTGTATATTCAAACTACTAAGACTATCGCAACTATGCTCAACGCGAGAATATCCGGCGTATCATCATACGCTCCCGATGACATCCTCGATAACGAGATGCTGTCGAAAATGGTGGATACAAACGATGAGTGGATAACCACTCGCGTAGGTATCAAAGAGCGCCGTATCCTTAAAAAAGAGGGTGAAGGCTCGTCATATCTTGGAGAACAGGCAGTTAATCGTCTGCTCGAATCGACCGGAACGAAGCCCGAAGAAGTAGACCTTCTTATCTGTGCGACATCCAATCCTGACTATCGTTTTCCTTCGACCGGCTCGGTGATAGCTCACCGCTGTGGTCTTAAGAATGCGTATGCATATGATATACAGGCTGCTTGCGCCGGATTTTTGGTGGCATTGGAAGATGCAGCCGCTTATGTGCGCTCAGGAATGCGCAAGAAGGTAGTAGTAGTAGCTGCCGAGATGATGTCGTCGATGGTAAACTATGCTGATCGTACTACTTGCCCTCTGTTTGGCGATGGTGCAGGTGCTATGATGGTAGAACCGACAGATCGTCCGGTAGGTATTATCGACGGTGTATTTCATGTGGATGGCGAAGGCCGTGAGCATCTTATCATGCCTGCGGGCGGCTCTGTGAAGCCGGCATCGCACGAAACAGTAGATGCAGGAGAGCATTATGTGATACAGGACGGTCGCTATGTGTATAAACACGCTGTGACTGATATGCTTGAGTCGTCGCTCGAAGTGATGGGTCGCAATGGCCTTACGATAAATGATATTGATTGGATGGTGCCGCATCAGGCTAATCTTCGTATCATTGAGGCGGTGAGCCAGCGTGCTGAAATCGCTCCCGAAAAGGTGTTGGTGAATATTGAGAATCACGGAAATACTTCAGCAGCTTCGATACCTCTGTGTATCGACGAATATAAGAATCGTCTGAAGAAGGGTGATCGTATGATTCTGACAGCTTTCGGCGCAGGATTTACATGGGGCGCTCTCTATGTGATCTGGGATCTTTGATAGAATTCGACATAGATACAAGTGAATGTCCGTCAGTCAGGCAACGGCTGTGGACATGGTAAATAAATTCAACAATGATAGCATCTTTTCAGGGGTGCTATTGTTGTTTCTATAGCTTAGATATTCCATACAATAAACACCAAAACCAAATGAACGAAAATCATAGAGCCGGATTCGTGAATATAGTGGGCAATCCGAATGTCGGAAAGTCGACACTTATGAATGACTTAGTGGGTGAGCGCGTGAGTATCATCACTTCGAAGGCTCAGACCACCCGCCATCGCATAATGGGTATTGTGAATACTCCGGACAGTCAAATAGTGTTTTCCGATACGCCGGGAGTGCTTGCTCCGAAGTATAAGCTTCAGGAGAGTATGCTCGGATTTTCAGAGGGTGCGCTGACGGATGCCGATGTGCTTGTGTATGTGACGGATGTGGTTGAAGATCCGACAAAGAATGCCGATTTTCTGGCGAAGGTGGCTAAAGAGTCGGTGCCTGTGTTGCTGGTAATCAATAAAATCGATCTTTTGAAGGGTCAGGAGGATCTGTTGGCTATAATAGGTCGTTGGCGAGAGTTGCTGCCTAATGCAGAGGTCTTTCCGACGTCGGCAAAAGAGCATTTCAATGTGGACAATCTGATGCGCCGCATTGTTGATTTGCTGCCTGTGCATCCGCCGTATTTCGGAAAGGATGCTCTGACCGATAAGCCGGCAAGATTTTTCGTTACGGAGATTATTCGCGAAAAAATCCTTCTGAACTGCGAGAAGGAGGTGCCTTATTCGACGGAGGTGATAGTGGAGAAATTTGATGAGCGCGATGATGCAATTCATATCATGGCCGTAATCTATGTGGAGCGCGATAGTCAGAAGGGTATTCTGATAGGTCGACAAGGTTCGATGCTGAAAAAGGTTGGAACGGCAGCTCGTAAGGATATCGAAACTTTCTTCGGAAAACGAGTGTATCTTGAATTGTTTGTGAAGGTTGAGCCAAATTGGCGCAATCGAGAGAACAAACTTCGCTCCTTCGGATATATCGAATAATTTTCACTATATTTGCACCATAATGGGACAATTAGTAGCTATAGTAGGACGCCCGAATGTGGGCAAATCGACACTGTTTAATCGCTTGACGCAAACGCGCACAGCGATAGTGGATGATACTGCCGGAACCACCCGTGACCGCCAGTATGGCAAGGTGGACTGGACCGGTAAGGAATTTTCGGTGGTAGACACCGGAGGCTGGGTTGTGAACTCGGAAGACGTTTTTGAAAGCGAAATCAATAAGCAGGTAGAGCTTGCCATCGAGCAGGCTGACGAGATACTGTTTGTGGTGGATGCCATGAATGGTGTTACCGACCTTGACGATCATGTGGCGCGCATCTTGCGTCGTGCAAGCAAGCCGGTGTTGCTGGTGGCCAATAAGGTGGATTCATCGGATTGGCTTTACAATGTTCCTGAGTTTTATAGTTTGGGTCTTGGTGAGCCTTACCCCGTGTCGGCCGTGAGCGGTTTTGGAACGGGCGATCTGCTCGATGAAGTGGTGAAGAAACTTCCCGAGGTAGACCCGAATGCAGAGGATGTGCTTGAGAGTATCCCGAAATTTGCTATCGTTGGACGTCCGAATGCAGGTAAGTCGTCGATAATCAATTCGTTTATCGGAGAAGACCGTCACATAGTGACTGATATAGCCGGTACGACTCGCGACAGTATTTATACGCGCTATAATAAATTCGGATTTGACTTCTATCTTGTGGATACTGCCGGTATTCGTAAGAAGGCGAAGGTGAACGAGGATATAGAGTATTACTCGGTGATTCGCTCGATACGTGCCATTGAGGCTTCGGATGTGTGTATTCTGATGATCGACGCTACACGCGGTATTGAAACTCAGGATGTGAATATCTTCTCGCTGATTCAGCGTAATAAGAAGGGCTTGGTGGTGTGTGTGAACAAGTGGGACTTGGTGGAAGATAAGTCGCAGGAGGCAATAGCGCATTTTGAGAATACGATTCGCAGTCGCTTCGCTCCGTTTACGGACTTCCCCATCATATTCGGCTCGGCTCTGACAAAACAGCGTATCTATAAGGTGCTTGAAACGGCTGTTGCGGTGTATGAAAATCGTCAGCGTGCGGTGCCTACCTCGCAGCTTAACAATGTGATGCTTGAGGCTATAGCCGCTTATCCCCCTCCTGCAAATAAGGGTAAGTATGTGAAGATAAAGTACGTGACTATGCTTAAGGGCGCACCTGTGCCAACCTTCATTTTCTTCTGCAATCTGCCGCAGTGGGTGAAGGAGCCATATCGACGATATCTCGAAAATAAGATTCGCGAAAATTGGGATTTTTCAGGTACACCGGTATGCGTGTTTATGCGAGAAAAATAAAGAGAATTGGAAGACCGCATTCGAAATGTTTGCGGTCTTTTTTTTTAATAAATAGATAAATGCTATGAACCTTAAACCAATGCTTGTGGCGGCATCGATTGCCGCAATGTGTTTGTCGGCTGTTGGAGCAGAGCCGATGGTGATTAATGTGAAGCCGGTGAAGGGCGATGCAACACGCACGCTTCAGAAGGCGATAGACCGTGCTGCCCGACAGAATGGTAGGCCGGTGGAGATACGCCTTGCTCCAGGGGAATATCATATTTCGAAAGCAAAGTCGACGGGACGGCTGTATCATGTGTCGAATACGACGACCGAGACAGAGGCTCCCGACCAAACGAAGCATATCGGCCTATTCATGAAGGGGATTTCGAATCTGACTGTTGATGGCAGGGGTGCGAAGTTTATAACTCACGGCGAGATGACACCGTGGGTGGTGGATAGCTGTTCGAATGTGACGCTGAAAAACTTTTCGCTTGATGCGGCAGACCCGTCGGTACCGGAAATGACGGTGACGGAGGTGTCGGATACGGCGATGACGGTTAAGGTTCATCCGTGGTCGAAGTATGAGATACGCAACGGAAAGTTGTGGTGGACGGGTGAAGGCTGGGAATTTACCAACGGTATAGCTCAGATATATTCGACGACCGATACGACGTCGATGCGTGCGGATTCGCCTGTTGAATTTTGCAATGATGTAACCGAAACGGCTCCCGGAGAATTGAGATTTCGCTATAAGAAGCGCAATATGAGTGGCGTGGAACCCGGATTTACGTATCAGATGCGCCATTCGTTTCGCACGGAGGTGGCCGGATTTATAAATCGCAGTTCGGACGTGACGCTGAGCGATCTGAATCTTCATTTCTTGGGGAACTTCGGTATCGTGGCGCAATTTTCGACCAATCTGACATATAAGAAAGTGAACTGCTCAACTGCACCGGAGTCGGGCAGGGTGAATGCAGGATTTGCCGATTTCTTCCAGGTGAGCGGATGTAAGGGGTATTTGACGGTAGATAGCTGCTACTTTGCAGGCTCGCATGATGATCCGATAAATGTTCACGGTACGCATCTTCGCATAGTGGAGAGTCCGTCGGCAGAGCGTTTGCGTGTGCGCTTTATGCATGGTCAGACTCGCGGATTTCAGGCATTCTATCCCGGAGATACCGTAGCGGTAGTGGATTCGCGCTCGCTGATTCGCAAGGCTGTTGCCGTGGTGAAAGAGGCGAAGCAGGACGGGGTGTACAATATGGATATTGTGCTTGATAGAGAGCTGACGGACGAAGTGAGAGGGCTTAAAAATGCTGTGCTTGAGAATGTGACTTGGAGTCCGTCGGTGGATATAACGAATAGCTATTTCGGACTTACGCCGACTCGCGGAATACTGATGACGACGTGGCGTCCGGTGCGCATAGAGGGAAATGTGTTCTATCGTTGTCCGATGGCGTCGATATTGGTGGCCGATGATGCTCGCAGTTGGTATGAGTCGGGTCCGGTGATGGATTTGCTCGTGAAGGGGAATCGCTTTATCGACTGTGTGTCGCCGGTGATAAGTATAGCTCCAGAGAATGCAGTAATGGATGGTGCGGTACACAAAAAAATAGCCATCGAGGATAATGTGTTTGAGTTGTCGGGCAGATTTGCTCTTGCCGGGGAAAAGGTTGAAATCCGTGCCCGTAGTGTAGAGCAATTAAAAGTTACGGGCAACACCGTGGTGTCGCCCGTAAAGGATGCTTCGCTGAAGGTAGTAACAGTAGACTGTAAGACTACAATAATAGATTGATCAGCGGAGAATATCGTCGATAGTCAAAGCTGTAAACCAAAGACGGAAGCCGGGATGTTGATTAGACGTTCCGGCTGCTTCTTCTTCAATAAGGAAGCCAACTTTGCCGTCGGGGAGTATTGTCATGGCCGAGTAGGCGCTGGGGCAGTTGACAATCTGATGTTTGTGCGGCCAAGTTTTGCCGTGGTCTTTGCTGACCCAAACGGTGACGTTTTGACGAGAAGTGGGAGAGCCGGGCATGGTCTGAAGGAGCAGTTCGTGACCGTTGTGGTTGTAGCGTAGGATGTCGCCGTTGCAAGCGGGGTCGGGGAGGTCGGCGATTTCAACGGGGTCGCTCCAAGTTTTGCCGTTGTCTTTCGAGAAGGAGAAGATGCGAGGACCTTTGAAGCGGTTGCGAATGCTCATAATGAGGCTACCATCAGCGAGTTGTACTATTTTTGATTCGTCGCCGTTAGTTGTGGCCGGATTGTCGGAAATTCGCCAAGTTTTGCCACCGTTGTCGCTGTATACGGCGTAGACCGGGAATCCTTTGACGCCTTCCTGACGGGTGACGAGGGCGAAGATGATGCGTCCGTTTTTGAGCTGGGTTGCGGCACCCGAAGATGCGAACATGCTACAAGCTGTGACTTTTCCTTTTTCTCCGGGTTTTGTGGCATGAATCTGCGGGTTGATGTCGACAGCCGGGAGCCAAGTGAGGCCGTTGTCGCGGCTACGCGAGATGCTGATATGTGCCGGAGATTTCTGCCAAAGGCCGTTGCCGTGGCTTGAAATGACGAGAATGTCACCGGAACGGCGGTCGACAACGATTGCGGGGTCGCCGTATCCACCGATAGAGTCGTGTTCGGCAACGGTGACGGGTTCGCTCCATGTGCGTCCACCGTCGGTGCTGCGACGAGCAACAACGTCGATTTTGCCGGGGAGGTCGCCGAGCGATTCGATACGTTTGTCGGCAACAGCGACAAGAGAACCGTCCTTAGCAGTGACGATGCCCGGGATGCGATAGTACTTGGAACCGTAAGTGCCTTTGTCGAAAACCAAAGAGCGTACGGGGAGTGTTTCTGCTACGGCACTGAAGCTGATAGCGGCGGTGAGAGCAATTGCACCGGCGAGCTTCTTGATGAAGATGTTCATGGTGTTGGGTATATGTTTATGGATTTTGTATCTATGAGGACAAAGATAAGAATAAATTGCGATTTGATGCTATTTGGAGTATCGTATGCGCTTGAATCCGTGGTATAGGAGGTTGTTCATGGTGTCGCGATAACCGCTTTCGTAGACACGTTCGAGTTCTTTGAGGTTGAATACTTGGTATCGTGCAATTTCGTCGGTGCGAACTACCATGTCGCATAGAGCCATGTCGGGGATGGAGTTGGTTTTAGCCATCAGTTCGTAGGAGCGCAGTGCGACCCCGAGAACTCCGTTGCGGTGCTTTGAATTGCTGTTTGTGAGTGGCGAACAGTTGATGCCAATGAGTACACGGCAACGGTCGCGAATAGTCCATGCCGGGAGGTTGTGGAGGACCCCTCCGTCGACGTATCGAATGCCGTCGATTTTCGCCGGTTTGAAAACGATAGGAATGCTACAAGAAGCTGCAACGCAGTCGGCTATAGATCCGGATTCGAATACGGCTTTTCGACCGTTGTCGAGGTCGGTGGCACCGACGATGGTTTTGATGGGGAGGTCTTCGAGATTGTCGTATGGGATGTTTTTTCGGATGAAATTCTTGAAGCGGTCGAGAGAGAAAAAACCTTCGTTGGGCATGCCGAGCTCGCAGAAGTCGGTGAATTTTGCGTTGTGGAATAAGTCGAGCATCAGTTCGGGCTTAATTCCGGCGGCATACATGACCGCAGCAATGGAGCCGGCGCTGACTCCGGCAACGATGTCGGGACGCAGTCCGACTTCGTCGAGAGCTTTCAAAGCACCGGCATGGGCGAGTCCGCGTGCACCTCCACCACTGAGCGCAAGTCCCAGTCGGTATGGCGGTTTGGATTTGAATGGATTTTTAATTCCAAACATATGTGATGAGAGAATGTGTTATAGTATTGCCGTATTTTAGTGCAAAAATAAAACATTTCGGCCATGAATGTGTTCGTAAGGACAAAATTATTTGAGAGGAAAACCGAAAGTCTTGAACAAATAGTATAAATATCTCATATTTAATTGCTAACTTTGTGCGATTTTTTTGACAAGCAAAGAAAAAAATATAGTATGTTAAATCCAATCAAGAAAACCATCAGCCTCCCCGACGGACGCGAAATAACCGTCGAAACCGGCAAGCTGGCCAAGCAGGCTGATGGAGCGGTAGAAGTGCGAATGGGCGACACTATGCTCCTCGCTACAGTAGTTTCGGCTAAAGAGGCCGGCGAAGGAGTAGATTTCATGCCCCTTCAGGTAGAGTATAAGGAAAAATTTTCGTCGTTTGGACGTTTCCCCGGCGGCTTCCTGAAGCGTGAAGGCCGTGCATCGGATTATGAGATACTTACTGCACGTTTGGTAGACCGCGTGCTCCGTCCTCTCTTCCCCGACAATTATCACGCAGACACATTTGTAAATATCACGTTGTATTCGACCGATGGTGTTGATATTCCCGATTCGTTGGCAGGTCTTGCGGCATCGGCAGCACTTATGGTGAGTGATATACCTTTCAATGGCCCGATCTCGGAAGTTCGTGTGGCTCGCATCGACGGTCAGTTTGTAATCGACCCGACTTTCGAACAGCTCGAAAAGGCCGATATGGAATTGATGGTAGGTGCAACCTACGATAACATCATGATGGTGGAAGGTGAAATGAACGAAGTGTCGGAATCAGACCTTCTTGAAGCTCTCAAGGCTGCTCACGCTGCTATCAAGGTGCAGTGTCAGGCTCAGCTCGAACTCGCAGAAGCCGTAGGTGCTGTGAAGCGCGAGTATTGCCACGAAGTGAACGACGAAGATCTTCGCAAGGATGTTCACGAAAAGTGCTACGATAAGGCATATGCAGTGGCTAAGGCCGGCTGCGCAGACAAGCACTGGCGTGCAGACAGCTTCGATGCTATCTGCAACGAATATATCGAATCGCTCGATGAGGAAGTGCGCGATGAAAAGGCTCCGCTCGTGAAGCGTTACTATCACGATGTAGAGAAGGAAGCCGTGCGTCGTTGCATTCTCGATGAAGGTATTCGTCTTGACGGTCGTAAGACTACCGATATCCGCCCGATCTGGTGTGAGGTAGACTATCTGCCCGGCCCTCACGGTTCGGCTGTGTTCACTCGCGGTGAGACTCAGAGCCTTGCAACCGTAACTCTCGGTACGAAGCTCGACGAAAAAATCGTTGACGACGTAATCAATCAGGGTCGCGAGCGTTTCCTTCTTCACTATAACTTCCCTCCCTTCTCGACCGGTGAAGCTCGTCCGGTGCGTGGCGTAGGTCGTCGTGAAATCGGTCACGGCAATCTTGCACACCGTGCGCTCAAGCGTATGTTCCCCGATGATTTCCCCTATGTTTGCCGCATAGTCAGCGATATTCTTGAAAGTAACGGTTCGTCGTCGATGGCTACAGTGTGCGCAGGTACTCTCGCACTTCTCGATGCCGGCGTTAAGATGAAGAAGCCTGTCAGCGGTATCGCAATGGGTCTTATCACTGATACTGCGAGCGATAAGTATGCAGTGCTTTCGGATATCCTCGGTGACGAAGACCACCTTGGCGATATGGACTTTAAGGTGACCGGAACAGTGGACGGTATTACTGCCACTCAGATGGACATCAAGTGTGACGGTCTGTCGTACGAAATCCTCGAACGTGCGCTTAATCAGGCTCGTGAAGGACGTCTGCATATCCTCGGTAAGATCGCTGAAACTATCCCTGCTCCTCGCGAAGATTATAAGCCTAATGTTCCTCGCATCGTGACTATGCTGATCCCGAAGGAACTTATCGGTGCTGTAATCGGCCCGGGCGGAAAGGTGATCCAGGGTATTCAGGAAGCCAGCGGTGCAACCGTGTCAATCGATGAAGTGGAAGACGGTGGCTATATCGAAGTAGCAGCAGTCAATAAGGAATCTCTTGATAAAGCTCTGTCGATGATAAACGCTATCGTAGAACTTCCCGAAGAGGGTAAGGTGTACCGCGGTAAGGTGCGCTCAATTCTCGACTTTGGCGCGTTTGTAGAGTTTATGCCTAACCGCGATGGTTTGCTCCATATCAGCGAAATCTCTTGGGATCGCATCGAAAACATGGAAGCTTCAGGTATCAAGGAAGGTGACGAACTCGAAGTGAAACTCATCGAAATCGATAAGAAGACTGGTAAGTATCGTCTGTCGATGCGTGCTCTTCAGCCGAAGCCGGAAGGCTATGTAGAACGTGAACGTCAGCCCCGTGGAGAGCGTGGCGATCGTCAGCCTCGTCGTGGAGATCGCAATGATCGTGGTCCTCGTCGTGACCGTGGTGACCGTCAGCCTCGTGGCGACCGCGAACCTCGCGACTAAATAAGTAAGCGTTTTTACTGCAATATAAGATGAAAAGGCTGCGCCGAAAGGCGTGGCCTTTTTGTATGTGCAGAGGTGGTTGAGCAAAAAAAACAGGCTGCGGATGGGCAGCCTGTAGATGAGGAGTAGTGTTTGTAGTGCGGATGATGCGTTCTTATGCGTCGGTCTTGGCGTTGTGGCGTGATACGGAAGAGAATCCGTAGACCATTACAATGAGGAAGCATACAAGGGGCAGAACGAATGAAACGTTGACTGCCGGCCAGCCCATAATGGTGCCGTAGTCGATTATGGTGCCCTGTAGCGGCGGCATAAGTGCGCCACCGACGATAGCCATAACGAGGAAGGCGGAGCCGATGGAGGTGTCGCGCTCGTCAACGCGGTCGAGGGCGATGCCGTAGATACTGGGGAACATGATGGACATGAAGGCACTGATGGTAACCAGGAATATGAGTCCGGCAAATCCGTCGATGAGGATTGTGCCAAGAGTGCATATCGATGCGCCGATGCCGAAAGTGCCAAGCAGTTTGGGCGCCGAGATGAATTTCATCAGGAATGTTCCGATGAATCGGAAGCTGAGAGCAAGAGCCATGGCAAGGATATTGTAGTTTTGTGCGGTGGCTTTGTCGATTCCGAGATTGTCGGCGTACTGGATGATGAATGTCCAAACCATAATCTGTGCGGCTACATAGAACATCTGAGTGAGTACGCCGTAGCGGTACTCGACGTTTTTCCACAATCGGACAAGCGATTCGCGCACACCGGCGCGAGGACCGGACTCGGCTCCTGATTGAGGCATTTTAGTAATCGCAATGACGATAAACATAATCAGCACAATGATGCCGATGGCTACATACGGGTCGCGGATGATGGCAAGGTCGTGGAGTCGGATGTCGGCTTTTTCTGCTTCGGAGAGCCCGGAGAAAATGATTTCGCCAGCGGCGTTGCGACGGTCGGAAATCAGGTTGGGGAGCACGATGAGCGATGCAACCGCCATGCCTGAAAGTGAGCCAACGGGATTGAATGCTTGAGCGAAGTTGAGGCGGCGAGTTGCAGTCTCTTTCGCGCCGAGCGAGAGGATGAATGGGTTGGCTGTGGTTTCGAGGAACGCGAGTCCGAATGTGAGAATGTAAAGCGACAGGCAGAAGTAGGTGAACTCCTGATATTGCGCTGCCGGAATGAATAGGATGCCTCCTACGGCGTAGAGCGCAAGACCGAGCAGTATGCCGCTCTTGTAGCTGTAACGTCGGATGAAGAGAGCTGCCGGAATTGCCATTGTGGCATAGCCGCCATAGAATGCAAATTGCACCATCGAAGCTTTAGCGGCCGATAGTTCCATTACGGTCTGGAATGCGGCAACCATAGGGTTGGTGATGTCGTTTGCAAATCCCCAAAGAGCGAAGAGTGAGGTAATCAAGATAAATGTTACCAGATATTTTTTCTCCACTAATGGCGCTTTTTTGTTGTGTGCTGATACGTCTGTCATGGTTCGATTATTTCGGTGATTTGTGATGGTGAAGAAATCTCGGTAGCAGCTTGAGCCTGCATGATGATGTTGCCAATAGCAGTGGCTTCAGCAGGTCCTGCCGAGACTTTAAGTCCGGTGGCTTGTGCGGTCAGGTCGTTGAGAAGCTGATTGCGCGAGCCACCTCCGATTATGTGCAAGTGTTCGACCGGAGCGGGTAGCAGTCGGTTTAGTCCTTCGATGCCGCGTCGGTAGCGGTCGGCTAATGAGCGAAGTACGCATAGTACGGTTTCGCCTTTGCCTTCGGGGGGAGTGAGGGCGTGGCTATTGCAGTATTCGCGTATTGTCTGCTCCATGTCACCGGGACGGGCAAAAACGGGGTCGTCGACGTCTATTATTGTGGAGCATTCAGCTTCGGAAGCCATTTTTACGAGTTCGGGGTATGCTACGGTATCGCCTTTGGCTTTCCATCCGGCAACGAGCTGCTGGAGAATCCATAGCCCGGTGATGTTTTGGAGGAAGTGTATGCGTCCGTTTGTGCCTCCTTCGTTTGAGAATCCGGCGGATTCGGCTTCAGGTATAGTGATTGGAGAGTCGAGTTCGACTCCAAGCAGTGACCATGTGCCGGAGCTGAGGAATGCTGTTCGGTCGGTGGTGTATGTTCCTTCGATAGCGTGTACGGCACTGGCGGTGTCGTGAGAGCCAACAGCAATGACTTCGACATCGGGGTTCATTCCGAGTCGTTGAGCAATATCGGGAAGCAACTTGCCACGACTTTGTCCCGGCATGACTATCGAACCGAAGATGTGTTCCGGTAGTCCGAGTCGTTTGATGAGGGGACGGTTCCAGTCGCGTGTACGCGCATCGAGGAGTTCGGATGTTGAGGCAATGGTGTATTCGTTAGACCAATTGCCTGTTAGGTAGAAGCTGAAGAGGTCGGGCATGAAGAGCAGATGTTCGGCGATGTCTAATCGACGGTCGCCTTCATTCTGCATGGCCATAAGTCGATACATGGAGTTGATGGCCATTGGCTGAAGCCCGGCTTCAGCGTAGTGCTGCTCACGGTTCTCGCGGCTGAAGAAGAGCGGGAGCATCGGTTCGGTGGCAGGGTCGCGGTAGCACATAGGATTGCCAAGCAGATTGCCGGCTTTGTCGACGAGGCCGAAATCGACACCCCAAGTGTCGATGCCGATGCTGACGATGTCGGAGTATTGTTCGGCGGCTTTCCGCAGACCAATCATCATTTCGTCGAAAAGCATCGGGAAGTCCCAATAGAGGTGGTTTCCGAGCCAAACCTGACGGTTGTCGAATCTGTGTACCTGAGATAATGAAAGCCGTCCTCCGGCAAGGGAGCCGGCGATTACTCGCCCGCTCCCTCCGCCGAAGTCGACGGCGATATATGTACGACTCATTTTCCTTCTTTGCCCAGGAAGTATTCTTCAAGATCGTTTATCTCATCGCGCGTGAGCGGGTCGACGTTGCTGCCGTTGAGCACAGCGATGCGGCAAGCCATTTCAAAGAACATGGCTCGTTCGAAGGCTTGGTCGAAGTCTTTGCCACAGACAACTTGTCCATGCTTAAGAAGCATGATGGAGTTGTGGTCGCGCATGGCTTCGATGACGTGGGCAGCCAACTCGGGCGAACCGGGTCGGAAGTAGGGAATCATAGGGATTTCCTCGCCTACGTGTAGTGGGCATTCGGCTGTGAAATTGAACGTTGCGGGACGGTCTTTCATGCAAGCTACGGCAGTGGCGTAGGGCGACTGGAAGTGAAGCACTACGTTGACGTCGGGACGCTCGCGGAGTACGCCGAGGTGGAATGTGCTTTCCATCGAGGGCTTGACGCCGTTGAGGATTGCGCCGTCGGAAAGACGGCATACAGATACACGACGAGAGTTAAGCTCCGGAACCCATGAACCGGTGCCTGAAACGAGTACTTTATCGCCAACGCGCCACGACAGATTGCCGCTTGAGCAGATGGTGAGTCCGGCCTGACCTACGCGGTGAGCCTGAGCAACGAAGATATCTATGAGTTTTGATGTTACCATGATGATGCTTTTAGAGGCTTATTTGTAGATGGGACCGTAGTTCTGACAAGCGCGGTAGTCGGCACCTTCTTTGTCCATGCCGAATGCGTTCCAAGCGGCGGGACGGAAGATGGCTTCGTCTTTAATGTTGTGCATGCATACGGGGATGCGGAGGATAGAAGCGAGGGTGATGATGTCGGCACCAATGTGTCCGTAGCTGATAGCACCGTGGTTGGCACCCCAGTTGTTCATCACAGAGTAAACGTCCTTGAACGCGTCGATTGTCGGGTCGAGACGGGGAACGAACCAAGTGGTAGGCCAAGTCGGGTCGGTGCGCATGTCGAGAATCTTGTTGATTTCGGGGTCGATGTCGACAGTCCAACCTTCGGCAATCTGAAGCACGGGGCCAAGACCTTTGATGAGGTTGAGGCGCATCATGGTGACAGGCATGCCGCCCTTAGTAAGGAAGTTGCTTGAGAAGCCACCACCACGGAAGTAGTCGCGGTCGGCGGGATACCAAGTGGTAGCTTTGAGGCAAGCGTCCATGTCGGCTTCGGTCATTTCCCAAGACGGCTTCATGCAGGGTTCGCCCTGAGCGTTGGTGCTTGCACCGGTAGCGTCGAGGGTTGTAGCACCGGAGTTGATGAGGTGGATGATGCCGTCTTTGGCACGTCCGGTGAGTTCTTTGCCAGTGACACGTTTAACAGCTTCGGGGCTCCAGTATGTGCGTACGTCGGAGAACATCTGTCCGCAGCCTGTGAGGAGGTGTCCGAAGAGCATTGCGATGCCGTTGCAAGCGTCGTTTTCGGTAGCGAGGACGAAAGCTTCGCGAATGCCGTTCCAGTCGAAAGATGTGTTCATGAGGGCTTCTGTGAAGTCGCCGTTGGGCTTCCAGTCGGTCCACTGGCGCTGTCCCTGGAAACCGCCTGCGATAGCGTTGTGTCCGAGAGCTTCTTCTTTGAATCCAAGTTCTTTCAGGCGAGGGTTGCCGGTCATGAGGTCGCGAACGATGAGAGTCATCTTAACGATAAATTCCCAGTCGGCGTCTTTCTGTTCGCGTGTTTTTTTCTTTTCGGGACGATTTTTGAAGTCTTCGCCTTCGTTGACTTTGCAGTGCTTTTCAGTCCAAGCCATAGCTTTGGCGTATTCTTCGTGGTCGTATATGCCTTCGTCCATGCGGCGGAGGATTTCGGTTTCGTCAACGCTTTCGTTGCGCATGCCGAGGTATTCCTGGAAGAAGTTGGGGTCGATGATAGAACCGGCGATGCCCATGCACATGCTGCCAATAGAGAGGTAGCTCTTGCCACGCATGATGGCTACAGCGAGAGCAGCTCGAGTGAATCGGAGAAGCTTTTCTTTGACGTCTTCGGGGATGGTGTTGTCGTCGAGATCCTGAACGTCGTGTCCGTAGATGCCGAATGCGGGAAGTCCTTTCTGTGCGTGTCCTGCGAGGACTGCAGCGAGGTATACAGCTCCGGGTCGCTCTGTGCCGTTGAAACCCCAAACAGCCTTCGGCCAGTGCGGATTCATGTCCATAGTTTCAGAACCGTAGCACCAGCAAGAGGTGACAGAGATTGTTGCTCCAACACCTTCGCGCTCAAACTTTTCGGCACAAGCGGCAGCTTCGGCTACGCGACCGATTGTAGAGTCGGCGATAACGCATTCAACGGGCGAACCGTCGGGGTAGCGGAGGTTTGTGCTGATGAGTTCGGCTACGGCTTTAGCCAGATTCATTGTTTTGTCTTCAAGGCTTTCGCGGACGCCACCCTGGCGACCGTCGATGGTCGGACGAATACCGATTTTGGGATATTTGCTCATGGTTTTAAAATTGATGTTTAGTTTTTACATATGGTATGTAAGTGTGTATAGGTCATACATGGCAAATTTAGCGAAAATAATCTGTTGCCGGTGTGGTAAATCATTAATTTAAAGGGAGTGGTGGTTAAATCGGGTTAAAAATAGAAATAAGATGAATGTTTTTAGAAGCCAGAAGTGTGAAAAACGTCGTTTGACGAGATTATTATGCTGAAAAATAAGATAAAAAATTTGTGAAATGAAAAAATGTGCGTAATTTTGCCGCGCTAAAGTGAATAAACAAAATAAATAAAATCATAATAACACCTCAAAATGATCATCGTACAAGTAAAAGAAGGCGAAAACATTGAAAGAGCGCTTAAAAAATTCAAGCGTAAATTTGAGAAAACCGGTATCGTAAAGGAACTTCGCAGCCGTCAGGCTTTTCAGAAACCTTCGGTAACTAACCGTAAGAAGATGATGAAGGCCGTTTACGTTCAGAAGCTCCGTCTCGTAGAAGATTAATAAGAGTTTTTCTTCGGCCGTAGCGCCTTACTTTTAGAAAAAATACATAGCGATAGAGAAGTGCTTGAATGAGCGGCTTCTCTATCGCTGTGTTGTTTTGTGGCTTGTGGTACGGATGGGCGGTTAAAATGGGCGAGACGGCTTAGATGTAATATCGAAAAAAGGTGTTATCTTTGCGCTAACGTGCGTAACGTGCGCGCGTGAGAGAAAACTATGACTGAATTTGTGTCTCCATATAAGCGCGGAGCCGATAAGGGGCTCTATTTCGGAATTTGGCTGACGGCGATGTTTTTTGCCGTAATCTTCTCGGTGAATGTCGAGATATTGTCGTTTGTGGCTATGCTGATGTTTGTGGCTACGCCGATTATCGTGTATCGCTGGTTGCGCCAGACGTATGTGGCAGAAAATGGAGCGACCCCGCTATCGGGATTGTGGATGCAGGGAATCATGATATTTGCTTGCGGTTCGCTGATAAACGCTTTGGCGGCCACGGTGTATCTGAAGTGGGTGAATCCCGGCTATGTGATGGAGCGTATAAATGATGCGATAGCTATTTACAGTGCGTTGGATGATCCTACGGCACGTGAAGCTGCTGAGCTTATGACGCGTATGGTGGAGGCTCATGCTGTACCGTCGATTCCGGCTATTGCAGTTGAGATGGTGTGGATAGCTATTTTTACAGGTTCGGTCTTGTCGCTGTTTCTGAGTCTGTTGGCGAGGGCGCGCAAGGTAAAAAGTCAAAACAACTAAAAACAAGATATAACGATGGATATTTCAGTAGTAGTGCCGCTGTATAATGAAGCGGAGTCGCTTCCGGAGCTTGAACGCTGGATAGCACGAGTGATGGATGAGAATGGTTTCAGCTACGAAATACTGTTTGTGAATGATGGTAGTACGGATAATTCGTGGGAGGTGATTCGCGGTCTGCGAGAATCGAATCCGAATGTAAAAGGTGTGTCGTTCAGACGTAACTATGGAAAGTCGCCGGCATTGAATACCGGATTTGTGCGTGCTCAGGGCGATGTGGTGATCACAATGGATGCCGACCTCCAAGACAGCCCCGACGAAATACCTGAACTCTATCGAATGATAACCGAGGATGGGTATGATTTGGTGAGCGGTTGGAAGCAGAAACGCTATGACCCGCTGTCGAAAACGATACCGACGAAGTTGTTTAATGCAACGGCTCGAAGAGTGAGCGGTATTCATAATCTCCACGATTTTAATTGCGGACTTAAGGCCTACAGGAATAAGGTGGTGAAGCATATCGAAGTATATGGAGATATGCATCGATATATCCCTTATCTGGCAAAGAATGCCGGATTTAATAAGATAGGCGAAAAGGTGGTGCATCATCAGGCTCGCAAGTATGGCAAGACGAAATTCGGTCTTGACAGATTTGTGAACGGTTATCTCGACCTTGCAACGCTATGGTTTACCAATAAATTCGGCGTTAAGCCGATGCATTTCTTCGGATTGCTCGGCAGTCTGATGTTTGTGCTCGGATTTATAGCAGTTGTAGTGGTTGGAGCGATGAAATTGTATAATATGTATGTCGGTGCGCACTATATACTCGTGACCGATTCACCGTATTTCTATCTTGCGTTGGTGATGATGCTGTTGGGAACACAGCTGTTTCTGACGGGATTTCTCGGAGAACTGATAGTGCGCAATTCGTCGCTTCGCAATCATTATGAGATAGAAGAAGAATTTAGAGAAAAATGAACCAGGATTATAACGATTTTATAGATTTGATTTCGCGTAGGTATTCTTGCCGTCGATATAGCGACCGTAAGGTGGAACGCGAAGTTATAGCGCAGATTGTTGAGGCGGCGCGTATCGCTCCGTCGGCATGCAATCGTCAGCCGTGGACGTTTGTTGCTCTCGATACTCCCGAATCTGTGAGAGTGGCGGCAGAATGTTATGGTCGCGATTGGGCAGGACAGGTGCCGGCTTATTTGGTGGCTTGCGGTCATCATGACGTGGCATGGCATCGTCAGGCAGATAATAAGGATCATACGGATGTGGATGTGGCTATCGCTGTGGAACATATCTGTATAGCCGCAGCAGCGCTTGGCGTTGGTTCGTGCTGGATATGCAGCTTTGATGCACCGCGAGTGGCTCGCGAACTTGGTCTGCCCGAAGGGGTGGAGGCTGTGGCTCTCGTAGCGTTGGGCTATCCGGCCGAGGGTGTGGAAGTTCCGGCTAAAAACCGAAAACCTATCGAAGAGATACTTAAATGGGAAAAGTATTAAGGAGTCTGATCGTTTCGGTCGTAGTGGCTGTGTCGGTAGCGGCGTGTAACACGACGGGCTGCATGGAAAATCAGAGCAGCATACCTCTTGCCGGACTTTATTCGGCTACGGACAGCTCGGCTATTGCACTACGTGATATCAGTGTAGGCGGTGTCGGCGCTCCCGGTGATAGTCTGATTTACAGTGCGGGAACTACGCTGACATCGGTGTATCTACCACTTAGGGCAAATAAGAACAGTACGTCATTTTTCTTTCACTATGCTCAGGAGGGAATAGACTCTGATGCTTACAATGATACAATAACGATAGATTATGAATCGGTTCCGAAATTTGTGTCGGAAGAGTGCGGCGCGATGTACTTCTTTCGGGTGAGGGGGGTGTCGCACACTGCTCATTTGATTGAAGGAGTGGAAGTTACGGATTCTTTGATAAGTAATTTCGATACGGAGCGATTTCGAATATATTTCAGGGTTCAGGAGTCGGATTCGGATGACGGAGAAGACGCCGAACAAGCATCAATTAAGGGAACCGCATTATGAAGGCGAGCAAAATATTGAAGATATTGGCGCTGGCAGTGGCGGTTTTCGCTATGCCCCAAGTGGCAGATGCGCAGCGCAAGGTGACACCGGTGGATCCTGTACCATCGATGCCGGGAGTTCCCTCGAAGAAACCTGCGAAAAAGGTGGCAGACCGCACGAATGTCGTTGAGCGCCAAGATGCGCACGGCAATGTGGTGCTGGTAGACACGATTTCGGGTAAGGAGTGGGTGGACTCAACGGAAGTAAAGCAGGTGAAGGTGATGGAGTATCCGCTATGGCACGCCGTGGATATCGGTGTGAATGTGTGGGATCCTGTGATGCGTGCTCTCGGACAGAAGTACGGTCTGATAGATTTTTACGGAGAGTTGAGCCTTCATAATCGCTATAAGCCCATAGTGGAATTTGGTCTGGGCATGATGGATGAGGTGCCCGATGGAATGAACTTCCGCTATAAGTCGAAATTGGCACCCTACTTTAAGGTGGGTATGAATTATAATGTGTTTTACAATTCGAATCCCGACTATCAGTTGCTGGTGGGTGCGCGTTTGGGTTATTCGTCGTTTTCATATGAGATAGTCGATGCCACGATAGACCAGGGGTATTGGGGCGACCAAACACATTTCAGCATACCTTCGCAAAGTACGTCGGCAACATGGATGGAGCTTTGCGCCGGAGTGAAGGTGAAAATCGCAAAACCAATATCGCTCGGATGGCTCTTGCGCTATCATAGTTTGATGAGTGAGGGTAAGCCCGAAGCCGGCGAGCCGATGTATATCCCCGGATTTGGTAGGCGCAAAAATTCATTGACGTTAAGTTTTTCGATAATATATACGTTGCCGTTGAACAAAAGTAAGTCGTCGTCCGTTAAGGCGGAGGGTGGCGATGATGTATAATACGCTGTATTCAAATAGTCAACAGGCATACCCACATAATCAATAATTAAACGAAAACAGACATGAGGAAAATCGTAATCATAGGAGCCTCGTCGGGACTCGGATATAAAATCGCGTCGGACTTTGCCGCCGCAGGATGGAGAGTGGGTATTGCAGCACGACGTAAGGCACCGATGCAGGAACTTCAGGATGAATATCCTGAAACGGTGGTGTATCGTACAATCGACGTGACGGCGGATGATGCCGTAGCACGATTTAATGAGCTTGTCGAGGAAACCGGAGGTATGAATGTGCTCCTGTTTGCATCGGGAGTTGGATTCTGCGATCCCGAACTTACCGAGTCGAAGCTGGTGAATACGCTTATGGTGAACTGTGTGGGCTTTGCCAAGATAGTGGCTGAGGCGTATAAGTATTTCCGCAGAAACGGTGGAGAGGAGCGCGGTCAGATAGCCGTGATAAGTTCTGTGGCGGCTACAAAGGGCATAGGAGTGTCGGCGGCTTACAGTTCGTCGAAGCGATTCCAACAGATGTTTATCGACTCGCTTGACCAGCTTGCCCGTCAGCAGCGTGTAGGAGTGGACTTTACGGATATACGTCCGGGATTTATCAGAACACCGCTACTGAACGACGACAAGAACTATCCGATGATAATGAGCGTAGATTATGCCGCGCGCTTGATAGAGCGAGCAATAGTTCGCAGAAAACGTGTGGCCGTGATAGATTCGCGCTGGGCGGTAGTGACCGGCTTGTGGCGGTTGATACCGGGGTGTATCTGGCGACGTATGGCAATAGAATTTTAATAATATACAATAAAATAGGAATGACCATCATCACATCAGAAAAGAGTGTAGCCATGTGTAGCGACCATGCCGGCTATGAACTCAAACAGGAAATCGAAAAGTATCTTAAAGAAACAGGTGCAACGGTAAAGGACTTTGGAACTTATTCGGAAGAGAGTTGCGACTATCCTGATTTTGCGCATCCTTGTGCATCGGCCGTTGAGTCGGGCGAATGCTATCCCGGAATCGCTATGTGTGGTACCGGCAATGGAATTCAGATGACCCTCAACAAGCATCAGGGAGTGCGTGCAGCACTCTGCTGGACACCGGAAATAGCAAAACTTGCTCGTGAACATAACGATGCAAATGTGCTTGTGCTTCCGGCTCGCTTCATTGATCCAAAAGTGGCACTTGAGGTAGTGAAAGTGTTCTTGTCGACACCGTTTGAGGGAGGTCGTCATCAGCGTCGTATAGACAAGATACCTGCAAAGTAAATCCAATAAAAGGCGACAAATGTGTCGCATGAAATAGGACAAACCCTAAAAATTGATTGAAGATTTTTAGGGTTTGCTTCATTTTGTAGATTAGAGCGGTTTTATTACTTTTGTAGTATGAATAGTCCGGCCGGAAGGATGGACGAATAACTATCATGGAGGAAGCCCTTTTTACCAAGAAGTATGGAATCGGCAATGATTATATCAATTGCCTTGATGTCGTGCCGTCGCCTCTAAAAAGAAATAACGATATGCCTGTCGATGTTGCGACGGGCATATTTTGTATCGAAACGGCATCGAATTGGCGGATAGGGAAAAACCTTCAAGCAGGAAATGAAAATTAGAAACGAAAATAATCCGTATATGTCAAAGCTGAGATTTAAAGTTGTGGATGAGGCTTTCAATCGTAAAGCCGAGCCGGTGGAGATTCCTGCCGAGCGTCCGGAAAGGTATTATGCGAAGTATGTGTTTAACAGGCAGAAGATGTTTGAGTATCTTCCTGCCGGTACATACGCTGCTCTGATAAATGCCATAGACAATAAGGAACCTCTGCCTCGCGAAGTGGCCGACAGTGTAGCTGAAGGAATGAAGCAGTGGGCTCTCGACAACGGTGCGCGCCATTATTCGCATTGGTTTCAGCCGTTGACTGAAACAACCGCTGAAAAGCATGATGGATTTATCGAACATGACGGAAAGGGTGGCGTGATAGAGCGATTTAATGGGAAACTGCTTGTGCAGCAGGAGCCTGATGCGTCGAGCTTCCCGAATGGCGGTATTCGTAATACTTTCGAGGCACGCGGGTATTCGGCTTGGGATATATCGTCGCCGGCATTCATTCTCGACAATACACTCTGTATTCCGACAATATTTATCAGCTATACGGGAGAGTCGCTCGACTATAAAACACCGTTGCTTCGCTCACTGAACAGCGTAGACCGTGCCGCAACAAAGGTGGCTCGCTATTTTGATCCGGAGGTTAATCATGTGACCTCATATTTAGGTTGGGAGCAGGAGTATTTTCTTGTAGATGAGGCTCTCTATTCGGCACGCCCCGACTTGATGCTTACAGGACGTACGCTGATGGGTCATGAATCGGCTAAAAATCAGCAGCTTGAAGATCACTATTTCGGTGCAATCCCTTCGCGTGTCGAGGCGTTTATGCTTGACCTCGAAATCGAGTGTCACAAGCTCGGAATACCGGCAAAGACACGTCATAATGAAGTGGCTCCCAATCAGTTTGAATTGGCTCCTATATTTGAGGAAACGAATCTGGCGAATGACCACAACCTGCTGTTGATGTCGCTGATGAATGAGGTGGCTCGCCGTCATCATTTCCGTGTATTGCTTCACGAAAAGCCTTTTGCCGGCATAAACGGTTCGGGTAAGCATAACAACTGGAGCCTCGGAACAGACCGCGGCGTACTGCTGTTCAGCCCGGGTAAGACTCCTAAGGAGAATTTGCAATTTATCACCTTTACGGTGAATGTTATGGCTGCTGTTCATCGCCATAACGCACTTCTGAAGGCAACAATAGCTTCGGCAACGAATGCTCATAGGCTTGGTGCCAATGAAGCACCTCCGGCGATTATTTCGATATTTGCCGGTTCGCAGCTTAGCGAAATCCTGGATAAGATAGCAAACAGTACAAACGATGAGTTGGTGGATCTGAATGACCGTGTGGGAATGCGCCTTGATGTGTCGCAGATACCGGAACTTCTTATCGATGCCACTGACAGAAACCGAACATCGCCTTTTGCCTTTACCGGAAATCGCTTTGAATTCCGCGGAGTAGGTTCGAGCGCCAACTGTGCGGCAGCTATGCTTGCACTTAATTCGGCCGTTGCAGTGCAGCTGATGGAATTCAGCGAGAAAATCGATGCCCGTGTAGCCGCCGGAGAAGAACTCCGTCATGCACTACTCGAAGAAATACGTACTCTAATCAAAGAGTCGGAACCAGTGCATTTCGATGGTAACGGATATAGCGATGAATGGAAAGAGGAGGCGCGTCGTCGCGGACTTGACTGTGAGGACAGTGTGCCCTTGATGTTTGACGCTTATCTTAGTCAGTCGTCGATAGATATGTTTCATAAAGCCGGTGTGTTTACCAAGCTCGAGCTTGAGGCACGCAATGAGGTGAAGTGGGAGATGTATACGAAGAAAGTGCAGATTGAAGCGCGCGTTTTGGGTGATCTTGCTGTAAATCATGTACTTCCGGTGGCTAAGCGCTATCAGTCAGTATTGCTCGACAATGTGTCGAAAGTGCGTGCTCTCTTCCCTGCCGAAAAGGCTGATCGCATAGCCGATGTAGATATGAACAGCATAGAGCAGATAGCCGAGCATTCGCTCATAATAAAGACCGAAACCGATGATATGGTTGAGGCACGTCGTGTGGCCAACCGCATAGAGAGCGAGCGAGAAAAGGCAATAGCATATCACGATACAATCGTTCCGCGTATGGAAAAAATACGCTATCATATAGATAAGCTCGAACAGATGGTGGACAACGAAATGTGGCCGTTGCCGAAGTATCGCGAGCTGTTGTTTATACGTTAAATAGAGACCGTGCCGGAGGCGTCGATTCGTACGATTCCGGCATCGGCAAGCATACGAACGGTTTCGACAATGCGCTCGCGACGTACACCAAGTTGCGAAGCGATGTAGTCGACAGAATGACCTTCGGGTTGCGAAGCAAGATAGGCAATACCCCTTCTGATACGCGCCTCCTCATCGGTTGAGGGGGCGTTTTTTTTGCGTCGGCTCCGACAGACATCGCATTTATCGCAGTCGGCAGCGTTGCGCTCGCCGAAGTAGCGAAGCATGCCGGCTACGCGGCATTCCGAGGTGTCGAAAACGAAATGTTTCATCGACTCGATGCGGTGTTGCATGCGGTCGCGCATGTCTTCGTAGACGGCTTTGGGTAGATTGACGTGTTTCGGCAGTTCGCGAGAAGTGGTGTAGAGAATATAGGGCATCGACTTTCGCGGAACATAGTGGAGAATGTGCATGCGTCCGAGTAGCAGGAGAGCGTCGTAGATGTCGCTTTCGGAAATGTCGAGTCGGTATGCCATTCGAGCTTCGTCGATGCTGACGTAGTCGGCAAACAGTCCGGTGTAGGTGCGCAGGAGGAGCTGAAGAACATTTTCAGTAGTGGAGTCGAGTCGCAGGTCGTAAAGGTCGCGTCGGTCGGCTGTTATCATAACACGCGATCGAGTGGTGATTTCATCGACGTATTCGATATAGCCTGCGTGGGTGAGCAGCATCAGTGCGCTCCGAGCAACGATTGGTTGAAGATGGAATCGGTCGCAGAAGAGAGTGAAATTGAATTCGTAGACGTGGTTGTAGCCGGATCCTACGGCAACGTTGAGAAAGTTGCCGGCAAGTTCATAGATGCGCCGAATGTAGTCTTTGGTCGGAAAGCTGTCGCTGAGTCGCCGCGAAAGTGTGGCTTTGTCGCGAGGAGAGGCTATGATGACAGCAAATGATTCGCGCCCGTCGCGTCCGGCACGTCCGGCTTCCTGATAGTATTCTTCGAGAGAGGATGGGAGGTCGATGTGGGCGACAACTCTTACGTCGGGCTTGTCGATGCCCATGCCGAAAGCGTTTGTGGCAACCATGACGCGCGTTTTGCCATCTTTCCAGCAGTTTTGCTTTTCGTTTTTCTCCTCAACGCTTAGTCCGGCGTGGTAGAAATCGGCGCTAACTCCCTCGGCAGCGAGCGATTCGGCAATTTCGCGAGTGCGTTTTCGCGAGCGAACATAGACGATGGCACTGCCGGAGGTGGCGGCAAGTACGCGCTTGAGCATGTCTTCTTTGTGTTCGGTCAGTCGGACAATATAGGAGATGTTGGCTCGAGAGAAGCTGAGAGAGAAAATGTTGCGCTCCTTGAATTTGAGCCTCTGCATGATGTCGTCGGCGACTTCGGGAGTTGCAGAGGCTGTGAGAGCCAGAATGGGGACGTCGGGGTGTGAGTCGCGCAACTGGGCTATGCGTAGGTATGATGGACGGAAATCGTAGCCCCATTGCGAAATGCAGTGAGCTTCGTCGACGACTATCAGGCTTACGTTCATGGTTCGCAGTCGGTCGGCGAAGTTGGCAGATTGGAGCTTCTCGGGCGATACGTAGAGCAGCTTGATTTTGCCGAGAGCGGCGCGGTCGAGAGCGAGATTGTGTTCGGAGAGGGAGAGTCCGGAGTGGATTGCGGCGGCGCGTATGTCTTTGGCCGCGAGGTTGTCGACCTGGTCTTTCATCAGGGAAATGAGAGGGGTGACAACAACGGTCAGTCCCGGCAAAAGCATTGCCGGGACTTGAAACGTGATGGATTTGCCACCGCCGGTCGGGAGCAGGCCGAGCGTGTCGCGCCGCGCGATTACAGAGTCGATAATCTCGCGCTGCATTGGGCGAAACGAGTCGTATCCCCAATATTGTCGCAGGATATCAACGGGGTTGCTCAACGGGGTGTATCGCCTTGATTAGAAGCTGGAATGTAGAAGAAGAGCTTTGGTGCTTATTGTCTTCGATGGTGAAGCATATATCAAACGGTTTGCGAGCGTGGATGTGGTCGAAGTGTTCGGCCATGTTGAATGCAATGCCGTTGAATACTTTGCCGGAAGTGTCGTCGACGAGTTCGAGCTTGATGTGCTCAAGGTTGCGCCCAACGAGCTTGCTTGTACCGAAGTCCATGACGTTGCGAGCGCAGAATACGGGCTTTTGGTTGCCCGGGCCGAATGGGTTGAACTCGCGCAGGGTGTTTATGAATTCTGGGGTGATTTCGTTGAACGTGAGGTTGGCATCAATGTCGAGCTGAGGTGTTAGTTGCTCGGGCTGGATGTTTGCAGCAACGTATTCTTCAAATCGACGTGTAAATTCGGGTATGTTTTCCTCTTTCAGCGACAGCCCAACAGCGTAGGCGTGTCCACCGAAATTTTCGAGGAGGTCGCGAGTGGCGTCGACGGCTTTGTAGATGTCGAATCCTTGTACCGAACGACTTGAGCCTGTTGCAAGACCGTTTGATAGGGTGAGTACAACGGACGGTTTGTAGTAAA
This sequence comes from uncultured Bacteroides sp., assembly GCA_964416545.1. Lineage (GTDB taxonomy): Bacteria > Bacteroidota > Bacteroidia > Bacteroidales > Muribaculaceae > Paramuribaculum. The sequence goes on along the minus strand of CAYQEN010000008.1, from coordinate 22,151 downwards.
GTTCGGTGAGTCGCGATGCAACGATGCCGATGATGCCTTTGTGCCAGTCTTTGTTGTAGATGACGATGGACTTCTTGTCGGAAGCTGATTCGTCGCGCCCTTCGAGAATGGTGTTGGCTTCTTCAGTGATGCGCTTGTCGAGCTCTTTGCGATTTTTGTTGTACTGGTCAATGGCTTTACCCTTTTCGTAGGCTTCAGCGACGTCGCGTGCTACGAGGAGTTCGACGGCTTCGCGTCCGCTCTGCATGCGTCCTGACGCATTGATGCGAGGTCCGATTTTGAAAATCACGTCGGAGATGGTGATTTCTTTGCCGGAGAGACTGCATATGCGGATGATGGAGCGCAGACCCATGTTGGGGTTGGTGTTGAGTCGGCGGAGACCGTGGTATGCCATGATGCGGTTTTCGTCGACCATCGGAACGATGTCGGCGGCAATGCTGACAGCCACGAGGTCGAGCATGCCTTCAAGGTCGGTTGTCGGAATGCTGTTGCTGATGGCAAAGGCTTGCATGAATTTGAATCCGACACCGCAACCAGACAGGTGTGGACACGGGTATGTGGAGCCTTCGAGCTTTGGATTTAGTATGGCCGTGGCTTCGGGCAGTTCATCGTCGGGTACATGATGGTCGCAGATGATGAAGTCGATGCCGAGAGTCTTGGCATACTTAATCTCGTCGATGGCTTTGATGCCACAGTCGAGGATGATGATTAGTTTAACTTCTTGTTCGGCAGCATAGTCGATGCTACGCTTCGAAATGCCGTAGCCTTCGTCGTAGCGAGTGGGAATGTAGTACTCGATGTTGGAGTAGAAGTTGAGGAGGTATTTGTAGACCAGAGCCACGGCAGTGGTACCGTCTACATCGTAGTCCCCATAGACCATGATGCGTTCTTTCGCCCCCATAGCTTTGTTGAGACGAGCTACGGCTTTGTCCATATCCTGCATGAGGAAAGGGTCGTGAAGATCGTCGAGCGACGGATGGAAGAATTTTTCCGCTTCGTCGGTCGTACGGATGCCTCTTTGCGCCAACAGTTCGCTCACGGGCGGAACTGCGGCGTAGCGTTTAGCTAACTCCGATTCGGCTTTTTTCTCTTCTGAAGTAAGGGGCAGGTAATTCCATTTACTTGTCATTTATGTCGTTTTTTTTATTTTTCTCAGTCACGATGCGCCGCCGTTGCGGTGCAAACCCCAAAAGGAGCCGTAGAAGGCTCTGTGGCGCGATGTAGATTCCTTATCATCGGGATGCTGCCGGCTGAAGTGAGGAGAGTCCGGAGTCATAACACCGAAACGGATTCGCTAACCGTCAAGGGGTGGTGCTGCCGAGAAATGAGCGCGGTGACAAGTAAACCGCGGTAGAGGGGAGCGTGACGGATGGATTACTATTACGATCGACGCTTAATGCACGGCAGGTATTAGCATAAGTTGCTATTTCCGCAAAATTAACAAAAATCTTGGAAAAAGCGCCGATGGCAACGGAATAAAATATGTTATTATTTCTTACGCATTGTGCTCGGAAGAGGAGGATGTGACGTGGACGTCCATCTGTGGGAAGGGGAATGAGAGCCCGTGTCGAGGGAATTCGGTGTAGAACTTTTCGTTAAAGTCGTAAAAAACAGCCCAGTAGTCGGATGAGTGAACCCATGCGCGAATGGTGAGGTTGACGCTTGAATCGGCAAGAGCCGAGAGCTTTACAGTGGGTTGGCGGTCGACGGCAGGAGAGAGCGCGTTGAATCGGAGCTCTTCTTCTTGGCGCAGGGCTTCGAGCTTGTCTTTGATTGATTTGTGGCGTTTGTGGAAGAGTCGCCATAGCCAAGAGTGGTTGTCGTAGTCGTCGGTGTCGACAACGGCAGGAGCTTCATTTTGGCTCTCGGCTTTGCGCTTTTTGCGGTCTTCGTCGAGGGTGTGCTTAACGATGCGCGAGTCGGCGGCAAACATGTCGAGCACCAATTGGCGTGCAGTTTCGACGTTGTCGCCATAGGAGATACCGATATTCCATTCGACGCGGCGATAGTCTTCGCGGCTCCAGTTGTTGATGCTTCCGGTGGATAGTCCGCCATTGGGGATGATGATGGACTTATTGTCGGAAGTGCAGATGATGGTGTGGAAAATCTGAATTTCGGTGACTGTGCCGGAAAATCCTTGTGCTTCGATGTAGTCGCCGATGCGGTAGGGCTTGAGGAGCAGAATGAGAACGCCGCCGGCGAAATTCTGTAATGTGCCACTCAGAGCCATGCCGACAGCCAAACCGGCGGAGGCAAATATGGCGATGAATGAGCTTGTGTCGATGCCGATGATGCCGATAGCCGTGACGATGAGGATGAAGTAGAGCACGATGCGCACAAGGCTCAGAATGAACGTGCTGAGCGAGCGGTCGATGCTGCGCTTAATCATTATGCCGGCTACAAAATTGTAGAGCTTTCGGATGATGAACTTGCCGAGGTAGAATACGAAAATGGCAACGGCAAGGGATATGGTAAAGTGGAAAGTCTTGTCGACCATGGTGTTGATGAGTTGGTCGACGGGTATGGAGCGGAGTTGCATCAGTCCTTCTTTGACTGAAGGAATAGAGTCGGTAGCTGCTGCTGCGACTGTCGGATCCAGGAGGTCTTGTGCTGTAGTCATTTTATTTTATTGCGGTGTAGTGTTTTACGACGTCGTTGTACCATTGGAGGGAGGTGTATTCGTAGTTGAGGCGAGGATCGGAGGGTGATGTTATGATGTTGCATCCCAGTCCGGTGTATTCGGTCATGTCGAGCCCGTAGCTGTAGGGGGTGGCTGCGGTGAAGGTGATAGCGGCAGAGTATGCCGACTCCCAGCGTGAGAGTAGCGATTGTGGAACTGAGAGAGAACGGATGTAGTGTCCCATGTCGTAGGCTCCTGTTTCGACTACCGATGGGCGGAAGTATGGAACCGGGCGGAAGGTCTCGGACGGGAGAAGTCCGAGCTTCATAATGTCGCGAGTGGCATCGGCCAGTGCGTCAAGAGCGTCGGTGTCGATGACGGAAATGGTGCATGAGTGCTCTACGTCGTTGTTGCGGTCGGCGTAGAAATTGTAGGTATTGAGAGCTGCCTGCTTGAGGTTTGGCGTGGCTGAGAAGAAGCATGGAATGTTTTTGTCGTAGGGCATTCCTTGCAATGGCAGCTCGGTGCCCGATGCTACGATGATGTCGGTGGCGTGGCGTAGCTGGTAGGCGACTTCGACTGTGCCCATAAGACAGCAGTCGAAATATATGAAGTCGAGTTGCTGGCCGTCGAGCGCTGTGGCTAATGAGGTGATTTTCATTTGCTTCTTGTCGCGGTCAGATCCGAAAGATTGGGTTGAAACGTTTGGCTCGTCGAGGCAATTCTCATTGGCAATCCATCCGGTGCCGTGACTCCAAAGAATGAGTCCGTATGATTCGGCAGGAGCGAGGGTGCGCGTCTGAGAAATGACGGAACGCATGCGCGAAACGGATACGGAATATTCGCTATTGTCGTAGGTGACGAGAGTTTTTTCTGTTCCGTCGGGGAGAATTTCGAAGAGTCGAGTATCGTCGTTGTATGGCGCGTGGTAGACGAGCAATCGGTAGCCACGACCGTTGTTGGGTAGCGACTTGAACCCTTCTTTCATTTCGGCAATGTCGGCGGCGTCGAGTCCGCGCTGTCCGAGATTGTTGGCAGCCACGATGTAGACAAGCAGAGTGCGCTTTGCATCGGTATCGGCAACTGGAGAGTCATCGGAAGAAGAACAACCGGAGAGCAGAGTCGATAATAAAAATATCGGCAGAAGAGATATAGTAGAGAGTAAACGTTTTGTTATCATAGCACAAATGTACTCTTTTTTGGGTGTTTGGCGTTAAAAAATCGTGTTAGAATGGTTAAATTTCATAATTTCGTATAACTTTGCAGAAGAATAAAAATTCACTCAAAACCTAAAACTCCGAATGATTAGCTCCAAACCGTATGTAATCGGAATCGACATGGGCGGCACCAATACGGTGTTCGGCGTAGTCGACGCTCGCGGCGTAGTTCTTGCGAGCAATTCTATAAAGACGCGAAAACACGCGAAAATCGAAGATTATATCAGTGAACTCTATGAAGAGACGATGCGGATGGTTCGCACACTCGACGTTGAGGATAAAATCTATGGTATCGGCGTTGGCGCACCTAATGCCAACTATTTCACCGGTGTGATAGAAGATGGCGTAAACTTGCCGTGGCCTACCCCTGTTCCTTTTGCAAAGATGCTCAGCGACAAGTTTGGCATACCTGTGGCAATCACTAACGATGCCAATGCAGCCGCAATCGGCGAAATGACTTATGGCGTGGCTCGCGGACTGAAAGACTTTATAATGATAACTCTCGGTACCGGTGTCGGTAGCGGCATCATTATCAATGGTCAGCTTGTTTACGGTCACGATGGTTTTGCCGGAGAACTCGGTCATGTAATCGTGAAGCGCAACAACGGTCGTCTCTGTGGTTGCGGACGCACAGGATGTCTGGAAACTTACTGCTCGGCAACCGGCGTTGCTCGCACTGCACGCGAATTTCTCGAACTGAGCGATGAGCCTTCATTGCTTCGTGAAATCTGCGTAGATGAAATCACATCGAAGGACGTTTATGACGCTGCTATGAAGGGCGATAAGCTCGCAAACAGAATCTTCGAATATACCGGAACAATTCTCGGTGAAGCTATGGCTGACTTCGCAGCATTCTCTTCGCCTGAAGCATTCGTGCTGTTCGGCGGACTGTCGAAAGCCGGAGAACTTCTTCTGCGTCCGCTTCGCGAATCGATGGAGAGAAATATGCTCAGCATTTACAAGAATAAGGTTAAGGTGCTTCTTAGTGAACTTAAGGAGGCTGATGCCGCTGTGCTCGGTGCCAGTGCTCTCGGTTGGGAAGCTAAGTAAGCAGCTCAGCAATATAGAAAAACGACAAACCGCGTCGACCTTGATGGTTGGCGCGGTTTTGTGTTGTATATGGAATCGGAATCAGTCGACCTTGTCGAAGTGGAGGAGACGGATGGGCTTGCGACGGTCGCAGCTGCGATGGTCGGTATAGTAGACTTCGTTGATGCGGTAGTTGCTTCCATATTGGCGTTGCCATTCGCTTAATTCTTCGTCGGTGCCGTCGAGGAGGAGATAGCCGGAGTCGGGTGCGGTGGAGTAAGGACGGAGACGGTCGCTAAGGTAATGATTGATAGTGTAAAATCGAGGAAATTTATTGGTTAAGTAGACGTAGATATTGCCTTCGGGAACGATGCGAGCAATGTCGTTGGCAACATCGCGGTCGGACTTCGGAGTGAGTACAGCGGGGAGTATCGATCCGGAGATAAGCCAGAGTGTGGCGATGGTGGCAATGATGGCCTGACGGTGGGCTGTGGTAGATTTTTTGCTACGTAGAGTGTAAATAATGTGTGTGGCGGAGAAGAGAGTGATGCCGACGAGCAGTATGGCAAGTGGGATAGAGGGGAGAGCTGTGATGCGTATGCCGTCGGGCAGCGGAGTGCCACAAATGAGAGCTATGGCGGCGATAGAAGCGAGCGTGGCTACTGATGCAATGATGATGCTGTATGTTTTGACTAATGCCGGTTTGCGATTGGCAAGCCAAGAGATGAGCATGACTGTGAAGTAGGAGAGGAAGGGGTAGATAGGCAACAGGTATACACTACGCTTGCTTTCGGGGATGCAATAGAATATGAATACGGTGAGTGTGGCAGTGGCTGCGAACAGCGTCAGAGGGTTGGCTTGGCGGAGAGCTGAGAACTTTTTGCTGAATGATAGTTTTCGGTAGCGAGCTACGAATGCGGCAAAAATGGCGAGAATGGTGTAAGGAAGCATTCCGAGAGCGACGGTGGCGAAATTGTACCATACGGGCTTGACATGGGAGTCGTAGGACATATTGCCGGTCATGCGTCCGATGTTTTCTTCGATGACGAGTTCGCGAAATTCATCATCGCCATGAAGGTATGCGGAGTAGTAGTATGCGGATGGAATGATGAGCGATGTGAGGCCAATAGCACCCATACGGAGGAAGAGTGGGGTGAAACGGTCGCCACGCAGGAGTCCGTAGATGCCAGCTACAAGGCAGGGAAGGATCATTCCGATGGGACCTTTGGTGAGGACGGCGCATGCCATGCAGAGTATGGCGATAATTGGGATGCCTCGGTAGCCGGATTCGCGGTAGCGGTAGAGGGCAATCATCGCACCGAATATGAACGCAGTGAGAACCATGTCGACGCGACAAGCCATGCCTGCGCGCCAAACTTCGATGGTGCTAATCATGACGAGTGCGGAGAGGGGAGCGATAGAGGAGAGCTTGGTACGACCATGTATGAAGCAACAGAGCGAGACGGCCATGGCGATGGCGGCAATGGCACTCGGCAGGCGCGAGGTGAATTCGTTGACTTCGCCAAAAGGAAGTGACAAAATGGCGATGCACCATGCAAGGAATGGAGGCTTGTATGGGATGTCGATGCCGAAGCTTACGGGGAGAATCCAGTTGCCGGACTGGAGCATGGAGAGGGCGACAATGGCTTCGCGCGGTTCGCCTTTGGTGTGGAATGGTGTCAGACCAAGCCACGGAAGAAATGTAATGGTAGCAATGACGAATACGAGTAATGTTGCTACAAATCGTTTAGACATAATGTGTATTTGTCGTTGATTGTTGTTATGATGAACAAATGTATGTAAAAGTTACATTATGACCAAATAATTGTACCTTTGTGCTAATTTTTTATGAATAAGATTAAGGCTTTACTAATAATAAATCCGATATCGGGTACTGATGATAAAGAAGGGCTCGACAGCTATGTGAAAAGTCGACTCACGGAGGTCGGATTTGACGTAGATACGGTGTGGACAGCGGGTAGCGGCGACGCTACACGCTTGGCTCGCAACGCGGTAGAGAGTGGATATGCGTCTGTGATAGCTGCCGGTGGCGATGGGACGATAAATGAAACTGCAGCAGCACTTTGCGGAACCGGAGTGACGCTCGGCATAATACCGTGTGGCTCCGGCAATGGGCTGGCACGACATTTGTGTATTCCCCTCGAAGTGGACGGCGCGGTAGATATCGTGGCTCAGCGTCGAGCGCTGGATTGCGACTACGGAACCGTAAACGGCCGTCCGTTTTTTTGTACATTCGGCGTCGGATTTGATGCAGTGGTGAGTGAGAAATTTGCAGCAGATAAGCATCGCGGTCGCATGACGTATATCAAGAATACGTTTCGCGAGTATCTGTCGTATGAGCCTGACGTGTACACGATAGAGGCTAATGGGCAGGAGCTGACTCAGCGAGCGTTTCTTGTGGCTGTGTGCAATGCGTCGCAGTATGGAAATAATGCCTATATAGCACCTCACGCTTCGATAGTGGACGGACTGCTTGACCTGACGGTGATAGACAATGGGAATCCGCTGACAGCGGCACTTGTGGGGATAGACTTGATGAGCGGTAGGATAGATAAGAATATGCTTATCCATACGCTTCGTGCAGAGCGTGCGACGATACGTCGCGGAGCTCCGGGTCCGGTGCATATCGACGGCGAACCGATGATTATGGGGCGCGAGTTGAAAATGGAGTGTCATCGTGGAGGATTGCAAATATATGTGCCGCCGACCGATAAGCCTTTTAAGCCGATAATAACCCCCGTGATGGCCATGATGGATGATTTGCGTCATACGGTGGAAAAGATGCTTCGGCGGAACAATATTTCGCAATGACGCGAAATTTGAGTAACTTTGCTCGCAAAAATTAAATACTTAGAATATTATGGCTCTTCAATGCGGCATAGTGGGACTTCCCAATGTGGGCAAGTCTACCCTTTTTAACTGCCTTTCAAACGCAAAGGCGCAGTCGGCCAATTTTCCGTTTTGTACAATCGAACCAAATGTGGGCGTAATCACGGTGCCCGACGACCGTCTGAATAAGCTCGTGGAGATGTGTGAGCCTCGCAGTGTGGTTCCCGCTACGGTGGAAATCGTGGATATAGCCGGATTGGTGAAGGGCGCGAGTAAGGGTGAAGGCCTGGGAAACAAGTTCTTAGCCAATATTCGCGAAACGGACGCAATTATACACGTTTTGCGTTGTTTTGACGACGATAATATCACTCACGTGGATGGTACGGTAGACCCCGTTCGCGATAAGGAAATCATCGATTACGAGCTTCTGATAAAAGACCTCGAAACAGTAGAGAGCCGCATGGCGCGCACTATGAAGCAGGCTCAAACCGGCGGCGACAAGGTGGCAAAAATGCAGTATGAAGTGCTGTGTCGCTTTAAGGAGGCACTCGAACAGGGAAAGCCTGCCCGCTCGGTGGAGTTTGAAACGGTGGATGAACAGAAGTTTGCCCGCGATTTGTTTTTGCTGACCTCGAAGCCGGTGCTTTATGTATGTAACGTTGACGATGCGTCGGCCGCTACCGGCAATGAGTATGTAGAGGCTGTGCGCAAGGCGATAGCAGATGAGAATGCCCAGCTGCTCGTTGTGGCTGCTCAGACAGAGGCTGAAATCGCAGAGCTTGATTCGTTTGAAGACCGTCGCGACTTCCTTGCCGAAATCGGTCTTGAGGAGTCGGGAGTGTCGCGCCTGATACGTGCGGCATATGCACTGCTGAATCTTCAAACATTCTTCACAGCCGGAGCCGATGAGGTGCGTGCATGGACATTCATGCGAGGCAGTAAGGCTCCGAAGTGTGCCGGAGTAATTCATACCGACTTCGAAAAGGGCTTTATCCGCGCCGAGGTGATAAAGTATGACGATTTTGTGACGCTCGGCAGTGAGGCCGCCGTGAAGGCCGCCGGAAAGATGAGCGTTGAGGGTAAGGAGTATGTTGTGGCCGATGGCGACATCATGCATTTCCTCTTCAATGTGTAAATATATCGTCGAAATACGAGAAAATATATGTAGAAAAAGGATTGCCCGAGGTGGTAATCCTTTTTTTGCGTAAAAATTAATTGCTTTTTAACGGCACACCCTACGGATTATTTGTTTATCTTTGTGTCAGAACTTTCTAACTTAATATAATTATGTCAAAAGTAACAGTTGTAGGCGCCGGAAATGTGGGCGCGACTTGTGCGAATGTCCTTGTTACACAAGGAATTGCTGACGAAGTAGTCCTCATCGACATCAAAGAAGGCCTTTCGGAAGGTAAGGCTATGGATATTATGCAGACCGCTAACATTCTCCACCTTTCGAGCGTGGTGAAGGGCGTTACCAACGACTATTCAGCTACCGAAGGCAGCGATATGGTTGTTATCACTTCAGGTATTCCCCGTAAGCCGGGTATGACTCGCGAAGAGCTCATCGGTGTAAATGCCGGTATCGTGAAGATGGTAACTGACAATGTGCTTAAGCACTCACCCAATGCAGTGATTCTGTGTGTATCTAACCCGATGGACACCATGACCTACCTTATCCACAAGGTTTCTGGTCTTCCCAAGAACCGTATCATCGGTATGGGCGGTGCACTCGATAGCGCACGTTTCAAGTATTTCCTGAGCCAGGCACTCAACGCACCTGCTACCGAAGTAGAAGGTATCGTAATCGGCGGTCATGGTGACACAACTATGATTCCTTTGGTACGCTATGCCGCTCACCGTGGTATCCCCGCAACCGAACTTCTCTCAGAAGAAGCTCTTTCGAAGGTAGCTGCCGATACAATGGTAGGTGGTGCAACTCTCACCAAGCTTCTCGGTACTTCTGCATGGATGGCTCCGGGCGCAGCAGCTGCACAGGTTGTTAAGGCTGTTATCCACGACACTAAGGAAACTATCAGCTGCTCGGCTCTTCTCGAAGGCGAATATGGCCAGAGCGACATCTGCATCGGTGTTCCCTGTGTACTTGGCAAGAACGGTATCGAACGTGTGGTTGAATTCAACCTCAACGAAAGCGAACGCGCTCTCTTCGAAGCAAGCGCAGAAGCTGTTCGTAAGACAAACGCTGCCCTCAATTCACTCTAAATAGGTCATGATGATCGAAATAAAGCCATCTGAAATTGCCGAAAATCCTATAAAGCTGATAGCGAAGGATTGGATGCTCGTCACCGCGGGTGATGCGTCGAACTTCAACACTATGACAGCTTCGTGGGGCACTATCGGCGAGATGTGGGGCTTCGATGTTGTAGAAACGGTGATACGTCCACAGCGATATACGAAGGAGTATATCGATAAGGCGGGACGATTCACGCTGTCGTTTTTCCCCGAAGAGATGCGTCCGTTGTTGGCGGCTATGGGGAAGAATAGCGGTCGCGACATCGATAAGATGCACTATCCGGGTCTGGAAGTGGTGGAGCTGCCGAGCGGCGCACTGACATTTAAGGGTGCGAAGCTGGTGGTGGAAGCCGAGACCGTATATGTGGATCGCTTCGCGAAGGATGCTTTTGTCGATCCGGCTATCGAGGAAAAGTGGTATGACGGCGATTGGCATTATCGCTATATAGGCCGCATACTTCACGTGTGGCAGGACAATGAGAATACTATCTAAATAAGTATATATCTGATTATGAAATCTATTTATCTCACTATCTTTGCCGCAGCGGTGCTTTCGCTTTCATCATGCGGCGGCAATTCGTCGACGGGCACTGACAATGTTGTGACCGATTCGATAGTAGAGGAGGGCATCGAAGTGGTGGCCGACTCTGTGGCCGGCGATAGCGTAGTAGCTGTAGAGGCTTCTGACGTTGTGGCTGTGCTGACTCCTGACTCGAAAGTAGAACCTTCGGGCAAGCCTTTGGTAATCGATTTTTCGGCTACATGGTGCGGCCCGTGTCAGAAGTTCAAGCCTGTATATCATAAGGTGGCTGAGCAGATGGCCGGTAAGGCTGATTTTGCTACTGCTGATGTAGATCAGTGTGAGGCTCTGGCTAAGAAGTATGAAGTTTCGTCGATTCCTATGGTTGTAGTAATCAAGGCTGACGGTACTACCGTGAGCAACGTTGGTGCTATGGACGAAGCTGAATTCGTGAAATTCCTCGAAGGCGCTATCTAATATTTTTTGCTCTTAATAATGAAGTCTCCGAAGCCGATAAGGCTTTGGAGACTTTTTTTTAGCGGAAAACCGAAAGGTGAGAGGTGGTGAGGGAGATGGTGGTGGATTTAAGGACTTTTAACGCGGGGCGGGGCGGATTTAGGTGGGTGGTGTGTGTGTCGACGAGTATTTTTTCGTAAGTTTGCTTAAAATCAGAGTAGGTGTGTTTCGGTCTGTGCCGGAATGCATTGTTCTGCTTGATTCAGACGTTTTTTTTCAACTAAACATAAACAAAAATCAATCATACCTAATCTTCATGAAGAATAAAATTGCATCAAAGTTTGAGTCGCTTTTTGGCGGCAAGGGCATTCTTTTTGTAGCCCCCGGACGTTTTAACCTTATCGGCGAACATACCGACTACAATGGCGGTTTCGTGTTCCCGGGTGCCATCGATAAGATGATTATGGCAGAAATTCGTCCGAATGATACGGATGTATGTCATGTATATTCGATAGATATCGACGAGCAGGCTGATTTCGGCCTCAATGAGGAGGATGCTCCGAAGCAGCAGTGGGCTCGCTATATTTTCGGTGTATGCCGCGAGACTATCAAGCGCGGTGGCGCGGTTAAGGGATTCGACGCTGTATTTGCAGGCAATGTGCCTCTTGGCGCAGGTCTGTCGTCGTCGGCAGCTCTTGAAAGCTGCTTTGCAAATGCGCTGAATGAGTTGTTTAACGACAATAAGTTTGAGCGTATGGAGCTTGCCAAAATCGGTCAGTCGACAGAACATAACTATTGCGGTGTGAACTGCGGTATTATGGACCAGTTTGCGTCGGTTCATGGTAAGAAGGACAATCTGATGCGTCTCGACTGCCGCTCAGGTGAGTTTGAATATTTCCCGTTTAAGCTCGACGGCTACCGCCTGGTGTTGGTAGATTCGCGTGTGAAGCACGAACTTGTGGATTCGCCTTACAACAAGCGTCGCGAAAGCTGCGAGCGTGTGGCTAAAACGCTTGGCGTTGAAACTCTGCGCGATGCCGATATGACGATGCTCGAAAATAATTGCGATAAGGTGAGCGAAGAGGATTTCAAGCGCGCCAAGTATGTAATCGAGGAGAAGCAGCGTGTGCTCGACGTGTGCGATGCGTTGAATCGTGGCGACTATGAAACCGTGGGTGAGTGCATGTATGGTACTCACGAGGGTATGTCGAAGCTCTATGAAGTGTCGTGCGAAGAATTGGACTATCTGAATGACGTGGCTCGCGAGTGTGGCGTGACCGGCTCGCGTATCATGGGTGGCGGCTTCGGCGGCTGCACTGTGAACCTCGTGAAGGATAGCGTGTATGACAGCTTTATTGCTACTGTTACCAAGAAGTTTAACGAGCGTTACGGTCATGAACCGATGATCTATCCTGTGATTGTAAGCGATGGCGCTCGTCGCTTTGAGGAGCAGCTCTAAGATATAGCGCGTATATCAATAATCAATAAGTCTCGCCCGACCGCCGTGTAGGTGGTCGGGCGAGGTGGTTTTAAAGGTGAAATCTGAAAACCGGGAGGGGAGATGGGATGGAGAAAAGAAGAGAGCGGCTCCGTGGGGGAGTCGCTCTCTTTATGTGAAGCAGCGGGCTGTTATTCCGTTGACCCTAATCGAGGGAGCCCGCTGCTGTTGTTGTGTTGTGTGTGTATTTCGGAGTAGTTAGATTCGGTTTATTGACCCTTAGAACTTAAATCCGACTTTAATGGTAGGTGCGGCCAGGAGGCTGAAGTTGTGACTGTCAGCGTCGAGGTTGCTGAGACCTTCCTGCGGCTTATACGAGGTCATGTTGTAGGTATAAGCGAAGGGGTCGACTTGCGCACCCACATACATAGATGGTAGTACGAAGTAGTCGATGCCTACTGTAACGGCACCACGCAGATTCCAGCTTTCGCCGATGGATTTGCCCATAGAGGTGTATTCATCGTATTTCTGCTGATTTTGTGCATATGCCATTCCGGCGCGGAGACCGGTGTACCACATCATGTTGGTATTGCTTGTTTTGAAATAGCGATCGATGCCGACAAAAACGTTGTAGGTGAAAGTCTGAGCATCGGCCACTGCACGATAACCGGGGATTTCGCCGAGGTTGTCTTCGACAGAGGCGTCGGGGTTCATCGTGCCGGGAACAGCCGAATAACCGGGGTTGTTCGTGAAGTTCATACCGCCACCCAAGTTAAGTTTCCACAAGTCTTTGAAGAACCATCCGGCTTCGACACCAACCATCAGCTTCTTGTCTGACCAGTTGGTAGATATAGCGGCGGCTTCATAGTTAGCCAGTGAGCCTTGAAGGGCTGTGACGCTTGCGTAGCTATTATATCCTACAGTAGCAGCAACGGTGAAGTCGCCTTGACGAGGGGTGAAGTCTTTTTTGCACTCCTGCGCGTTTACTGCATGACACATCATGGGCATAACGGCTATCAGTAAAAGTTTTCGTATATTCATGTCACTTTTAGTTTAAATGCCGTTGATTTACGGGGATTAGTTTTGAGCTTCGATTGCTTCGTCGAGAAGTTTCTTGAACTTTTCAGCGTAAGCTTCGTATTCGGCAATCTGAGATTCGTAGAATTCGATAGTAGCCTTCAGTTTGATAATCTGATTTTCGGTATCAACAGTGCTGTTCTTAGCATCAGCAATCCATCCCTTATACATCTCGATGTTGCTGTTGATATTGGTGATGCGTCTTTCAATATCGGTAGCATTGTTCAGAACAGTGTTGGCTGTATTGTATTCTTCCCAGAGCTTAGCGGCAGCTTCTTGAGCGGCAACGTATTCAGCCTCGGCTGCTTCTGCAGTTGCGTGTGCGTCTATGAGGCTTTCTATAGCAGCGTCGTAGGCTTTGAGATCGTCGCCGGAGAAGCAAGCTATGAGTGATTCGAAGTCTGCATAGTTTCTGTTAGCTAGTTCCAAATAGTCTTTTGTTTGTGCAATTTTATTGTTGTAGAGGACAATTTGCTGATCGAGAGCAGATGTATCGAATTTAGGATTGGCAGCGAGCGAATCGGCTTTGATTTTTTCGACTTTGGCGAGATGCCAAACGAGAGAATTTTCAGTAGCGGTGTCGCCAATCTGATCTGTATAATACTTGATATTGTTCTTATAGCGTTCAGTGTAAAAGGCTACCTGTTCTGGATTTAGCGAGTAATGCAAATAGCTCTGAATGTGAGTGTCATCTAAGAATACTTTTCTATAAGTGAAATTAAGGAGTTCGGCACAATTGATGTCGATAAATGCTCTGACTGCCTTGATTAGATTGAGTCTGTATTCTTCCGGGGTGGCGGAATTCATATTAGCGTCTACGCTGAACAAAATGTAGTTATAGTGAGTATTGGCATCGGAGTATGCTTGCCTCTTTTCGTCAGTAGCTTTGTCGGCGAGGGTGGCATCTTTCTGAGCCTGGAGAGCTTTCTTCTGAAGCTCGGTTTTGTCGATGTTGGCGTATTCGCCGAAGAGACTGAGCTTGTATTCTTCGAGGTCGAGCTGCTTCTGCCATTTTGCGATGCTCTTTTCGTTAGCTTCTTGGGCAGTGATCAAGCCGCCTTCGAGTTCAGCCAGACGAATCTTGGCGTCGAATTTATCCTGACGGAATTCGTTGACCTTGTCGATGCAGTTGTGATACTGATTGTAGAGAGCCTGGATGCGTTCGCTGGCCTGCGCGAGCATCTGCTGGTCGTATTCGTTTGCTGCTTTTTTTGCATTGATGATAGCGAGCTCGGCTTCGGCGCGGATTTTTTCGATTTCGACTTCGAAGCGGGCTTTAGCAAGTTCGGCATCCTGCTTTACGCCGTCGGCTAAGGCTTTCTGATAAGCAGCTTCGGCTTCTTTGAGTGCTTTTTCAGCATTGGCGATGATAAGTTCGGCTTCGGCTTGCGCGTTAGCAAGGTTTGCCATGGCTTTGAGCTGTTCGGTTTTGGCGTTGCGAACATCGGTTACCGACTGAGATTCGTTGTCGTCGACGCAAGATCCGAGGGTGAGAGCACCGAGGATTGCTGCAACCATCATGATTTTCTTTTTCATAACTCGTGGGATTTTTAATTATGGTTAACGAAATGTGTGTTTCTAAAAAACTATCGATGTGATAGAGTTGCATGGGGCAAAATTATGTAAACGCGAAAATGTGACCAAAAATATCGGTAGTGGGATATGGTACGGAAGTGTCGCAAATATTTGGACAAAGCTGAGGACAGAGGAGAGATTAGTCGGGAGTGGTGGGAGGCGTGGTTTTGGATTGCGGATGTAGGTCAGATTCGACGTTGTCGGAGATTTCGCGCAGGAAGTTGCGGTCGAGGATGTGGGAGATGCGAATCAGGAGAGCCATGTCGAGGTTTTCGCGAGTGAAGATGTCGTAGATGTTTGAACGGTGGCAAGAGAGCTTGCGCGCAAACCAAGCAACGGTGCGCTCCTGTCGTTCGAGCTCTTCTTTGATGAGTTGTCCGATCGTTTTCATGGGTGTGGGGAATATGTGTGCTAAGTGTGTGTGCGTGTGTTGTGTGTGATAATATAAATCCTCTCTGCGACCCATGCGGGCTACGGAGAGGGGGAGATGAGGTGGGTGCAAAGGTACAATTCCGGCGAAAAGTTGCAAAATATTTTTTTGTTTTTTTGTTGAATCGAAGTTTTTGTCGGTTGTGTGCTTGCAGATTATCAGTGGATGAATTAAATTTGCATAAATCTTAAATATATAAAGTCAATACGATGAACAAACGTCAGGATAGGCTTGCCAAAATAGTGAATATACTGCTACATAATACTGTTGGCAGCCAAGAGGAGCTAATGGCTCTGTTGCATGAACATGACTGTACGGTGACGCAGGCTACTCTGTCGCGCGACTTGAAGACGCTCAGGACGTCGAAGGTGGCTACGGAGCTTGGCGGATATCGCTATGTGATAGCAGCTAACGGTACGGCGGCCGATGAGGTGGCTACGCACGCTATGGATACTGTGAGGCAGGCGGCAATAGTGTCGGTGGCTCGCTCGGGTTCGATAGTTGTGGTGAAGACGCGTAATGGCTATGCCGGCGGTGTGGCTTATGATATAGATGAGATAGGCCATCCGGGAATTTTGGGTACGGTGGCAGGCGCTGATACGGTGTTTGTCACGGTGGCTCTGGATGTGGCTATCGATGAGGTTTACGATGCTCTGTGTTCGGTGATACCGACGAAGATAATGGAGCAGGCAAGGAAGTATTTCTAAAACACACACAGATATAATAATACGAATGATTCGTGCCGGAATAGCCGGGGGAACAGCAGTAGCTGCCGGCGAAATAATCAAGCTGCTTGTTAATCACCCTGATGTGGAAATAATCTGGGTGGAGGCTCCTGAGGCTGATGGGGCGTTTCTGTATCAGGTACACAAGGGTCTGAGGGGCGAGACGTATATGCGTTTCGTTTCGTCGGGCGATGTGGATGATGTGGATGTGTTGTTTCTCTGCTTTGAGGAGCCTGGAAGGGCAAAAAACTATCTGGAGGGTAGGAAATTGCCTGAAGAGCTTAGAATAGTGGACGTTACGGGCGATTTTCGCGAGGAGTCGCTACGTGAGGATTCGCCATGGGTCTATGGCCTGCCGGAGCTCAACAGGAAGCAGCTTGTGAGGGGCGCACGATGGGCGTCGGTGCCGAGTGCGCCGGCAATGGCTGTGTTGCTCGGATTGCTCCCGATGGCTCGCAATCTGATGCTCAATGCGGATATTCATATCAGCGCGGTGGCTCCGGATGCAAATGCCGAACCGGGTGAGGCTTTGGCGCTGTTGAAGCATGCAAATGCCGATGAGATATCGAATGTGCTGAAGAGTGTGCAGTCGAGCTTTAATTCGCCGATGTTTTACGTTGTGACGGCCGGCGGTTGGACGCGCGGAGTGTCGGTAGTGATGTATTTCCGTTGCAATGTGGCTGAGGATGAGCTTACGACGCTATATGATACGTATTACGAGGATCACGGATTTACGTTCTTGAGCGATTCGGTGCCGTCGCTGAGTGAGGTGGTGGGCACGGGAAAGTGTATCATCAATTTGCATAAGGATGGCGACCGTCTTGTTGTGACTACGGCTATCGATGACGTGCTTAAAGGCGCGGCTGCCGGTGCTGTGCATGTGATGAATCTGCTGTTTGGCTTGCAGGAGCGCGTAGGGCTTATGCTGATAGCGGCGAGGTAAGCTGAAAGCTGTAAGATATTGCGCGGCGTTTAGCGCTTGCGCGGAGAAAGTACTCGCTCGCCAAGGTATTTGGCGAGCTCTTTTTTTAGCTCGTTAAGCTCGGCGTTGCGCTCCATGAGCTTGCGTATGGCGGCCGGGTCGGCTCCGGCGGCGTAGACTTCGCGTATGCCGGCAATGACTTCGCGAATTTCGCATTCTATGAGCGCTTCTTTGAGGTTGTAGATGGCGTGGGGCACGAGTTCGGTGAGTCGCTCGCGCTCGGTGGGTATGCGTGAGTATTTGGTGTGGATTTTGCTGAGTTTGTGTCGTCGGCTGACGAGGTCGGTGGTGATGCGTCGTACGTTGTCGGAGGGTGAGGAGAGGAGTGATTTAGCAATGTACATTTCACAGAAGTCGGCAGTGTCGGCGGCTATCTGTGCGTCGACTTGCTCGGTGAGTTGCTTTTCGAGTGATTCGACCGATGCGATGTCGGTGGCAGAGGAGCGAATGCGGTCGAAGCCTTCGTCCATGAGCCGGCGACGGCGTTGGTCGAGTTCGCTGTTGAATCGTGCCCAGTCGTCGTCCCACGATATGGCGGGTACGGCAAGTGCGGCTTCGAATGTGCTGCGGTAGCCGGAGTTGGCGAGGATAATGCCGTCGGAGCGCAGTTCGTGGTCGACGTATTCCATTACCGACATTGGTCGGGTGTTGCCGAGTTCGTCGATGGGGTAGTCGCAGAGGTACATCATGCCGTAGCGCACGACGTAGCGCACGAGTTCGCGCTCGTATGGCTGAAGGAATGTGTTTTCCCAGGTGGTCTGTTCGGGTGTGGCGATGGGTGTCGGTGAGGAGGAGGAGGGGTAGTTGTTGTCGTCGGGCTCGTCGGGGATTCCGGCGGCGGCGCGGTTGCGAGCCCGCTCGGCTTCGCGGGCTTCACGTTCGTGTCGCTCGGCAATGTATTTGGCTACTTGGAGCGATAGTATTTTGTCGTCGATGCCGAGTGTTCGGCTGCATTCGTCGATGTAGACGGTGCGTGTGATGAGGTTGTCGATCATCGAAATGCTTCGTACGATCGACTGTATGACTTTCGAGCGTTCTGTTGGGTCGGCTCCGGCGCCTTCGAGGAGTATGCGTGTTTTGAAGGCTATGAAGTCGGTTTCGTGAGTGGCTATGTAGTCTTCGACTTCGGTGGCGGAGTGAGATTGTGCGAATGAGTCGGGGTCGTCGCCGTCGGGGAGTGAGAGGACTTTTACGTTGAGTCCTTCGGCAAGGAGCATGTCGATGCCTCGCAGCGATGCTTTGATGCCTGCGGGGTCGGAGTCGTAGATGACGGTGACGTTTTCGGTGAATCGGTGGATGAGTCGGATCTGCCCTTCGGTGAGCGATGTGCCCGATGAGGCGACAACGTTTTCGATGCCGCTCTGGTGCATGGATATGACGTCCATGTAGCCTTCGACAAGTATGCATTTGTCTTTTTTGACGATGGCTTGTCGGGCTTGGTATAGTCCGTAGAGTTCGTGGCTCTTGCGGTAGATAATCGATTCGGGTGAGTTGACGTATTTCGCTACGTCTTTGTCTTTGCGCAGTGTTCGTCCGCCGAAGGCAACGACTTTGCCGGAGATGGTGAATACGGGGTAGATGACGCGTCCGCGGAAGCGGTCTTGCACGGTGCCGCGCTCGGTGCGGTAGCATAGTCCGGTTTCGATAAGGAAGTCTTCGGAGTAGCCTTTTGCTGTGGCGGCGTCGTGGAGTTCGGTGCGATTTTCGAGAGCGTATCCGAGTCGGAAGCGTTTGATCATGGCGTCGTTGATGCCGCGCTCGCGGAAGTATGACAGCCCGATTGCGCGTCCTTCGTCGGAGTCGGTGAGGAGATTGGCGAAGTGGTTCATGGCGAAGTCGTTGATGGCGAGCAGGCTTTCGCGTCGGTTTTGCTCGCGCAGTTCTTCTTCGGTGATTTCGTGTTCCTCGATTTCGATGTTGTATTTCTTGGCGAGGTAGCGCAGGGCTTCGTTGAACGACATGTGTTCCAGCTCCATGATGAAGTTGACGGGGCTGCCACCCTTTCCGCAGCTGAAGCATTTGCATATACCTTTGCTTTTGGATACGGAGAATGATGGTGTGCGCTCGTTGTGGAACGGGCATAGTCCGATGTATCCCGAACCGCGTCGTTTGAGGTGGACGAAATCGCTGACTACCTCGACTATGTCGGCGGCGTCGAGAATCTTCTGGACTGTGGCTTGGTCGATCTTACGCATAACTGGACGTAAAATTACAAAATTACATTGTCAAAACAAAAGAGATGGGCGGGTGTGAATTTTAACTTTTTTTAGGTCGGTGGCAAAATGCAACTTTTTTGAAAGCAGTGGTGGCAAGTTTTCAGATTGCGAAGAAAAAAGGGGAGGAAAAGGGTGAAGAGGTGTATTTTTACGTTGAAATCGTCAGTTTTCGGGATGTTTGCCGTGTCTTGACTGCAATCTAAAAATGAGTATCTTTGTCATGAAATCAACTGCAACCGTTGATAAACAAAGCTTTTTCATAAAAAAGTGCCAATTAGACATTAAATAATCACTGACGTTAAGTACTATGTGTAAGTGACAAGGATGCTCGTGAGAGCATCCTTGTTGTGTATATATATGTGTGTGCAGGTATGGCGCGTGTTTGGGTATAAAAAATGCCCGAAGCGCGTGTGGATGGATGTGGGGAGGTGCGCTTCGGGCGGGGTTGATTTGGGATGTGGGGGTGGAGCTGGAGGCTCATGAACCAAAAGCAATATTACCCTTGTATTCAGCGAGTTATCTCAGCTTAAAAACTCATGTCCAATGAATAGTCCAACGGACTCTGCAATCTCAGTCTCAAGACCTTATGCACTGCAAAAGTATGAAAAATGCGGAAACTCCACAAATTTCTTTGTTTCATATTAGGAATATTCGGGATAATCGTTGTACCTTTGTCACAGGTTTAGCACTGGATTAACCTAAAAGGTGATTACACACTAAACAATAAACTAAAGCAGAAACAAGATTAACACGTCGCAAGAAATAAAAACAATAAGCATTCTACGCTAATTGCCTTACAATTAAGTCAAACAGCCGTCCAGTAAGGCTATAAAAAATTTTTATTGCGATATGATTGCAGAAAACAAAACTGCAAAAGAACAGGAATTTACCCTGTATGACCTTGTGGATCTGGCAAGGATTTTCAAGGTAACCAAAAGAACTATTTTCAACTGGAGGGAGAGAGGCCTCATAAACCTTATCAACATTGGCGGCAGATTATATATGACTCACCCCATGTTGGTTGCTCTCATTCAAGAGAGAGGAGGTGTAATATGAACACCACGAATACACCGTCCATTTCAGTTCAAGAGGGAGCATTTAACTCCGTCATTGAGCAGATTCAAAACTACCTCACAGAGCACTACGAGTTCAAGTTCAATTCAGTGACACAAAGGTTGTTAGTCAGAGACAAGGGTACGAATGAACCATACCACTATTTGGCGGATTACGAGTTCAATACCATACTGAAAAGAATTAAAACACATAACATCAAGTGTTCAAAAGAAACCTTATTGATGATTTTGAAATCAGATTATGTATTGAAATTTGACCCGTATATTGAGTACTTTCACAAATTGCCGGAGTGGGATGGTAAGGATTATGTCACTCAATTAGCAAAAACAGTGACAGTTACCCAACCGAAACACTTTGAGGTCTGCCTGAAAAAGTGGTTGGTGGGTATGGTTGCCTCCTTATTGGATGAGAATGTCAGCAATCAGACTGCAATAGTACTCTCAGGAGCACAGGGCATAGGCAAAACAACATGGTTTCACTCCATTTTGCCTGCTGAATTTCAGGAATTTATACATGAGGGATATGTCCACACAAAGGACAAAGAGACAAACGTCAAACTCTCTGAATGTGTATTGATTCTCATGGATGAGCTTGAAAACCTGTCAGACAAGAGCATGGATAGTGTAAAGCAGCTTATGACTCAGAAAGGTACTAATATGAGGAGAGCCTACACGACGATAAGCCAGTATTATAGGAAAAGAGCCACCTTTGCAGGGACAGTCAATAAGAAAAATTTTCTTAAGGATATGACTGGCAACAGAAGATTTTTATGCTTTGATGCCACTAAAATCAATACGCACCACAACATTCCTCTATACCAACTTTTTGCCCAGCTTAAAAGTTTATATCTCGCAGGATTTCAGTATTGGTTTGATAAAACTGAAACAGAGAATCTAGAGAAAATGAACGCTGAATTCAGAGATATTTCTGTAGAGGAAGAAGCTTTTATCAACCACTTTTCTAAAGGTAAGGACGGTGAAGCGGGGACTGTTTTCATGACTACGACTCAAATACTACAACAATTATGTCAGAAAACAGGTTATAAAACACTTTCAATACAAATGCTTGGTCATGTTTTGAGAGACATGAAAGTGGAAAGAGTGAAAAGGGATGGTTTATATGGATACCTTATAAAGCCCATCTAACAGGCAATACATTACATGCAAAAGCTTAACCTGCTTACTCCACATAAGGTAAGCAGGTAAGCTATTTTCATAACTCCATCAATAATTACAGAAAGTAACCACACTGAAGCTTCTTGTTGATACGTTCCTCCTCGGATACTACCTCAAGAGTTGTATTGAGTGCTGCTTCCATTTGTTCTTTTATAGCTTCTATTTCTCCTGTGAGGTTGATAGATTGTAAGGGCAATCGAAAGGTGAAGTTCTGTAATGCAGGAACAATCTCATCAAGCATCTTACAGAATACATCAAAGGTATCTTCAATGTGAAAATATTGTATGTTTATAGAGTGGTTTCTCCTATCTCCACAGCCTATATATCTGTTTCCTTTGGCAATCTTGAGTGTAGACAAGAAGTCTGCAAACAATCCATCTAACTTCCTCTTTACTTCATCTGAAAGATTAGTCTCAGGATAGCAGTTGAATGTGCAGGAGAGGTCAAAATAACCCTCATATTGTGCAGCATTGGCTGAAAGAGATAGTTCCCAAACATCATCAACAATGTATGCTAC